>JBGSUL010000036.1:0-49308 GCA_041736155.1 Bdellovibrionales bacterium
CGAGTAATCTTGGAGGATTTTCTCAATCTCGTCTTTTGACATTGGTTTGTGTGGCATATAGCCCATCTTTGTACCCGTTCTGGTCGAATCTTATCAATGACTCGGCCTGTAATCCGGTACTAAAAATGGGGGAAGGCTCAGTTCGGTGGCCTAAGCTGTTTTTTGCCTCGAGGAGTGATCAGCTGGGAGTTTTTCTACAGTAGCTTGCGGCTTCAAGACGCCGGGGCGTAGGTGATGGCTGCCATGATTGTACAAATTAAAAGAGATGCGGTTCACGAACCAGTAGAGCCCACTGTCTAAATTCACAACTTCGACTTTGCCATTGATGGTGATGTGCGTGACCCAGTTAAACCATGCATAATGCACTTTTTTAAACACGATATTGACCGCAAAAAAATAGATATAGAGTTCGGGGCCAAGCAACTGGAACCATAAAATGGATAACAAAACCTGACGCGCGAGAATTAATTTGGAAACGACTTTTAAATTCATCAAGGACTCAACGCCATGGCTTTTTATAAAGTGCTTTGCAAAAGAAGCGCCGATGTTTTTAGCTGTGTTTTTAGTAAATTGAATAAAACTTTGGCCAGCGGGTGGGTGAGGGTCGTTCTCAAGATCATCGGAATAAGTGTGATGGAAAGCGTGGATTATACTCCACTCATCCAGGCTCGACATATGCCAAAAACCGATCATTTCGCCAATCATTCGATTTAACCAGCGCGGGCGCAGGCTGAGGTGTGAGGCACCATGATAAAGTGCTGTGAGAGGGAAGGTGATGATCACGGCTGCCGACGCGTAAAACAGATAATGAGGAGAAAAGGTTCGTTGTTGGAAGAAAAGTATAACGGCGCCCAACACCAAGCCGGTGCCGGTGGTTTTCGTGCTGGCCATGGAGACAAGTAAGATCGGGACAAAATAGAGTGCAAGCTCTTGAAGATCTGTCTTAAAAAGAATGGCGCAGGCGAAAATAGCGCCGGCAATAAGGGAAATACGCAGTAAATTATTTTTTATAAGATATCTGCTGTCTTTTTTAAACTGCGGATAGCCGAGCATAGTTCTCCTTATGATAAACAACATTAGTTTACATTGATGGGGCGGCGGCGCAAGTGAACTTTTAATTCAAATCAGAAGGCTATCTATTGGTCGGTGTGTGGGAGCGCTGCCGTAGCGGCAGCGGATTGGTCATTTTTATTTATCTTCGATGGTGTACTCGACAACAATTTTTGAATCTGATTCTTTAATCAAGTGTTGAAAGATCAATCGGATAAAATAGAAGTCATTCTGAAATAGAGTGCCGCCTGTTTTCTTCAAAGTTGATTTTCCTCGAATTATTAAGTTATCTGGTGTGACCTCAATTGAAGCCGTGAGTGCAGTGGGATATTGACCAGAATTTTCAGGCCATCCTTCATCAGCGACATTACTGTATGTACTAAAATACAGGGAGTTGAGCGCTTCATAGGTCTCTCCATTCCTCGCCAAGACATCTTCGGCAGAATATCCAACATTGAGTTTCCCTTGAGCTATCGTTGACCGGTCATAATAGTCCTCATAAATATTAAGGACAAGACCCTCTAGGATGGCTTGATTGGTTATTGCCACAAAACCCTTAACAGCAGACAAAGGCATCTTATGAGGGATCTTACATTCAAATCCCTGCTGCTCGTAAACTATATCTAGATATCCCCCATACCCTTTACTTCCGTGTCTTTCAGGCGCATTCATTTCAGATTCTCGAAGACATTCTTCTATTTGAGATGGATCAATTTGAAATACGGTTGATAAATATTTAACTTTTGGAGGTGCAGTAGGTGTAATTTCAGTGGACTCACTAAATTGAGCAAAAGCTAAATCGGATGACAGTAAAATCGCAACAATCGCAGTTAAAAATTTAAATTTCTTAGTCATTGTAGTTTCCTTCGAGGTTTCTAAAATGAAAACATACCTGATTAGCCACTATTTCAAAAGGCGCTTTGAAAATATAACAAACCTGTTTAGTTCCTAAGTTGTGTCCCAGCCTATGAGAAATTCTCTGAAGGATCCTGGCACCTTAGGTACTTCGACCTAAAGGATTTGAGCAATATCAAACTCCGGATCAAGGGAGAGTAGACATTTTCTTTTTCTCGCAAGCGTGTGCTTCTACTGTCTATACAAGAAACGTCTTTGATCTGGCGAGGGCGTGGCAGTTCGACCAGCGTTACGATGGGTCCCCGCGGAACATTCAATACAGGTTTTGGGTGTTTAGTGAGTGGATCAGTGGCAGCATCGGCATCAGAAAACTGAACTGAAACTGTATCTGATGCCGATGCTGCCGCTCATTGACTGAATAGAGCCTCACTCTTCATTCCACGAACTCTCCATATATGCACTTACTTTTATGCGGGTCACCATAAGGTGAATTGCACATCTTCTCATCAATGTTGCGTAACATAATGTTTAATTCATATGTAAATCCATGTAACTCTTGATCTTTTTTGTGAATTCATTGTTAGATGAGAATATTCAAGTGCAAAAACGAGGAGTTTGAATTGGCAAAATCCCAAATCACATCAAGCAGTACGGCGGAATACTTTGCTAAAAACCTACAACAAGTCGGGTTTTCTTCACCAACGAAAGCGGTCTTAACGACCCTTAAAGAGGCGGTGGACAATTCTTTAGATGCCTGTGAGGAAGAGAACATTCTTCCCACCTTAGATATCATCATCAAAAAAGTAGGGGCCGGTGGCAGCAAAAACACCGACTTGATCGAAGTCACCGTGGAAGACAACGGGCCGGGTCTCGAGGCAGAGATGCTTCCTAAGGTTTTTGGCGAATACCTTGCGTCTTCTAAGTTTGGTCGCGGCCGTTGTACGCGCGGTCAACAGGGGATCGGGATTTCTGCGGCGACCACCTGGGCGCAGTTGACCAATGCTTCTGGCGTTCTGGTTATCAGTAAAACTGCCAAGATGAAAAAAGCCGTGCGTGGTTTGGTCGACGTGGATATCAAAGGCAACAAAGGTGTGATCAAAAATAAAGAGACCATCGATTGGAATAAGCCGCACGGAACCAAAGTCACCTTCCGAATTGATGGCCGTATTCAGCTGAACGGCGATGGCGGTCTTTTGACCTATCTTGAAGGAACCACTCTTGTTAATCCTCATTTAGAAATGAAGTACAAACTTCTTGATGCGGACGCTGTCCATATTAAGCGCGTGAGCGAAGAGTGTCCCGACATACCTGGAGCCACACTGCCGCACCCTCATACGATGAAGCTCGGTGAATTTATCACTCATGCCGGTATTTATGGCAAAATCACTTTTGGTAATTTTTTAAAAACGGCGTTTTCCCGAGTGACTGATGCCACATTAAAAGATTTTGTTACGAACAAAATGCCCAAAGCATTGATCACTAAGCCGATCAACCAAATGAAAGAAGCGGATTTTAAATCAGCGTACCAAGCCATCCAAGCGACAGAACTGCCAAGTCCTTCGACACGCTCTGTTCTGACAGTGGGCGAAGACACCCTTTCGAAAAGTATTATGCGTTTAGGAGATATCGACTTTTTTAGCGTAGTCACGCGTAAGCCGACCATTTGCGATTTTAAACCCGTAGCTGTGGAAGTCGCATTGGCGCGATTTATCGGTCGGGGGAGTGAAGACGAGCAAGTTCAACTTTTAAGATTCGCTAACCGCGTGCCTTTGCAATTCGATAAAGGCGCCTGCGCTATCACCAAAGCCATTGAGTCTGTAAACTGGCGTTCGTATGGTCTCTACCAATCTAAGAACAATCTGCCGCAAGGACCTTATGTTTTTGCGATCAGCTTGGTTTCGCCCTTTATTAAATTTAAAAACGCCTCCAAAGAAACCATCGATGCCAGCGATGAGCTGGTGGAAGAGATTCGTTTGGCGGTGATGCGTGCGGGGCAAAAATTATCTCGTCATATCAATCGCGAAACCAAAGCGGCGGATCTCGAAAGAAAAATCCAACATATTGAACAATTCGGTCCCATTTTAGTGGAAACATTGGCACGTTTGACATCAGCTTCAGACGCTCGCAAGAAAAAAGCCACTGAAGGTCTTGAGAAGATTCTCGGTCGTGATTCTAAAGCTGCGGAAAAAGATCTTGATGATGCAGATGTGCGTCTTAAAGAGCTACGTGCAAAAATGAAAGCACGTGGAATTGTCGGCGATGATTATCAAGAGGCTGTCTCCGAGGCTGCCAGTGACGATTCTGAAGAGGTAGACATGGCTGAAGAAGTTGTGGTGAGTGCCGCCAAAAAAGCCAAAAAGAAAAAACGTTCGGGTAAAGAGGTAGAAAATGTCTAAGATGATTCAAATCCGCGAGCAGACTAAAAATATTCCTCATGAAGTGCGCATGATCTGCGACAAAATGCTCAAAGACTTAGAAAACGCCAAGCGTCCAACGTTAGATGCGATTAAATGTACTCTCGATAACAGCTTTTATAACTCGAAAGTTGGTTATCTGACTCCCGGCGATAAAGTTGTCACCACGGAGCTCAACGTCTCCAGCGTGCAAAAAATGGCGCGTGTGGTGTTTTTAATGGAAATTCTTCTGCGCAATATGGATATCGGCTCGGTCAATACCAAGCGTGAAATTTATTATATGGCAAAAGGTTTAGTGAAGTCCGAAAAAAATCTTAAAGCCTTGGACTTTGACGACCAAAATGAGAGTGACTCGATCATCGATTTTATCTGTGATCTTTTAGAGGTTTATCGCGAAGAGATGAACTGCTTTGCGAACGATCGTGGTGGGCAAACTTACTCGCAACAATTGATTGTGACAGAAACCATGGCTGATGGCGAAAAAGCAACCATCGATCTGGGCTCTTTGGGAACATCGCCCTTTCAACCAAAAAACCGTCCACAATCTTTAAAATTGAAAACGCGTGGCAAAGTGGATTTCTGTTTAGTTGTAGAATCAGAAGGTACTGCCAATACGTTGGTGGCCAATGGGATGACCAAGCGCCATAAGTGCATTGTGGTCGGTGCGCAAGGTGTTCCAAGTAACGCGGTTCGCGGTTGGGTGCGTACGATTCAGAACCAGTTAGATGTGCCCATATACTTCTTTGGCGATCTGGATGCGTACACTCTGCAAAACATCTATCGGACTTTGAAGGCCGGATCGGCAGCGAGTTTGATCCGTAATAGTGATTTCTCGGCTCCTGAAGTGAACTTTTTGGGCGTTCTCCCTGAGGATGTTAAAAAGTATGACCTTCATTGCTACAAAGTGAACGAAAGCGATGTTAAAGAAGGTCGTTCTTTGAAAAAAGCCAAAGATGCTCTTAAAAATGACCCTTTCTTCCAAGATAAAAAGAACCGTAAACTCTCGGACATCTTAAACTGGCTGATTGCGCAAAAAGTACGTTGCGAACAACAGGCTTTATACTCTGTTGATCCACGAGATCCGCATATTTGCGAAAAGATTTTGGTCGACAAGATTAAACACAAAAACTTCGTCTAAGGGCTGAGATCCTTCGCTTCGCTTAGGACGACGAGCAAAAGATGAATAAGAATTGATAATACTCCGCAGAACGCATTGAGCTCTCTGGGGCTTTGCAATAAGCTCGGAGCAACCCAATTGGTTTAGAGATCTTCGGAGGTCATCAGTGTATCAAAGCCGCATCGAAACAACGCCAGAAATGGTGAAAAATGTCTACCAGAACACTCGTCGCTGTTTAGAGGTCATTCGCAAGCGATTAGGACGCCCTCTCACTCTGGCAGAAAAAATTGTTTACGGTCACTTAGAGAATCCTCAGAATCAAGAAATCGAGCGCGGCAAAAGCTTTTTGATGTTGCGACCAGACCGCGTGGCCATGCAAGATGCCACAGCGCAAATGGCGCTGTTGCAATTTATGTTGGCCGAGAAAGAGGAAGCCGCTGTTCCGTCGACGGTCCATTGCGATCATTTAATTTTAGCGTACAAAGGTGCTTCTGAAGATTTGAAACAATCCAACCTAGAAAGTAACGAAGTTTACAGTTTTCTTTCCAGCTGTGCCAGTCGCTATGGAATTGGTTTTTGGAAACCAGGTGCGGGAATTATTCACCAAGTGATTTTAGAAAACTACGCGTTCCCTGGTGGTTTGATGATCGGCACAGATTCTCATACACCCAATGCCGGTGGACTGGGAATGGTCGCCGTGGGTGTGGGTGGCTCCGATGCGTCCGACGTGATGGTTGGGCTTCCTTGGGAAGTAAAAAATCCACAACTCATCGGTGTGCATCTCAAAGGAAAACTGTCCGGATGGACCTCTCCTAAAGATGTGATTTTAAAACTTTTAGGTATTCTGACAGTGAAGGGTGGAACGGATCGCATCGTGGAATATTTTGGCGAAGGCACAAAGTCCATCAGCTGTACCGGCAAAGCCACCATCACCAACATGGGCGCCGAGTTAGGCGCAACCTGTTCGGTGTTCCCATACGATGATCGTATGCGTACCTATCTTCATGTCACAAAACGCGAAGCACTAGCCGAACTAGCAGATGCCAACAAAGACATTCTGACTGCGGATGAAGACGTTGTTAAAAATCCCACCAAGTATTTTGACCAAGTGATCGAGATTGATTTGGACACCTTAGAACCTCATCTTGTGGGACCTCATACTCCCGATCTCGCACATGGGATCAGTCAAATCAAGGCCGCCGCCCAAGCCAACAACTGGCCGACCAAACTTTCTGCCGCGCTCATCGGCTCGTGCACCAACTCTTCTTATGAAGATATCGGGCGCGCCACATCGATTGCTGAACAAGCTATTGAAGCCGGTCTTAAAATGCCACAATCGTTTATGGTATCGCCAGGTTCAGCGCAAATTAAAAACACCATCGAGCGTGATGGTCAGATGAAAAAACTCAATGAGATGGGCGCAGTGGTTCTCGCCAATGCGTGTGGACCCTGCATCGGTCAGTGGAAACGCGACGACATTAAAAAAGGTGAGGTCAATACCATCGTCACCAGTTTTAATCGTAACTTTAAAGGCCGTAACGACGCCAACCAAGAAACATTGTCTTTTATTGGCAGCCCCGAGATGGTGATGGTTTTAGGAATCGCTGGCCGCTTGGATTTTAATCCCAATACCGACACCTTGGATACACCGAAGGGTCCACTTAAATTTAAAGTTCCCCATGCTCCCGAGTACCCGGCGAAAGGTTTTGTGGAGGCCGAGGGATATCAAGCTCCTGAAGGCAAACAAGCCAAGGTCCAAGTGAATCCCGCGTCGGATCGTTTACAACTGCTTTCTCCCTTTGCTCCCTGGGATGGCGGTGACATTAAAGATATGTATGTTCTCGCAAAAGCCAAAGGAAAATGTACCACTGACCATATTAGCCCGGCGGGTAGTTGGTTGCGTTTCCGTGGCCACTTAGACAATATTTCGAACAACATGCTGTTGACCGCACTCAACGCGTTTACGGGCGCGGCAGGTCAAGGCAAAAACCTTCTCACGGGTCAGACACAAGAATTTTCCCAAATTGGACGTTCGTATAAGGCGGCGGGGAGACGCTGGTTGATCGTTGGTGATGAAAACTACGGTGAAGGTTCCAGTCGTGAACATGCAGCCATGTCGCCACGCTTTTTGGGTTGTGCCGCTGTCCTCACAAAAAGTTTTGCGCGCATCCATGAAACGAATTTAAAAAAACAAGGCGTTTTGGCTCTGACTTTTGTAAATCCTGCAGATTATGACAAGATTCAAGAGGACGATGTTGTTTCAATTCTCGGGGTGACCACACTGACACCGGGAAAAAACCTCACGCTTGAGCTCAAGCATAGCAATGGAGCCATTGAAACTCTTCCTGTGAAGCACTCTTACAATGCAGAACAGATCAAATGGTTCCAAGCAGGATCTGCATTGAATTTACTCAGACAAAAGTAAATATTTTCCAACATTTATGTTTTTCAGAACAACGCGACAGAAGTCGCGTTGTTTGTTTTCCGATCTAATGAGATTCTCTAGATATGCGACCCGTTGTTTTTTTAGTCGTTTTTTTCAATGCCCTGTTAACTCACGCCGAAGTCACTCAGACTAGTGCCTCTCAGCCACTGCGGTTAACTCTAACCTCACCATCTATGGAACTTAATTTTGATTTTGGTTTTCCGCCACGTCGTGGTGAATTTGCCACACCTGACAATATCCCTGGCTATGATAGTCTCACCGAAACCGAAAAAATTAATCAACTGTCAAACTTGGCAAGATGTAATGCGGATTCTTATTGGAATAGTTTTAATTACGCAGATCAAGCGGGGTTTATTTCTGACACTTACAAAGTTCTGATGAAGGCGCACCGAGAAGGGCTCCAAGCTGGAGATCCTTCTTATGATTTTTCTCCCAGGATTTTAACCTGTAAAGCATTTAAAGAATCTAATTTTAATACGCAAATAGGAAATTTCTATGGTTCAAGTGCTGTCGGCCTCTCGCAAGTATTGCAAGGAACACTCGATGATTTATTTTCCGAGCGTGTGGGCTTTCGCTCGCGGGTGCCGGGATATGAAAATATAAAGACAGGCCAAGAAATGTTGACACAAATGGCGCGCAATCCAACTCTTCAGCTGGAAGTGGGATTAGCAGTCCTCGAAATGAAGAGAGATGACAATTCTTATAGCGGCGCAAATATTCAACCTATCTTAGAGAGCTATTTAGGCAGCTCCAACCCAGATGCAAATGCAGCCTATGCCAGAAGTATTTATGACTGCGCTTACTGTGTACAACAAAATAATGAATCTTACTCTCTGGAATGTTTATGTAAAACAAAACCAGATGATAAAAATTGTATGGCTATGCCAAGTGGAGGGACGCCCACATGTGCAAGGTAGTTTGTTTTATTTCTTTTATTGTTTTGTTGTGCAATGTTGCATCGGCAGGTTTGTGGACATTAAAAACATCAGTTGAGCTGGTTGATCCTCAAGAAAAAAAATTTAAAATTAAAAGATCTGTATTAAATTTTTCTAGTGGTGCGGGACAAGTGAAGAGATATTCGCCAAAATCTCCTCCATGGGGTTTTTATAAATCCAAGGAAGTGTTGTCCTCAGGCCAAGCGTATTTTATTACTTACTGGGCGGCAGGTAATCAGAACGTGCATTTTAAAATATTTAACCCTAGCGAGTCAGCAGATCCAATCTGTGAGTTCACCAGCGATGCGGAGCAAACTCGATTGCGTCATGTGAATAAAAAGTTAGAATATGAAATGACGGAGAGGATTTCTCTCACACAATTTAAAAAGTCCTGGCGCAAATGTACGAGAACAGTATCATCAGTTTGAAGGATCTCTTACGCCACTTTTTTTACTAAATTCGTAATATGTGTATGAATGCCAGCTTCGATGAAAATACGTAGAAGTTCCGTATCTAATTTTCCTTCGTTCGCTTCGCTGAGCAGAATGTCGATAGCGGTATCAGGCGACATTGACTTTTTGTAAGGTCTATCAAATGCCACGAGCGCATCATAAATATCCGCAATGGTCATCATGCGTGCTTGGATAGGGATTTCTGAGCCGGCAATACCGCGTGGGTAGCCTGAGCCATCCATTTTTTCATGGTGGCAATGAGCAATGTGGGCCACTTGTTCTAATCCATCGGTCCACGCAATTTGTTTTAAAAAGTCATAGGTGTGGGTCACATGGGATTCAATCTGTTGCCGCTCTTCGCCACTCAGACTTCCTTTGGGAATAGAAAGAATCTTGATCTCGTTATCGGTGAGTACTTTTTGTTCAAAGTGCTCAGTCGACGACGTGATCATGGTTAACATGCGATCCAAGGATTTTTGATCTTTAATGACATAAGGTTCATTGGTTTGAATTACACCACTCTTCATTTGACGGACGCGCAATTTTGTCGTCTCGATATGGTGCTGAATATCGTGCACCTTTTTATGGAGCCAATGAGGATCGATATTGGGATTTTTCTCTACGGCTTCGAGAAGATTCTCAATAAATTGGCGCCACTGCTGAGACTCATCTTTGAATTCGAGGCTGTCCAAACGCAAAAGAATAGATTCTAGTTCGCGCGAATGAAGTTTTTTCTGCTTAAGGAGCACATCTTCTTTAATTCCAATTTTTCCAAAATCATGGAGAAGAGCCGCATAACGCAGTTCACGAATTTGTTCCTCGGAAAAATGCACATTGCGGAAACTACCAATCTGGTTTTTATGAACAGCTAGAGCCAGCTCTACAGTTAAAATGGCCACGCGGTCACTGTGACCACTGGTGGTGGGGTCTCGGGCTTCAATGGCTTTGACAGAGGCGTGCACGAAGCTTTCAAAGAGATTTTCGATGCTCTCTGTAAGTTGAGCATTCTCTATGGCCACCGCAGCTTGGGATGCAAACACTTGCATCAGTTCTTCGTCTTCTTGGTCGAAGGGGATCACTTCTTCGTAAGGAACCGTGTCGTCTTTGACCAGAGGGAAGCCTTTATCACTGAGTTTATTCACTACTTGGACAACGCCACGGACCTGCCCATGAGCGGAGATCATAGGAATGGTCAGGAGCGAAATCGTCTTGTAATTATCAGTGATGTCATTTTGCGCGTTAAAACGAAAAGGACTCGCTGGATCGATGTTATAGCAGTCGGGGATGTTGACAATTTTTTTAGAGAAAGCACTGAACCCGGCAATGCTCTTTTTATTAATTTCGACGAGAGTGCTGTGATCCTGGGCTCCGCGAGAACGATTCATCGTTCTGAGAAATTTTAAGACCGGAATTTTTTGTGGAACAAACAAGGGATTGTTCTTGGCATCATGATAAATCATCTTTTTATCGATCAAATAAATGCTGGCGCCTTCGGCTTGGCAGACTTCCAAACACTTTTCCAAAAATAATTGCATAAGTTTGGTCAGTTCTTTTTCTGAAGAGAGAGCTACACCAATGGATATTAATGACTTCAGTTTTTCGGTCATTATATGAGGATCTTTTTTGGCAATTTGGCTCATAATACTGTTTCGGGATTATTGAAATAAATCTCAACACTTAAATAGAAAAGGAGGGCTTATGTGAGGTCGAGTTTCTCATTTTGAGACAAACCCTCTTAAGTTTTACAAGACTTTTGGCGATAAGAAGGTTCGAGGGGGCTGTTTTTACATGAGAAAAATTCATTTTTACCTCATTTCTTGTCTCAGTCTCATGCTGCTTTTTCAGAACTGTGGTCAAGAGTACGCGACGTCAAACTTGTACGGAGAAAGCAGTCTATTCTCTACAGATTGCATTTCTGATGTGGTGGATTGTGGTCCACAAGTTGAATTTTTGCAAATTTCCATCGACACTTCCAACCCTCTGGCACTGGCTTCAACGGTCACAGATTACATTATAGCGGGTCGTTGTAATGTAGGTAATTATCCAGAACATTATATTCGCTACGAGTTAAAAAACTCCGTAGGAGAAAACAGAGGCTCGCAAAACCTTTCAGAATTTTGTAAATCGGGGCGGTATGAATTTTCCCTTAGGGTTTCCGGCTTGGTCATTAACGAGCGGAACACGCTCAAGGTTACCATTTACGGTATTGATGAAGAAGGAAATTCGTTTTCTAATATGCAATCGGGCGGCAGTGCGACGATTGATCTTTATCGTCTGCCTTAAGAAAACGTAAAAAAATCTTTGTCGGTTATTTCAAAACCCAAACCACAGCCCACAAGTCCGCGAATGTCTATTAATTCAATAAGATCGGGAATCTGATTGGCAAAAATGTGGGGCATCGTCAGCTGCTTACCAAGTTCCTGGGCTTTTTCGACTTGGCCTGCGAAAACACAGCCGGTGCTGGCGTAGTTGGTGGTGTTGGAAAACTTAAAAGCTTCGGCACTATTTTTATAACGTGTGATCGTCAGATTGAGTCCGAGTGTTTCTTGTTGATGCCAGGGTGAGCAATTATTAAAATCAAAGTTGATAGAAACATTTCCGTTCTCTAACGTTTTCCAATTTTTCTCTTTAAATAAGGAAGTGTTTTGTGTTTGCAAAGCCTGGCTATAGGTGGTGTCCGTGTGAGCTTGCTGAGCGATTCGCTCTGTGATGGTGGGGAGCAGGCTCTGTACTTTTTCTATAAACGATGCATAGTTTTTTTCTTGCACAAACCAACGATGAAAGCGGTGTTCCGCAAGATGGTGAATATCAAAACTTCTCTGCAGCCAAGATTCCATAGTGTCTAATGCGGCATCGTAAGTGAAGATCACAGGGTTTTTCCCACCCCAATGGATTTTCAGTCTTTTTTGAAAAAGGGGGAGTGGAGTCTTTGTGAGAAAAGCCCCTTCGTAGTTATGTCCACGAAAATAAATGCCTTTGAGAGAAGGGTGCTGAACGAGTGTCTCAAGGGATTCCGCATCGTTGGTTGTGAGAAGCGCAAGAGAGGTGGGCGGGTAACCACTGTCGATGAGAATTTTGACTAAAGCCAGATACATTTCTTGCAGATCGGCGTTGACTAAAAAAACCACCGAACAGCCACTCTGCAATGCTTGGAGAACAGGCCAAAGGCGTGCGAGTGGTGAACTTCGGCTTCCATAAATCAAACACGGTCCGAACGGCAAAGCTGTGCCGTTTTGCGTGAGGAGATTTTCAACTTTTTTAAGAAAACATTTTTGCTCTGCCAATAAGAGCTCGCGAAAAGCTCCTCGTTTTTCAAAAAAAGAGAGGTGTGAGGGAAAAAAGTCATTTTGGATTCGTGATAAAGCTGTTTGTAGCCAAACTTGACGTTTTACCAAGGGCACCGTTTTTAAATCATGAAATCCGTGACTCACAGATTGAATGGCCGAAATAGTTGTCGAAAAATCAGCCCCAAGAGGAGTTTCTAATGATAGTTCCGCGCCATGGATCCATTGCGAGTACATCTATTTTCCTATTTCAAAAAAGTTTTGATAAAAAACCTTCATGTCTTCACCCCACACAACCACGCCTATTTTGGTTGGTTGATGGCTTTCGTCGATTTCCAAAGACATGTAGTTACTCTCTCCCCCTTTGCCGAAAACGGCGCGAGGATTGGTATGTTTTGTCATGGTGTCTGCATACATTTTGCTGTGGAGTCCGCTAGATGTGAATTCGTAAGTGGTGTAGCCCAACTCTTTTTTATCCACCTTCATGATTTCTGCCGCATGGCGATCGCCAGAAATAAACACAACCTTGTGTTTTAAGGCCTTGAGAGATTTTAAAAAGGACTTAAAGTCCTGGGGATGATGACCCTCAAAAGATTCAAAAGGATGATAGCCACCAAAAAATTGATCACCACTCACCAGCCACGTAAGTCCTTTGTGTTTTTTCACGTTTTCAAGAATCCAGACGTTTTGATCCTTTCCGAAGTGACTTTGCGGAACAGCTTTTAAAGGGGTACGAAAGAAGCGGTTATCTAAAAATAAAAACTGTTGATCGCCAATCATAATTCGCGAAGAAGCGCCTGGACCCGAGAGTAAAGATTCGTTGTCGCGCATGGGGAAAAAGTTTTTAAGCGTATTCAGAGATTCCGTTTTATAGGGAAAAGACTGGTTTCCATCATTGATTCCGTAATCGTGGTCATCCCAGATAGCAAACGTCGGAATTAAGTGAGGCATTTTGTAAAGAGTCAGCGTGGACCAGGTTTCGGCGTAACGCTTCCACAAGAGTTCCGGTGTCATGGTCACGGGACCGAGAGGGCCGACATCGGCATAGACGTTATCGCCGATCAAAAAAAGAAAGTCGGGCTTTTGTTGATCAATTTGCGTCCATTGTTTTTTTTGTAGATCGCTATAGGCATCATTGGTGCAAGAAATAACAAAAATTCTCGGCTTTTGAATTTTTTTAGGCAAAACTTTAAAAAACCGTTCATCTACCATTTTGTGATCTTCATCAAAAACCTGTAAAGTGTAGAGAAGCTCGGACGTGAGATCTTTGATTTGCAATTGCAACAGTTGCCAAGACGTGCCCGGCACAGCTTGCGTGAACGGCTGAGGGGCTTCGAGAGTGCTGGATTCCATCTTCAATTGAAAAGTATAAAGCTCTTTTGCTGGGGCTAAGATATTAATTTGTGTAGACGTTGTATCGGTGGCTCCTTGTAGAATAAAAAGCTCACGCTGTGGGGGCTGCGTCGTTTGCGACGTGGGAGACAGCATTTGGCAAGAAATCAGACAAACGATAAAAGGCGTGAGAATCCATAAACGAAGCATAATCATCCTCAAGGTGTTTTGATATTCTTCTTCAGATACTGAAAACTTTCTTGGACTGCCAGGGACCAGCTGCGCCCTTTGACAAAAGCGACGCTGATTTTATTTTTAAGTTCTTTATTGGTTTTGCCTTCAAAAATAAAAAGATTTTTTCCTTCGGCCTTGAGCTTTTCTACATGGTGACCTGGAAGGATGCCAATGCCCAAGCTAGATTGAATGAGTTTAGCTACACCCAATGTATCGGCCAGTACGGCTTTCACTTTGAGATCGATGGAGTTGTATTTATAATGATGATCCATCCAGCGTTGGCACATGGGAAGATCTTGGTCGTACTCAATGTATTCCAAACCTTCAAAGTATTTGCGGGTGTTTCCTTCGCCCTTGGCTTTGATATAATCTTTGGAAGCACAGAGGAGCAGGGTCTCATCATAGACATCAGCGGTTTCGATTTGGCGATCCATATTAAACTCATCGACAAAAGCAAAGTCCACATCGCCCTTAAGAAGAAGATTGTTAAAGCTTCGCGCTAAATCAAAGTGAATGCGGAACTTCAAAAAGGGGTGAGTTTTACCAAACTCAGAGAGAATAGGCAGTACAATGTTAAGCCCAAATACCACCGGCATCCCAATCACCACTTCCCCGCGCAGGGAATTGTCCTTATTGGTGAGATCGAGGAGAATTTCTTCCAGACGACTCAGGTGGGGAGAAAGTTGCAAGTAGAGTTTTTTGCCTTCTTCCGTAGGGATAAGCTTTTGTTTAATACGATCAAAGAGCTTAATTTGGAGGGTGTCTTCCAGGGATTTGATGTGCTGGCTGATACCCGATTGCGTAAGATGGAGCTCTGCTGCGGCCTGGGTCATGCTCCGTGTGCGGTAGACAGCCTCAAAGATTCGCAAATAATTCATATTGATTTGATCTAAAAGCATAGGGCGATCCTTCTCATTTTGTACAAGTTCTTCTCACTGAGTCTATTGTCGAGTCAATCAAGAAGTTAAAAGAATAGGAATTTCAGGCATTTATATCGAATGTTTCACCTTAAAACAGCGTCATTGTGAGGCGAAAGTGTGGATTCTCCTCATCCCAAGGTCCAGGGCTGACGAAAGGAAATACGGGTCAAGACATCCCTGTTGAGGGATATGGAGGAACCCATGAGCATGAGGAAGAATCAAATATTAAAGATGTTGTTGGTGGTAGTGGCTGCGGGACTTTCTGCGTGTGGTGGTAAATCCTTTAATGTGGCTAATGAACAGGATGTTTTTCAACAGTCGACGGCTGTTAAGAGTGTACCTATAGATATATTATGGGTGGTCGACAATTCCGGTTCCATGGCGACATCGCAAGCGCAAGTGGCGAGCAATGTCTCTTCATTTATTGATAAGTTCACACAAAGAAGTTTTGATTATCGAATCGCCGTGACAACAACCGATGCGTATAAAGGTTTAGCCGCGCATGGTTCAGATCCTACCATTGCAAGATTTCGCGATGGCGAGAGAGACTATTCGAGTATCGATCTTTGTGGTGGGGCAACGAGCAGTGGTTACAGAATCATTGATCCCAATACTCCTGACTTAAAAAATGTGTTTCAGACCAATGTTCTGCAAGATATTTGTGGTGGTGGTGATGAGCGGGGATTCCAGAGTTTGGAAGCGGCACTCTTAAATGTCGACAATGTGGCCACGCCCTTCCCCCGTCCCGGTGCATTTTTAGTGGTGATCTTTATGACGGATGAAGAAGATTTCTCTTGGGATGGAACAGCGAATATTCAACTTTTGCCTGATGGGGTGACACAAAACAGTTCAGATGATCCGCGTTTACATCCGATCAGTCGTTATTTAAGTATCTTAGATGCGGCGACTGGAAGTACCGATACTCAGAAAAACTATATGGTGAACACAGTGGGTATCTTCTCAGAAGAGTGTCGTGCCATTCTTGGGACCACCTTTACAGGACGTCGTATCGCTCATCGTTATGCGGAGCTGACCGACGCCACGGGCGGGATCAAGGCTGAACTTTGTGGAGATTTTAGTAATATCCTTGGAACGTTATCAGATTCCATTCTTGAGTTTTCCACCAAGTTTTATCTGAGTCGAGTTCCGCTTGATGGAACGTTGCAGATTTATATCGATGACGTTTTAGTGCCAGAGGAGGGATATACCTACAATGCTGCCGACAATTCGGTCACCTTTGCGGCCGCATATATTCCTGCGCAGGATTCTAGAATTCGTGTGTTATTTACGCCGTCGAGTTTAAAATAATACAACACAAGAGCTACATTCTGTTGATTAAAAAGGTCCATCGGCTGGACCTTTTTTTTAGAAGTAACGAATCATCCCAAAGAGGATGGAGGCGTTGCGGGTTTTCGCGAGGAGCGTGCTCTCACGATTTTTGGCATCTCCCAAAAAATACAAATTCGCACCAGCAAAAAAGGTCCATGGGAAAAGATCGTAATAGGAGTAATTAACCCCGACCGTTGTTTCCATCAAACCTTGTTGCGCATTAAAGTAAGGGCGTGTGGGTGTGGCGTATTCCGCGGCCACTTGATAAAAGAGATCGTTATAGCCTTCAGAGGCGTAATCTAATTCTAAGCGGGTCGCGATTTCGCCATAACCTTTTTTAAGATGAAAGATATTACGCAGGCTTGGCGCAAAATTCCATTCGCGACTTTGAAAACGGTGGGAGAAATCTGTCGTGGCGACAAAACGCAGTGGCAATCGCACAAACATGGTGTGTTCTGGAGTACGTATTAAATATATTTGCAACTCAGGACCCAATTGCAGTGTCCAGTCTAAATCGGGCATTCCAACACGCACCGGAATATCTTTTGATTTTGTGGGAAACAAAAAAGAAAAACTCACAGAAAATTTAAAACGACTTTGTGCGATAAGATCGCCCTTGATACCTTCTTGGCGATCAATGGTGATCGTTCTCCCTTTGTAGGTTGGCACAGCGAGAAAGCGTCTCCGTCCTTGTGCGGCTCCTGGATAATCATTAATCCAGCCAGCGCCCACGCCCAATCCCCAGTGTGACTGGGGGGCTCCCGCATCACTGGGCGGTCCCACAAGCAGAGGGTCGCCTGTCAGTGGCGCGGTTTCTTCTTCGGCTTGCGCCAAAACTGTACAACAGAAAAGCGCGAGCAGGAGAAGTTTATTCACAAGAAAAACCCGATTGTGTGAGTTGGGTTATAATGCGTTTACTGATATCGACACAATGTTGTTTGCTCGACTGCGAGGTCGCTATGGACTTTTCGGTATTGTACTTGGTGTATTGAAGCGAACAGCCTTTGTCTTGAACGGGGAGGATGCGCAAACGACGAACATCTTTTTGCAAAGAGCAGGTGATGTTTTCGCTTGGTGCAAGTGACGGAGCTGACTGCGTCGTCGCAGCTGGGCTCGTGGCTGTGTGTTGGCAGGCGGTGAGAAAAAGCAGGGTAAAAAATAAAAAATTTATCATGTGTGTTTGTCCCTGGCTGTTTTGGTTGCTGTTGCCAATTGGTAGGGAATAAAAATATTGTTTTCAGCAAATTGTTTATCAATTTCAAAACGCAGTTCTGAAAGAATCACTTCGTTAAACCACAGCTCCGAGAGCCAAATGCGTAAAGAAAAATCAACGGCGTGCAAACCAAACTCACGCAATTGCACGGACGGGGGCGGCGTCTGAAGAACTTGTGGATGTTTTTTGGCGATAGCAAGGAGTGTTTCCTGAACTTTTTTAAGATCCGATCCATACGCTACCCCCACATGAATGGCGTAGCGGATTCTTTCACCAGAGAACGACTGGTTCACGACCTGTTTGGTGATGAATTCTGAATTGGGCACGATGATCACCACGTCATCACGAGTGAGAACCAGGGTGGAGCGCGCACGAATGTCTAAAACACGTCCAGAAATACCATCAATGACTACCAAATCACCACGTTTAATGGGGCGTTCGGTGAGCAGGATTAAGCCCGAAATAAAGTTTTGCGTGATATTTTGCAAACCGAAACCAATACCAACCCCGAGCACGGCTCCGAAGGTTTCCAGGGTGCGAAGATTCACGCCCACATAGGAAAGAGTGATAATCACCCCGAGAGTAAACACACCGTAGCGGGCAAAACGTTCCATGGACACTTTGGCCCCAGGATCAAAATCTTTTTTTGCCAGAGAACGGCGTAAGGCTCCCTCGACGGCATAAGAAAGTTTACTGGAAACCCAGATGGCAAACAGTGCGATGATGAGCTTTTGAGGAGTGAGGCTGACCTCACCGATTTTCATCAGTTCATAGGACAAGAAGGAATAAAGGCGGGCGAGAAAGAGCGGCATGGAATCAAACATGGTTTTATTATCAGGAATGTCGACTCATAAGTCCAAAATGTCTTTTTGTTGACGCACCGTTGTCTATATGAGACGAGACTGGAAATATGGGCATTTTTTTAAAGCTTCTTTCTTATCCACGATCCCTTTTTATGGCGTTTTTCACCATTTTTTGGACTTTGTTTTGTTCGGTGACTGTGTTGGCCATTATCTATGCTACGGGCAAGAAAGAAAAAGCGAACTGGTTTGTGACTAAAATTTGGGCGCAAATGATTTTGACTCTCGTGGGAGTCAAAGTGGAGTTGCGCGGCCAGGAGAATTTGCCAGCTGGGGGTTTTCTTTACCTTTTTAACCACGTCAGCCATTACGATATTTTTGTGATGTTTGCGGGATCTCCACGCTTCTTTCACTTCGGTGCAAAAAGTGAACTCTTCGCCATTCCCGTTTTTGGTGCGGCGATTCGCAAGGCGGGCGCACTTCCCATCGAACGTAAAAATCGCGATAAAGTGATGAAGGTTTATAAAGAGGCCGAAAAACGTGTGAAGTTGGGGGATGTTTTTGCTCTGGCCCCTGAAGGCACGCGCGGTGAGGGGAATGGAAAACTTGGAGATTTTAAATCGGGTCCGTTCTTTTTTGCAGTCAATGCACAAATGCCCATGGTTCCAATTGTGCTGGTCGGTTGTGAGCGCGTGTTGCCCAAACATGCGCTTTTTGCCAATTGGGGACATTGGCAACAAACCGTGATTTTGGAAATCTTAAAACCGATTTACCCACAAGGGCCTTCAGAAGAGCAAATATCTGAGTTGCGTATTCAAGTGCGTAAAGAAATGCAAGCCTGCTTAGATAAGTACTACTGATAAATACTACTGATAAATACTATTGAGCCATATCGCTAGGTGATGACGGCGCCGAAACCGGGGTATTACAGCTACTCAATTGATTATAAAGATCACTGTAGCTCGTAGGAATGCGCTGGAAACTGTCCGCTTGTGGGGCGGAGGCGCTTATACGTTGAACTAAATGCGTGGCTTGATCGCAATTACCGGGAGTAATTCCATTACAGGAATAACAAAGTCCACCGGTCGATGTACTCAGCGGCAGTGTTTGATAGTTGTTGCGACAAAAATTTTCGCCCATTTGGGAATTGTTCACTTGTGTGGGGACATTCAGACAATAGCGACCTGGTGAACTGCTGCAGGCGCCAGGGGTGTTCAGATTGCTGCCAAGAACCATAGAGGGAGAGACCGTCATTGAAGATCGTACTTTACCATCAGCATTGACGAGCTCAAAGGTGGAACGGCGACCGACACTTGTACCACTCGCGGGTGGATTGACGCTGGAAAGAGTCACGCGCATCACGGGTTTTGTTGTATCTAACTGATAGCGACCATTATCTCCCGGCTGGGCCGAAGGTTGACCAACGGTGGCGATAGGTTGGCCGCTGGAGTCTAATTCCAAACGAACTATACCCTTGGTGATATGCTCGCTCCCGCGATTGAACTCTAAGGGATGAGCCGTCACGGGAGGGGTTACACAGGTGGCTGTGGTGCGCAGGATTTGGTTGTTATCTCTCACAGTATGAAATGGCTTAAATTGGTAACACCATTTTTTTTGTGCATAATCAAAAAAGTAATGGGAATGATCGCCCACATAAAAACCAGGCGTGTGGCTGACTTTAATTTTGTACTCATCACGATTTTCTTGATCCCAAAGAACATCACCCGTATCGATCGGACGTAATGATTCCGAGGAGCAAGACGTGGCGCTTGTTCGTCCACTGAGATTTCTTCCACATTGTTGTAGGTCTTTCATACTCGAAACTGACGCGTTTTGCCCGCGCGAGTCTGTCACTACCAGAAGTTCATGGGTTGGTGAGCAAGTTCGAATTTGTTCGCGAATTCCTGCGAGAGGGAGATCCAATGTGTAGTTTTCCCATGAAGTGCTAGCCGGAGCACAAGCCACGGCGGGATTGCCGCATTGTTGAGGGTCGAGAATGGTCATTTGAGCGGCATCGATCTCTTCGCAGTCCACAAAACCTTGCACAGACGTGCGTAGTATTTCACACGTTTTCGTGGGATCTGCGACTTGCATGGATTGAATACAGTTGTTTTCGGTTTCGCGGCGAACGATTTTGAGTTTTTTGCACTCGATGCCCGGAGGGTGAGCGGCGTAACTGGGATTGCGAAAGGTCGAGCGGATATTGATTCTCGCGATATTGTTCACGGGATCGATATAGGTTTGTCCGTTGCTGGAGCTCTCAATAATTTCTGTAGTAGCCCAGGTCGTGGAATGGAATACGAATAGCTGAATGAACAGAGCGAGGTATTTCATGCTTCTCATATCGGCCAATAAGTGCGGTTTATTTAGTTTCGTAAAGAGATTGAGACCTTGGTCGTGTTTATCTGCCCAGTTAGACTCTCGGTGTGTTTTTAAATGAATCACAAGAAGAGCTTCGAGATTTTTCCTGGGGCATGTAGACTACAAGAGATGCGAATTCTTCACCTCAGCAAATATTATCATCCCTACCGCGGCGGAATCGAAAAAGTGATCAAAGAACTCTCGGAAGCCGCTGTCCATCAAGGGCATCAGGTGACAGTGATTTGCTCCAGCGAAACGTCACAAAAAATCATAGAAGACGTTAACGGGGTGCAAGTGGTGCGGCTGCCACAGTGGGCGACGGTGTTTTCTCAACCTCTTA
The DNA here is from genome assembly GCA_041736155.1 of Bdellovibrionales bacterium. Taxonomy (GTDB): domain Bacteria; phylum Bdellovibrionota; class Bdellovibrionia; order Bdellovibrionales; family JAGQZY01; genus JANPLN01. The sequence goes on from JBGSUL010000036.1 coordinate 21,083, forward strand.
CGCCGAGCATTTTTTGGGAGCTGAAAAATTATTTTGCACAAGCGGATGTGATTCATCTGCATGCGCCCAATCCGCTCTTTGAAGTGGCGAGTCTGACAATTCCTTTTACAGCGCCCCTCATTGTAACTTTCCATTGTGAAGTGATGAAGTCCCGCTGGCTCAATCGTTTTTACGAGCCTGTGTCGAAGGCCATTTTGGAAAAAGCCGATCGTATTTTGGTGGCTACACCGTTGCACATTGAATATTCTTTTTGGCTCAAAGATTACAAACACAAATGCGAAGTGATTCCTTTTGGTATAGAGCCTAAGTATGAGAGCAAATCACCTCAGTTGAATGACAGCGTGCAAGTTCTTAAAGAAAAGTATGGGCGATATTTTTTATTTGTCGGTCGTATGGTAACTTACAAAGGCGTGAATTTTCTCATCGAAGCGATGCAAGATGTTTCGCTTAATCTGGTGCTGATCGGCAAGGGCCCTTTTTTAGAAAGTTGGAAAGTGCTGAGCCGAGAAATGGGTTTAGAAAAGCGAATCCATTTTGTCGGTCCCGTGGAGTCGGATGAAGAGTTTGCCGCGTATCTGCATGGCTGCGAAGCACTGGTTTTACCATCAATCAATGAAGCGGAAGCCTTTGGGTTAGTGCTGCTTGAAGCCATGTCTTGCAAGAAACCTGCGATCACGACAGATCTCAACTCGGGTGTGAAGTTTGTCAATGTCCATGGAAAAACCGGTTTGGAAGTTCAAAGACGGGATTCGCAAATGCTGGGACATGCAATGAATCAATTGGCGAATAATGATATTTTGCGCACTCGTTTAGGGTTGCAGGCCTATGAGCATTTCCGCACGAATTTTTTGATATCTTCGTGTTTGGAGAAGCACATTCAGGTTTATCAACGTATGGCTGAAAAAGCGGCTTAGCGCTGCTGCGTTTTGGCTTCCTAGAATTCAATAAAAAGAATAAAATGTATCTTTTGTGAACACGGGCCTCCTGCCCTCACTGGCTTTTCGCAAGACGAAAGCGCATCCGCTAGCCAGAGGTTCACAAAAGATACATTTTATTCTTTTTATTGAATTCTAGGAGGCCAAAAAGAGATTTTTTGGCGTGGGAGTTGGGAGGAGTTGGGGCGGCTGGGCGCGGGTACTTCGCGCAGTGCCCTCAAGATGTCTGGGGGCTCTCCTGCGGACCTTCGTTGGTCTCTCTACGTCATCCTGAGCAGCGCGAAGGATCTCTGTCTCAATCTGAGATTGTTTTAACTTTTTAATCGCGGATGTCGATAAGCTTTGTGATGAAGTTGATTTGGGATTTCCAGCGAGAAACAGGGTTTGAGCTGCCGTGGTATGCGCACGAAAAGATTCGTTCTTTAATGTCGGAATTGCAGGCTCATGATCAGGGTACCTATGCGCACTGCTGTCGCGTTGGGGAGATGAGTCTTCTTTTGTCGCGCGAACTCAACTTAAGTCTTATGGAACAGGCGCTGAGTCTTTATTCGGGCTTTTTGCACGATGTGGGTAAGATAAAAGTTCCTGCCGCAATCATCAACAAACCTACGCGACTCTCGCCAGATGAGTTTGATATTATGAAAAAACATACCGTGTTTGGTGTGGAGCTCATCGAATCGTTAACGATCCTTCCCTTTTTTAAACAAGTCAGCCAAGCTGTGCTTTATCATCATGAGCGTGTGGATGGAAAAGGGTATCACGAGCTGAGTCCAGAGCAAATTCCGCTGATTTCTAAATTAATTCTTGTCGTTGATACTGTAGATGCCATGGGTGAGGATCGTGCCTATCGCAAAGGTCTTCCAATGAGTACCATTGCTGATGAACTGCTTCGCTGTAGCGGCACACAGTTTGAGAGCCAAATCGTAAATACTTTTTTAAATTCCCAGTTTGCCAAAAAGAAACTGGCCGCCTAGATTTTTTACCTCTCAATTTTATTCATCCTAGCCAAAAACGCATCAAAATCGCATTTTGACTTCGCTGAGGACGGGCATCATTTCCAGTTCTGTGGGTATGGACTTAATATCTTGCAAGTCCTTCACAAATTCTGGTGAACCCAGGCCCATAATGATGGAATCGATTTCGGTAAAGCTGAGATACATTTGTGTGACTTTGTTGGAAAGTTTTTTGCTTTCGGCAAAACAGATGTTTTTCTCTTCTAAATAAAGTGAAATCTGATTCGTGCGGAGATTGGAAATGCTTTCCAGACTCTCGGTCACTAGGCGGGTGACAAGATTTAATTTTTGGATGTATTTATTTTTCCAAATTTCCCAGTACATATCTTGTGGAAGGTAGCTGATTTGCTCCATTGTTTTAGGACGAACATGACGTTGAACATAGTTGGTCCATTTCCAAAGGTCACAAATGCTTTCCAAATGATCGCGTAAAAAATGTCCCCAGTTGAGGGAAGGAATTGCAGTGAGCTTGCTCATCATTTCTTTTTCGAGTTCAATCAGTTCGAGAAGATTTTGATGTAATTTTCCTTTTGTGGAGGCTTCATCGCGTTCAGGGAAGGTAATAAAATGATGGAGTTTGTCGCGATGGTGGCTGGTCAAAGGGCGGCAGGTGACAACGGCCAGGTCTAAATCCTTTGCTACCTGAAACAAGGTGCGACCCTTGTGATTTTTTTCGGTCATCGCATAGGTTTCAAAAAGATTAAAAGGGATTTGCGCCGCTGCAAAATGATGATTCGGTCGGATCGATTTCGCAATATCATAGATTTCCGAGAGATTAATAAAATCCGAAGCGATATCTTTTTTCAAAAAAGCACTGGACGCGACTCCATAATAACGAATACGACCTTTAACCACTTCGACCTCAAGATGTTCAAATGCTTTTTTAAGAGCCAGAATCATCTCTGGTTTTGATTTTCCGTGGGTCAACATCATTTCAGGAGCTTGAATAAAAACAAAGTCTATATATTCCAAATTAAGGCGACGCAAAGAAGTGGTGATTTGGAACTCTAAATAGTCAGGAGAAATACAATGAGCCATTTGATCCGTGACTTTTAAAATGCCTGGAAAAGGGTGGCCGAGCTGCTCGCGTTTTGCCGCATCCGCGAAAACACGTCCTTGCAGAGTGCCGATTTTGGTCGACACGACCACATCCGAACGGTGGACTTCTTGGCTAGAAATTTTCTCATGAATAACTTCGCCAATGAGTAACTCAGAAGCGCCGTCACCATAACTACCACTGGAATCGATAAAATTAATACCCGTCGCAAAAGCGGTACGCAAAGATTCTTTGTACATTTCGTTTTCGGGAGTGAGTCGCAAACTGCCAAAACAAATAGGGGAGACACGATATTCGGTGCGTCCCAAACGACGATAAGGAAAGGGTGACAACTGCTCTAATGAATTTGCTTTTTGTTTTGGTGCATTCATAAACATTTTATCGGCTTCTCTGCGCTAAAACTGTGGTCGAGTTTTAAAAGAGAAGAGGAGAGCAAAAGGGATGCGTCTTTAGATGGGCGGAAGTCCGAATTGAGTAAGGAAATTGGTTAGAGTCATTAGGGGTAATCCAATAATACTGGTTGGGTCTTTGGTCGAGATTTTGTCAAACAAGCTTATTCCCAAACCTTCAAATTTATAAGAACCGGCACAATCGATGGGATTTTCTAAATCAACGTAATGACGTATCTGCGCTTCGCTCAGTGTGCGCATGGTGAGCTCTGTCACATCCACATGCAGTAGCCACTGGCCATTGAGGTAAACAGCGATAGCCGTGTGCAGCTGGTGGGTTTTGCCTTGAAGTTGCAAAAGTTGGAGGATGGCTTTGTCTTTGGTGCCCGCTTTTCCTAGTGTGGTATTTCCTAAAAAACCTATTTGGTCGGCACCGATAATGATGGATTGAGGGTAAAGGAGAGCCAGGCTTTCCGCTTTCTTTTGTGCGAGATAGAGAGGGAGATCGGTGGTTGAAACGGGCGCTTGTTTTTTAAGCTGATCTTCATCCACTTGCGGGGCCATACTTTGAAAAGGAACATTCAATTGTTTGAGTTGTTGCTGGCGGTAGATAGAGGTGCTCGCAAGGATCAGTTTAGTCATACTAAGATTTTTTTCAAAAAGGAAATCAGCTCGTTTTTAGAGACAGCTTGAGCCTGACCTGTTTTAAAATTCTTAAATTGAACTTCGCCGCGCTTTTCTTCATCGCCACCGACAATCACTGCACCCGCGCAGGGTAAACGATCTAATTTTTTTAAGCGCTTTGATAAATTTCCAGAATAAGGCATTTGTGCTGAAATCTGGTTTTTGCGCAGTTCCTCGAGCCAATAAACAGCCTCTGTTTCGTCCTCTGTACCTAAAGGAATAACACCAATCATCGAAGATTCACTTACCAGAGGGGCAATCAAAAGTGCTAGGCGGTCGACTCCGGCGCCCCAGCCCACGCCTGGAGTTGAAGGGCCGCCCATGGTTTCGATAAGCCCATCATAGCGTCCACCAGAAAGCACAGCATTCTGTGCACCGAGAGCTGTGGTGGTGAATTCAAAAACGGTGTGGCAATAATAATCCAAGCCTCGAACTAGACGTTGATTTCGGGTGTAAGGGATTTGCAGCTTTTCGAGGAGCTTACAGAGTTGTGCAAAAAAATCTCGTGAAGTGGCGTTTAAAGAATCATCCATTTGTGGAGCATTTTGAATAATGGGTTGATCCTGTTCGCTTTTAGAATCTAAAACCCGTAATGGATTTTTTTCTAAACGTGCGACGCTTTCTGGAGAAAGCTGCGCGGTGTGCTTGCGTAGATATTCAAGGAGCGTTTGGCGATAGGTGTTGCGCGATTCACTGTCACCAATGGTGTTCAGCTCCAGTTTGATTTGCGAAGAAATCCCTAAAGTTTTAAGCAGATTCCAGCCTAAACTGATCACTTCGGCATCGGCCACCGGTGAGGCTACGCCAATCAATTCAGTGCCGATTTGATAAAACTGGCGGTATCGCCCTTTTTGTGGGCGCTCATGGCGAAACATAGGACCTTGATAAAAATATTTAACCGGCAAATCGCGAAACAGCGATTGTGAGATCAGCGAGCGTGCCACGCCAGCTGTTCCTTCAGGTCGCAAGGTGAGGGAGTCGCCACTTTTGTCGGTAAAAGTGTACATTTCTTTGGTGACGATATCGCTGGCATCGCCCAAAGTGCGGCTGTAAACCTCGGTAGACTCAAAAATAGGTGTTTCGATTTCTTGAAATCCATAAAGAGCAGAAATAGTGCGTGCTGTTTGCAGGATATGTAAAAAACGTTGGAGCTCGTCACCGACGAGATCGCGCGTTCCACGGACGGGTTGTAATGACATGTTACTCCAAAGTTGTGTGAAGCCGCGCGCAGTCTTCGTTATCGTCAAGAGCATCAAGAAATTCGTAAACTTCTTTGAGCTGTTCAGCGTTGAGAGACGTTTTGTTTTTTGCTACATAAGAAAACTCGCAGGTTTTAATGTTCCAGCCACGGTTGGCGAGATTTTTTCGCAGAGTTTCTATATCATCCGGAGATCCATAAAACGAATAAACGCCATCTTTTTTACTGACATCGTTCGCTCCCACTTCAATGGCTTCTTCTTCGGGGTCAATATCAGGTTTAGCTGGTATGCCTTCTACTAAGGCAACACGATCAAACATCCAACCAACGCTGCCTTGTTCTCCCATTTGACCGCCATGACTTTTAAAAAGAAAACGAATATCAGGAGCTGTACGTGTGCGGTTGTCGGTTTGACATTCCACGAGAACACCTACTTGATGTGGGCCAAATCCTTCATACATCACTTCTTCAATTTGCGATTTGTCATCGGATTGGCCGGAACCTTTTTTAATCGCACGTTCAATGGTGTCTTTGGGGCACGAGGCTTCTTTGGCGGCATCGATGGCCATGCGCAGACGGGCATTGGCATTGGGATCGGGCCCGCCGAGTTTAACGGCGACGGCAATTTCTTTTGCCATTTTTGAAATAACAGCGCCCTTTTTATTAGCAGCTTCGACTTTGTGAGGATTTTTCCAACTTTTTCCCATATCAGCAAAATAAAAAAAAGAAGGGGCGCTGTCTAGGGTGTGCTCTCATTTTGTCGCAGTGCTAATGGTTTTATTTTGATCTGACTCTTCCTTGCTCGTCCTTCCGATAGCACTTTTCCGTATTTTAGCGCTGTTTCCTTCCAAATTGACGGGAGGATTAAGGGATAGGTATTAGGGCCAAGGTCTTAAATATAATTTCTAAAAATAAGACGTTGATGGGTGTCCTACTTTGGTCGAAAGATTTTATGGGGATTGGTAACTGTCTCAAAAGAGAGCGATTTTTCAAAATGACTGGTTTGCGTATCATAATATGATCAAATTTTTTTCAATTTCTTCAAGATTATGAAGAGTTTACCGATAAGTTCACGTGGTGTTTCGTCTATTTGTTTTAGTAAAAATTGTGATGTTAACCAATTTGGTTTTCGCACAAACAGAGTCTCCGCAGTTTATGACTGTGGATGGTCGTTTATATAAAGAAAATAGCACTCAACCTCTCATCGACAATTCAGTCACAGTGCAAATTCAAATTTTAAACCCTACGAAAACTTGTATTTTGTACGAAGAAGAACAGATAGTGAGTACGCTTTCTTCCAGTGGATATTTTAACGCTCGTGTTGGATCACCCACATCGGGAGCCGAATCCCTGAAGCGCACCACGCTTGATTCAGGTCATTCGATGAAGGAAGTTTTCCAAAATCAAAATACGTTGATCACCGGGCAGACCAGTGGCGGTATGGGTTGTAGTTATACGCCGAACCCTGGGGATACTCGTTATTTTAGATTTATCGTTACACCGAGCACCACCGGAGTGACGAGCACGCTTTCACCGGACATGACGGTCGATTCAGTACCGCAGTCACTGGTCGCAGAGAGTCTCCAAGGGATGTCACCGGATGATTTTATCCAGGTGAGTGCGAACGTCACGCAAGCCAAGGCGGAAAGTCTTTTTGGTGTGAGTTATTCCAGTTTAACAAGTTTACTCGCGGGATCCAGTTCCATGTATTTACAAAACACCACCAATGGAACGGTGATTCCGTCGCGACCGAGTGATCCAGCTTCGCCGACACCGGGACAAATTTGGTACGATTCTGTCACCCACGAACTCAAGTACTGGGATGGAACCGTTGTACAGGCGGTCGGTTCTGGCGGCGGGAGTGATCCAACGAAGTTACCTCTCGCTGGTGGCACAATGACCGGTGCGATCAACATGGGATCGTACGATCTTACATCCACCGGCCACATCACACAAAGTGCACAACGGACGATGCGTTTTGGTGGATTCACGGGCGGACAAGAAGGCACACTTTTAGCGACACCTCTTACGGCAGGACAAGAAGGCACCACTTGGTATAACACGAGCACCGATCAACTCATGTACTGGGACGGCACCACAGCCCAGCAGGTTTTGACGGTGAGTGGTGCGAACAGTTTGGTTCCTCATTGCAATCCCAATGAGAGTTTAGAGATGAGCGCGGGTCCCACTTACGTGTGGTCGTGCGTGGCGACAACCGATAGCACGAAACTGGCGTTGACGGGCGGTTCGCTCACAGGCGCGTTGACGATGGATGCACAAAATCAAATGCGTTTGGCCGATGCGGCCGGCGGCGAATATGCGGCGATCCGTGCACCGACGACCATTGGTGCCAACTATATTCTCACACTACCAGACACAGCGGGGAGTGCTGGCCAAGTTTTAACGACAGATGGTTCGGGCGTGTTAAGTTGGACCACAACTGGTGGGGCGCCGGTAACGAGCGTGTTTGGTAGAACGGGTGTGGTGGTGGCCACAGCAGGTGATTACACGGCCACTCAAGTGACGAACACAGCGGCTGGAACGATCGCTGCGACGACAGTCCAAGCAGCATTGAACGAATTAGATACAGAAAAAGTTCCCACAACTCGCACGTTAGGAACGGCGGCCGACAGCGGCTTAAGCGGCGGCGGAGATCTTTCTGCCAATCGCAATTTTGTGGTGGACATCATCGGAACCACGGCAGAAACGACGATTTCCGGTTCGGATGAAATTCTTATTTACGATACAAGTACGACGGCTTTGAGAAAAATGACGCGTGCTAATTTTGTATTAAGCGAAGCCGAAGTAGACGCCATGGTGGCCAACAATGGCTACTTAACAACAGAAGCGGACACCTTAGATACAGTGACGGGTCGGGGTGCGAGCACGGCCAACAATATTACCTTAAATACCCAAGCCCAAATGCGTTTAGGTGATAGTGCGGGGGGCGAATATGCAGCGATTCGTGCACCGGTAACCATCGGTACAAATTATGTCTTAACACTACCCGACACAGCGGGTTCGGCCAACCAAGTCTTAATGACAGATGGTACAGGAGTATTGAGTTGGATTGCCATTCCGTCGGCACCCGTAGCAACCGTTTACGGAAGAACCGGCGCGGTTGTAGCTACAGCGGGCGACTATACTGGCGCGCAAGTGACAAATACAGCGGCTGGAAATATCGCCGCCACGACCACACAAGATGCGATCAACGAATTAGATTCTGAAAAGGTCGCTAAAGCCGGCGATGCCATGACCGGAGCCCTGACAATGAACGCGCAAAACCAAGTGCGTTTCGCGGACAGTGATTCCAGTAACTATGTGGGATTTCAATCGCCTGCTACTGTAAGTGCAAATAGAATTTGGACTCTCCCTGCGATGGATGGAACCTCAGGACAAGTTCTTTCTACAGATGGTTCGGGAGTGTTAAGTTGGATCGCTCAAGGCAGCGCTCCGGTATCCAGTGTTTTTGGAAGAACGGGTGCTGTTGTTGCGACATCAGGTGATTACACAGGCGCACAAGTGACGAACACCGCGGCTGGAAATATTGCCGCAACCACGATTCAAGGTGCGATTGATGAATTAGATACAGAAAAAGTTCCTACTTCGCGCACCGTTGGCACAGGAGCAAATAGCGGTTTAAGTGGTGGTGGCGATTTATCGGCCAACAGAAACTTAGTTGTAGATATCACGGGCACCACAGACTTAGGTGCCGCCGTAGATAATGCGGATGAATTGCTCATCTATGATGTAAGCGGGTCTGTTTTAAGAAAAGCCACACGCAGTCAATTTGTTTTAAGCGAAGCGGAAGTGGACGTGATGGTTTCCAATAACGGATACCTCACATCCGAAGCGGATACTTTAGATACGGTTACAGGCCGTGGAGCGAGCACTGCGAACAATATTACGATGAATGCACAAGCGCAAATGCGCTTAGGCGATGCAGCGGGTGGAGAGTACGCAGCAATTCGCGCACCAACGACGATCGGTGCCAACTATGTATTAACCCTTCCAGTAAATACAGGAAGTGCGGGACAGTATTTACAAACTGATGGCACGGGTGTTTTGAGTTGGGTCACGCCTTCTGGTGTCGGTGAAACAAATACCGCAAGCAATGTTACGGGTTCTACAGGTGTCGGCTTATTTAAACAAAAAAGCACGTTCGATTTAGAATTTAAATCGTTATTACCAGGCAGTAACAAGTTGAGCATTACTGGCGGAGCCAGTGACGTCACAGTTGATGTTGTGGAAGCCAATATTAACCATGACAATTTAGCAGGTTTTGTCGCCAACGAACATATCGATCACAGTACTGTAAGCATCGCTACCTCGGCCACGAGTGGATTAAGTGGTGGAGGCGATTTGACCACAACCCGCAATCTGGTAGTGAACATTACAGGAACTACGGCAGAAACAGCTGTGGCCGCAGCGGATGAGCTTTTAATTTATGATGTGAGTGCGTCGGCTCTCAGAAAAATGACTCGTGCTAACTTTGTTTTAAGCGAAGCGGAAGTGGATGCGATGGTATCTAATAATGGATACATTTCTTCTGAAGCAGACACTTTAGATACAGTGACAGGTCGTGGATCTTCTACGGCCAACAGCATTACGATGAATGCGCAAGCGCAAATCCGTTTGGCTGACAGTGATTCGAGTAACTATGTAGGATTTCAATCGCCAGCAACCGTAACCAGCAACAGAATTTGGACGTTACCTGCGGCGGACGGTACTTCGGGTCAAGTGCTCTCCACCGACGGTTCCGGCGTGTTGAGTTGGGTCGCTCAAGGCAGTGCTCCTGTATCCAGCGTTTTTGGAAGAACAGGAGCTGTGACGGCGACTGCGGGTGACTACACGGCAGCACAAGTGACAAATGTGGCGGCTGGCAATATCGCAGCCACAGACGTCCAAACAGCTTTGAATGAATTAGACACAGAAAAGGTTCCCACATCACGCACACTTTCCACAGCAGCTAACAGCGGTCTCAGTGGTGGTGGTGATTTATCCGCTAACAGAAATTTTGTGGTGGATATCGCAGGAACAACAGCCGAAACAGCTGCGGCTGGCGCCGACGAAATTTTAATTTACGATGTGAGTGCATCAGCTCTCAGAAAAATGACCCGTGCTAATTTTGTACTCAGCGAAGCGGAAGTGGATGCGATGGTCTCCAACAACGGATACCTCACATCCGAAGCAGACACCTTAGATTCAGTGACGGGTCGTGGAGCGAGCACAGCGAACAACATTACGATGAATGCACAAGCGCAAATGCGCTTAGGGGATGCAGCGGGTGAAGAGTACGCGGCGATTCGCGCACCAACGACCCTTGGTGCAAACTACGTCCTAACCCTTCCAGTAAATACAGGAAGTGCGGGACAGTATTTACAAACTGATGGCACAGGTGTGTTGAGTTGGGTCACGCCTTCCGGTGTCGGCGAAACAAACACAGCAAGCAACGTTACAGGTTCTACAGGTGTTGGCTTATTTAAACAAAAGAGCACTTTTGATTTAGAATTTAAATCGCTGTTACCAGGCAGTAACAAGTTGAGCATTACTGGCGGAGCCAGCGACGTTACAGTCGACGTGGTGGAAGCCAACATCAACCATGATAACTTGGCAGGATTCGTTGCCAATGAACATATCGATCACAGCACGGTGAGCGTTGCGACTTCAGCAACGAGTGGTCTAAGCGGTGGTGGTGACTTAACAACCACGCGCAATCTAGCAGTCAATATTACCGGAACAACGGCAGAGACGAGCGTGGCTGGGGCCGATGAGATTATGATTTATGATGTGAGTGCATCAGCTCTCAGAAAAATGACTCGTGCTAATTTTGTCCTTAGCGAAGCGGAAGTGGACGCAATGGTTGCGAACAACGGCTATCTGGCTACAGAAGCAGATACTCTAGATTCAGTGACTGGTCGTGGAGCTGCGACAGCGAACAACATTACGATGAATGCACAAGCGCAAATGCGCTTAGCAGATGCCGCTGGCGGAGAGTATGCAGCCATTCGCGCTCCGACAACGATTGGTACAAATTATGTATTAACTCTTCCCGACACAGCGGGTTCGGCCAACCAAGTCTTAATCACAGATGGAACTGGCGTGTTGAGTTGGATGGCGATTCCTTCAGCACCAGTGAGCAGTGTTTATGGCAGAACTGGAGCTGTTGTTGCGACAGCGGGCGATTATACAGCCACGCAAGTGACTAACACGGCCGCAGGAAATGTTGCAGCCACTACAGTTCAATCAGCCATCAACGAACTCGACACAGAAAAAGTGGATACCACAAGAACCATCGGAACGGTGGCTAACAGCGGCTTGAGTGGTGGCGGTGATCTTTCTGCTAATAGAAATTTAGTGGTTGATATTACCGGCACTACAGCTGAAACATCTGCGGCTGGCGCCGATGAAATTTTAATTTACGACGTGAGCGCATCCGCTCTCAGAAAAATGTCGCGCGCTAATTTTGTACTTAGCGAAGCGGAAGTGGACGCGATGGTGGCGAACAACGGCTACCTGGCCACAGAAGCGGATACCTTAGATACCGTCACTGGTCGTGGTGCTGCGACAGCGAACAACATTACGATGAATGCACAAGCGCAGATGCGTCTGGCGGATGCAGCTGGCGGCGAGTATGCGGCGATTCGTGCGCCAACCACAATTGGCACAAACTATGTCTTAACCCTTCCGGATACGGCTGGATCTGCAAATCAAGTCTTAATCACAGATGGAACAGGTGTGTTGAGTTGGGCGGCCATTCCATCAGCGCCCGTATCGAGTGTGTACGGAAGAACCGGAGTCGTGGTAGCAACCGCTGGTGATTACACAGGCACGCAAGTGACGAACACTGCGGCCGGAAATATTGCTGCGACAACCACTCAAGCTGCGATTAACGAGCTTGATACAGAAAAAGTGGCAAAAGCTGGCGATACAATGACGGGTCAACTCACAATGACCAACGCGGTAATGATGAACGCGCAAAATCAAGTGCGTTTTGCCGACAGCGATTCCAGTAATTATGTAGGATTCCAATCTCCAGCGACAGTGACCGCAAATCGAATTTGGACATTGCCGGCCACAGATGGAGCCTCGGGACAAATTCTTTCGACGGATGGTTCGGGCGTATTGAGTTGGGTGAATGATACCAATACAGATGCTGTTGCCAGCGTTTTTGGTCGCACGGGTGTTGTTGTTGCCACTGCGGGCGATTACACAGGCGCACAAGTGACTAATACCGCGGCTGGAGCTATCGCCGCGACGACAGTGCAGTCTGCTATCAACGAACTCGATACAGAAAAAGTGGCTAAGTCTGGCGATACCATGACGGGTGCCTTAACACTCAATGCCCAAAACGAAGTTCGTTATGCCGATAGTGATTCAAGTAACTATGTCGCTGTTCGGAGTCCTTCAACTGTAGCGAGTAATGTGACATTGACCTTACCAGGTACTGCTGGTTCTGCGAACCAAGTGTTATCCACGGATGGGACAGGTGTCATGAGTTGGGTAGCTATTCCGTCAGCTCCCGTCTCTAGCGTCTACGGTCGAACAGGTGCTGTGGTAGCGACGGCGGGCGATTATACTGCCACTCAAGTAACAAATACGGCGGCAGGAAATATTGCAGCCACCACAGTTCAAGGCGCCATCAACGAACTCGATACAGAAAAAGTGGACTCAACAAGAACGATTGGTACTGCAGCCAACAGCGGTTTGAGTGGTGGCGGTGATCTTTCTGCAAATCGCAATTTAGTGGTGGATATTACAGGCACGACGGCAGAGACGACAGTCGCTGGCGCCGATGAAATTTTGATTTACGATGCAAGCGCCACAGCTCTCAGAAAAATGACTCGCGCGAATTTTGTCCTCAGCGAAGCAGAAGTCGATGCGATGGTGGCCAACAACGGTTACCTGGCCACAGAGGCGGATACCTTAGATTCAGTCACGGGTCGTGGAGCTGCAACAGCGAACAATATAACGATGAATGCACAAGCACAGATGCGTTTGGCTGATGCCGCCGGCGGTGAGTATGCGGCGATTCGCGCGCCAACCACGATTGGCACAAACTATGTTTTAACTTTACCGACCACTGCCGGTGCAGCGAACCAAGTTCTATCGACGGATGGCTCAGGAGTCTTAAGTTGGATGGCCATTCCATCAGCACCAGTATCTAGCGTCTATGGAAGAACCAGTGCTGTGGTTGCAACAGCTGGTGATTACACCGCGGCACAAGTCACAAACACTGCGGCTGGAAATATTGCGGCAACAACAACGCAAGCAGCGATCAACGAATTAGATACAGAAAAAGTAGCCAAAGCGGGCGATGCAATGACCGGAGCATTGACAATGAACGCGCAAAATCAAGTGCGTTTTGCGGATAGCGACTCGAGCAACTATGTAGGGTTCCAATCTCCAGCAACCGTAGGCACCAATCGAATTTGGACATTGCCAGCCACAGATGGAGCCTCGGGACAAATTCTTTCGACGGATGGCTCGGGCGTACTGAGTTGGGTGAGTGATACGAATACAGATGCGGTTTCGAGTGTGTTCGGAAGAACGGGTGTTGTGGTAGCCACAGCCGGCGATTATACCGGTACACAGGTGACAAACGTTGCGGCTGGTAATATTGCCGCTACAACCACACAAGCTGCGATCAACGAATTAGATACAGAAAAAGTAGCAACAACTCGCACTCTATCTACGGCCGCTAATAGTGGATTAAGTGGAGGTGGAGATCTTTCAGCTGATCGTAACTTGGCTGTGGATATCACTGGCACGACAGCAGAAACTGTTCCTGCTGGAGCCGACGAGATTTTAGTGTACGACGCGAGTGCGACAGCGCTGCGAAAAATGACTCGCGCTAATTTCTTGAGTGGAACGCTTACATCGGAAGCCGATACTTTAGATACTGTGACAGGTCGTGGAGCTGCTACAGCCAATAACATCACATTGAATACCCAAGCACAAATGCGTTTGGGTGATGCGGCTGGCGGCGAGTACGCTGCGATCCGTGCACCTACAACCATTGGCACAAACTACGTATTAACTCTCCCAGATACAGCTGGCGCTGCGAACCAAGTACTTACAACGGATGGCTCGGGAGTATTGAGTTGGGTTTCTATTCCTTCGGCACCTGTTGCTAGCGTGTACGGCAGAACAGGCGCAGTTGTAGCCACCGCTGGTGATTATACCGCAGCACAAGTCACAAACACTGCGGCTGGAAACATTGTTGCAACAACCACCCAAGCAGCGATCAACGAGTTAGATACAGAAAAAGTAGCAAAAGCTGGCGACACTATGACCGGTCAATTGACGATGACCAACGCTGTGATGATGAACGCACAAAATCAAGTGCGCTTTGCGGATAGCGACTCGAGCAACTATGTAGGGTTCCAGTCACCAGCCACAGTCAGTGCGAACAGAATTTGGACGTTGCCTGCCGCTGACGGAACATCGGGGCAAATTCTTTCTACAGATGGATCAGGTACTTTGAGTTGGGTGAGTGATACAAACACAGATGCCGTGAACAGTGTATTCGGTAGAACAGGTGTGGTTGTGGCCACAGCTGGCGATTACACAGGCACGCAAGTGACCAACACAGCGGCAGGAAATATTGCTGCAACTACAACTCAGGCTGCAATTAATGAACTAGATACAGAAAAAGTAGCCAAAGCCGGCGATACAATGACTGGCGCATTGACAATGAATGCGCAAAACGAAGTTCGCTATGCCGATAGCGACTCGAGCAATTATGTGGCGATCCGCAGTCCAGGAACAGTTTCAAGCAATGTGACTTTAACTCTTCCAGGCACTGCCGGTTCTGCGAACCAAGTTCTCGCAACCGATGGAGCAGGGGTCTTAAGTTGGATGGCAATTCCATCAGCTCCTGTGTCCAGCGTGTATGGACGTACTGGTGCTGTCGTCGCTACCGCCGGCGATTATACAGCGACACAAGTTACGAACACAGCCGCAGGAAATATCGCTGCGACAACAGTGCAAGCTGCACTCAATGAATTAGATACAGAAAAAGTGGCTACAACTCGCACGATTACTACAGCAGCTAACAGTGGTTTAAGTGGTGGTGGTGATCTTTCAGCTAACCGTAGCTTGGCTATCGATATCACGGGTACGACCGCAGAAACTGTTCCTGCTGGAACAGATGAAATTCTAGTGTACGACGCGAGTGCGACGGCGCTGAGAAAAATGACTCGTGCTAACTTCTTAAGTGGAACGCTCACATCGGAAGCCGATACTTTAGATACAGTGACGGGTCGTGGAGCGGTCACAGCGAATAACATCACATTGAATACCCAAGCACAAATGCGTTTAGGGGATGCAGCGGGTGGAGAGTATGCGGCGATCCGTGCACCAACCACGATTGGCACAAACTACGTATTAACTCTTCCAGATACAGCTGGTAGTGCAAACCAAGTCCTTACAACGGACGGATCTGGTGTGTTGAGTTGGGTTTCAATTCCTTCGGCACCTGTTTCAAGTGTGTACGGAAGAACGGGAGCGGTTGTAGCAACAGCAGGAGATTACACAGCGACGCAAGTCACGAACACTGCGGCTGGAAACATTGTTGCAACAACCACCCAAGCAGCAATTAATGAATTAGATACAGAAAAAGTAGCCAAAGCTGGCGATGCTATGGTCGGCGCATTGACAATGAACGCACAAAATCAGGTGCGTTTTGCGGATAGCGATTCGAGCAACTATGTAGGGTTCCAATCTCCAGCTACAGTCAGTGCGAACAGAATTTGGACATTACCTGCCGCTGACGGAACCTCAGGACAAATTTTATCAACCAATGGTTCTGGCACTTTGAGTTGGGTGAGTGATACAAACACAGATGCCGTGAATAGTGTATTCGGTAGAACAGGTGTTGTTGTAGCCACAGCAGGAGATTATACGGGCGCGCAAGTGACGAACACAGCTGCAGGAACTATTGCAGCAACTACAACTCAGGCTGCGATTAATGAATTAGATACTGAAAAAGTAGCCAAAGCTGGCGATGCGATGACAGGTGCATTGACGATGAATGCACAAAACGAAGTTCGGTACGCAGATAGCGATTCAAGTAATTATGTCGCAGTAAGAAGCCCAGCAACAGTGACTGCAAACGTGACATTAACACTTCCAGGAACAGCCGGCTCAGCGAACCAAGTATTATCCACAGACGGAGCGGGAGTATTAAGCTGGATGGCAATTCCGTCGGCGCCTGTTTCTAGTGTGTACGGAAGAACGGGTGCAGTTGTAGCCACCGCTGGTGATTATACCGCGACACAAGTTACTAACACTGCCGCTGGAAACATCGTAGCCACAACCACACAAGCAGCGATCAACGAGTTAGATACCGAAAAAGTAGCAAAAGCTGGCGACACAATGACTGGTCAGCTCAATATGACAAACGCTGTGATGATGAATGCGCAAAACCAAGTACGCTATGCTGATAGCGATTCATCAAACTACGCCGCCATCCAATCTCCTACGACAATTACAGCAAACTACACATTAACACTCCCAACAACAGCTGGGGCTAGTGGTCAGGTGTTAAGCACAAACGGTTCTGGCGTATTAAGCTGGGTGAATGACAGCAATGCATTAACAAGTGTGTTTGGTCGCACAGGAGTAGTCGTAGCAACAGCCGGAGATTATACAGCGACGCAAATCACAAACACAGCAGCGGGTAACATTGCGGCCGTGACTGCTCAAGCTGCGATCAATGAATTAGATACAGAAAAAGTAGCAAAAGCCGGCGATGCAATGACAGGTGCGTTGACAATGAACGCGCAAAACGAAGTTCGTTATGCGGACAGCGATTCAAGTAATTTCGTTGCCATTCGTTCTCCTGCAACGGTTTCTAGTAACGTCACATTAACGTTGCCCAATACAGTGGGTTCTGCAAATCAAGTTCTTTCTACCGACGGCGCAGGGGTCTTGAGCTGGATGGCGATTCCTTCAGCTCCGGTAACAAGTGTCTATGGTCGTACGGGAGTGATAGTTGCTACAGCTGGCGATTATACGGCGACTCAAGTGACAAACACCGCGGCTGGTAACATTGCTGCTGTGACCGCTCAAGCAGCAATCAATGAACTTGATACTGAAAAAGTAGCTAAAGCTGGTGATGCAATGACCGGTGCATTAACGTTGAATGCACAAAATCAGGTCCGTTTTGCCGATAGCGATTCCAGCAACTATGTAGGGTTCCAATCTCCTGCCACTGTCGGCGCCAACAGAATTTGGACATTACCAGCCGCTGACGGAACGTCGGGACAAATTTTATCGACGAACGGTTCGGGTACTTTGAGTTGGGTGAGCGATACAAATACAGACGCTGTATCGAGTGTGTTTGGTAGAACAGGTGTGGTTGTAGCTACCGCCGGCGATTACACAGGCACGCAAGTGACGAACACAGCGGCTGGAAATATTGCTGCGACTACAACTCAAGCTGCAATTAATGAACTAGATACAGAAAAAGTAGCCAAAGCTGGCGACACAATGACAGGTCAACTGACCATGACCAACGCTGTTATGATGAACGCGCAAAACGCTGTTCGTTATGCAGACAGTGATTCTAGTAATTATGTAGCTATTCGTTCTCCAGCAATTGTATCGAGTAACGTTACATTGACTTTACCTGCGAATGCCGGTTCTGCAAACCAAGTACTCTCCACAGACGGAGCGGGAGTATTAAGCTGGATGGCAATTCCGTCAGCTCCAGTGACGAGTGTATATGGAAGAACGGGTGTTGTAGTAGCAACGGCGGGAGATTACACAGCGACCCAAGTGACGAACACAGCGGCAGGAAATATCGTGGCGACCACGGTGCAAGCTGCAATCAACGAATTAGATACAGAAAAAGTAGCTACAACTCGCACGATTACTACAGCAGCTAACAGTGGTTTAAGCGGTGGTGGTGATTTATCAGCCAACCGCAGTTTGACTGTGGATATCACAGGAACAACGGCGGAGACTGTGGTCGCTGGTGCTGATGAAATTTTAATTTACGACACCAGCGCTACGGCTTTAAGAAAAATGACTCGTACGAACTTCTTAAGCGGAACGCTCACATCTGAAGCTGATACTTTAGATACAGTGACAGGGCGTGGAGCAGCGACTGCGAACAACATTACATTGAATACCCAAGCACAAATGCGTTTAGCGGATTCTGCTGGCGGTGAATATGCAGCGATCCGTGCTCCAACCTCAGTAACTGCTAACTATGTATTAACATTACCAGCAACTGCGGGTGCGGCGAACCAAGTGTTAACAACGGATGGCGCTGGAGTGTTGAGCTGGACAACGGCAGCCGCCGCTCCGGTTTCAAGTGTGTATGGAAGAACTGGAGCTGTCGTTGCAACAGCGGGTGACTACACAGGAACACAAATCACAAACACTGCTGCTGGTAACATCGTAGCAACAACCACACAAGCAGCGATCAACGAATTAGACACAGAAAAAGTAGCTAAAGCTGGTGACACAATGACGGGCCAGTTGACTATGACGAATGCTGTGATGATGAACGCACAAAACCAAGTTAGATACGCAGATAGCGATTCATCAAACTACGCAGCCATTCAATCTCCTGCAACAATCACAGCAAACTACACGTTAACACTCCCAACAACAGCTGGAGCGAGTGGTCAGGTGTTAAGCACGAACGGTTCTGGTGTATTAAGCTGGGTGAATGACAGTAACGCTCTGACAAGTGTGTTTGGTAGAACGGGTGTTGTAGTTGCAACAGCCGGAGATTACACAGCGACGCAAATTACAAACACAGCAGCGGGTAACATTGTTGCAGTGACTGCCCAAGCAGCGATTAACGAATTAGACACAGAAAAAGTAGCAAAAGCTGGCGACACAATGACGGGCCAGTTGACTATGACGAACGCTGTGATGATGAATGCGCAAAACCAAGTGCGTTTTGCAGACAGCGATTCGAGTAACTATGTAGGGTTCCAATCGCCAGCAACAGTGAGTGCCAATAGAATTTGGACGTTACCGTCTGCGGATGGAGTGAGCGGTCAAGTTTTAAGCACAAACGGAGCAGGAGTATTGAGCTGGGTGAGTGATGCGAACTCAGTGAGTACAGTCTTTGGCCGTTCAGGAGCAGTAGTTGCAACAGCAGGAGATTACACAGCGACGCAAATTACAAACACAGCAGCGGGTAACATTGCAGCAGTGACAGCGCAAGCAGCGATCAATGAATTAGATACAGAGAAAGTAGCTAAAGCTGGCGACACAATGACCGGCAACTTAACAATAAACGCCCAAAACGATGTACGTTTTGCGGATACAGATTCAAGTAATTACGTTGCAATTCAGTCAGCAGGAACAGTAGGGACAAACTATACATTGACGTTACCAACTACAGCAGGAGCCTCGGGACAAGTTTTAAGCACAGACGGAACAGGGTTGTTGAGTTGGGTGGCAATACCGAGCGCCCCAGTGAGCACAGTCTTTGGCCGTTCAGGCGCTGTCGTAGCGACAGCCGGGGATTACACAGCCACGCAAATCACAAACACAGCAGCGGGTAACATTGCGGCAGTGACAGCACAAGCAGCGATTAACGAATTAGATACCGAAAAAGTAGCAAAAGCTGGTGACACAATGACCGGTGCGCTCACGGTTCCTACAATTTATGGATCATCAGCAGCGAGTGGAAACATTACGATTGATTCTACATCGAATGGGACAAAAGGGTATGTTCTCTTAAATCCAACAAGTGGCAGTGTAGGTATCGGAACAACTACTCCAGCTTCGCAAACAGACATTTCCTCCTCAACAGGAGGTGTTCTTACTTTATCTCGCGTCGACACAGTTGCGACTGTGGGAGAGTCTATTGGTGCAATTCAATTCTGGAATAATGACACTCAGTTGTCGACAAATAGAATTTACGGAAGCATTGAAGTGCAGGCAGCAAATGGTGTTACAACTGATGCTGCTGCTGGTCGCATGATATTTAAAACGGCATCAAACGTCATTGGTAGTACCCCACAGGAAAGAATGCAAATTGATGCTTCGGGACGTGTGGGTATTGGTGGGACTCCAGGTTATGATCTCCACGTGCAGAGATCTGGGACAAGCTCAGAGTCGATGTTTACGGCATCAGCGGTAGACGCAGTTTCCAGCGGTTTTGCGCCCTACGTCTACTTGCGTTCTTATTCAGGAACATCCCCATTTAACGGAGCAGTTCCAGGTTTTAGATTTAGTCGTGCTCGAGGGGTTCAAGGGGCCGAAAGCTTCTTAACGAATGGTGACTTTCAAGGTCAAATGATGGGTTATGTATGGAATGGGTCTGGTTTTGTAGATACAGCTCGTATCTTGTTTACAAGTTCAGAGAATCATACTGCAACGGCGGCAGGTACAGAAATTGAATTTCGTACAGTGCCAAATGGAACACTCACTGAGCAAGTGGCGATGACCATTCAGAATGACAGAAATGTTGCGATGGGAAGTGGTTTTGTCGCACAAACAAGACTGGATGTCGGTGGTGCTGTAACATCGCGCGCTTACGGAACAGCCACAGGCGAGACAGGGCAAGTTGTATTACGTGAACTTGTTGCGAATGGTGCACAGGCGTTTACAATCAAAGCCCCAGATTTGCTGTCTGCGAATCGCACATGGGTGTTGCCAGACTCTAATGGAGTATCGGGACAGGTGCTACAAACAGATGGAACCGGCGTATTGAGTTGGGCAGCAAATCCATCAGCTCCAGTGAGTACGGTATTTGGAAGAAGCGGAGCAGTCGTTGCAACAGCCGGAGATTACACAGCTACGCAAATCACAAACACAGCAGCAGGAAATATTGCTGCTGTGACAGCTCAAGCTGCGATCAATGAGTTAGATACAGAGAAAGTAGCAAAAGCTGGCGACGCGATGACGGGCGCGTTGACGATGAACGCGCAGAACCAAGTGCGCTATGCTGATAGCGATTCATCAAACTACGCGGCTATCCAATCGCCTGCGACTATAGGAACGAACTACACGTTAACCTTACCAACAACAGCTGGAGCAAGCGGTCAGGTGTTGAGCACGAACGGTTCTGGCGTATTAAGCTGGGTGAATGACAGTAACGCTCTGACAAGTGTGTTTGGAAGAACAGGTGTTGTAGTTGCGACAGCTGGTGATTACACAGCGACACAAATCACAAACACAGCAGCTGGAAACATTGCTGCAGTGACAGCGCAAGCTGCGATCAACGAATTAGATACAGAAAAAGTAGCAAAAGCTGGCGATACAATGACGGGTCAGCTGACTATGACGAACGCTGTGATGATGAATGCACAAAACCAAGTACGTTTAGGAGATAGCGATTCATCAAACTATGTTGCTATCAGAAGTCCAGTAACTGTAACAGCAAACGTAACACTCACTTTACCAGCCACAGCTGGTGTAGCTAACCAAGTATTATCCACAGACGGAACAGGTTTACTGAGTTGGACAACCCCATCAACAGTAGTAACAGCGCATAGTGGACTTACTGGACTTACTAGTGGCGATGATCATACCCAGTATGCACTATTGGCGGGTCGAGCAGGCGGCCAGACATTGCGCGGTGGCACAGCTGCAAGTGAGAATCTCACAATTGAATCTACATCTAACGCCACAAAAGGTAATGTAATTATTCAGCCAACAAGCGGTAACGTCGGTATTGGCACTCTCAGTTCCAGCTATTTACTGGGTCTCAGTGGTGAAGGTGCTAAAACAATGGGGATGTTACGTCGAACAACAACCAATACGGCGGGTTCAAATTTAACCGTGACAGCTGGAGATGCAACTCTTGCAGCTACGGATAAAAACGGCGGCGTACTTATTTTAGCCTCTGGGACATCAACTGGAACAGGGACATCCTCGATACAATTAAGAACATCGACAGCGGCATTGACGGGAACTACCGACAACGCTCCGACAACTAAAATGACGGTGACTGGAGCGGGTGATGTGGGCATCGGAACGACGACTCCAGCAGCGAAATTAGATATCGAAGGTACGATACAAATTGGTGACAGTGGTGAGACTTGTACTGTAGCTGCGAATGCTGGGATGCTTCGTTATAATGGAGGCAACTTAATTTATTGTAATGGGTCAGCCTGGGTAACGTTAAGTTCCACAGGAACGGGCTCTGTAACCACGACTCAGATTTTGGATAGCACAATTGCGAGCATTGACATCGCGGCAGATACCATTGTAGCCGCAGACATTGCTACAGGTGGTGTTGGTTCCGCCGAGATCTTAGACAACTCAATCGTAGCAGGTGACATCGCAGCAGATGCAATCACAGCCTCCGAGCTTGCTACAGGCTCTGTGACAACAACAGAAATTTTAGACAGTACAGTAGCGAGCGCTGATATCGCGGCTGACACTATTGTCGCAGCAGACATCGCAACCGGTGGTGTTGCTACTGCAGAAATTCTTGACGGCACTATAGCTTCTGCGGATTTAAGTACAGCTCTTGTCAATGGTTTATGGTCGGGTGACGGAACGAGCGTGTGGCGTGCCTCTGGAAACGTAGGGATTGGTACGACAAGCCCAGCTACCGAGTTAGAAGTCTACAAAAGTGCACCAATTGGCACGACGATTACGGCGACAAATATAAACAATGGTGCAGCTTCGTACGCGTCGTTTAACTTAAAAAACAATGTGGGAAGCATGGGGCAGTTGTACGCGACGAGCAGTGGTTACACAGCTACGGCTTGGGAGCCGAATCGTTTGACTCTTTTCGCAAGTTCGAACGCAGACGGAATTAACTTTTCTGCCGCTGGGTCGCCAGGGGATATAAGATTTTTGCGTGGCTCGACTGAATACATGCGCCTAGATGGTAGTGGAAACCTTGGTATCGGAACAACAACTCCTGGACGAAAACTCGAGGTCGCTGGTGCAGCCTATACGACTGGAATCCTTTATGTCGGCTCAGATGCAAACGGAAATCCCGCATCAAATAATACGATTGGAACTATCTTGAGTCCAAACGGGTTCATCGCTGCCAACGCGACACTTGTGCCTGCCGCGCAATTTGGTAAGCAGGAAGATGGCGCCATTGTGCAATTTCGAGTTGCAGGTACTGTGACAGGTACCATCACCTCCACAGCAGGTGTGGTCGCTTATAATGCTTTCACAGGTGCTCACTATGCTTTATCGGACCAAGAAATAATGCGAGGCGAGTTGGTAACGATGGATGGCGATCCTGTTTATCGATATGTGGATTACGGTGAACCTTTTTATAATGTCAAAGTATCTCATACTAAGAACGCTCAGAATGTTCTTGGCTCTATGTTGGGTGTCGTCGAACCAACAAAATCCAGAAATATGGAAAACCCTTACCAGGTCATGGCAGTAGGTAACGGCGATATGTGGGTGGTAGATAAAGGTGAAGATATTCAAGTGGGTGATTACCTGATTTCCTCAGAAGTACCAGGGCATGCGGAAAAAGATATCGGCGAGTTTGAGATCGCCCATGTTGTGGCACGTGTTGCCGAGAATGTGCGCTGGAAAGAAGTAAGTAAGGTCATCAATGGCGTGAAGCACAAAAAAATCAGCGTGACGTTTGAGCAGTACGATCGCTTCCACGCAGCCAAAAAATTCGATCAGCATCAGCGCCAAATCACCTCTCTCGAACAAAAAAACAAAGATTTAGAGAAAAAAGTCAATTCTTTACAAAACGAGAACGAAGCGATCAAAAAATGGATCTGTGATAAAGATCCAAAAGCTGCTGTTTGTCGCTAATGTATCGGCTTGTAGGTAACCATAGGGAACAGTTACCTGCGATACGCTTTGCGCACACCTGTGGGGCGCGTGTTTTCGCGTGGATCGGTGGTGGAATTTTTAGGAGCGTTCTGTGCTCCCCCTGCTTGGCGAGTTTTCGTGTAGGCATTGGATTTTTCTTCTTCGTTTTTTAACAGCGCAAAAATCTCTTTGCGCGACAAATGGCGCCATTGATTTGGTTGTAAGTTTCCAAGCTGAATGGGCCCAATGCGTGTTCGCAAAAGATTGGTTACTTCTAGATCTACCAATTCACACATACGACGAATTTGTCGTTTTTTCCCCTCTTGCAAAACAAAACGCAATTGATTGTCTTTGACGATTTCTACCTCAGCGGGAAGGAGTGGCTTGTTGTCTAGAGAGAGCCCATGACGGAGTTTTTGCAGACGGGAGGGTGTAATAATGCCGTCCACCCATACCAGGTATTCCTTAGTCATCACTGATTGAGGCGAGATGACGGCGCGGGCAATGCGGCCATCCTGAGTGAGAATAAGCAGCCCCCAGGAATCAATGTCCAATCGGCCTGCCGGTGCCAGGGTCATCATTTGCGAGCGAGTGGGGGGACCTGAGTCTCCCGGGGAGCGCACTTGATTTTCGAGGGTGAGCAGGGCGGAGGCGTTCTCGTAATCTTCCTCGGCTTGGCCCGAGACATGGCCCACCGGCTTATTGATAATGATGGACAGCTTACCGCGTATCCATTTCTCAGCATCGTCGGAGAGCGTGATATTTACATCAGGTAAAACTTTTGTGCCTAATTGATCAACAACTTGCCCATCCACTTTGACCCATCCGTTTTCAATGCAATGATCTGCTTCACGCCGTGAACAAATACCGAGGTCGGCCATGAGTTTTGAGAGTCGAAGAGGTTCTTGGGACATAATCATTACTCTTGCCAGAAGAGCCCAGTCTTGTCATGATAAATACGATTCTACGGAGGTTTTACATGGTTCTTATTCTTTCTATTCTGTTCAGTTATGCTTCAGTGAACGACACTTCCCAAGCCGAGCTCTTTGATTTAGAGACCAAAAATAAACTTTTTACCTACGAAGCGCGCCGTGTTCATAACAATGAGACCACGACCTACGAATCTCAATACAAAGACGCGGTCAGTGGCGAGGTGGTCGCCAGCGAAAAAGCAGAATTGCAAAACGGAAAACTTGTTCGTTATTTTGTAGAGAGAAAACCCACCCAAGAAACGGGAGTGATTGAAGTGAAGGACGGAAAAGTTCTTTTCTCCTATAACGACAATGGCAAAAAGTCAGAAGGCAAAGAACCTTTGAACACCAAAGAGCCGACCATTGTTTCAGCCAATCTCGTTGCTCTCGCAGAAGATAAAATGGATGATTTGTTGGCTAAAAAAGCCGTCGATTTCCGCTACGCTGTTTGGTACCGCAAAGAAACTGTGGGCTTTCGTTATAGTTACGAGCGAGAAGAAGGCAATAAAGTGGTGATTAAAATGAATCCCACCAATTTCCTCTACAAGTCTTTAGTAAAACCAATTTATTTAACCTTTGATAAAACATCTAAAAAACTCCTAGAAATTCGCGGGAGATCCCTTCCTAAGAAAAAAGAGGGAAGTTCGTGGCGCGATGTGGATGCTTTATCCGTTTACAAATAGTTTGAGATAGATCTCTAAACAACGCCAAGGTGGGTGGGGTTTTTATGAAAAAAAAGATGTTTTTTTGGCTAGAGGGTTTTTCGGTCGATTTAAAATCACTGGCCATGTTTCGTATCTGCTTTGGAATCGTTCTTTTTATCGATGTTTTTTATCGTCTTTTCTATATCAACGATTTTTATAGTGACATGGGTGTTCTGCCTCGCGAAGCTTTGATCTCCCAGTTTCTCTCCAACTGGGAATCCAGCCTCCTTCTCATATCTGGGCGGGGAGAGGTCATTTTTGTTTTAATGAGCATTGCGCTGATCTTTATCGCCATGATGACCGTTGGGTATCGCACACGTCTTGCCACTTTTTTTGTATGGCTGTTTATAAACTCGATCCACGCACGCGCGCAAATTGTTCTTCACGGCGGCGACGATCTGATTCGTGTATTATTGTTTTGGTGTAACTTTGTTCCGCTCAATGCGGAATTCTCCGTCGATCGTTATTTAAATCCACAAGGAAAACCACTTTCATCCAAACTTCTCAGTTTTGGCAGTGCCGGTCTGCTGTTGCAACTGATGGCCATGTACTTATTTACAGCGGCGCTTAAACTACATCCCGTTTGGGATCGCGAAGCCACGGCGATCTATTATGCTCTGAGTTTAGAGCAGTTCACTGATTCCATGGGTCGTTGGCTGTTAAATTTCCCACAACTTTTACAAACGATGACGATAGCCACTCTCATCTTAGAGTGGGTCGGCCCCATCTTAGTCCTCTTTCCGTTTGTGAATCGCTACTGTCGCACATGGGTCGCCCTCAGTTTTATTGGTTTCCATTTTGGCCTTTTTGTTTGTTTGCATTTGGGACCATTTCCATGGACGTGCATGGCGGCATGGTTGATGGTGTTTCCAGGAGAATTTTGGCAGCACTTCGCATTTTGGAAATACCGTCCTATTCTGTGGGTCAGTGAGCAAGTCAAGCGCCTCCAATGGCAAACAGAAGTGCCACGCGTCCCTTTTTCCAAAGTATTTGAGGCCACGGCGGCCGTTTTTATTTTCCTCATGCTCGCCTGGAATCTCACCCACCATGAAAGTTTTCCTTATCGCCGCACAGAAAACTTTCGTATTTTGATGAACGTGACAGAGCTTTATCAAAAATGGAATATGTTCGCACCCTATCCGCGTAAGGATGATGGCTGGTATGTCATTGAAGCTTCGCTTTTCAGCGGGAAAATCATCAATCCCATGGCCGAAGATTTTATCTACACGGAGGAAAAGCCTGCGGATGTAGCCGCCACCTATATAAACAGCATGTGGCGAAAATACTTGACGAACACTTGGTTAAAGACGAATCATGCCTACCGCGTTCACTTTGGAAAATATTTATGCCGCAAGTGGAACAGCGATAAAACCAACCTCGACGATAAAATAAATACGATGAAGATTTATTATATGATGGAAATGACCCCACCCCCAGGATATCCAGCCAAGCCGACAAAAAAAGAGTTGCTGTGGAGACATTACTGCATCGATAAACCATCAGACTGGAACGATTGACCGTCACACCAACCTCGGCTTATTTTTACGCCCTTGCGGCCTCGGTGAGTTTTTCCACGGCCAGTCTCTTTTTTGCCCAGTACTCCAAAAATATTTCGTCCATTTGGATGAATTATTTTAAAACCAGTATCTGTTTTGTATGCCTATCGATCGCCACGGTGTTTTTTAATTCGTGGACCGAAATGCCTACAACAGTGATCGGCGCGTTGTTGATCAGTGGGATTTTAGGATTGGGTCTGGGAGATTTATTTTTGCTCTCAGCTTATGCACGAATGGGCGCAGGACGAACACTTATTCTTTTCGGTTTCCAGCCGTTGATCTTAGGTATTTCTTCTTGGTACTTATTTGCCCAACCTCTAAGTTTTTATAAATTCTTGGCAGTGATTTTTTTTCTCATTTGTTTGTATTTGTTTAGTCTCGAAAAATTCAAGGAGCATGGACACTGGGAAATCAAGGGGTTGATTGCGGCGCTCTTAGGTGTCCTTTTTGACAATGCCGGCATTCTCCTCACACGCTGGTCTTTTAACAGCGTTGCCGATTTGAGCGTCATCCAGGTGAATTTTATAAGAGCGGTGGGGGCGATGTTATTTTTTATCACCTTCAACCCATTTTTAAAGTCAGGGTTGATACAACATTTTCAAAAACTAGATCGCCAACAAAAACTCGTGATTCTGGTAGCTTCGGTCGCCGGAACCTTTGTGTCCCTTATGTTATACCTCACGGCCGTCAGAGTGGCGCATTTAGCCTCTTTGGCCGCCATGGGCGTCTTCGGCCCCCTCTATGCAACCATGCTCGAGTGTATGATCCAACGTAAAAAACCAAGCCCTTATCTCTTATGGGCCCTCGCCAGTTTCCTCATCGGCTTTTTCATCTTGTTGTACTTTTAGCAATAAGAACGCAGTTCTTTTTCTTTTTATAGAATTCCTAAAAATTTTAGAGAAGGCATTTTCGAGAACTCGCGTGCGCGCGGGGCGTATCCGAGGCGCGGCATCGAAGATGACGCGACCCGAAGACGACCTGCGGCCGTCGAGCGCT
>JBGSUL010000037.1:0-4405 GCA_041736155.1 Bdellovibrionales bacterium
CGAGTAATCTTGGAGGATTTTCTCAATCTCGTCTTTTGACATTGGTTTGTGTGGCATATAGCCCATCTTTGTACCCGTTCTGGTCGAATCTTATCAATGACTCGGCCTGTAATCCGGTACTAAAAATGGGGGAAGGCTCAAGCTCCCACGCCGGGTGATCTAAAGTCAGTGCCTGTTGGGGATCTAATTGTTTTTGGAAATTAAAAAAAAGAGAATTCTCCGGAAAACAAATGAGATCCGGTTTAAATTCTTTGGTATTGGATATTTGAAAAAGAGCTTCGCGTAAATTGACCTCAACCAGATCTGTTGAGGTCATGGGAATCACTGCTAAACGCAGAGATGTTGCCATTCGTTAGGCAGTTTTACTGGCTGTTTTCTTTTTGGCCTTCGCTTTTGGCGTCGACTTGGATTCAACCAACTGAACATTCGAGTAATGAATAGTACCTTCAGTTTTTACAAGTTGGTTTTCTTTTTTATCAAGGTTCGTTTGGATGCGAACACCCTGAACTTTAATGCGCATTGTTTTAGGATAAACTTCCAAAACGGATCCCGTTTTGCCTTTATCACTTCCCGCAATCACTTTTACAGTGGAACCTTTTTTGATTTTTAACTTCATGGGATCACCTTACTTCTTAGCAGTTACTTTAGTAGCGGCTGTTTTAGCGCCAGTCGCCGTTTTTTTAGCTTTAATCTTGCGAACGATACGTCGTTTTGCATCTAATGCACGCACTGACATAGTTTCGTCGTCTTGGTTCAGGATAAATTTATCAAAACCACCAACGTGCTCCAAAGATTTAAGAGTGCTTGTTGCAACTTTGAGAGTTACAAATTCACCTAAAGCATTGCTGTATAAACGCTTTTTTTGAACGTTTGGAATCGCCTTAAACTTCGTCTTAATGTTCGAATGGCTTACCAAATTCTTTACAACAGGGCTTTTTCCTGTAATTTCACACCGTGCCACAGATGCCTCCTCATGGATTAAACAAAGAATGCTTATAAATGAAAAATAGACTTGTTGGCAACCCCAATTTAGCGTACAAGAACAGATTCCTGATAAAGGCGAAAAGACTAAAACGGAGTATTTAATGAAAGAGACTGGAAACGACAATTCTTTACGTAAAGTGATTCGAAACAAGTACCGCACAGACCTTAAGGGCGATCATTTCTTTGATTATAAAGATCCAGGAAGTCTCAGCCGTTATATCTCTGAAGGTGGTAAAATCACTCCAGCACGCATCAGCAAGCTGAGCCTCAACCAACAGAAGAAATTAGCTTCTGCGGTTAAAAAAGCCCGCAATTTGGCTCTTCTTCCTAACGGAGCTCCTGCTTATGATGAAGGCGGAATCCCTGAGATGATTTCTCCAAAGCCATTCACAGTTTAATCAGTTACAACACATGTAATGATTTCAAAAAACCTCGGTAACCCCGAGGTTTTTTAGTTTCAGCCACTAAATCTTGCGCCACAGGTCCTTCGCTCCACTCAGGATGACGGAAGCGCAGCTCCTTATCGTGATTTGGGACTCTTGTAGTGATTTGGTGAACCCCGTTTTTCTTGATTTGGTGGACTCTTCGCTGTGGTGTGGCGGGCATGTCGTCCTGAGCGGAGCGAAGGATCTCAATGTCCGGATTCCGAAGCTTAGAGTCCAAAAAATCCGATAAATCCGAACTTTTATCCGTCAAAACAAATATAACCCGGATAAAGCTGGCTCTAGGCTTGCTTTTCCTGTTGTTCAAACGCGGTAGACACTGCGAACCAACAGGAGATGTTATGAAACAAAATCTTAAAAAAGGAAAATTGCTGCAGAAGCTCACTCAATTTGGTTTAGACCCAGCCGAGTGGTCCATCGCTGGAGATGGCCAAGGGTTTTTCAACACCCTGCTCTTGGTACACACAGAAGATCCTAGTTTTCGCCTCTTGGGGTTTAAAAATAAAAAAGGCTGGACGCGTCTCGACGTACTATCGATTTAGAGCTGCATTAGTTGGGGCATCGGTAGGAGAGAATACTACGATCCCAAGCTTCTTTGGCTGTTTTGTTTTTGAGTTTTATCAACTGCCCATGAAAGCTGTTTTGTAACTGCGTGAACGATTCTTTTCCATAAAGACGTAGGTACTCGCGGCGAAGGTGACAAAAAACTGCAATGTCCTCTTCGTCGAGCCAATTATAAAGTCCTTGGCGAACCACATTGCTGTCGTTCCACGAGATTTGACTGAATGTATAGAGGGAAATGCTCATCCACTTTTTATACGGACCGAGCTTATCCTCACTGCCTGTCATCTGCTTAAGGTCGCGCACAAACCCCTGTTTTTCGGCACTGCACTCATCGGGAATATTGTGGCTAAAATGCAACGTCTTTTTAATTCCCTCCATCCAATCGTAGCACGCTCCGGGAGAATTCTGCTGATGGCAGAGAGCGAGCTGTTTTTGATATTCAGGAGAAAACTTTACCGCTTTTTTTGCGTAGCCATAAATGTAGTTCTGAGTTTCTTTTTTAAAAATATCCATCTGCAAATCGCACACTGTTTTTGGTGGATCATCATAGATAAAGTAGAGAATCATTAAAATCACTACGAGAGGACCAACGACCACCTTAGGGATGGAGGAAAAAAAAGAACCCACGATCTTCCTCCTTAGAAAAAGAATCCAACGTCGAGAATGATACTGGCAATAGTGCGATTGAGAGGTTGTATTTGCGTCGACACACCGTTGAGGTAAGCCGTCTTCATGGCCTTGTCTGGGGAGAGCACATTGACACTGAGCTCAAGCTTTACACCGCTTTGGTAGGTTTTCCCCAGCCACAGATCGATCTCTGAACCGAGCGATTTGTTATCGCCAAATTGTAATGTGCCATTGAGAAAATCATTGGCCATGAGTGAACGCTCCAAATAATTGTTGGCGCCCAATTTGCTTTTTTCAAAAATAAAATACTCCGCACCCACATACCAATCCGACAAAAATTGAAAGGAAGATCCTGCACGTAAGTAGGTAAGATTTCCGAATTTAAAAAAGTCGAGACGGCCCGCATTTAAGTGGAAGTTATAGTTCATGGGTTCGTACTGGCTATCGTTACCATCGGTAGGATTATCATCACCGCTGTCCATGTGATAGCCTGCCCACAGTTGGAAGTTTTGCCAATCGGGCATCATAAACTTAGCTTCGGTATCCAACATCAATTGTTTGACTTTATCCGTAGTACCGCCGCCCTCTTTGCTCCCAGTCACGTAATTGAGACTGCTCGCCAGCTCGTAGTACACATTGCCGATAATCAGATCCAAACCAAAGCGCTGCACTCGCTGCTTTTTTAAAAGCTGAGTCGTGTTGGGCACGATACCCACATCGCCGATGACTTGCACAAAATGCAGATCGGCCATACGAACAATGTCAGAGAGATCTTTAAAATTCATATTGAGAATATAGTTAGTCAATTCAGGATCAGACACGGTCGTGATCGGTGGTGTCGGACGATCGAGTTCGTACACCTTCACTCCGTAGAGAGAGAGCTCGAGAGATTCCCAATCGAAGAGAAAACTAAAACCATCATAATAGGTAGGAACATTTTCCCATTGGTTCTCGCCAAACACCAGGCCACGGCCAAACACGATGGGTTGACGCCCAAACTTAAGATCCAAAAAATCCGTCACTTTCCAATTGCCCCAAGCTTGTTGCAAAAGAAATTGATCGTTGGTGCTGGTGCTTTGATTGCCCCACTCACTGTGATGTATTGCGCGGAAGAAGGTCTCTAAATATTCGCCCTTGTTGAGTTGAATATCCAGCTGCGCACGATGATCGGTGTTCACTTCATCATCTTGATCGGGAAGATACCCAGAAGTGCCGTTATGCATGAAAAATTGTCGAAGCCGAACGCCCCCACCCATTTTCACGAAAATATCTTTCTCTTTATCCGGGTTCTCTTGCCCCCACGCGGCAGAACTCAAAAGAAGCCCAAGGATAACAAATAAGTATCTGAACATACTTGTTATTTTAGAAAGGAATTGGTGGATAGTAAAAAGGCTTTTCACAACGCCACGACTTTACTCGTGTTTCAAGAACAGGGCAAATGCCCGAGTTCAAAGCATTTAAGAATTAAGTTGCTGATGTTGTTGATTTTTAATCTGAATACAACTAAGGTCTTGATCTCTTTAAGAAATAGGTCGGCTCTTCGGGGAGTAGCGCAGTCTGGTAGCGCATCTGGTTTGGGACCAGAGGGTCGCAGGTTCGAATCCTGTCTCCCCGACCATTTAAAAAAAAGACATTCAGGGAATTTAGATCCCGAATCTGAATTTAGCCCTGCGTAAAAAAATATTTTCACACATTTTACGAAATTAATTGTTCCCACGGTCACCGGCGGTGACTGGGAGGCACAGCTACGCCCAAAATCTGGTGTTTCACCTCGCGGAGGAGTGGAC
>JBGSUL010000101.1:0-33543 GCA_041736155.1 Bdellovibrionales bacterium
TAGGCCAAGTTCGGACAACACTTAATGCGTTAACCAGCACGCGAATATGAGGATGATGTTCAAGAATGCTCATCAAACAGACACTCCGACCCGAGGCCACTTTTACACTTGACCGGGGTGGCGTCCATATGAGGAAGCTTAGGGTTCCTGAGCGAAGCGAAGGATCTCTGTCTCAATTTGCAATACTTTAGAGGACGTTCGCGGCCAATTCTGCCAACTCAGATCTCTCGCCTTTCGTCAGTGAACAATGGGCCGAAATATCGTATCCCTTGAATCGCTCCACCGAGTAAGTCAATCCGCTGGTGGCGCTGTCCACATAGGGATTATCGATCTGATAACAATCGCCTGTGAGAACCACTTTTGTTCCCTGACCCGCGCGTGTCACGATCGTCTTAATTTCGTGAGGTGTTAAGTTTTGTGATTCATCGATAATAAAATATTGATTGGGAATACTACGACCGCGAATGTAAGTCAGCGGCTCGATATTCAGCATTCCTTGATTGATCAGTTCTTGTGCTCGTCCCGCTGCTTTTTTATCCGCACCCATTAAAAATTCAACGTTATCGAAAATCGGCTGCATCCAAGGATTCAACTTTTGCTCGATATCGCCAGGTAAATAACCAATGTCTTTACCCATAGGAAAAATCGGACGGCTGACAAGAAGTCTTTGAAAACGTCCTTCATCGAGAGACTTGTAAAGTCCAACGGCAAGAGCCAAAAGAGTTTTTCCTGTTCCCGCTTTTCCAACGAGAGAAACAAATAAAATTTCGTCGTTCAGAAGAGCATCGATCGCAAAAGATTGCTCCACATTGCGCGGATGAATTCCCCAAATGCCTTCACTCACTGTCAACAAAGGCACCATGCCTTTTTTGCGCGAATCATAACGACCGATGGCGCTGTGATTGGGATTGGATGCATCTTTAGCCACAATGTACTGATTGGGTAAAATGCGCAAAGAATCTGCTAATGGCATAATCTTGTGCTCATAAAATTGGTTGATCTGATCCGCATCCACATCAATTTCGATGTGGCCTGTGTACATTTCGTCGTTCGAAACACGCTCGGGCTCATAGTCTTTGGCATTAATTCCAAAAACATCAGCTTTAATGCGCAAATTAATATCCTTGGTCACCAACTCAACAGGAGTTCCAGGAAATTCTTTTTGCATCGCAAAAGCGGTGATCAAAATACGATTGTCGGCTTTGGACTGCTCGAGATCACTGGGTAAATCTGTTGTTGTTTTATCAGGCTCAACGAAAATTTTTGTTTTTCCATCGTCGAGGAGAATGCCTTTTGAGAGAGAGCCTTTGGAACGTAGGATATCGATAAAACGACTGAAGTGACGAGCGTTGCGACCATTTTCGCCAAGATCTCTCTTGAAACGATCCACTTCTTCGATCACCGAAATGGGGATATGGACGTCTGCATTTTGAAACTTACAAATCGCGAGAGCATCAAAAAGAATCACATTCGTGTCGACTACAATTTTACGATTTTCTGCCAAGAAGTCCTCCTCAGTCATGGGCCCTCAAGAGCGAGGTCCCTGACATCATTGGACTTCATGCAAACAAACTTGTAAACGAATGTTTATGTTGTAACGCAATAAGCGAAGAGCCTCAATGGAGGCTCTTAATCACCAAGATTAGAGACGAGTACGTCGCCATGGTCGGTTTTTAAATAAGCACTGACGTTTTCAATAAATTTTGAGAAGTGAAAAAGCGCTAATTCGTTGATGGTTTCTTTTTGAAAAGCCCCACCAAAACGATAAATGCCTTCTTCATCAAGATAGCGAGCATTGTTAATCTTTACAATAAAAGGAAAATACGTCTGATGATTGAGGTAAACACGAAGTGCCACCATTTCACCCACCTTAAATTGACCGAACTCAGCTGGCATTTCAAAGGCGAGACCGTTTTCGGAAATATCATAAAGTGCGCACTTGGTTAGGCCACGGTTAGGGACAATCAGGTGCAGGCCGATAAACTCAGTCAAGAGTGTGCGTTTGACGCCTCGGCGTTCTTCGGCAATGATTTCCTGGCGCATTTCTGTAATATCAGTAATCGACGCCGTATTACGGGTCGACTTTGATTTTGGTGACTTGTGTTTTTTGTTGCGATGCTTCTGTAAATCGATCACATTCCCACTTGAGCTCATTCCCCCTCCATGTGTTATTATATGTATCGGCAACTCAGTGTCTCAACTTTAGGCAATCTTACGTAATAGAGGTTTATTAAAATTGACGGTAATTCAGGCAGTTATTCTCAGCCTTATGGTCCATGCGCTCTTGATTTTGAGCCTTATCGTCTCTTCGTCGAGTTTTTTTAAACCTAAGTCGGAGCCAAAATTATTTGTCGAGTTTCGCCAAGACCCGCAAAAACCCATGGCCGCAGAAACCTCTCACCGCGTGGAAAAACAAACTCGCACGCGCGAAGTCACCCCGACAGAAATTTCTGCGCTTCAACAACCCCAATCGCACAACAACATGTCCTCTCAATCACGCACCAGCGCCGATCAACTGGGGCAAAAGCTTCGCTCTCTTTCTCCTTCGGAAGACGATGTTTTTATCAGACAATCGCCAACCATGAGTTCAGGCCTTCGCCAACGTTTGCAAAGTTTTTTACCACCCGAATTAGAAATCGGCGACATGGTGGCCCTCAATACCGATCAAGATATTTATTATTCCTTCTACCGCCGAATGGCCGAAAAGGTGGTATGGCCATGGGCCCAGCAAGTGGTGAACAGTTTTGAACGTATGCAGGCGCGACATGAACTGGGATCCACACGTCAGTCGTGGGTCACCATCATCGAAGTTCTCCTCGATAAAAACGGCGCTGTCATTGCTGTCGAACCCCTTCAGTTGGCTGGACAATCGGACATGGATGAGGCGCCCGTTCGCGCCTTTCGTTCAGCTAAAAATTTCCCCAACCCCCCTCACGAAATGGTCGATGAGGATGGAACAATTCACATTCGTTATCGCTTCACCGTTCATTACAATCCCCAATCCAGATAACCGTCCAGATCACAGTCTAGATCAACCGCTTTAAGGCTGTACCCTCTGTTTTTGGCTGATAGAATTTTAAGATGCTTAAGCTGTGGATTGTTCTTCTTTCTTTTCCGTTGATTATTCCTTCGCTGAGTTGTGCTCAGGCTCTGACTCAAACTCAGGCTTCGTACAATGAATACTTTGAACTCGGTCTCGCTGGAAATTACCGCAAGGTTTATCTCACCGAGGTCGGATCCACGGAACGCGCCTTTGACGAAAACTCCGCCTACACAGCGTCCCTCGCCTACTACTTTCGCGAAATGACGGCTCTTGAACTTAGCTACAGCCAAGGTAAAAATACTCGCTATATTCCTTCGAGCACCATCACCTCCACCACCACTCATCGTTACAATCTGGTAGGTTTGGATTTACTTTTTACTTTTGGCAAACGCACAGATCAATTCATTCCCTACATCAAAGCAGGAATTGCCTATTTTGATAAAAAATCCATTGATTATGAATATGTACAAAACGGGATTCCAATTTCTGCGCAAACGGTGAACCTCGATTCCATCGTTGTACCGAGTGCTGGTTTTGGAATCCAATACCGACTCACCCAACGTGTGGCATTTAAAGCCGGACTTGAGTTTTGGACCAGCGGTCCTATCAATCGTGATCTTGGAGATTTTGATTGGGCGGCACGGGTTGGGATCTCTTGGTTTTTATGATGAAACTTTTGGTTTTTTTGACTTTTGGCTTTTCACTCTCGGCTTGCCAGGTTGGTTACATCATCAACAATGCTTATCATCAGGCGCGCTTGTTAAAAAAAGCGGTCCCCCTTGAGGATGCTTTAAAAAATGAAAAGCTCAACCCGGAAGTAAAAAGAAAACTGATCCTCGCTGCCGAAGCAAAACAGTTTGCTGAGCAAAAACTTCACTTAAGCGAAACTAAAAACTACAGCACTTTTGTTCAATTGGATGGCCCTTATGTCACTTATGTGGTGAGTGCCGCCCCCAAAGACGAACTCAAGTATTACACCTGGTGGTTTCCCATCGTTGGCAGCGTTCCCTACAAAGGCTACTTCGACCCCGAGTCCGCTAAGGCGTTGGCTAAAGAACTCAAAGAGGAAAATCTCGACACCTATGTGCGTGGTGTGAGTGCCTTTAGTACTCTCGGTTGGTTTCGTGATCCGATTCTATCTTCGATGACATCGTACGATGACTACGATTTGGTCAACACGATCATTCACGAGACGGTTCACTCGACTCTGTATATTAAAAGCAATGCCAGCTTTAATGAGCGCCTGGCGACATTCCTCGGCGACTTAGGCGCAAAACTTTTTTATCAACAAAAAGAACCTGATATTTACAAAGCTACACAGCAAACTGTCGCCAATGAGACCTCTGACCAAAAGATTTTTTCGCAGTTTATTTCTCAAGAAATTAAAAACTTAGAGGAGTGGTACACTCTGCACCGCCAAGATGCGGACTTTGCCAAAAACCGCGAAGCGCAATTTCAAAAAATCCGCGAGAACTTTAGCAAAAATGTTAAACCCCAACTGAAAACACAAAAGTATTTGGCTTTTGAAAAGAGCGAGCTCAACAATGCGCGCTTGATGGGTTTTAAACTTTATATGAATGATCTCAGTGATTTTGAAAAACTCTCCGCCAAACTGAACGGAGATTTTGCCAAGATTTTAGAATATTGTCTGTCTCTGGAAAAAGAAAAAGATCCAGAAGCTGCTCTCAAAAAATTTACGGAGCTGTCTCAGTAGCAGGTGCTGGCTGCAACGGACGTGGCGCAGGAGTCGCCGGTCTAGTTGAATCCAATCTTCGTCTTTCTGCAATAAACCTGTCATATGTATTTTGATCCAAATTAACGCTCGACATACAACGACTTCGCTCATTGGCTGTCACGTTATTCTTCGAATCATCAAGTCCATAGGCAATCAATTTCTGCAAAAAGTAATCTGTTGGCTCGGATGATTCACAGCCTCTCTCGCTTTGTGTATCCAGCATTATATTTCCCCAGCTTCCTAATTCTGTCAGTTGCGGTCCACTTTGTGGTGCCGGGGCATTACGCACATACTTAAAACGCGTGTTACCGGCATCATGCAAAGGGAACTTAAATCCCACAGTATCACGCTCACCTCTTCGCCATTCATGAGTACACACACGCACGCCGGTAGGATCAATCATAAGAACCCCCTGGAGCCTGATCTGCTCAGGTGTACTACGCGGTCCATTGTTTAGTCTTCCACCATAATTGCCATCGTTAAAAAAATAGAGCGCTGTCTGATGGCTCGGAAGATCATGATATTGTTCCGCAGGTAAAACACCTCGCAAGTTTTGCATACACTTTAATAGGGCCGGAGTATCTACAGCCCAAAGAGATTGTTGGATGAATAAAGTCGTCATAGCGATTAAATAGATGCGTTTTTTCATAGACCTAGTATCGCCCCTCTGCCATTAAAATCAAAGTCCGTCCCTGGACCAAAGTCAGTCGCTCCCCCACGATCTGACCCTTTTGACTAACTGGCCGCAAAGTATTCCTTGATCTTCATCAAAGCGTGACGGTAGTTGGCTTTGGCCGTGTCGTAAGGACAATCCATGATTTCTGAAACTTCTTTAAAACTCATATCTTGAAAAACTCGTAATTCCAGAGTCTTTTTTTGCTTTTCTGGCAAACGATCTACAAAGCGGCGGACCAATTCCATGGTCTCTTGGTGTTCCATGTTGTGCTCAATCACACACACATCAAAAATAACCACATCATCGATGTTTTCCGACTCGCGCATGGCGCGTAGTTTATTACGAGCGGTATTGAGGGCAATCTTATAGAGCCAATTTTTAAAAGAACAACGGTTCTCAAACTGCGCCAGCGACATATACGTTTTGAGCAACGCCTCTTGCAGAATATCACGCGCTAGCTCTTCATCTTTCACAAATTTGAGTAGCAAACGTAACAATGGTCGCTCGTACTTGTTCACCAAGCTAGTAAAAGCGCGACGGTTTCCCTTTTTAACCTCTAAGACCAGACCCATATCCGTATCATTTTCCATACACACATCCCCTGATTCCACGACATTTGAGAAATGAAATACCCTACCGCACCCACGAGAGGTGCAGCTTTTTTACTGTGTGAATACCGGGGTGAAACCCCTTAAGGATGAATTAAACGATGGATCGCCAATATTTGATGACTGAGGCTGTAAAAAGATAAACCTTCATAGTACCGGCTTTCTGGGCAAACGATGTGCCCGTTGAACCTACAATATTGCGGGTGCTATCAAAAGTCGAGGCACAGTTTTTTATAAAGCCCATAAGAAAAAGCGAGACGTGCCTCGGGTTTTTCGTTAAGCTTTTTATATGACAACAGCCTTTTCAACCTCAGTAGGAAACTCCCCCAATAACTGTAAAATCATTCTTTCAGGATACCTGAACGAACTCGCGGTTTTACCCCCTATGAAGAAGGATCAAAATCTCTCCATTGATCTCGATGCCGTCGTAGGGATTAACTCGATTGGTACACGCAAGTGGTGCCAATGGATCTCGGATTGCACAGCGCTTTTTGATAAAATCACTTTGGAAAACTGCCCTGTGATCTTTGTTAAAACCTTCAATCAGATCGCCGACTCCCTCACCGAAAAATGCACAGTCAACTCGGTGAAGATCCCGTTCTACTCTGAAGCCATTGATGAACGAAAAATGATCACTCTGTTTTTGGGAAAGGATTATTCATTTGATGGACTTTTCCGCGTACCGGATGTGAAAGATTCCACAGGTGCCGCCATGGAAATAGACATCATCACCGATAACTTCTTTAACTTTCTTAAAAAATGAGTCCACTTTTAGTTCGTTATCCTGATTTTTTGACTAAAGAGTCTTTACAAAAAGTAGAGCCTCTACTCCGTGATATTTTTGTATTACACTACCCTACTGAACGCGCACAAATTCAGAATCTTCATGATCCAAAACGAGTGATTATCATTATCGAAAAAGCGAGCCTAAAAGAAGTTTTCGCACTCGCTGAGCGTGGCTACATGCAGTTTGTGAATAAGAACAGAGATGATTTTTCGCAAGAACTTCTCTTCTCTGCTCTGATGGTGGCAAAACCAACTTCATTTGCTGGTCCGTCTCCCATGTTTTTGGCTAATTTTAGCCCGAACACCGGCCCCAATGAAGAGAATCATGTTTCTATTCCTTTTACTTCAAACTTCGAAAAACATACGATCCTCGAAAAGCTGAACTTCTTCCTCATGCAGGATAACAAGCTTTTAAATCTCAAAGAACTTTGCGTGCAAGTGGCTGATGAGATGTATATGAACGCTATGTTCAGCGCTCCGATTGATGAAACTAATAAACATTTTTTCCAAAATCTTCGCCGCGACCAAAACGTTTCCTATCCGAGCGGAAAGTCAGCAAAGATATTCTCTTGTTATTCCCAGTCCCGTGTCATTATCGGCTGCACTGATCCTTATGGATCACTGCGCATTCAAACACTCATTGGGCATCTCAATGCTGTCTTTATGAATGACCTTGCTAAAACCAAAGACAACAGCGCCGCTGGTGCTGGCGTTGGTCTCAAGTACATGGTAGAAAACGCATCTTTACTGTATTGTTTTGTAAAACCCGGTGAGTTTACTTTTATGGCTTGCGGCTTTCTTCTCAAAGGAATGAAGGCCAATCTTAACGAAAATAAGAACATCCACTTTATCCAGCTTTAAATTCACATTTAAAGCCACACTATAAACAAGTGACGCGATTGCGACCTGAATTTTTCGAAGCGTAAAGAGCCGAATCTGACTTTGCAAACAACTCATCAAAAGTGCTCATTTCGGGCTCCATCTCGGCAATGCCAATAGAAACCGTCACAGAAATCTTTTTGTTATCGTAAGAAAATTCATGCTTTTCAATGGTTGCACGAATGCGTTCCCCGATCTCTTCGGCAATTTTAATATTTGTATTCATAAGGACAATGACAAACTCTTCCCCACCAAAGCGCGCAAAATAATCTTCTCCGCGAATCAACTTGGATTGAATCACTTCTGCCACTTCTTTGAGGACATAATCTCCTCCTTGGTGACTGTAGGAATCGTTGATCTTTTTAAAATGGTCTAAATCGAACACTAAGAGGCTTAAAGGTAAATTCAACAATTTGGCTCTTTTGGTAAGCTCGGGTCCTTTGATCGTTAAAGCGCCCTTGTTCCAAATCGTGGTCAGAGCATCTTTTTCGCTCTTCTGTTGAAGATTTTGTGCAGCGACCGCCTCGAGGCTTCCCTGCTCCAAATATTTAAACAGAACGTTACCCACTTTTATCTGATCGTTATTTTCAAGTTTTTTAGGAACAAAGGGAGGAATCGCGGTTCCATTGACGATGGTTTTGTTGGTGGAATCGAGATCTATAATGGAAACTTCGCCAAAAGAATGAGTGAGCTTCGCATGGGATTTACTCACGCTGCGATCATCAATAAAAACATTGGAACTCATCGAACGACCGATAATGATGTCGTTGTTCTCCAAGCTCCAGTGACGACCCACATAACCCGCAGGGCCCATCAAGAGCACCATCGACGGCGGCATTTTTGACATCTGTTGCAAACGGCGATCAAACGTTAAAGTTTGCACGATACTGGTTTTTTCTTCAGTGACTGTGCTGTTATCGTCGAATACTTTTTTCTTTGCAGCTGACATAAATCTCCCGATGTCTTCTTAACGGCTTTTTGCGAGAGATTGTGAAGGAAAATCCATAGGTTTTCCCCCTTTTTGAAATCTATTTTTTTAAATTGAGACGCGTAAGCACCTTGCCGCGCTCCACCCCAGGTTGGTTGAACGGATCTATACGAAAGTGCAGGCCCAAAGTCGCCACGACCAGCTGGAATGTCATCAAGAGATAACCCATGGACGATGCAGTCAGCGCTGTGGTTTCGAGGGTGAGGCTGTGGATTTTTTGCTCGTTCAAGGCTTGCTCAATGGCCGTGCCTTCCGCTGCCAACAAAACTCCCATATTTTTTTGGCGAAGATTATCGCTGACCAATAGCTTTTGATCAGTCAATAAAGGTCCAGAATTCTCAGACTCGTGGACACGCAAAAAACACGTCATCTTTTTTTGTGTTCCCTCTGCAATCTGTTGCAAGACAGAATGCTGATCGGTGGCGCCCCGACAGGCATACGGCAAACTCATTGGTGGGGCGGCATTTCCATCACGGTCCACTTTTTTACCTAGAGATTCGGCCCACAATTGTTGCAACCACTGGCCAAAATAACGAAGATCATCACAATAAGAAAAGAAATAACTCGTCGTTTCTCCACGCTGTAAACTCATTGCAAACTGGGTCACTAAGTCAGTGAGTTGTTCGCGATTTTGGAGAGCTAAAGAAGCTCCTGTGAGCATATCTTGCACTGGAATATTCAAGAGGCAGAAGAGAAACGTTCCCACGGGAGTTAAAACAGAAAAGCGACCCCCAATGGTTTGCGGAACAGGTAAACAGGGCACTTCGTATTTTTTAGCCCAGTCATAGAGGGCACTGTTCTGCAACTCGGTAATGGCCACAGCATTTTTCTCAAGGCTCTTGCCCTGCGTGTGCAGGTATTCTCTGATAAACTCCGCCTGCACCAGTGTTTCCACGGTGCCACCACTTTTAGATACGAGTATCCACAGAGTTTGATCTAAATTCTTCACAGATTGGAGTCTGCGGAAAAAACTTTTTGCATCAACGTTATCAAAAAAAAGAACTTTTTTTTCTTCTAGTGCTTCTGGGCAAAGCGCCTCTAAAACGGCCTGTGACCCCAGGGAACTCCCGCCGATGCCCAGTACACAAAAGGTTTGGTACTTTCCGCGCAAAGATTCTGCCAAAGCCAAGGATTGCAAATAGCCCTCATGCAATAGCTCAATATCTGCAAAGGTCTTTGTTTTGTTGGCAAGAAAGGCATCCACTGTTTGCTGACAGAGTGCTTTACTCGAAGAATCCAAGGCGGCAGAACTGCGGGTCATTTTCCATGTGTTAACTTTCATGGATAGAATCTTAACAGCGCCTTCTTGGCTTAGGCAACTACTACGTCTTCTTCCACTTTATGGTAGCCCTTCCATTCTTTCAAACGGCAAAGTGGACGACCACTTTCGTAATCGATAAAGACATACGTCAACTTCGTGATTTTGCCTAAAGACTTCACATCCAGCGAGGTAATATCTGTCCAAGTGCCCGTATTGAAGTATTCTTTGCCCCCCTCCCACTGTTTATATTCATAAACATGGGTGTGGCCAAAAACCACCGTATTCACCGCCTCGTGCTTGAGAATGCGATGAGCCGAATCACTGAGGTCAGGAAAAATGGCGCTTTCCAGAATGGTCTGAATAATGCGCTTCAACGGAAAATGTTTGGTGGGGTGCGACTGGAACATGGACTTAATAAAAAACCAAATGAGTTTAAAAAAAGTCGAAAAAGTAAACCAGGTTTCGTTGATGAGCGCCCAACGAATCATTTTATTAAACGGGCGAATTTTATCCACATAAGGATGATCCTGTTTAATCTTCATGACGAAATCGATAAAGAAATGGGAGCCAAACGGCAAATTGAGAATGGGTTCCGGCAAGTCTTTCTTTAAAAAGAATTTTTTCGGATCTAAACGATTCGCTGCCTCGTGCATATGGCCGTGCTCAATATGAATTCCATCAAAGTTATAAGCGATGTTTTTAAATTTGACCGAAGCACCCACTTGCTCGTTAAAATACGCACGCAGCTGAGGCCATAACATCGCCTGATCATGATTGCCGACGATATAACTGATAGAACGATGTGGGACCGAAGCAAATTCTTTGAGCGCACGAAAGACTTTATCTTGGCCTTTCACAATCCCCTTGAGAATGTCCAGCGCCACACCTTCCGTCACCACCGCCAAAAAATGCCCGTGGTAATCCACTTGCAAGAAATTAAGAAAATCGCCGTTGATCACCAACTCGACCTCATAATCGCGAAATTTTCCGGTCGAATAGAAGTCAATGAACTCAACGAGTTTGTCTTCGAAGTAAAACTCTTCCAAAGGATTGATCATGCCGAGAGGGTTTTTTCGACCCTTTCCTAGATGCAAATCACTGATGATCAATTTAATTTTTTTCATGGAGCTCACTTAGAGTGTTATTATTCGGCCTTTTTAAGTACCTCAAAGTCCACTCCAAAGTCACCCTCTAGACGAGTCAGAGCAATGCGTAAGGCGCGAACGACACCACGAACGGTTTGTTGTTGCTGCTGTAACTTTTCATAATGTTCTTTATTTTTTTCACGATAGGCTTCCATTTCTTGGTCTAGCTTGTCGATGCGACGACGTAGTTCCAAAATGGTTTTATCTTTTGATTTCAGAAGCGTAGCTTCTTCCGCCTTGATCAGTTCGAGCCTGTACTCGAGGTCTCTCTCGCGTTTTCTAATCTGCTTAAAATTGGCTTCCACCTTGGATTTTAAATCCGCGTTGGCCTGCTTCAATTCATACATTTGGCGATCTTTTTCTTGTAGAGCTTCTTTGAGAATACGATTTTCTTGAGTGGCGGTATCGCGTGATTCGCCCAGATCCAATTTTAGTTTTTCCATTTGCTCAAAGTACTCTTCACTCAAAGCCTTAAAGGTATCTGCCACCGACATAATTTCATCATTCTCACGGCGAAGCTCTTCAAGTTCATTCTCAAGCTCATTGATTTTCTCTTGTGCCAAACGCAAATGCTCAGACTGTTTTAAGACACCTTCGACCGACTCATTGCCCGAAGGCGCATCCATTTTGTAAACGTCGCCGTAGCTCACCTTTTCTTTAGCAAGATCGCGACCCGCTGTGATTTCACGATGAGTTATATCTTCTCGATTTCTAAATTCTTCTTCTTTTTTAAGTTCACGAATATCTGAAAGAACAGCTGTGCCATCGTCTTCGGAAACATTTTTTTTATTTTCTGGAGCAACTTTTGTTTTCGCTTCAGAAGCAATCACATGAAGCTTGGCTCCCGTGGTTTTTTCTTCACTATCGAAACCAATCTCTTGATCCAAAGCCTCATCTGCCAATGGAATGGAAGTG
The DNA here is from genome assembly GCA_041736155.1 of Bdellovibrionales bacterium. Taxonomy (GTDB): domain Bacteria; phylum Bdellovibrionota; class Bdellovibrionia; order Bdellovibrionales; family JAGQZY01; genus JANPLN01. Next base: position 12,037 of record JBGSUL010000101.1, read on the forward strand.
AGTTCCCTCTTTTTAAGGCTTTCCAGTTTTTTAAGAAGTTTTGTTTTATTTCCCGCCATCAATCTAAATATCGGAATTGACTCGAACTTTATTTAAAAAAAAGCGCACTGATTGAGGAAACCTGGACTATGGGACTGCGACACTTAAATTTCAGCCAAAAAATAGGAATCTCTTATTTCAGGCGCGTCGTCCATGGACTCAGCTCGCAATACGGGCCATCCATGGCCGCGAGAGGCCTGAAATAAGAGATTCCTATTTTTTGGCTGAAATTTAAGTGAACTTCGTTGGGTAGCGGAATCGTGGGGCCGCGACTGGGTTAAGGTCGAGGCGGCGGCGGAAGCAACCTCTCCCTCAGCGCGTTCATAGAATTAAGGCACAAATCATGAATCTTTTTTTTCGGGCCTCATGCGGCCATGGATGGCCCGTATTGCGTGCATGAGTCCAGGAGGGACGTGCATTTTTTGCCTTAATTCTATCTGGAGGGCGTACTCATTTTTGAAGTTACTTGCTCGTTCAAGAAAGACGAAGTAAATCTATTCTATGTTAGCCCAATGTTTTTTTTATTTGATGTTTTATTTATTGCACTCAAATGCGGAAGATAATTGCGAGCTTTGGTTCAATGATGCTGGGATAGTTAAAGACTCACAATGTGTCATTAAATGCTCTACACTTCCTGTGGATATGGGTCATTTTGATTGTCCTAAAAGATGCGATATTTTGTGCAAAAAAACTCCAAAAAAAACTTCATTTTTAGATAAATACCCAAAAGGCCTTACAAAAGGCGATCGTGAAATGATCGCAAAATACCCAGCCGACTCAGTGAAAGTTTATCAAGCTAAACAAAAAGCCGATGATCTCAATCTTAAAGTATTCAAAAATCAGGGGAGAAACGACGAGAGTGACGCGTTCAGACATTTTGTTTGGGCGGCTTTAGTAACGAATGAATTGGGAGCACTGAAAGCTACCGAATTTCTCAACGCCCACGAAGAGGAAGACTCTCAACCTCCACGTGAAAAGGAAATGGATATTATAAATAATAAATTTGGAGTTGATTACATCGTTGAACAATCGAAGTTAGGTAAAAGTGTAGACCTAGACCAGATTGAAAAAGTGGCTCTAGAAAAACTGAAATCCCATGAACTCAAGGTTTTAAAACCATCTCTCAAGAAAATCCCTGATGGCTACTACAGTAAATAATTTAAAATTTTCATTAACCGGTATTATCATTTTCACCTTCTGCTTTTCTGTTCTAGGACAACTTGGTAACCACCACTGGTTTTTTGATTTATTCTCTCATTTTTCTTTGCAATTTTTTTTCATAAATCTGTTGTTCTTACCTTGTTTGTTATTTCTTTTTAAAAAAAATTATGCTCTTTGGATTTTAGTTTTACTAAGTTTGCTCATCCATTTTTTAAATTTATGGCCTTTTTACTACCACCAAACATCGACCCGATCTCTTGCAAGTAAACCTATCAAAGTTGTTTCAATAAACCTTAACAGCGCCAATGATCAGTACTCTTTACTCAATGACTATCTCGCTCATTATGATCCAGATATTGTGTTTTTATTGGAATTAACCCCTGCTTTGGGTCACCAACTTAGCGCCCTTAGAGCTCAATTCCCTTATGGCAAAGCCGTAATGGAAAATGGCAATTTTGGCATTGGAATCATCAGTAAAATCCCGCTCAATAATGTACAAATACAAAGACAAGATTCTACTCAAATTCCTTATATGACCGCACAAATTCAATTCTCTGATCAAACTATCACAGTCATAGCAGCACATGCTTACCCTCCTCTCGGAGAAGAAGGAACGTTATTGCGAAACAGCTACACAGACCAGATCTCTCAGTTTATACAAAACAGCAAAACACCTACCATTCTCTGTGGTGATTTCAATGCGTCTCCCTGGTCCCATCAAATAAAAAAAATCATAAAGGAAACTGGAATGATTCTTCCTCAGGGGCAAGGAGTCACTCCGACGTGGCCGTCACATCTCCCTTTTTTGAGAATCCCAATTGATTTTTGTATGACGTCCAAATCAATTCATAGTCTTGAATACTCTCGAGGACCCTACGTGGGATCAGATCACTACCCATTTCAAATGGTTGTTAATTTTTAGAATGGAGCCCCTTCTGGACGCCACATCGAGCAATTAAAAGCACTCGACGTCTTAATTCTATTTGAAGGTCGTCCTAATCTTGGGCGAACGTCGTGGCGTTGAGGAGTTGGGTGCGGCGGGTTTGGAGTTCCGTTGGGGTTACTTCCATTAAGCGGCCGAGACCGAACTTTTCGACGGTGAAGCTGGCCATGACTGTGCCGTGGACCGCGGCTTTTTTCAAAGTGGCGAAATCGAATGTGCCCTTTTGGCATAAATAGCCGAAACAGGCGCCCGCAAAAGAGTCGCCTGCGCCTGTCGGATCAAAAACTCTTGGAACTGGGTATGCTGGGAGGATGGCGATGCCATCGGCCATGCGGACCACGACGCCGTACTCACCGCGTTTAATGAATACGCCTTTTAAGCCCATTTTTAATAATTCTTCGGAAGCCGCGATGGCGTTGGTGGTTTTTGTGAGAAGTTTGGCTTCGCCTTCGTTCACAAACAATATGTCAATTTTTGAGATTAATTTTTGTACGATATCTCGCTTAGAAGTAATCCAAAAATTCATGGTATCTGCAGCAACTAACTTGGGTTGTTGAACCTGCTCGAGAACTTTTAATTGGAGAACAGGATCAATGTTTGCCAAGAAGACGTGGCTACTTGTGCGGTACGATGTGGGGATTTCGGGATTGAAATGTTCAAACACATTGAGCTCTGTTTTCAGAGTTTGAGCTTCACTCAGATCGCCTTCGTACTTGCCTTTCCAATGGAACGTTTTTCCACCAGCAACTTTTTGAATGCCTTGCACATCAATGTTTTTGCGGCTTTTGAGAACTTGTAAATCGCCGTCAGAATAATCTTCACCCACAACACCGACCACACGAACGGGCGAGTAATGATGAGCCGCTACTGAGAAAAAATTAGCAGCACCACCTAAACTTTTATCGACTTGTCCTTCGGGACTTTGAATGGAATCGTATGCAAGACTACCAACAACTAAAATTTCACTCACAGGGGGCCTCCAAAAATAAGAGCGAGTTAACCAAGCACCCCGGTTGCCACATCTTGAAACTGGGGCTTCTCTTTGTATAACGATGTTAATTGCCCGCAAGCTGCATAAATGTCACGTCCCATTGTTCGACGGATCGTGGTATGAATTCCCTTGTTGAGTAAAAAACTTTGAAACTCGTAAACAGTTTGTGAAGAGGGACGGAAAAATCCTGCGTCGGGATGCTCATTGAACGGAATCAAGTTCATTTTGCAGGGAACATCTTTGATCCACTGATAAACTTGGCGCGCATGTTCGATGCGATCATTCACACCTTTCAACAACACATATTCAAACGTCACACGATCGCGCGCGTCTTCGGCATGCTGACGACACGCATCCATGAGTTGCTCGAGCGGATATTTTTTATTGATGGGCATGATGATATCGCGAATCTCATTGTTTGGTGCATTTAAACTCACCGCCAAACGCACTCCCGATTTTGCGACCAAAGGCATTTGCGGGATGAGTCCTGATGTGGACACAGTGATTTTTTTGCGCGAAAAATTAATCCCGCGATCATCTTGCAATATCTCGATGGCCTTAAACACATTCTCGGTGTTGTCGAGAGGTTCGCCCATGCCCATAAAAACGATATTGGTGATCCGTTGTGGTTCCTTCAGCATAAACGCCGCTTGCAGATACTGACCGACAATTTGTTGCACGCTCAAACGTTTTTTTAACTTCTGCTTGCCGGTAAAACAAAATTGGCAAGCCATGTTACAACCCACCTCGGAAGAAACGCAGAGTGTGTTGCGATCATCGGCAGGAATCAAAACCGACTCCACAGTAAGTCCATCGCCCACATCAAAAAGAAATTTTTGTGTTCCGTCTTGGCTCACGTGATGCTCGACCACTTTGGGAAGTTCAAACGAAAAAATCTTGCTCACTTCCGTGCGGAAGTCTTTGGCCAAATTACTCATCTGTTCAGGATCAAAAATGCGTTTTTCATAAGCCCATTTATAGATTTGGCTGGCGCGATACTTCTCTTTGCCAAAGCCTTGCAAGAGAGCTTCGAGATCGGAATGCGTACAATTAAAAAAATTCGTTATTGTTTCTGACATAAAGGTGCTGGTTTATAACACAGCCCCCCATGAAATGAAAGTTTTTAGCGAGTGAAAAAGGCGGTCTAATGCTTTTGAATAAAGGCCACTAACTCGCTGATTTCACAAGGAACACAGCCCACTTTACCCACGACCACGCCAGCGGCAAAGTTCGCTAAATAACAGGCTTTTTCTAAACTCCAGCCTGCAGCGAGAGCCAAAGCCATAGCGGCAATCACCGTATCGCCTGCGCCCGTCACATCAAAAACAGTTTGCGCAAACGTTGGCAGTGCCTGAACGGAACCTTTTTCGAAAAGTTTCATGCCCTGACTTCCCAAAGTGACCACCATTTGTTCGCTGTGAATCCCCTTCATCAACGCTTTTCCAACAGCATCCACGGCCTCGAGTGTGTCGGGAATTTGCGGCTCCATCTGGCGAGCCAAGGCCCACGATTCCTCTTTGTTCGGCGTCATCAAGTAAGCCTCTTTGTAGTGAGTCAACGACGTGGATCGGTACGGATCGACGAGGACTTTTTTACCCAACTCGTTGCTTTTTTTGATGAGCTGCTGAGCCAATTCCCAATCCAGCATGCCTTTGGCGTAGTCTTGCAAAATAACAATATCGACCGTCGGCAGAACTTTTTGAATGCGCTCCAAAACAAGGTTTTTAATTTTTTCAGAGAGAGCGTGCTGTTTTTCAAAATCCACGCGCGCCAAATGATGTTGCCCCGTTAACAAGCGCATTTTACGGGTTGTTGGACGTCCGGCATCGGCAATGAGGTCAAATGAACTGAGGGAATGTTTTTTAAGCAAATCTTGCAGATCTTTGGCGGCTAAATCCTCACCCACCACACTGATAAGATGACACTGACCACCGAGAGTTTGAATGTTGTGTGCTACATTGGCCGCCAATCCCAAACGTGCATCTTCTTTTTGCACATCCAAGATAGGCACCGGCGCCTCGGGGCTCAACCTTTTGACGTCGCCCATAAGGTAAATATCCAAACCGATATCGCCCACCACCAAAACTTTTTTGTTTTTGAGATCGCCAAGGTGTTCGCAGACCCACTGAGCAGTATGTTTTATCGTCTGTTTTGTCATGTTTTATCCCTATCATTGGCCCCCCACTCGTGCAATCGGGACCATCTGACGCAGACAATAAAGCAGCAAAATCGACTCCGTCGCTCTAGTCATTTGCCGAGAGTTTTATTAGTATGTGCTCAAAGATACAAATTTTGATTCTGGGTCGATGGAGGAACATTTTATGAAACACGTGACCGAAGGTGAATTATTTAAGAACGTTGTCCAAACAATAAATACAGCGGGCAAAGCAATCAACTGTGACAAAAACGTGATGGCACGTCTTCGCCAACCACGCCGTTCTATCACAGTGAGTATTCCTGTGCGTATGGATGACGGAAATGTTCGTGTGTTCACTGGACACCGAGTGCAATACAGCTCGACTCTTGGACCTTACAAAGGTGGCATTCGTTATCACCAAGATGTGGACATCAGCGAAGTGGCAGGGCTTGCGGCTTTGATGACTTTTAAGTGCGCGCTCTTACAACTTCCTCTCGGTGGCGCCAAAGGCGGTGTTGAAGTTGATCCAACAAAATTATCGCGTGCTGAATTGCAAAGTCTCACCCGTCGTTTTACGACTGAGATCGCGCCCTTCATCGGTCCGCAAGAAGATATCCCTGCTCCCGATATGGGAACCAACGGCCAAACCATGGCGTGGATGATGGACACTTATTCGCAGCAAAAAGGCTTCGCGGTTCCAGGTGTTGTCACAGGTAAACCCATCGAAATCGGCGGCTCTCTCGGCCGCGTGAGTTCTACAGGTTACGGCGTGATTTACACCTCTGATAAAGCTCTGGCGACAAAACAAAAAACTCTCAAAGGCAGCACGATCGCGATCCAAGGTTTTGGAAACGTGGGGCAGTATGCAGCTCTTCTCGGTGTCGAGTGCGGAATGCGCGTCGTTGCTGTGAGTGATGTGCAAGGTGCCGTTTTTAACGGCGACGGCTTAAATATTCCTGAGCTGATTGATTACATCACACAAAACAAATCACTGAAGGGATACACCAAAGCACAAGCCATTTCCAACGAAGAGCTTTTGGCTCTCGACGTGGACGTTCTTGCTCCGTGCGCTCTTAACGGTGTGTTGACAAAAGCCAACGCTCACAACGTGAAAGCTAAAATTATTGTGGAAGGTGCCAATGGTCCTACCGATAATGAGGCCGATGAAATTTTGAACAAAAAAGGCGTGATGATTGTTCCCGACATTTTAGCCAATGGTGGTGGTGTGATCGTCAGTTACTTTGAATGGGTGCAAGATATTTCCAACTACTTCTGGGATGAAGAACAGATCAACAAGAGCATGAAAAAAATTATCACGGGCGCATTTGATCGCACGTGGCAGTTTTCGCAAGAAAACAAAGTCGACATGCGTACGTCGGCCATGGCAGTGGCTATGCGCCACATTGAAAAAGCGATGCTCCTTCGCGGTTTGTATCCTCGCTAATGCGTCCTTGGTTACTCCTTCCGCCACAATGGGCCCATGATCTTGGGCCCTGGGCACTTCCACTTTTCGCACAACTTTACGGTGGCAAAACTCCCTCGTGTCAGCCTTTTTCTTGGCGACATTTACGTTTTGAAAATCGCCTTGGTCTTGCAGGTGGCGTAGACAAGTCGGGCGAAAGCTTACGCTCTTGGCAGAGCCTGGGTGTTGGTTTTTTAGAGGTTGGCACCGTGACTCCCCTCCCACAAACCGCCAATCCAGGGAAAATTCTGGCGCGTGATGTTCCTCGCCAAGCCGTGTGGAATAAAATGGGCTTTCCCAATAAAGGCGTCGCGCGACTGAAAAAAGAATTGCATGAATTTGCGCGACACAAATCAGTTCCGTTGTTTGTGAATGTTGGAAAAAATCGTCAGACAACCAATGACAAAGCCGCCGACGATTATCTCTCTTGCCTCGCACAACTGCACGAACACGCCGATGCTTTTGTAATCAACATCAGCAGCCCGAACACCAGTGATCTTCGCCAATTGTTACAACCCGAAAATCTGCAAAAATTTTTGCGTCCGCTTCTAGAGTGGAAAAAAAACCATTCCCGCGCTCTTCCTTTTTTCCTCAAACTGAGTCCCGATATGCCCGAAGATTCTTTTTTCTCGGCTCTTGAGACCTCGCTCGCTCTCGATATTGATGGCTGGATCCTCACCAACACCACCTTAGCGCGAGCGCCAGGACTGACTTTCCCTGTGGAAGGTGGTGTTTCTGGTGAACCTCTGCGCGAAACGTCTTTTTTGTGGCTTGAACGGGCCCATGAATATCTCAAAAATAAAAAACAAGGACGCTTGCTCATTTCCACCGGTGGTGTTCACTCAGCGCCAGAAGTCTTACGCCGTCTGGCATCTGGGGCTGATCTTGTGCAAGCCTATTCAGCACTTATTTTTGAGGGTCCTCGCTTTTTTCAGCGAACTGTCGCTGAACTGCAAAAATCTGCAACTCAGACATCAGTCGCGCCTAACTGAGTCATCACGTTTTTATTGTCCTCACCCTCTTGTTGGACTACCCTAAAATTTATGACCGTTAAAAAACCTATTTGGATTCCAGTTGTGACAGGAATATTACGCAAGGGCCCCCTTGTGTTAGTAGGTCAGCGCCCCGAAGGACATACACTTGCGGGTCAGTGGGAGTTCCCCGGTGGAAAAATTGAGTTGGGCGAACAACCTCGCGAAGCTCTCCAACGCGAACTCTCAGAAGAGTTGGGTATAAAATCTGACATCGGCGACCTCAAAATGACGTGGACCCACTCTTATCCTGAAGTCGGAATTCTGCTATTGTTCTTTGAAGTCCTTTTTTGGAAAGGTGAACCCAAACCTGTCCACCACAATGAATTGCGCTGGGTGACTTTTGAAGAGCTCGAAAAATTAGAAATCCCCGAGGCCAACCGCAAGCTTCTGCCGATGATGCGTCAGTTTTTAGTTTGATGGTGCATTAAAGACTCGGTAAGATCATAGGGTGTCTGCAAAATCTCCACCTCCTCGCCTTAAAATTGCATTAATCTCTCCAAAATTTGGATTGTCGGGCGCCAATATCACGCAAGGTTTTGTTTGGCCCATTTTGCGCCAACTTTCGCAACAGGGACACGAAGTCGTGGTTTTTGCCTGGAGCCACCCCGTCGGTGAAGCTTCTCTCACTTTGGATGGCATCAAAATTCTTTTTATCAGCGAGCTCAAGAAAAATAAAAACCGCCTGGAGTTTCCGCGTTTGGTGCGTGACGTTTTTCTCGAGGAACATCTCAAATCGCCCTTTCACCTAGTGCACAGTCTGACACGCGATGGATTTTTACTGGCGCAAGAACGCAAACGCTATGGATTTGCCACGGCTTTTGATATTCAGGCCACTTCCATGGGACAGCTGTTTTCTTTTATCGGCATGGCCGATGAAACTCCGCTGAGTAAAATTAAAAATGGCCTGATGATCTCCTACATTTTTGTCAAAAACTTTCTTCAGCGGGACCGTTCACTTTTGCAAGCGGCGGATGCCGCGTTTGTGACTAGCCCTCAGCAAAAATGGATTTTGGAACGTTATTATTTGTATCCTCCCCTGCACATCTACACCATTCCCTACAGTATCGATCTGCATGATCTTTCAGTGCGTGAAAAATCGGATCAGCTGCGTAAAAAACTAAATATCCCGCAGAACTGTAAAGTCGCAGTTACTTTTTCTGACATGCTGGAAAAAACCGAAATGACTTATGTCTTACGCGCTTTTCAAAAGGTGGCGGTGAAAAAACCTAATACGCGTTTGATTGTCGTCGGCAATGGCCCTTTCTTTAAAGCCATCGAATACGAAATGCTCAACCTCGCTTTAGGCAGCAAGGTGATTTTTACTGGCGCTGTGCCCGCCTATGAAATCCATGATTATATTGACCTCGCCGATGCCTTCATCAGCTTTAATCAATTATCTTCTGGCTATGAACCCACCACATTTGAAGCCATGGCTCAGCAAAAGATTGTGATCGGATCGGATGTGGGGTCCCTTTCGGATGTGATCGACAACACCGGCGATGGCTTTTTGATCCGCCCCGCTGACATCAACTCGCTCAGTGAATTGCTCATTGATATTTTTTCCTTCACAGCCAGTTATGCCGCCGTGGGCGAGCGGGCGCGGCAAAAAGTTCTGTCGCTTTTTGATCTCAAAAAGCTCACCCAACAAACCCTGGAAGCCTATAATCAAACCCTTTTGATGACGCGTAGATACAAAAAACATGCTTCTCGGCAAAAAGAATTACGACCTTAGGCCAAGGTCCTATATTAGATGTTGTGGACTGGGTTTTTTTCACTATAATTACAAGTAGTTACAACTGATTTCTGGAGAAAGATATGACCAAAGCCGACCTCATTGATCTCATCGCCGAAAAGCGCGGTATCACTCGTGTAAAAGCTGAAACAGTTGTGAATACGATTTTTGATACCATGATCGAAGCACTTCTTAAAAATGATCGCATTGAGATTCGTGGTTTTGGATCTTTCACTAATAAAGCTTACGATTCCTATCAGGGGCGCAATCCGCGCACTGGGGAAATCATCAACGTTCCAGAGAAGAAACTGCCCTTTTTCAAAGTCGGCAAAGAACTCAAAGACGAACTTAATAAATAAGGCTCTCAGAAGTACCTTTTTAGCTTCGCTATTTTTGAATTAAATTTTAAAAGAGGATTTTTAGGAACGACGCTCGACGGACACGGAGCGTCTTCGGATAGCGTCATCTGCGATGCCGCAACCCGGATACGCACCGTTCGCACGCGAGTTCCTAAAAATCCTCTTTTAAAATTTAATTCAAAAATAGCGAAGCTAAAAAGACTCCTTCAAATTGTAGTCGAAGAAGGTTTCTACACATGGGGACAATCTCGGTGGTGGTTTAATCTGAATTTCAGTTCTTTATTCTAAATTTTGTTTAAGAGACTTTTTCGGGACTCGCGTGCGAACAGGCCCAATAAATCTACGACTCCGGGTTGCGGCATCGCAGATGACGCTATCCGAAGACGACCTGTGTCCGTCGAGCGTCGTCCCGAAAAAGTCTCTTAAACAAAATTTAGAATAAAGAACTGAAATTCAGATTAAATTGATGTTTTGCCTGACAAAATCATCCAGAGGCGATCCAGTCCTAGAGCAATTCCGGCGCTAGGAGGAAAACCCCGCTTCATGGCTTGGAGGAATTCTTCGTCCACGGCGTGAGGGATTCTTTGAAGGCCTGTGCGTTTTTGTAGTTCGCTGTTGTAGCGGTCGCGCATTTTTTCTGGATTGTTTTCTTCTTGATAGGCGTTTGCCAGTTCTATTCCTTGCCAATAGATTTCGAAGCGATCGGACCAGCCGTCTTCGGTGGCGCGGGATAAGGAGCCTTGGGTGAGAGGGAAATTCGCTAGAACTACAGGGTTTGGGTCTTTTTTTAGTGCGGGTTCGATGCCGTCAATGTACAGGCGGAAAAATAAATCGTCCCAGTCGTCGGTTGGCGAAAAGTCCCAGTCTTTGCTTTTTAAGAGTGTGTGTAATTCTGTCAGTGATGTTTGTGGTGTGAGTTCGTAGTGGAATAGCTCTTTGAATAACTCGGCAATTGTATATTTACGCGCGCTTTCTGGTGCCTGTATGGGCAACTTCATTTTGCGAATTACGTAACTCGTCAGATTTAAAAAATCTTGGAGCAATTCCCATTTGTCGGCGTAAGCGCGGTACCATTCGATCATGGTGAATTCAGCTTTGTGGGTGGGGCTGCGGTCGTCGTCGCGGAAGCACGAGCGTATTTCGAAAATCTTTGTTTCACCTTCGGCCATGGCTTTTTTGAGGGCGAATTCTGGGCTGGTCGGTAACGCAAAACGACGCTCGGTGCGCACTCCTTGTGCAGTGAAAAAATCAATATGAGCGTCAATGCCCGACGAAGTCAAAAGTGTGGGAGTTGTCCAGTGTTGAAAGTCGTTTTCAATAAAGAATTGGCGTACCGTTTCGAGGAAGATTTGCCACTCCCGTCCTGACGAATCTCTGACAAATTCTTGCGTGCAGGGGCTCAAGAGATAAACACATTGATCTGCACAATGATAAGCCACACTATCCCCCACCGCGAGGAGGTTTGCGGGTATGGAGCTGCCAAAAAGTGAGTGTTGCTGAGAGGATAATGAGAGTAATAACGACTCTTGGGAACCTATCAATTGGATGTTTTTTGACTCTACAGACGCAATTTTACCCCAAAGCCATTCGTTGCTTACTAGCAATTCTGCAGGTGGCTGCACGTAACCGCGCCATTGGGTTTTTAAAAAATCAGCTCTGGTTCCATCTCTTTTCATAGCCGAGTTATATACGAATCTTCCTCGCTACGCCTAGCAGAATTTGATGAAGTTTTACTCAGCTGAAAACAAGCTTGAGAATTCTCTCTCAAAGTCGTAAAAGAAAGGGTCTTTGGATTCTAAAAAGAGAGGCCATTATGAACCAAATTAAGCTGAACCAAATAAAAGAAGAACTTATGAAAATTAAAGACTTCGATTCTCTCAAAAAAGAAATCAAAAAACTGATTACCGAAATTGAAAAATTCGATTTTAAAAAAGCCATTCCCGATGATCAAATGGAGTACATCGACAAGAAGTACAAAGAAATCATGAAGACCATCACCACCGTGCAAAGCAAAGTGGAAAAAGAAGTGGACAAGACCATGCGCTTGGTTTCTTCGCGCAAAGAAGAAGCTTTTCAAATTCTCAAAGACGCACAAAAACAAGCCTTGAAACAGAAAAAAGAATTAGAGACTCTGCTGCAAAGCAAGTTCAGTTACTTTTCTAAAAAGGCCAAAGAGTCTTTTAAATCTGAAGAAAAGAAAGTAAAAAAGACGATTCGTAAAGTAAGTAAAAAAGCTGTCACGACAGCCAAAAAGACATTAAACAAAAAAACTTTGAATAAAAAAACTACTAAAAAATAGACGAAAAAAAACAATAGAACGAAGGACCTAAATCATGAGCCCGTTTGTCTCCCGTCATATTGGCCCCTCCGATAGCGATATTCAATCTATGCTTCAGACCATGGGTCTGAAATCCACACAGGAGTTGGTACAAAAAACTGTGCCAGCAAATATCGCTTTTAATTCACGCCTAGATTTGCCACAAGGTCTTTCGGAAATCGAAGTCCTTGAGCAAGCTCGATCGTACGCACAACAAAACTTAAAGTTTAAAAACTTTATCGGTTTGGGATACTACGGAACACTCACTCCGGGGGTCATCCTGCGCAATATTCTCGAAAACCCGGGCTGGTACACAGCCTACACTCCCTATCAGCCAGAAATTTCGCAAGGACGTCTCGAGGCACTGATTAATTTTCAAACGATGGTTTCTGATCTCACCGGCATGGAGCTCGCCAATGCCTCGTTGTTGGATGAGGGCACAGCGGCAGCCGAAGCCATGACCATGGCTCATAGTATGAACCGTCAAAAAAAGAATGTGTTCTTTGTTAATAAAAACACCTTCCCGCAAACTCTCGAAGTTTTGCAAACACGCGCCCTACCCCTTGGGATTCAACTGGTTGTGGATGATTTTAAAAATTGTCCTTGGGATCAAGTGTTCGCCGTGTTCACGCAGTATCCTGGTGCCGATGGCACATTGGAAGATTTTAAAAAATACAGCGATCTCGCTCATGCACAAAAAGCTCTGATGATTGCCGCTGCCGATTTGTTAGCCCTCACACTTTACAAATCTCCTGGTGAAATGGGAGCCGATGTGGTGGTCGGCACCACTCAGCGTTTTGGTGTGCCCATGGGATTTGGCGGCCCTCACGCTGGCTATCTCGCGACAAAAGAATCTTATGCTCGCTCCATTCCTGGACGTATCGTCGGTGTCACTAAAGATTCCCGCGGTCGCGCTTGTTATCGTTTAACATTGCAAACTCGCGAACAACATATCCGCCGCGAAAAAGCGACCAGCAATATTTGCACAGCACAAGTGCTTCTTGCTGTCATGGCCGGAATGTACGGCGTGTATCATGGGCCAGAAGGTCTTAAGCAAATCGCACAAAAAATTAAGAACCAAAATCAAGCCTTGAAAAAGACCCTCCAAGGTCTTGGCTATACGGTGTCTTCAGCTGATACCTTCGATACATTGTCGATCACAGGCAGCGCTGAGCAAATCGCTTCTTTGCAAAAACTGGCCACAGAAAAACAAGTCAACTTCTGGTATCCGTCAAAAACAACAGTGCAATTCTCCATTGACGAAACCACGACTGATGCCGATTTGAATCTTCTCGCTGAGATTTTTTCTCTCGGCAAAAAAACCAAAGTTGATGTGGTCAACAGCGCTCCCTCCTCCGACTTGTTGCGCGTTTCTGAATTTATGACTCACCCCGTGTTCCATCGCTACCACTCTGAAACAGAAATGTTACGTTACATTTTTAAATTACAGAAAAAAGATCTCACGCTCGGCGATGCGATGATCCCACTCGGCTCTTGCACTATGAAACTCAACGCCACCACGGAAATGATCCCCGTAACTTGGCCTGAGTTTGCCAATCTTCACCCCTTTGCGCCCAGCGAACAAACTGTCGGCATTCGTGGTTTAATCACTGAACTCGAAGGTCAGCTCAAAGAAATTACCGGCTTTAAGGGTGTATCTCTTCAGCCCAATGCTGGCTCACAGGGTGAATACGCTGGCTTGATGGTCATTCGTGAATATCAAAAAGCGCGCAATGAAGCTCATCGTACCATTTGTTTGATCCCAAGTTCTGCTCACGGCACCAATCCCGCCAGTGCGGTAATGGCAGGCCTCGATGTGGTCGTGGTGGCTTGTGATGATCAAGGCAACGTTGACATGACCGACCTCAAAGCCAAGGCAGCGACTCATAAAGACCAACTGTCTTGTTTGATGATCACTTATCCATCCACGCATGGTGTTTTCGAAGATTCGTTCAAAGAAATTTGCGAAGTCATTCACCAAAATGGTGGTCAGGTTTATATGGACGGCGCCAATATGAATGCCATGGTGGGTACTTGCCGCCCGGGTGATGTCGGTGCGGATGTGTCCCACTTGAATTTGCACAAAACGTTCTGCATTCCGCACGGTGGTGGCGGACCAGGTGTGGGCCCTATTGGTGTGGCCGCTCACTTGGCTCCTTATCTGCCCAAACACAATTTGCAACCGCTGGCGGGCCCAAAGACAGGCATTACCGCGACAACGTCGGCGCCTTGGGGAAGTGCGCTGATTCTACCTATCTCGTGGAGTTACATTAAGATGATGGGCGGCGATGGTCTACGCAAAGCCACAGAAGTGGCTATTCTCAATGCCAACTACATTGCTCACCGTTTAAAAGACCACTATCCAATTCTCTATTCTGGCAAAAACGGTTTTGTTGCCCATGAGTGCATTATTGATATTCGTCCGATCAAAGAACAAACCGGCATTAGTGTGGATGATATCGCCAAGCGTTTAATGGATTACGGCTTCCACGCACCGACCATGTCCTGGCCTGTGGTGAGCACATTGATGATTGAGCCTACAGAGAGCGAATCCAAATATGAGATCGATCGTTTCTGTGATGCGATGATTTCTATTAAAAATGAAATCAATCAAGTGGCCACTGGAAAAATCGATAAAGACAACAATCCTCTTCGTAATGCTCCTCACACGGCCGAAGATTTAATTAGCGATTGGAATCGTCCTTACACGCGAGAACAAGCGTTCTACCCTGTGGCGGCCGTTCGCGATCGTAAATTCTGGGTGAGTTCGAATCGAGTGGATAACGTCTATGGTGACAAAAACATCATGTGCTCGTGCCCACCGCTCACTGAGTATGAAGCCCCTGTCGAGGCTTCTTTCCACTAGAGTTGTGCTTGAGGGCCCAAAAAAAGAGGGCCTTCATTTTTTGACCCTCAAAGTTAAATCTTATTCCAGTAACTACTTTTTTACGGCGGGAGTCGTGGTGGCTGGTTTTGCCGTTGCTGTCTTAGGTGCTGTTTTAGTATTCGCGGCTTTTTCGATTTCTTCGTCGAGGAAAGCGACGTCTTCGTCAGTCACTTCTACGGTGTCTAACTCAGCCATCAGTTCTGCTTGGATATCCTCCAATTGGATTTCTGATTCTTCGGTTGTGGTTTCTGTGGTGGGGGCGGCCCATGTCGTGAAACCAAGTCCAAGAACTGTTAAAAAGATAAAAAATTGTTTCATATGTTCCTCCAGAAATTTTTGAATAAGTTCAGCTCACAGATGCCTAAAAACTCATCTACTATGATAGTCGTCCCTCCTCAAGAGACAAGATTTTTCTGTGACACGTAGGTCGATATACGCTCTAATAAATGGGGAATCCACCGAATTTCCGCAAAGGAAGAGTTTATGAACCCAAAAATCAATGTCACCCTCCTCTTTGGAGGAAAATCGGGTGAGCACGAAGTCAGTATTGTTTCTGCCACCTCCGTTTATAAAGCCCTTGATAAAACGAAGTACAATGTCAGCTTAGTGGGCATTGATAAAACAGGGCGCTGGCTAAGCCCCCAGGATACAGAACTTTTGCTCAAATCTTCCAATCCCCGCCTGATTCAACTGCAAAACGAAAAAAACTCTCTTGCGGTGATTCCCCATCAGACTTCTGCGCAACTCCTCAGCCTGCAAAAGGGTGCACTTGCCAATACCATCGACGTGGTGATCCCTATTCTCCACGGAACCAATGGCGAAGATGGAACGGTTCAAGGGTTATTGGAACTGATGCAAGTTCCCTACGTGGGTTCGGGCGTTTTAGGTTCCAGTGTCGGCATGGACAAAGATGTTTCTCGCCGTCTTTTGCGCGAGGCCGGCATCCCGGTGGTTCCTACGCTGACTCTTCGTCATCATGAGTTTGGCAAAAACCCACAAGCAATGATTGATCTATGTGTGCAAAAACTAGGGCTGCCGTTTTTTGTGAAGCCCGCCAATGCGGGGTCTTCTGTCGGCGTTCATAAAGTAAAAACTATCGCCGAAGCTAAAGAGAAAATGGCCGATGCTTTTGCGTATGACACCAAAGTCCTTGCAGAAAAATCCATTGCCGCCCGCGAACTGGAATGTGCGGTTTTAGGAAATCATGAGCCTCGCGCCAGTATCATTGGCGAAATTATTCCCAATCACGAGTTTTACAGCTACGAAGCCAAGTACTTGGATGCCAACGGTGCAGATTTAAAAATTCCAGCGGTGGATTTAAGCTCCGCTCAACACAAAGAATTCCAAGACATCGCCGTTCGT
Source organism: Bdellovibrionales bacterium (assembly GCA_041736155.1). Classification (GTDB taxonomy): domain Bacteria; phylum Bdellovibrionota; class Bdellovibrionia; order Bdellovibrionales; family JAGQZY01; genus JANPLN01. The sequence goes on from JBGSUL010000101.1 coordinate 28,461, forward strand.
GCCTTTCGTTGTCTTGAACTGCGCGGTTTAGCGCGCGTGGATTTTTTCTTAGATAAAAACGACGGCAAGATCTATCTCAATGAGGTCAATACGATCCCGGGTTTTACCAGCATCAGTATGTATCCCAAACTTTGGGAAGCCTCGGGCCTTCCCTACCCACAACTGCTCGACGAGTTGATTCGTTTGGCCATCGAACATAAAAAAGAGCAGCTTGCGCTCAAAACAGAATATACGTCTTAAAAAAATGAGACTTTTAAAAAAGTTTTGGCTTCTTGCAAAATCCACAAGGGGCCAATCAGTAAAAATAACAGATCGTTGAAAAATGAGGGTTTGCGTCCTTCGATTTTGTGTCCGACAAATTGTAAAACCCAGGCAACGAAGAATAACCCCAAGCAGACCCATAGCTGCTGCGGAATGAGAAAATAAGAAAAACTCCACTGACATAAAACGGCGCAGAAAATTCCCACGACAGCTACAGAAGAACGTAAAGATAGATAAAAGCCGCCGCCGAGCACAACCAGAATCCACCCTAACGAAATCGGCAGATCTAAAAAAGGTGGTTGCGAGACAGCATCTAACAATCCGATGGTGGAATAAAAAATCACTGGCACACAAAAGTAGTGAATTTTTTTATTTACCGGATTTTTGTGACTTTGTTGGTAAAGCTGAAACCATTGTTCGATTGTGCGCATCTGTCCAAACTAAGGAACTTTTGGAACCTGTACAACCCAATTTTAAAAGTAATACTTATATTTGCGTTTTTTGCGAACACTGGCTGGGCTGCGCGAACTGCAACCAGTTTTGTTTCCAAAAATAGCAGATGGGATAAGGAACATAAAACCGCAGGTCCCAACATAATTTTCCACATCTGAGGTTTGAAATTTTAAAAGCGGTTTTAGCAGCATTTTGTACTCTCCCCCCCATTCGTTTTCTGATTCACCATTGAAACACCGCCATTTAACAATCAAACAATTACCTAAAAACATAACTACACAAAAGAGATAGCGGGGTCCATTCCATCATTTTGGCGCGAACTTTTAAGAATAAAAAGCGATGTATCCCCAAGCTTTTAGCAAGCGCGATTCCTTGGGCGATCTGGTCTTGGAGAGTGCATGGCAAATCCTTTTTAAGGATATGAATCGTTAAAATCAGAGAAGGTCAATCGGAATTTTTTTCGATAGTGATGATTTGTATTTTCTAAACCATCGATGGCGAAATTAACCTGATCTTTTGCGCGCAGAAGATTCGCAGTGGTTTTCCACCAGTCTACTGAGCGGTGCGAACTCGCTGCCTTGCAGCTGGGAAGAAAATGTTGAAAATGCCTAAGATGTGGTGTCTTGTAACACAATGAGTTTTATCACCTCACATATTCACTTAGGAAGAAAACTTGCTGGCCAGTTTTTCTATGTGATATCAGAAATGCCTAAAAAAAGAATGATCTCTTCCTTACGTTTTTGGATCGACTCTTTGCTCGGGTGGGATCGTTTAAAAATCCACAATAATAAGAGTTTTTGCATCCTTCCTTGGATACACCTTTATATTGGTCCCTCGGGCGATGCCCATCCCTGTTGTGTGAGACAGCCGAACTCAACGCCTCTGGGGAGTCTCCGTCAGCAGGAGCTCAAAGAGATTTGGAATTCTGCCGCAACCAAAAAATTTCGTAAAGATCTTCGCGAAGGACGGCAACGGCCAGAAATTTGCCAAACATGTTACGCTCGTGAAAAAAACGAAGGGACCTCCCATAGGTTGGAGTTCAACAGAAAGTTTTATCACCACATCAAACCACGATTACAGCAAACGCGGGAAGACGGAGAGCTGCTCAATGACACTTGGGTGTATTGGGATTTTCGACTTTCAAATAAATGTAATTTTAAATGTCGTACGTGCGGCCCTAAGTTTTCCACCGCCTGGCAGCAAGAGAATAAAGTTTTCTTTCAAGAGGAGAGCGAAAAATTTAAACCTTACTGGAAACAGGGATTTGAGTATTTGATCCAAAATGCCCAGAATATCGAAGAAATTTATTTTGCGGGAGGGGAACCGCTCATAATCGATGAGCATTATCAACTTTTGCAGTGGCTCATCGCACAGAAAAAAACTCACGTAGTGCTCAGTTACAATACCAACATGAGCGTATTAAAATATAAAGAGTGGGACATCATAGAACTATGGTCACAGTTTGATCATGTCTACGTATCTCCCTCCTTAGATCACTTTGGTAAAAAGGCCGAGTATATTCGTAAAGGAACACGTTTTGAGACTCTTTTAGAAAATCTTCTGTTGCTGCAAGAAAAAAAGAATATTCAATTGCGTCCAACCATGACTTTGAGCAATTTGAATATTGCAGATTTTCCCGAAATCCACGAATTTTATTTACAAAAGGGCTTGATAAAGGATCCCAACCATTTTGCCGCTAATATATTGCGGGAGCCCAACTTTTATCACATGAGTGTACTCCCCACAGGGCAGAAGCAAAAAGTTCTCGCCAAAATTAGAGACTATAATACCCAGTTACAAAAAACCTACGCAGAAGGTCTCTACTGCTTGCCCTTGTTAGAAGAAGAGCTGCAAAAAGATGGCTCGGCTTTGATTGATAAATTTATTTATCAATCGCAAAATTTAGATAAAATACGAGATGAGAATTTATCGGAAGTTTTGGAAGTTTGGAGAGCTGACCATGCTGCAGTTCTTTAAAAAACAACAAAACAAAAACGTATTATGTGCAGTACCTTTCCGCCATCTCCATATTTACGAAGATGGGTATGCTTCTTTTTGTTGTTATTCCTGGCAACCACATTTTATTGGCAATATAAAACAAAACTCTATTGCAGAGATTTTACAAACAGCCAAGGCACAAAAAATTCGTGAATCGGTGTCTTTTGGAGATTTTAAATACTGCCGAGAAGACCTGTGCCCCGCACTAGTAACACTGAAACAGCAGAAGAGCGTGCTGGAGCCCTTAAGGTCTGATAAAATAAATACCAAGAATAAGAAAATGACACTCTATCTTAATTACGACAAGTCGTGCAACTTGACCTGCTCTTCCTGCCGAAATGAACTTATTTATTACAAACAAAAAAACATTCCTGCAAGTTTAGGTGCGACCCACGAGGCTGTCTTACGAAACATCAAAATATTGCTTTCTGACGGATATGACCTCGGTTTAAATATTACCGGTTCTGGTGATGCTTTTGCGTCCGAGCTGTATTCAAACTTGATGAATGAATTAGCTGGTGAGGAAAACATTCATTTTAATTTACAGACCAATGGTATTTTGATGAATGAGCAAAATATCTCGCCAGAACTACAAAAGAAAATACGCTGGATCAATGTCAGCGTCGACGCTACCACTGCCGATACCTATGCTAAGGTTCGTCGCGGGGGACGCTGGTCTGTATTGCTTAATAATTTGCAGTGGATGAACGAAGAAATTGTTCGCGGCAGCCTCGAGCATTTAAATGGCTGGCAATGGAATTTCATCGTTCAAGAAGAAAACTATCATGAAATTCCCGAATTTTTAGATTGGGCTCTGGCTTTTTCTTCCAAGCCCCGTATTTGGTTTAATCTAATTGATGATTGGGGTCATCTACCGTCTAAAGAGTTCCAGCGTAAAGCTATATGGCGGAGTCATCATCCACAACATCAAAATTTTTTAGAGGTTCTTGCACAGTTGCCTCCGGAGCATTCGCAAATTATTTATGGAAACATGTTAAATTATCTCGTCACTGCCACCTCAAAAAACAGACGCAGTTAGTATGTCGTCAGATTCTCTGGCGATCAAATTTGTCTACCTTAAAAGTAATACTTATATTTGCGTTTTTTGCGAACACTGGCTGGGCTGCGCGAAGAGACGGCAGAACTCTCACAAAGAGTATCCCCTTCTAAAAGACTTTCACGTGATGAGAGCTCGTATTTTTCAATAACGATCTTCGCCTTTTTTTTATTCTTCTGTCCTAAATAGGCACACGCCAACGTGTCAGCAAGATTTTTCGCATGGTCCATTCGCTTCTCTTTTTTTAATCCCAACGAAGCAAACTCCACTGCTTTGTCGTAATCGCGCAGAGACTCATCAGGATGCACTGTTAACACCCACGCCACATCATTGGCTTGCGAGGACGTCAGCGCTTTTTTATCAAATTGGTCAACCAAGTGGGGACCAAATTTATTTTTGCGTACAGCTAAATTAAGAATTTGGTGAAGCTGATCGTTTTTCAAAATCGCCATTTGCGAATAAACCATCAAAAGAATTCCGGCAAGAAGAGCGGACCGTTGAAACCAGTGCTGTTGCCAGAAATATCTGATGGGATAGAGAAAAATCAAAGGAAAGAGCAAGTAGAGATATTTTATAACCGGCGCCATGAATGAAATGCGGCAGAGTAAAAAGACCAAAAACATCAGGGCACAGGTACCTACGAGAAATTTCCACATCTGGGTAAAACGCGGCAACGTTTTAGGTTGATAGAATTTTTCTTTGCGCCACCAATTCCCCACATGCATAACCATCGCACCAAGGCAGACGAGAACGGCGCCAAGACCCAACATCTGATTTAGAAAAGGACGATAGGATAAATCACCAAAACTCGTAAGGGCGTATAAAAACACCGCCATCTGGATAAAAACTTCTTGGAACTTTTGACCACGACTCATGAAGAATATATCGGATCAATTCGAGAAAAATTAGAGGGCAAACTACCTAGACCGAACGCGAGATCCCTCGCTTTGCTCAGGATGACGAGGAAATGTCCCTAGATCAAACTTTACTCATCGTCCTGAGTAACACGAAGGACTTCTCTCTCGTAATGCTTTGCATACAGAAACAGGTCCTGGCACCAGACAAAGGACTAAGCTATGTTTAAAGGATGACTCATCTTTAGAGGCACAGTTGTTTACCTTGTCATCCTGGTGCTCTTTCGGCTATCGCGGAAGCCGTCAACGTGCCATGAGCAAGCTTCCTCATATGGACGCCACCCCGGTCAAGTGTAAAAGTGGCCTCGGGTCGGAGTGTCTGTTTGATGAGCATTCTTGAACATCATCCTCATATTCGCGTGCTGGTTAACGCATTAAGTGTTGTCCGAACTTGGCCTAT
>JBGSUL010000126.1:0-21203 GCA_041736155.1 Bdellovibrionales bacterium
CACTTGACCGGGGTGGCGTCCATATGAGGAAGCTTAGGGAGCCCTCATGAAGGTTAGTTAGGCTTCCTGAGCGAAGCGAAGGATCTCCCGCTCGGGGCGGCGAACTTTAAGGAGTGTTGCTTTTTTCTCCGATATGCGAAAAATAAATAGCTATCGATTCTATGTCCTCATGAGTGAAACCTGCGACGATGCTTTCCATTAAGTTATTATGGCGCAAACCTTTTTGATAAGAGAGTATCTGGCTTCTTAAATAATTTCGCGACTGCCCATTGAGGATGGGAATAATATCTTGACCTTGTGAATAGTCCTCTTGCCGAGCTCTATGGCATTGAACACAGGCGACTTGAGCGATTCGCTCTCCTCTATTGTAAAGCACTTGCTCGGCGGCATTCAGCGGAGGGGTTTGATTGAATTCGGGTGCATTGGAGACATTAGAAAAATAATCGGCGATTTTTTCAATCATCTCATCGGAAAGAGATGCCGTTTGCTGATTCATCTGAAAAGAGGGATCGATACGATCGTACCATTTAAAATTCATTAACTGATGCCATAGATATTTTCTGTTTTGCCCGGAAATTTTAGGAATATCCGTACTCAGATAAGTTTGTGGGTCCTGTTTACCATGACAACCCAAACAAGCACTCACGTACTCAGGATGGTCTAATGTTTCTTCGATGGGTGCACTGCCGTTTGGCGAAGATGACTTTACATCAGATGCCTTCTCTGGCGCACCACTGGCAATCCATTTTGCAATCAACTGGCGATCGGCATCGGTGACCAAGGCGGCTTCGGCGTCACTCGCGGGTGGCATGGATTTTTCAATCACCACACGCCGATGGAGCTCGCCACTTTTGATATAAGGTAAAGCCTGGTCATAATCCAACCAGTCGGGTGCAGAACGTGAGGGATGGCATTTTGCGCAATGTTGGGCAAAAATGGGTTTCACCTGAGAGTAATCCACAATCTCTTCAGGGGCCAGTGTCGGACTGTTATCGTCCACCGGCTTATGCTCTTTGTTTTTGGGTGAACAGGAGGTGACCACTAAGAATACAAAAAGAATTCTTTTGATCATGGTGCGCCCATCTTAGAAAAGTATTCGGCCAGGCGTTCCATCTCTGAGTCGGAAAGTGTCAGTGCCATCGGAGTCATTAAAGGATTGATGCGCTCACCACTTTTAAATTTTTTCAGTTGTTCAACAAGATACGTCTTTTTTTGTCCCGCTAAATTAGGCCATTCGTCATTGGGGCTGATGCCTTTGTCGCCATGACAGGCATTGCAGGAGTAGGTTTTGTTGAGGTCACTGTCGAGCTTAAACTGAGCGAACGAGACGTTGGTGATGGAAATAAGTGTTAGCAGAATTGAAGTTTTCAAAAGATCGCCTCCAGAATGAAAAACGTTGCATTTTGTGCCAGCTGCCCTGTTTTTACACTTTCACTGGGCTGAGTGGCACGTGCGAGTTCCGTGCGTGCCAGAAGATTTGTATTTGCTGAAATCGCCCAGCGCACACCCACACCATGTCGGTCGTAAACATCGGCGGGGAAATCCATATCTGGGGTTAGCCAATCGAATTTGTAAGTGAGCGTGATTTTATTAGTAAGGAGCCAGTCGATTCGAGCCAGGATGGCTTGGGATTTTGAGTTTTGTACAGCCGTGACATAATTGGGATCGCTGGCAAAACCTTGATTGAGAATCGAATTAAATCCCTGCGCCTGGGAGTACTCCAACTTGACTGTGGCGGGCATTATTAAATTGTTCACTCGCGCCAGTGAAACAATCGAATACAACGACAAAGCTCGACTGTCCGGCGCTTGCGTTGTTTTGTAATTACTCGCACTGACCCCAAAAAGATAAAAGCTCGGCATGTATCTTAAATTAACGATCTGACCCCACTGTTCGGATTGCCCTGGGTTGAGCGTTTGCCCAGAAAAATTTTTACCATTCACCAAAGCAATATCATAATGAAGCTTTGACGAAGGCGTTCCCGAAAACATCATACCTGTTTCGAAGTCGTACCACCGAGTGCCAGTCTGAAATCGCGTGTAGGTACGGTGCTCGTCTGTGACGATACCAAAGGGCGCACGAAATCTACCCACAAGTAAAGACTCATACCAACTGTACACTCCGTCTTTGTTAAAGTTGTAGAGGAGATACGTATCACGCAAAGGAGCTGCAGAAAAACCAGCGAAGTTATTTTCGATGACTAGGAAAGTGTCTTTTTTTTCAGAAAGTGGAGCATGCAGAGCCACAGAGCCTGACATAACACCCATGCCTCCCTTGGTGGTCTTAGCCTTTTCGGGAAAATAGGCCAAAGCGCGAAAGTTCGCCGATAAATAATTTTGTATTTCGAGCGGAGCTGTTTCAAACCAACGACCTTGAAATAATTTCCCATTGTGCTTGAGAGGACCTCCGCCAGTGGGATTGTAGTGGCAGGAGGTACAGGAAATATTATTAAAACGTACAGCATAATCAGGAGTGGCTTCTGAGACAGAAACAACAGCGATGGAAGCAAAGAACAGGCTCCCCAGAATAATTCGTTTCACAAAGCTCCTTAACAAACGTTCGTGGCAGTCACTTCACATTTACTGCAACGGATAAGCCAATAAAATGATGGTGTTTGTCTCGAGATGCGCGCTCCATGTGGATACAACCGCAAATACCCCACAGTGGCTTTGATTTTCTGTCATCGTGAAAAAATAACAGGGGAAAAGTTAACCTTGCCACGAGGAAAAACGCCTCTTTCAACGGAAGATCCTTCGCTTTGCTCAGGATGACGTGGAGTTTACTTGGGACGACAGGTGGCTTTGCTCAGATAGCCTATTTAACTTGTTCCTGTAGGGTTTTGATGGCTTACCTAAAAAGTACCGATAATTCCGTATTTTTCCAGGTAGGGAGTCATTTTCTGATAATCAGCATCTGAAATATCAAAGTAGATATATTCGCCAGTGCTCCGATATGTGGGATAAATTTCCTTCGGTCGACTTTTTTCAATTTCTTGAATTTTTGCAACGGCGTCCGGATCTTGGTAAAGTGTGTACTCAATATTAATTTCTTCACAAAGAGTCTTAATCTTATCGATGTGAAAACTACTAAATGGACCTATACGCATAATTCCTACTCAATAAAGACTTTGATTTTTTTGTCTTCGGGCCAGGTTTCGCCGGCTTCGGGAGTTGTGCGCACCACGCGGCCTTTGCGACCTTGCAGTTTGATATCGATGTTTTCTTTTTGCACAAAACGCATCACATCTCTCAGCGCCCAGCCTTTCATGTTCGGCACCAGATCGGCACCCTCTTCCACGCCAGAGAGCACTTCTTGAATTTCTACTTTGGGTTTAATTAAATCTTCGGCGGTGATTTGCACTGGCGCTAAACCTTGCTTGTTGATTGCGTACTGAGCGACCTTGGAAAATACCGGCGCGGCGGTTTCGGAACCGTAGTAACCGTGTTCACGAGGATTGTCGATCACAACGTAAATTAAAAGTTCTGGATCGTTGGCTGGTAAAAAACCAATAAAACTCGAAATATACTGTCCCTTTAAATAACCACGTCCATTGGGATCTACTTTTTGTGCGGTTCCGGTTTTTCCCGCCACGGGGAAACCCTTAATGCGCGCCGATTTTCCAGTGGCGTTTTCTGCTGTCGCGGCCACCAACATCATCTTCATGCGTTCAGCTTCTTTTTCCGTCATCACTTGGCGCACCTCACGCGAGGGACGTAAGCGTGTGGCCTCGTTCACTTCTTTGATAATCGTTGGGCGCAGCAAGAGACCCTTGTTAGCTATCACTGAATAGGCATTCACCATCTGCATCGCCGTCACAGCAATGCCGTGACCAAAAGAAATATTCGCTTTGTGGTGATCGCGCCACGGCGGTTGGATAAATAAACCTTTCGATTCACCCAGCAAATCAATTCCGGTTTTTTCGCCAAAACCAAAACTTCGGTAGTCTTCGTAAATCTGTTGGTCTTTCATTTTCAGAGAAATTTTCGAAATACCCACGTTGGAAGAATTAGCGAGAACTTCTGTGGTGCTTAATTTTTCAAAAGTATGATGACTGTCTGACTCGTGAATCATGCGCTTATCAATTTCGATTTGACCTGTGGAGGTATCAATCACCGAGTTGGTCTGAATCACTCCATGTTTCAATGCCGACGCCAAAAACACAGACTTCATTGTACTGCCCGGTTCGTAAACGTCGGAGATCAAATGATTGCGACGAGCCTCTTTGCTCGCCGACGCCACTTGATTGATATCGTAATCAGGCAAGGACACCATGGACAGGACTTCGCCTGTTTTTGGATTCATCACAATGGCCCATGCGGACTCGGCATTATGGTAAACCATGGCCTTCTTTAATTCTTGCTCGGTGTAGTATTGCAAATCGGCATCGATGGTTAAAAAGATATCTTCGCCATCGCGGTTCTGCATAAACAACCAACCGTCTTCCACCAGAAAGCGTCCGCGCGCATCTTTGGGGAGATTCATCACTTTTTCTTCCGCACTCAAGCGAGCATCAAAACGAGCTTCGACTCCTTCGAGACCATGGCCGTCGGCGCCCACAAAACCAATTGTGTGGCCCAATAAACTTTTGTTTGGGTACACGCGCTTGAACTCATCTTTAAAACCCAAACCCTTTTCTTCAAGAGCTAGGATTTTCTTTTTTGTACTTTCATCAATCAAACGTTGCACCCATACAAAGCGCGAATTTTTTTTAGTGAGTTTTTTAAATAAATTTTCTTGCGACATCGGCAGAATTTTAGCCAATTTTTTAGAGAGACGTTTGGGAGTTTTAATCAACAACGGATCGGCAAACAAGGAAGAGGCTGGCACCGAGATCGCCAGCTCCTGGCCGTTACGGTCAACAATATCCCCACGTTTGGAATAAAGTTTCACAATGCGTTGATATTGTTTTTGGCTTGCTTGATCTAAATGCCGACTCGGGTACATTTGAATTTGTAACCCGCGTATAACTAATAAACTCCAAATTGCAAAAAACCAAATCAGCAGAATCGACAGTCGATGGGTCATGATGCTCTCTTATTTTACGGCAGCCGTGCCGCTTCCGGCCACACGAATCACTTGTCCTTCTTTCGCTGTTTGAAAAGTCAGTTGCGTGGTGGCGATTTTTCGCACCCGCTCTGGACTTGTCATACGCGCGAGATTCGCGAGTGCGAGTCGTTGTTTCAGCGTCATACGTTTTTCTTGTTCAGCGAGATCGAGAAGGACATAACCCATGCGGCGGTTTTCCATTTTGACAAAGACCACAGCAAACAGTGCTAACAAAATAAAAAAGAGACTTAAGAAAGGTCTCATCGTCTCAGTTATCTTCTTCGCTGTCGTCTTCCCTAGTCCCACGCAAAAACCCTCGCAGTTTGGCACTTCGCGAACGTGGATTCATTTTTTGTTCCTCGTCGCTCGCTACAATGACCTTCTTATTAATACGATACCCCAAACTGGCGTACTGCTTAAAGGTATTTTTCACAATCCGATCCTCGAGAGAGTGAAAGGTCAGAACAGACAGCACTCCCCCCGGGACTAAAGACTGGATCATGCGCGGTAAACTGGTTTCTACAGATTCCAATTCTTGGTTGAGACGTAAACGTAATCCTAAAAAATACTGAGTGGCTGGATGTTTGCCTTTTTGTTGCCATCCATCTACTCTCTCAATCAAACCCGCGAGCTGCACCGTTGTAGTAAACGGTTTAGTGGTGCGGTCATGAAGAATGGCGCGAATCACTCGATACGGACTGCGCACTTCTCCGTAGTTTTTAAAAATATCGATCAGGTCGTCTTCGTCCCATGTATTGATGATGGTTTCCGCCGAAACCTTTTGCTCTTGATTCATGCGCATATCGAGAGGACCGGAATGATAAAAACTAAAACCTCGTTCGGCTTCGTCCAACTGTGGAGAACTCACGCCCAAATCCAAAAGAATCAGATCGAACGTTTTTTTTGTCTCCTCCATATATTTTGCATAAGTGCCATGGAAAAACTCCAAGCGGCCGGGGAATTGAGGTGCCACCACACTCTCCCCATAAGCAAGAGCCGCGCGATCTTGATCGACAGCGGTCACATGCAATTCCGGATACTGTTGCAATAACGCCGATGTATGTCCGCCCCGTCCAAAGGTCCCGTCGAGCATAAAACGTGGAGGTTGCGGTGCTTGCGCAAACTGCGCAAGAATTTCTGGGAGCATAATAGGTATATGCAGCTCATGACTATCTGGCTTGGTTGGGGTTGTCGACATGAGGGGGATCTTAGGACTATAGGCGAGGAGCGTCAACTCTCTTTAGCCTCGGTGAGATGAGCGTGTTAGCATTAAATTCTTAGGAGTTTCGCGTGATTAAATGCCCAAAATGTCAGTTCGAGCAGCCTGATGACATTTACTGTGCACAGTGTGGCGTTAACATGAAGACTTTTGTCGCGCCCAAACGCTCTCCCCTACAAGCTTTCCTCAATAATCAAGTTTTGCAAATTGGCGTGCTTTTTATTGGGATTGTGGCTTTTGTGATCTACGACTTTAGCAAAGATACTAAAAAACCGCAGACAGCCGTCAACTCTGTCGCTCGCGAAGTGAGTCGTCCCGTTTCAGCGAGTGAAGCGCCACCACCTCCTGGCACAGAGTCCGTACGTCTGGCGGCTCCTGCAGAAGATATCCCCGCTCCCACAGCTGCCCAAGGCACCGCTCAAAAAATCTCTTCGCGCACGCGACCGACCAAACGTTTAAGCGACAACCCCAACATGGATGCGCCGGTGGGCAATGGTGCAGCTGCTTCTCCTGCAAATCCCACGGCTGGTGCGGCGACAGTGGCCACATCTCTGGTGGTGTCTTTTTATCAAGCTTCGCGCAACCTCATCAACGAAATCCAACGCGAAGCTTCCGCCGACTCTATTTCGGGCGAGGCCTTTGGTGGCATTGTACTCAAAAAACGTTTGCAAGCACTCAAAAAGAGCGGGGAACTGCGCCCTGTCTCGAGCAATCGTTATAAACTCGATGGTATGCCCATCACACTTTTTAAAGGGTTGCGCACGTCCGATGTGGCCAAGGGTGTGGGAATTTATATGCAAATGACCACTCTTAAAAATGAGCAGGGTGTTCTGCAACTGGAAATGAAAAGTTGGGGGCATGTGAAAATTCAAGAACCCGATGAGAGTCTTTTTTCCAGCGAAATCTCCCTCGACGCTCAGCACTCGGCTTTTATCGCTGGCTTTCTCCCGCGCGATAAAGCCTTTACCGATGAGGAAAAATCCCTCTTCGAGTCTGACCGAGCGCTTAAAATCTATAACCAAGACGATTTCTTGGACGGTCAAACCGACCTTATCCTCTTCTTAGAAATTCCCAACTAGGCAATAAAGCCTCCCTTGTTGACCGTGGAATCACCCGCAGGCTATAAAACGCTATGGCTTATCAATCCTGCGAAGTTGAGCATCGCTACCCAGATTCTGTGCATGTGTTTCGTCATCCAACGATGAATTCTCTGCTCACTAAACTTTGCAGCTCTGAAACAGTGCAACCCGAATTCAATCGTCTCGTGGCCAACATTTACAACACCCTTTTCACCGAGGCCATCAACAACGAGTGGCCACTAGTACAAGTGAAAAAACCCACACGCATGACCGCCGCCCACCCGCAATGTTTTTACGAAGGGGAGATACTCGATGAGCAGCAAAAAGCCGTGATCGTGGACATCGCCCGCGCCGGCATGCTGCCTAGCCAAGTAGGTTTTGATCTTCTCTGTCATACCGTCAATCCGCAGCTGGTGCGCTTGGATCATATCTTTGCCTCGCGCATGACCAATGCACAAAACACGGTGACCCACACGGATCTCACCGGTTCTAAAATTGGTGGCGATGTGGATAACGCCATTGTTTTTTTCCCCGACCCCATGGGCGCCACAGGATTGTCCCTGTGTGCGGTTCTCGATCATTATAAAAAAAACGTCGCTGGCAAAGCAAAACGATGGATTGCGGTGCACCTGATCGTCACACCGGAATACATTCGCCAAGTTCATCAAGCTCATCCCGACGTGGTGATTTACACCGCACGGGTGGATCGTGGCCTTTCTGATCCCGCTGTTTTACAAACTCTTCTCGGCAGTCGTTGGACTGAAGAGAAGGGACTTAACCAACAACAATATATTGTGCCCGGCGCCGGTGGTGTCGGAGAATTAATTAGCAATTCATTTGTCTAAAAGGAGTTAAAAATGGTGCCATTAAAACTTTCTAAACTCATCGATGAAAAAACTCTGCAAGAGCGTGTAAAAGATCTCGGCGCTCAAATCACCAAAGAGTTCCAAGGTGAAGACGTGGTGGCCATTTGTATTTTGAAAGGCTCATACATGTTTTACTCCGATTTAATTCGCGAAATCGACACCAATGTGATTTGTGAATTTTTTGGTGTTTCCAGCTACCATGGGGAATCCCAATCCTCGGGCGAAGTGAAAGTCACATTGGATCTCACCCATCCGCTCGAAGGCAAGAATGTGCTTTTGGTGGAAGACATTGTGGACTCTGGATTAACGATGTCATATCTCAAAGCGTGTTTGATGGCGCGCCAACCGAAAAAACTCAAAACTGTTTCTCTATTGGTAAAACCCGATGCCATCAAAGGCGATGTGCAGTTGGATTATTTTGGTTTTGAAATTAAGAATGAATTTGTGGTGGGCTACGGTTTGGATTACCAAGAGCTGTATCGCAACTTACCTTATATCGCCAAAGCCGATAACTTGAATTAGATAAGGTTTTAAGTGACCTAAAACGTCACTTTGTCGAAATCATTACAGTTTCGCCCCTCTTTCAGATGTTGTATAGTGGCCTGTGCTTTTAAAATATTTTTTCTCATTTCTACTGATCCTGCTGCTCACGCCTTTCTCGTGGGCACTCGATACTCAAAATAAGGATCTCATGGGTGAGTGGCGTCTTGAACAGATGACCTGTTCTGATGGTTCTTTGAACCATGATATCAACGCCCGCCTTGATTGGGAATTTCTGAGCGAATATGGAACTCTGCAAATTTTAGATAATTCTTTTATTCTGAATGTTTTCCTCCCTCACAGCAGCCACTGTTTTATCGAGATTCAAGGCGATCCCCATTTTAGCGACTCTGAAATCTTGCTCGAAAATACCGTGGCCAGCGAAGCCCGAGGTTGCACAGATTTGGATCGCGGAATTCCCTCGACAAGTAGCACAGCTCTCGGGACCCTTCAGTTGCCTTTTCAATTAAAAATTGAAAATGGCGTCACCCGCCTTTATATCACCGATACAAAAACCCGCAGCAACTGCTCTGGCGCTTCGCAAGTGTTGGTATATAAACGCCAAGATCTTCTTTTTTAAATTGAGCGAAATCTAATTTTTGAGTAAAACATCGCGAACAAGTTCATCAAAAACCTCGCGAACCTGGCTGTCATAGCTCGTGGGACCATTGTACATAAAAACAAAAGCCCGAGGTTCTCCCTTATAAGAATAGTACCCCGCCAATCCAATAATGCCATCGAGGTAACCTGTTTTCCCTCTCACCAAAGCGGGCTTATCCTTGAGACGCTTTTTGAGCGTGCCATCGATACCTGCGACCGGCAACGACACCCACATTTCGGGAAAGGTGGTAAAATCTTTGCGCAAATCTACCAAGAGGGTTCCCAAATCCTCAGCACGGAATTTATTGTCGTGGGAAAAACCCGAAGGATTGGTAAAAACATAATTTTTATTTTTCCAGCCCTTTTTTTCCAACCATTGCTGAATGCGCTTCACTCCACTCTTGAGAGTGGCAGGTTTTTCTGTGGATAGGGCCTTGGTTAACATCTCAGCAACGTAGTTGTTTGAGAACTTCGCCATGTCCGTCACGATTTCGCGCAGTGATTTGCTCTTGAACGTCACGACCAGTTGGGCCTCAGGAGGAACACGGCGAGCCTCGACACCGCCTTTGTATTCCACGCCCAGTTGATTGAGGAACGATTTAAAATTTTCACCTGCCCAATAATTGGGATGAGTAATGCTCTTGTAAACCACTTGCTCCACAGCATCTTTATCAATCGTGCCAGTCACAAGAATCACGTCATGTTTTTTCTGTGAACGACGCTCCACCCGCAAATCAGTTTTGTTTCCAGTGACCACTTTGTTTTGTAACTCAATGTAATCGTTTTGCGGATCAGCAAATACAGCGGCGAGTTGGCCTTTGCTTGTGGGACGCACAAACACATTCACCGAGTTCCAATTAAATGATAGTGCCGACACAGGGGCATCGTAGGCCCGATCCACCCGCACACTTTGTCGCGAATCAGAAAAATGCTCTTCGTCAAACAAACTGCTGTCGACGTAAAGTTTACCTTGGATGGATTTCAGCCCGGTGCGTTTGAGTTCATTGATCATCATCCAGTAGTTCTCAGAAACCAAAGCGGGATCGCCTCCGCCCTGCAAATAGAGATCTCCGTTTAAAACGCCATCGACGATTTTTCCTGTGGTCCACAATTTGGTTTCAAACTGGTATCCTAAGCCCAGTTCGGCCAGAACAGCGGCCTCCGTGGGGATTTTGCTCAGCGACGCCGGGATCATGGCGCGATCCGCATTGTACATCAATGGCTCGGGCTGAGCTTCGATCCAAATGCCAAAATGCTGAAGGGGAATACGACTTCTTTTAAGAACACTTTCGATCTCCGCAGCTTGCACAGACATCGACACACACACGAGTAAGAAAAATAGCGCTTTCATCTCTAGAATTATGCATGATCTTCTCTTGGCATGACAACAAATATTCGTTAAGCTTCAAGAGTGGTACGTTGTCTGTTTATCCTTATTTTTTGTTTATTCAGTATTACAAACTTAAGTGGTTGTAAAAAACGTTCCGCCACACCCGATGACACCGTGGTGATTGGTATTGCCGCCGCTCCCCCCACACTCGATCCACGTTTTGCACGCGACTCGATTGGCATCAATGTGCGTAGCTTGCTTTTTTCCGCTCTAGTGCGTGTGCATGTGGAATCGCCACAAGCACCTATCTCTGTGGCGAGTGATCTCGCCAAATCTTGGTCTTACCACAACCTGGTCTTCCACTTTGATCTTCATCCCGGTGTCACATTTGGAGATGGCACTCCACTCACCGCCGAAGATATTGAATTTTCTTTTCGCGAATACCAAAAAGACGCCAATCCTTATGCTTCTGCCTTTAAAAAAATAAAAAATGTGCACGCCGTCTATGATGGGAAGACACACACTGTGGATATCACTGTGGATCATTATGAAAGCACCTTCCTCTCCGATCTCAGCGTGGTTCAAATGCTGCCTAAAAAAATCGTCGAAGCGCACGATAAAGATTTTTATAATTATCTGCAAGGAACTGGCGCCTTTGAACTGGTTTCCTCTAATGACAATGAGCTCCTCTTGCGAGCAAAGCCCCATCATTATCGGGCGCCGAAAATTCAAAAGGTTCTGCTCAAAGTAGTGCGCGATGACAACACGCGCTTTCAAAAACTTTACAAAGGCTCCCTTGATCTTGTGCAAGCCGATATTCCTTTGTCAAAGATGGCTATTTTTAAAAACTCTCCGCGTTTTGAGGTTTTCGAATTGCCAGGCGCCAATGTCACTTATCTTTTACTCAATCAGCGCGATCCCCTTCTCAAAAACAAAGCGGTTCGCGAAGCGATTAACTTAGCCATCAATCGTCAAGAAATTATCAAATACAAACTCGAGGGATATGCGTCTCCCGCCAGCACGCTGGTGATTCCACAAACACCCTTTTTTGATCCCACCTTGCTACTTCCCAGCACCGACATCGAAAAAGGCAAACAACTTTTAGCACCCTTTCCACACCCTATGGAATTGGAGCTTAAAACCTCGAACCAAAAATACGCCATCGAAAATGGTCGTATCCTTGCCCATCAAATGGAAAAGTTGGGAATTTCTGTGCGCATGAAAAGTTTTGAGTGGGGCACTTACTACGATGATATCACGAAAGGGAACTTTCAGATGGCGACAATGAAGTTTGTCGGTGTTTGGGATCCTGATCTTTATCGTTTGGTCTTCCACTCCAAAGAATTGGCTCCCAAAGGCGTCAACCGCGCTTTTTATATCAATCCCCAATTAGATCCTTTATTGGAAAGCGGCAATCGCATTGAAAACCTCGATGAACGCATCCTGCACTATAAAAAAATTCAGCAAGTCATTTTAAATGATTTACCTCTGATCCCTCTTTGGTACGATCAATATGTGGCCGTGGTAAACAAGCGCATTAAAAATTTTTCGCCTTCACCTCTTGGTGGATTCCAATTTATCTTTCAAATCGAGAAAACCCCACTCAATGAATAAACCCCTTCTTCTTTGTATCGACGACGATCAACATATTTTGGACGCTCTCCATCGCGATTTGCGTATGCACTTTGATGTTTTGCAAGCGACCAACTTTATCGAAGTCCAAGCTGCCTTCTCACAAAATATCACTATGGTGATTTGCGACTATAATCTACCGCAAACCAACGGCCTGGAAATCCTCCAGTGGGTGAAAGAAAAACATCCCTCAGCGCTGCGAATCCTGCTCACCGGAGAAGTCGGTCTATCTGACATTGCACTTGCCATGGAGACATCGCTGATCCATAAATTTATTCTCAAACCTTGGGCACCCGATCTCTTGCGACTGCATATGCTCGAAGCGGTGAGCACACTCCGCTTGCTCAATGAGCGCGATAAATTTAAAGTGCTTTCGATTACAGACCCCGTGACCGATCTTACCAATCATCGTTTTTTTCAAGAAAAATTGCGTTTGGAAATCCAGAAAGCCAAACAAACAAAAACATCGCTTTCATTGATTATGATCGATGTGGATCATTTTAAAATTCTCAACGATCAATTTGGTCATCCACAAGGGGATCAGATTCTCTCCTTAATAGCGCAAAAATTATCATCTGAAATGAAGCCGAACTATTCACTCTCTCGTTATGGCGGCGAAGAATTCGCAGTTGTCATGCCAAAAACTCCTAGCCCTTTTGCATTTGCTTTTGCCGAGGTCTTGCGAAAATCCATACATCACATACCGAGCCTGCCTTTCCGCCTGAGTATTAGTTTAGGGGTGGCCAGTTTTCCAGAACATGGTCTAGATGCCGACGAACTTCTCGCCGTTGCCGATCAAGCGCTGTACATAGCAAAACGTCAGGGACGTAATATGTCCGTGCTCGGCAACGACAGCTAGATCCTTCGCTCCGCTCAGGACGACCGGCTAGACAGACCTTTTTATATTTTACGGCTCAGTCTGAATCCCCTATTCTAGAAGCATGAAAAAACGCGAATGGTTTTATGTTCTTGCTCCTCTTGTTTGTACGATCTTTATCGACCAAATTACTAAATATTGGGCTCTCGGCCTCCTATCAGTTAAAAATTATGGAGCGCTTGGTTTCGCTCTGCATTTTAACAAAGGGGCTATGCTCGGTCTGTTCTCAAGCCTGCCACCCATATTAAGGATTGTCTCCCTTTCCACTGGTGGAGCCTTTCTCCTTTTTACATTTGTGATTTTGCAATATCTTTTGCCCATCAAATCTCTTCTCTTGCGTGTGGGGATGTCCACGCTCATGGGCGGCATCATTGGCAACGTGATTGATCGCACGATTCAAGGTTATGTGATCGACTTCGTTTTTTTTGAATTTGGCAAATGGCATTCCCCAGTTTTTAATCTTGCCGACGTTTTGCAATGGGTGGGATATGGGTGTTTGGTTGTGGCTCTCTTGAAAGATGGCGAGCTTTTATGGCCCTCTAATAATATTCGTAAATACTATTGGATTAATCCCGCGTTCCAATTGCGCTACTGCTTTACTTTTATGTTTATCGGCGTAGGTTTTGGATTGATCGCTGGTGTTTTTAGCTATACGTTTTTGCGTTTTATGGTGGTGGATTTGATTGGTAACAATCAAAAACTTCTGGATCAATTTTTAATTCCATTTGTACAAACCTACACGGTATTTACTTTGGCTTTTGGCGCTTTCCTATTTATGATTGGCCGCACACTTTCTCATCGTGTGGCCGGCCCAGTGTATGCCTTTGAACGTTTTGTGAAAAACTTTATTTCTGGAAAATCACAAAAACTCAAATTACGTCAGAGCGATGAATTCACTCATCTTGAGGCTTTATCGCAACTGATGATTGAACACCTCGTCGTATCTGATCATAAAGTGACGATTGAGATTGTACCGATTCTTCCGAAAGGCCTCAGCAATTCAGCATGGGCCCACGAAAAATCGCAAGCCTCAGCTGGATAACCAGCCTGTTTATTTTACAGCGACTTCTTTCTGAAGTCGCATATCGAAACTGCGATCATTGATCACATTGAGAATATGCTCTACGCTACCATACAAATAGGTCGATCCTTCCACGTGGTGAGAGACTTCGATGGAGGGAGTGTTCTCCGCACCTACCGTGAGGGTGGCGTCGACCACAGACATCATTTCTTGAGGCGGAATCAGGGTTAAAACAAATCCCGCTCCGATATCCTGAAAAAGTGGGTTCTGGCGTAAAGAACTGAAAGACTTTACCGCCGCTTCCACATTGCCCGCTTGCTGGAAAATAAAGGCCAAGCGACTGGTAATCAACGAAATATCTTTCCTCAATGGTCCTATTTTATCTGTTCCTGAGTTTGTTGCTGAATGCGCACGAGCGCCGTTCGACGATGACAAAGCGTCCGCTCCCACCGCTTTGATATAACCTTGGACATAGCGTGTGAGCCGATTGTGCAAATCCATTTGGGAATAGTTATTGAGGCGAATCAAACTGACCGCACGTGCATTAAAAATCATTTCAAGTCGGGAGTAAGCCACCTTTTTTGTTTTTACAAAATCCTTCCAATCGATATTCGCAAAAAATTGTGGATATTGGTAAGCAATATCTTTTTTAAAGGCAGCGATTTCACTCTTAATGAACCAACGTCCTCTACCAAAGAATTTTTTGTCTTTAAACGAGCGAACAACCACCACATCTGAAAGACCCACCGGCGTTAAAGAAAGCGGATTGTCCTCCTCCCAACGAATCGCATGGAAGAGACTATTAAAACTGAGTGTATGTACTTCATCAAACAGTTGAAATAAAAAATCCCGCGCCGAAACACTTTGTGTGCTGAGATAAAAATAATCTTGGGTCAATTCATTTTCGTCAAAACTGCGCACACTGGTCGTCCCGTTGTAAACTTCTTTGCTCACATCCCAAAGTTTAAAACAGCCAGACTCTACAGTGATACTGCGAAAATCCGTAAGTGTACGGCCTTTGAATTTTCTTTGTACGGCACGCTGTTCAGGATCCAGTATTTGCTTTTCGTTTTGAAAAGTCGCATCGACCACTTCTGCGTAAGACCACAACGAATCAGAAAAATCTTCCGGTGTTTGATACAGCGCCAGCTGTCCGATAGCATCCATGTTCATCAGGTTCTGAAAAAAGCGATCATAGGTTTCTTGCCCGACGGTAGACTTTAAGTTGATGACATAATCCACCATCATCGTGTCCACAGGAAGTTTGGTTAAAAGAGATTTTGATGTTTCCACCGAAATCAGTTCGCAGCGCAAGAGGTTGCTCAGCACATGGTCGACAAAACCGAGTCCAAAGTTAAAGGTCGTCAGTGGTCCTAAAGACGCTTGAGTGCCGAAAGTTCCCATGTTGCGCGTGGCTATCAAACGCAGGCGCACACGATCGTTATCCAAGCGGTAAATATCCACCATATAACGTTTTCCGCGACGGAGCGAAGCACTCCACTGTCCTGTAAAAGACGGCAGCCCTGTCTGTACAGCACGGGAGAAGTTGGCACCGATATGACCGTCGGAAGCTAATTCAAAGCGTGCCGCCGACCCGAGATCGAGATGGCGAAGTGCTAAATCAGTATTGTAAGGAAATTTTTGTGGCGCGCGAGGAAGAGCCACTAGAGCCTGAGATTTTTTAGGGAAAAGGCGAGAAAAGGAAATTTGCGCCTCTGCGGATAATCCCACTCCTAAGGGTGTGGCCGTATTGCCACCAATAAAGATTCCGTATCCATCCACTCGCTGATGATAATCTTGCATGCCCGCTGGAGAGACTTGGTAATTGTAGCCGACACTGGTTGTTACAGAGCCCATCGCCCCCACATTGAAAGTAGGACCAATTTTCGGACTCTGATGAAGAGATAATTTATTCCATTCGTTTTCGATTTTTATTGAGAGATTTTGCAAAGTTTCCGCTGCAGCTAAAGACACCCACAGAACAGTTAGAGAAAATAAAAAAAACCGCATAGTCCCCCTCTATTTTTGACTTGTACTGAAGTACGAGAGGGAATTACCACTGTCTGCGTAAAAGCAACAGCGCTTCCCACCTAAATGATGCAAATTGTAAAAAATAGAAGCGGCCCATTGAAGACTACGTATCAAATAGCTCGTTAATTTCAGTGTTGCTTCAAAATTTACTGAGCCTGCTTGAGACGGATCATAAACGGTTCTAACTCCTCAAAGCCGGTTAAAGTGAGGTCTTTGCGAACATTGCCATTTTTATCGATAAGAATAATGGTCGGCAAACCGTAGATTTCGTACTTTTTCTGAAGTTCAATCAATTCAGGAAAGGTTTCTGTGGCATCGACCCGCAAAAGCATAAAGTCAGCGGAAGCTTGGATAAACTCTGGCGAGGAAAAAGTTTTCTCATCCAGCTCCACACACGCCGCACACCAGTCAGCAAAAAAATCAATAATCACCAGCTTTTTTTCTTGGCGAGCTTTATCCACCAACTCTTGTGAATACGCTAACCAGCCATTCTTATAAAGCGCTTTTTCATTGGACTCCGTGGGAAGCTGCCATTGCGACACGATCGGGCTCACCACCACCAAGGCGGCAAAAACAAAAGGCATGGCGTGAATCGCACGACGATTGGTTTTTGGATAAACCTTGGCAATAAAAATAAAAATGGCGGCTAATGAGAGTAAACTGACACAAATCAAAAACCAGGAAGGTGGTACTAACGGTTTTAGATACCACAGCGCCACAGCCAAGAGGGCCGTACCCAATATAAATTTGACCAGATCCATCCAGCCGCCGGAGCGCGGAATCTTTTTAAAGAAGCTGCTGAAGGTGCCCAACAAAAGAAAAAGCACACCCATGCCCATGGCAAAAGTAAAAAGGAGGGCAAATCCCAAAAGTCCATTTTGCGTTTTCGCAATGTAGGCGAGAACCCCCACCAATACGGGACCGACACAGGGACTCGCCACCACACCTGCAATCAATCCCGAAGAAAATGCACCGATATAGCCTTGGCTCGGTCCCGACTTCTCAAGACGACGACTGATAAAATGAGGAATGCGAATTTCAAAATATCCATAAATACTCAACGCCATCAGGACGAACAGCACCACAAAAGCGAGCACGACCGGCTGGTAACTCAAAACTTGTCCAAAAAGGGCCCCGGTTTTCGCCGCCACCAATCCCAAAATCGAATAGGTCACAGAAATTCCTAGAACATAAATAAAGCTGACAAAAAAAGCCTGCCATTTGGTCTTCTCAGAGGCGCGAGCTCCAATCACTGCCAGCGTGATGGGAATCAATGGGTACACGCAAGGCGTAAGTGATGTTAGGAAGCCAAAAATAAAAACTAAGACAAAAGCCCATAGCAGATTTTGCGAAATTTGCGCCTCAAAGGACGAGACCTCTTGGGGGGTGACAACCGAACTGCCGATATTGACTGGTAAGCGAACTTCAAGACGCTGAGGAGGTGCGCAGTATTTTTTTGTACATGCGATGTATTCAAAATCTACGGCCACGGTTTTGAGTGGAAGGTCCACATCTTTTGGAATTTCGGCAAATAAATCGAGACGTGTTTTGCCTCGCAATCCCGTATGCGTTTTGCCAGCAAAATCGACAAATGAAATCACCGGCGACATTTTTAAATCAGCCAATCTCATGCCATCTGGCTCTAAAGGGAACATTTTAATTTTGTCTTCGTAGACCGAAAACTCTTCTGCCACTTCGATTTCCAAAGACACGGTCACGCGCGTGCCCGGTTGAATATCGAGCGGTGTGACTGTCGCTTTTTTAAGTTGTACAGGCTTGGAAGCACTCTGCGGGTCTAAATCAAATGCCTGTGCGCCCGGGAAAAAGGGAAAGTTCAGACCCATCCAAGTTAAGATAAAAAGTGCTTTCTTCATACTAGCCATGATACAAGAATCTTATGTTAACGACCAGCTCTCTTTTGGATTCTGTCTTTGTTGGTTTTGATACCGAAACCACCGGCAAGTATCCCATCGAATCCGAAATTTGCGAAATCGCCGCGGTCAAATACCACAACGGCCAGATTGTGGACCGCTTTCAATCCCTCATTAAACCGCAACGCCCCATGGGCGAGGAAGTCATTAAAATTCATGGAATCACCAATGAGATGGTGCAAAACGCCCCGTCCATGAAAGAGGTTATTCCGCAGTTCCATAAATTTATTCAAGGCGGTATCTTGATTGCGCACCACGCGCCTTTTGATTTGGGTTTTATCACCGTGGCTTTTGAGGAATGCGCTTTGTCCCTGCCCGACCTACCGGTGATTTGCAGCAGCCGACTGTCGCGCAATGTAATCCACGACTCTGAAAACCATCGCTTGCAAACACTGATTAAACATCTTGGTCTGCCTCAAGGCACCGCTCACCGCGCGCTGGATGATGCCATCGCGTGTTTACAAGTGGCTCTTCATTGTTTTGAAAAGGCACAGCTCAAGACGCTGGACGATGTGTTTAAAGAGCAAGACGGTGCGCTCTATTGGAAAGATTATTCTGTGGACGAATTAAAATTCCGCAATAAAAGTTTAGGTCTACTCATCGACGCCATGAAACAGCGCACGCGTGTCCGAATGAATTATAAAAACGCCAATGCGGGAAGAGAACGAATTATCGAACCCATTGGTTTGGTGCGTTCACCGGACGGCGATTTTTTTATGGCTTATGATGACAATCCTCAGCCAAAACGTTTCTATCTCAGTAAATTGGGTGAAGTGGAAAAAATCTAGCGGCTGCCAAATCTAGTATTGCAAATAGGGATCCCTGTCCATCATGAACCCATTCGTTCTTTGTATCTCTTGTGGTCTTAAATCTGGCACAGCATAGGTAAGCATGGTCACCTCCCACGGTCTCAGCACGCCTGTTTGCACGGCTTCGCTGTATTCCGCCACCATGTTCCGTCCTTGTATGGCTGCGATCATTCTTAAAACGTCGTCATAGGATGGTGTGCTCATCTCCGCTCGATCTTCCATGTTGGGGTGGAATTGATAATAACCAGACAGACGTGTTAGATGACTCTCGCGACTGTGAAAAAATTCTGGCCATAGATGCTTTTCTAACTTGCGCGCATCGAAAACTACAGAGAGCATCCAGTGATGGAATGGCACGGTAAAAAGATGGCTATCGGGTCCGTAAACAAGATAATAAAAGCTCGATGTCCAAAAATTTTTTTCGTGATCGCTGCCACTATGCGAGCGCATCGCGTGTATCATATCCAGCGCATACATCCAAAGATGTGAATTCGGCCCCTCCAAACGAGCTAGCAAAAGGGATTCTTCGTCGATGGTCATATTAAAATAGTCCCGAGACTCTCGGATAAGATCCTTGAGGGCTTTCAATTTTTTAGCTACGAATTGCAGCCTTCTTTGTTGTACTCGTCTCTTATGATAATCACTCTCGCTCTCGCGCTGTTTGGCTTGCTCGGCATACGATGACTGACGAAGAGTCCTAGACAGAAGGGACCGTTCTAACTCTAACAACTCTGCCGAGACCTCTTTGACTCTTTGTTCATAGGGCCGCAGTTCCTCATCCGCAGTAATATCTATACATTGGTTGGCTTGCGTGGCTGGAGCTACTGAAACAATAAAAAATAAAAAAACAAAGTAATGCCGCATACTTAACATTCTCCACCGAAGTAAATTAACTCGAAGCATTATCTTTATCGTGTCAGCACGATTAAAATCAATAACTTTGGAGATTTGTGAAAAAAGGTAAGCCACAGCATTGCGAATTGAATCATAGGAAATCGTACCGAAAGGGACCATTGCGTCGCATTGGGCGCAATCACAGCCCTTTTACTCTCAAACTATTACCAAAAAGCTTAAATTCACAGTGTGAATTTTAATTTCCTGAATTCTCGATCGCCATGGTTCCGCCAGGGGAATTCATGAGCTTAATTCCTGCCTTCCCTGAGTTAAAGGTCTGATTGCCAGCGATATCTTGTGTGTGCAAAGGGCCGATCCATGAATTTACGGGCTGACTGGCAAGACCACCTACGAGGATTCCAAAAAAACCAGAATGAGCAATTTGGTTCCCAGAAATCGCACAGTCACTATTGTAAATGACTCCATCATATGAAAGCTCAATTCCAGATCTCGCTGAAATTGAATTCGAGCCCGTAAAATAATTGTTTTCTATGTTAATATTTGAGACACCCGGATAAATGCGCAGATTCGCAACGGGAGCATCACTCATATAAGGCCCCTGATAATCAAGCCAAAGATTCCTCAACGTCACGTTTGATCCGCCAATCCCAAGCATGTCAAGTATTCCCGAAGCCGGACGTCGCATGAATACTCGACTGTTGTTGCCGTTCACAGTACGTCCGGCCGGTACCCACAATTTATCAGAGATGAGATAGTTCTGATTGCTCGGAAAATGAATTGTACGCTCCCCTGAATTTAAGTAGCTGTTTATGCAAGCGGAGGCGTCCGAACGCCCACTGCCATCGCAATCAATTGTCACCGCCGCGAGGACATTGGTTTGCAAGGAGATCAATGCAATGATACTGATAAACACACGGTGGATACTAACTTGGATAGCCGAAAAACACTGTTGTACCTTTGTGAGACAGCCAGACATTCATTCTCCCCTCTGCGATAGTACCCACAAAGTACTTTGCAAAATGAGGTCCGACATCTAGTGCCCACTCATAAATTGTATCAATAAAAATTAATGTTTTAAGTTGGTACAATTTATGAATGGGCGCTGAGAAATTTAATTTAGAAATCCATCACCAAACCTAAAAATAGAGGTGCGGTTTTTATTGTCTCAAAAAAGTACGTACAACTAACCATCAACTGTTAACTAAATTTACATATTTTCAAAACGATCTAAGCTTCCTCATATGGACGCCACCCCGGTCAAGTGTAAAAGTGGCCTCGGGTCGGAGTGTCTGTTTGATGAGCATTCTTGAACATCATCCTCATATTCGCGTGCTGGTTAACGCATTAAGTGTTGTCCGAACTTGGCC
>JBGSUL010000059.1:0-25303 GCA_041736155.1 Bdellovibrionales bacterium
AAAACATTACAACGAAGAGCGTCCACACAGTTCACTTGATTACTTAACACCAAAAGAATTTGCACATCAGGAAAAGGCTGTGTTACAGAAGAAAAATAATTTACTGGCACTAAAAACGGGGTAAAGGTCATTTATACTGCCACAGCGATACCAGTAATGCGTCAAATCCTCGTCGCATGAGTAAACATGAAGTCCTGAGCGGAGCGAAGGATCTCGCCCTCTCAATTTAAACTAAATGCATTACAGAACAACTCGTGAATTAAAAAGATGACTCAAGTGTTCCCATTACCTGCTCAGGGGGAATGACATATTATAAGTTGTGAGTCTAAGTTGTCTCCAGACACGAAACAACAAGGAGAACTTATGTTTTTGCTCACTTTACTATTTGCATCGTTAAGCATTGCCCCCAAAAAGGCCGCAGCCGATCCTTCTTCACTCAAATTCCAATCTGCCAAACAAGGCGCTGAGCAATTTTCTTATATTCTGGACATGTATTATGTTGATTGCCGTGATTTTCCGGAACGGCTCCAATTCCTCGCAGAGAAGCCAAACAATTGCAAAAATTGGGGACCCCATCCCTATCTAGCAAAAATTTCTTTAGATCCGTGGGATCAGCCTTGGATCTATCAACGTGTTGATTCTAAAAATTGGAAACTTATTAGTTACGGAGCTGACAAAAAAGAGGGCGGAACCGCAGACGATGCAGATATAATTTTACAAGGAACGGCCCCCAAATTTTTATATAAGAGACCGCCCCACTCACTGCCTCAGCAATAGTATTTACGGGCATCTGAGATCCTTCGAATTAAAGTAAATGCATTTCTGAGCCGGTCGCGAATTAAAATGATTAGGCTCTATTCAGTCAATCAGCAGCAGCATCGGCATCTGTTGCAGTGTCAGTTCGGTTTGCAGAGAGCATCTAAAACAGGACTAAAACTGTTTCTGATGCCGATACTGCTGCCGACGACTGAAAATAGCACTGCCATTGTTAAAAAATGCAGGTTTCCTGAACTGAGCGAAGCGAAGGACCTCGCATTAAACCCTCATTCAAGGCAAAAAAAAGCCCCGCTTTAAGCGAGGCTTTTCGCAAGTTCACTGTCTGTGAAACTTATTTTTTCATTGTTGGCTTGCCAGCAGGAGCCGCAGCCGCTTTTGCTTCTTCTTTTACAACTTCGATAAGTTCAACTTCGAACTTAAGAGCTGCACCTGGCTTAATGACAGGAGGAGCGCCGCGATCTTTGTAAGCGATTTCAGATGGGCAAACAAGAATAGCTTTTCCGCCCACTTTCATTTTTTGAACGCCTTCTGTCCAACACGGGATTACACCGTTTAATGGGAAAGTCGCAGGAGTTCCACGATCTTTAGAGCTGTCAAAGACAGTTCCATCACGAAGTGTTCCATGGTAGTGAACTTTTACTTTATCAGTAGCTACAGGAGCAGCGCCTGTTCCAGCAGTCACTTCACGATAGATCATTCCAGATTCTGTTTTTGTAGAACCTGTTTCTTTTGCTTCTTTTTCTAGGAAAGAAGTCGCTTCTTTCTTTTCTTTTTCAGCAAAAAGAGCAGATCTTTTTTGGATGAGTTCAGAAAGACCAGGAAGTTGCGTTTTGATGTCCACTTCTTCTTTAGCGTCTTTCAAACCATCATAAAGACCTTTTCTGAAAACTTTTAATTCAGAATCGGACAATTGGAAGATTTGAAGTTTTTTGCCTGTTTCGTATGCAACAGCATAAACTTTCTTTTCATCATCAGTTTTAGGACTTGCAGTTCCACCTTGGCAGTTGACAAGTGCCAACCCAAACAAAGATAGAAAAATAATATTAAGCGCTTTCATGTTGGTATCTCCTTATGTTCAATTCGTTATTAATAATAATGTTCCTTTAATATTTTTCAAACTTATTTCTAGACATCTTGCGGCTAAAAATATGTTTTCGCAACTAAGCTTTTAAACCACCCGTGTGATTCACGTACTCCTGCTGAGAAAAATCATCAACTTGAATCGCCTGCCAACGCAATTCTGCTGCTTTTTTAACCTGACTGTACTCATCTTGAGTAATCACATTCTTACTCAAAGCTTCGTCATAAATGAGATCTGACTTAATTTTTGGAAGCTTTTTGTCGCGAATGGCCTGGCGGACTTTTTTCTCAATTTTTTCCGACTGCTTGACCGCTTTAAAAGCACGATCCAAAAGACCCAAACCGACATTCTCCTCCGTCGGGATATAAACCCCGTCCGTGAGGCGATCCCGTTGAGGTGTGTCCTCTTGAATCATTTGTGCCACCTTATGGCTGAGATAATCGGATGTTCCTGCCGAGAAGGCATTCATACGACACCACCAGCTGAGTGGACCACGGAAGAACCATGTTAATCCTGGCACTTTTAAATTGGCAAAGAGACCCTCAAAGCCACCTTGAATTTCTCGCATCGCCATATCCAAACTGTATTTGGCAATAAGGAGATCTTCCTTTTTTCCTTCGTGCTCGAAACGTTTTAATGTGGACGAAGCCAAATACATCCAACCCAAAATATCAGCAAAACGTCCAGTGATTTTTCCCTTCATCTTTAGCTGTCCGCCCAATGTACCCATAGCGATATCCGCTAAAATAGCAAAGGACGCCGAAGCCCAAGATAATTTTTGATAGTAGCGGCGTAGAGGTCCACCTGGCGTACAAACAAAATAACCACGCGTGCAACTGAGCACAAACGAACGGAAAAGATTATGCACGACATGGCCGACATGTCCCCAGAACGCACGATCAAACCCTTGCACATCATTTTTCTCAACGGCTGCTACTTCTTTATAAGCATAGGGATGCGCACGCAGAGCGCCCTGCCCAAAGATGATCAATGTGCGAGTCATGATGTTCGCACCCTCCACCGTGATAGCAATCGGTGCCGCAATATAACCGTGACCTATCGTATTACGGGGCCCAAGTGAAATTCCCGCACCACCTAAAATATCCATAGAGTCGTTGAGTACGTGCCTCATCATTTCTGTATTGTAGTACTTAGCAATAGCCGTCACGACCGGTGGTTTAATGCCTTTATCAATGGCGCCAGCTGTAAATTTGCGACACGCCTCCATAATGTAAGTCTTGCCGACAATTTTCGCGATCGCTTCTTCTACACCCTCAAGTTTTCCAATGGAAACCCCAAACTGTTTACGATTGGTCACGTGCGCCGAAATCACTCGCGTGGCCAATTTACCTGCACCTGAACCTTGCGACGGCAGCGAAATTCCTCGCCCCGCAGATAAACAATCCATCAGCATCGTCCAACCACGACCACACCCTTCGCGGCCACCGACAACACAGTCTTCAAGATCGATAACAACATCTTTCCCTTGTGTTGGACAATTGTAGAAGGGAACACCGAGAGGATCGTGGCGTTGACCAATAATCACTCCGGGAGTTTTGCTTGGAATCAGCGCGCAGGTGATTCCCACATCGTCTTGTCCCAAACCTAAAAGATTATTTGGATCGCGCAAGCGGAACGCCACTCCTAATAAAGTGGAGATTGCAGCGAGTGTGATCCAACGTTTGTTCCAACTTAATTTTATATATAATTTGCCATCAGCACCTTTAAAAACTTCGCCCGAGGCTTGAATTGATCCAGCATCACTGCCAGCGCCTGGCTCTGTCAGAGCAAAACACGGGATCTCTTCACCAAATGCCAAACGCGATAAATATTTTTTCTTTTGTGCTTCTGTTCCATAATGCAAAAGCAATTCGGCAGGTCCCAAAGAGTTAGGCACCATGACCAAGACACCGAGTGGAACCGAACGCGCTGAAATTTTAGCGATCACCTCTGAGTGAGCAAGTGCGGAAAATCCCAACCCACCATGCTCTTCGGGAATGATCATGCCGAAGAATTTTTCTTTTTTTATAAAATCCCAAATCTCTTGGGGCAACTCACGTGTTTGCCAAAAGTCCCAGTCCTTGACCATTTTACAGAGCTGAGTCACTTTCGTGTCCATAAACTCTTGTTCTTTTTTGGTTAACTCAGGATATGTCTCTTTGAGAATTTTTTTAAAGTTGGGTTTGCCAGAAAAAAGTTCTGACTCGATCCACACAACACCTGCTTCGAGAGCCGTTCTCTCTGTCTCAGAAATTTTGGGAATCAACTGCAATGCTTTAAACATTTTAAGAATACCACTCGACACAAGCACGGCGCGCAGAGGAGGAATGTTCCAGATCACGGCAATCACGAGGTAAATAACCATCACTGCACAGGGGGCATTGAACCCCACAAGCGCGGCGGCACCGAGAAGACTCCACAAAATAAGAGGCGCTTTCCAGTAACCAAAAAGTATAACCAAACCCAAAATTGAGAGGAAATACGTCCAAAAACACTCGCCTAGCATGAAGCCTAAATAACTATTGAATAAATCCACGATGAGCTCCCTGTAAATATTTGCTATCATTGTAGGGGATGCGGACTGTTTTAACAAGTCATTATAGGGACTTACAATACTGCTCTGAGAAAACCCAAGGTGTTTTACTTATAGGTTCCAAAATGGGTCATTAGTAATATTGATTGACCCTTATCTTAAACAATAATTTCTATTTTTTAAAAGTCTTCTTTATAACTGTTCTTGTCTTGTGATGCTGCAAACCCCAAAGCACTTCACGAGCGAGATAAACCCCTTATCTCGATGACCCAATTAAGAGATCCCCCCAAAAAAATCTCAAGATTGAAAACTCTCGGTGCCCCCCACCGAGAGGTTACTTTTTTTCCGAACATTCTAAAATGACTGGAGCTGTCGTTGCTCGGTCGGGCCATTCGCGCGAAGTACCCTGTGTACATCTTGCTCATGGCCCTCTGTCGCGCCTCGGCTGCAGTCATTTTAGAATGTTCGGGCCTCTTGAGGGTTGTTGCACGCTCGATCGCCGTCATTTTAAAGTGCTTGAGTCCGCTGGGGCGGCTTATGAAGCTGCATGGACCTAGGTCTGTGAATGGTTATTGCATTGGAATACCCTGCTGGGGGTTTCCATGTCTTATCTTAAAGAAAACATCAAGAATTCTGTCCTTGAACGTCTTGAGCAAATTCGCGCTTTTTTAAAGTCCATGAATCAATGCGCCTTGTGTTCCGAACCCCTGACATTGATTCATGAAATCGATAACAATGACGCCTTTGTCAAAGAGACCGCTTTCTGCTCACAATGTCAGCTTACCGTGCGCGAAAAAGACCATTCTCTCCATTAAGTGCGAATAAACTTCACATATTTATACTGAGAGCACTTCTCTGCACCCTCGGGTGCCCGTGAGCTACGCTCTCAAACGAGGGCTAAAGCTCTCTGCGCCCTAGCAACCTGAGTCAATAATTTGACGATGTCATTTTTTTGGTGTCAAAAACGCCGAATATTTACTATTTTAAAATCTCTGATGAGGTACATCATGCTGAGCAAAAATAAACAAAACGTTTTATCTTCGGGAGCTCTTCTGCAAAGAATTTTTGCTCTCGGCTTAGCCACAGCATTTTGCATCTTTGTCACCTCGGCATTTGCAAAAACACCTGAGCCTAAACCTGCGACCGCGACCCCTGCCACAAAGACCCCCACTAGCAAAGGAGCTACTAAAATGTCTAATCCCACCGTTATTATCGTAACTAACAAAGGCACTATGGAAGCTGAACTGTGGGCTGACAAAGCCCCGCAAACGGTCCAAAACTTTCTCGCTTATGCAGATGAGAAGTTTTACGACAACACGGTCTTCCATCGCGTCATTCCCAGTTTTATGGCGCAAGGCGGAGGCTTTACAGCCGACATGAAACAAAAACAAACCAAAGCCGCCATCAAAAACGAAGCCTCTGCGGAACTTAAAAATACTCGCGGAACTTTAGCCATGGCACGAACTATGGATATTGATAGCGCCACCAGCCAATTTTTTATTAATCTTGTCGACAATGATTTTCTCAACCACACCGGCAAGGGCATGCAAACTTATGGATATGCGGTCTTTGGCAAAGTGACAAAAGGTCTTGATGTTCTCGATACCATTGCCAAAGTTCCCACAGGAACTTCGGGACCTCACGAGAACGTCCCTAAAGAACCTGTAGTAATTCTTTCGGTTCGAAAGAAATAAATCCACATGGAACAACAGATTCTCGATTTCTTCGCGCAGTACGTTTACCAACCCTATGTTGTTTATGCCGCCATTTTTGGCTTCATGATGATTTGCGCCATGGGCGTTCCGATTCCCGAAGAAGTTGTGATTGTCTCCGCAGGTCTTGTCGGTCACATGGCACTCAATCCTGATCAGTACCCACCTCCCTATCCTGGGGCGCAAGCTGTTCACCCTTACACTTTGGCATTTGTCACTTTTGCCAGCGTGATTATCACTGATTATTTTATCTACACCATGGGTAAATATTTTGGGTACCAACTGATTCATTCAAAACGTTTTAAAAAATATTTTCCTGAAGATAAAATGTCCAAGGTTCGCGCCTGGGCGCAGAAATATGGTTTTTTTGCTCCCGGAGTGTTTCGTTTCATTCCCGGTGTGCGTTTTCCTGGACATATGATGTGCGGTGCCCTCGGAGTGAAGCCGTGGATTTTCATTCTTGTGGATGGTGTGGCGGCTCTTTTTTCTGTGCCCTCACAGGTTTTACTTATTTCATTTTACGGTCGGGAAATTATCACCAAACTCGCTCCCTACAAATTGTACTTTTTTGGTGGCTTGCTTGTGGTTGTTTGCCTTTATGTGGCCAAAAAATATTTCTTTGAAACCAACCAATCACCCTCGACACCTCATCCCTAGTGCCCTGATCACCTGAAGTTGAGTGCACTAGCGGGGCTCAAGGCCTTAAGTCCTGTTTCCCTGCTCCATTCAGTATTTTTTCTGAAAAATTCCCTAAAAGTAAGTGATAATAAAGCTGAGAATATTTAACGTCCTCAAGGGGTTATTATGATGAAAAAGCTGATGTTCCCAGCGCTTGCAATGAGCGGAGCTGTGGCTCTCACGTTTTCTATTTATCTCTACCAGCAATCGATCGATCCCGATGCTGTTGTAGTGGTTCCGCACCAAGATCGCATGATCGCCGGCGGCCCAGAAGGACCTGCGTACAATCCTCCAGCTGATACACCTCCAATGCAAGAAGCTCCTCCCGATACAACATGTCGCCCTGGAAAAGATTGCTACAATCCGGCACCAGCAGCACCTGCGCCCGCTTATGTCGCTCCACCGGCGCTGACTCAAGACTGTATCGCCCGCTCTTTTGTAGCCGATGGAAATAGCAACTGCACTGGATGTATTAAAAACGTGAATTTTTCGCAATCCTACATCAATATGTTTTTAAATGCTGCTTACAGCCAGCCTTACAACGCAAGAGGCACAGACCGCCAGCGCCTTGCCATTATGGGTTTAGTCTCCGCCGGTTACTGTCCACGTGAAGTCAATTACTCAGGGGCTTACCAACTTCCAGCAACTAGCATTATACCTCAAGTTCAAGGTGCTGCTGTGAGCTGGAGAACAATCACCCTAGACACACGCGCCAATTCTTGGAGAGTCAATCAGCGCGCAAACCCACTCTTTTGTGAAGCGGATCGATTTGGCGATACGGGCCTACGAAGAAGAATCTGCGAAACCATTTATGTAAACTGCAATCTCCGCCCCTACATGCAACATGACTGCTATGGAGTCATTCGCGATAACGATGATGGTGACAGCGGCGGAAACAATGGTCGTAACACCGGCGGCTCATCAACAGGTGGCTCCACCACTGGACAAAAAGAAGTGGACAACAGCAACGGACAAACGAATGAAAATCAAGGTCAAGGAGCTGATCGTAGCGGTGGCCAAGGTGACGGCCCTCCTGGCATGTCACAGTAATCAAACTTTGTTTTTAATAAAACAAAAAAAGCCTCCCGACCGGAGGCTTTTTTTTTGCGAGATCTAGTGGTGGCTATTCCTCGCCAACAAATAAAAAACCACGTCGATGCCGTTGTTTGAAAACGGTAGAGTTCTTAATTGCACGTAATCATGATGTTTAGAAAAACTTTTCCCTCGCGGCAAAATAAGCCCTAAACGCTCTGGCTGATATTTCAAAATAATAGAATTCACCAACTCTGTATAATAATCTTTGCGATCTAGCTTAAGACGTTTTCCGTAGGGAGGATTCACCATCACAAGCACGGGCGATGTTGGTTGTGCTACTTTCTCGGACGACGACTGAACTTGTGCAAAAATATCTTCTTGGCGCAAGTCACATTGGATGTCATTAAACAGCGTCATATTTTTAGTAACTAAGTCTACACATGACTCATCTTTATCGCGACCCACGAGATTCCGAAAGCCTTTGCGTGGTATCTGCGCGAGGTCCTTCGGGTTTGCGCCGTCAGGAAACTTCTTGGGAGAGATGGACCATTGTTGATAAACGAAGGCTCTGTTCAATGACTGACCATACTGCGCGCCTTCTAACAAAAAGGTTCCGCTGCCCATCATTGGGTCTACCAGGGTCCACGCACGCATGTCCTCGAGGTCTTGTGTGGCAAACTGCAAAAGTCCTGCGGCCATGGTTTCTCTCAATGGAGCATCGCCAGTCCATTTTTCTTGGCCACGTCGATACAGATCCGCGCCGGAGGTGTCTAAACTCACCGTGCATTCATCGCGAAAAAAGCGAATATAAACATCTGCGCCTTGCTCGCTGGTATTATACTGAAATGTATTGAGAAAAACTTTTTTGAGCTTGTCCTTCATTTTGAGTTTAGAAGAACGCGTGGACACATGCACTTTTCCAAAAGGCACAATTTTATGCAACCCCAAGGATCGCAACCATTTTTGAAAATCTTGATACATAAGAAGATCTTTTTTTGAACCGCGACGCCAAAGAATACGTGTCGGAATCCGCAGCCACTGATTCAGCGAACAGCCGATGGCAAAAGGCAAAGAGACTTCGATGCCCCCTGGATGAATCTCGTGCGCTTCATCCCATTCTATAGAATTTTGTTTAAAATATTTGATCAGTTCTTGGAGCGCCAGCTTTTCAAAGCCGGGCGCCACGACAAGAAAAAATGCCTCCAAAGGTGTCTTCGCAAACACCTCTATTGGGCTCGACTACGAGGTCGCGACACGGGCTGTGCCGCTGGTTGACTTCGCGGTGTTGCAATCCGCGAGCGAACTGAGGATTGATCCGCCGGCCACGAGATCACACTGTCACTCTCAAAATCAGAGAATGTGTACATACCTGGAACCGCAGGAAGGGCACGCTCAAAACCTCGCTGCATCATATCCAGGGCCATATTGATATCCGCAGGATTCACAACTTCAAAATCACCAGGTGTATTAAACGAAGGCATATTGTGAAATAGATTTTGCGACATACGATTGTTCGACGTCGAAGAGCGAGATATAAAATCACCCACATCATTCGTCATTTGATCACGCGCCTCACCCCAACGCAACTGCTCGGGGGGAACCATCAGCGCTTGTTCAAACACAGCAAAATCCCGCTCTCCACGCAGCATTAGCATCCATGGATGGTTTACAAGTTCACCTGGATCCTGCATGTCTCCGTCGTTAAAAATTTGCGTAAAGTAGTAATAATGCTCACGGACACGCAATGGATTTCCCGCATGAAGATCATCTTCCGTTTCAATATCTCCTGAGCAAACAAAATACCCTACTTTGTTTATGTCGGAGATAAAATTATAGGAAGGGAATTCAGACGCATGGTTATTATTAATCCAATCGTTCGCTTCTTCAATTGTGTATTTCGTTTCAACCAAAAACTGTGGGGAAGGCCTGATCACAATACATTTTTCAAAACGAGCTAATTCGATATCTAATGTGGAAATCTGAGCAGCTAAAGTTGTACCCGAACTCACACCTGTTCCATTACTCGTGCTGATACCTTCGCCCTCTGTCCATTCCATATTGTAACCGACGAAACCGGTACCCACACCGATAACTCCGCCAACAATACCACCGGCAATAGCGCCTATGGCCGCGCCAGGACCCGCCCACGCCGTGATTGCCGCTCCTGCAATAGCACCACCAGCGATTCCCGCTACCTTGTCGCCATCAAACTCAAACTTACGTCCACGATTTGTACGGAATCCACCGTCAATACCAAAACTCTTACTCACCGAGTAGTTGAGAGTTTTTCCATCTTGATAAATGTAACGATGAGTGGTGTCGAGCACACGCACACGTCGCTCAACAACAAACGGTAAAACTTTGGCCTGATCCGCCATCAGTATGGCTTGATTTTGCGGGGTCATTCTTCCCACAGAGCGAATGCCTGCGATGTAACTATTCACGGCCTTGTGACAGGTGTCTTCCGTTATATCGAAGCGTTCTCTTAAGAATTGAGCAAACATACTCCCTTGAAAACCTCGCTGATCGATGGCTTCTTGTTTAGCAAGAGAGTTGCGAAAGATCTGTTGAACAAGAGTGGATCCTTGTGGAGCCATGGTTTCTCTGGTGATGTAACACATGTGATGAAGAATTTTTTCTTTGCTTTCAAAAGTGAGGCGCACTGAACGAACACCGTTCTTCGCAAATTCTTTCAATTCTTCTGCGCTCACCGGATGAGCCGTATAATCGTATGTATTAGTAGGATGAATAAAGAAATTTGGATCTATCCCATCTGTACGTTTACCCATACGACGATGCGGAGGCGGAACTTCTCCATTCACTTTAGCCAAAAACTGATTTGGCGGAAGCACATTTCGTGTTTGTCTAAAACAATTCGCTGGAATATCAGGAACTGTAAACGTAATCTTAGTTGTGTCGTCTTTTAAAACACGCCATTGCTCATAAAGTTGTTCAATATCTGCTTTCCATTGGCCATAACAAACAGGATCCATGGTCTTCAGAGACTCTGGATCGGGATGACTGAGACGGACATGAGTCAAACGCATGGAATCGACAAAATAACCATCTTTCGAGAAGGCTTCCATCTCTTGTTTATAGATCTGCAACACTCCACGGTACATAGGAATCAAATCGTTCACTTGTTTTTTATAAAACTGCCCCACGTAACCAAAATAGGGATTCTTCTCGTAAGCTTCGTTAACATCATTTCCGTAATTGTTAACGACATCTATCGTGCTTTGGACTGCATCGCTGGCCACCACTTGGTCTAACTCGATGTCAGCAAGCTGTTCGCACGTTCTACCGCAACTGGCTTCATCCAGAACATCCGTTGGACGAACTGCCGAGCCGTTCCCGTTGAGAACAAAAGTCACCGGCCCCATAAATGTACGGCGCGCTAATCCAGAAACATATTCAGGATCTGCTCCGGCCGCCATTTCGTCACCTTGGTTGGACAAAAGATCAAAATCATAATCCGGGCGATAGGCCTCGGTGAAATCATCACGAAGAACGTTGATAATTTCGTTATTGATATCTCCACTATGGCCTGGGAAAACGCTGTTTTTGAGAACGTTTAATTCTTCGGGCGTCAGGATTTCTGATAACCAGCGCTCAGATCCCAAATCTTCGCGAGTCGCTAAATAGTAGAACATCTGATCTGCAGGGATAGTCAGCGGGCAAAGTGAATTGGGAGCGTCTGGAGAATAGCGTCCCGCTGTTACATGGTCCCCATCGGCAATAAGACGATTGCGCAAAATCTCACATTCTTGTCGACGTGTATTTGCATAACTCTCTTGCACCTCGCGAGTGCGTACATAATCTTGATTTCCTGATTGCGATTGATATTCGCGAATCACTTTCTTCATCACTTCTAAATATTTATTTAAAGCAATACGGCGAATGCTCCCCTGCACCGACTCTTCAGTTTGTCCGCCATCACGACCAATGCGTTCGATGTCGGCAAAGAGCTGCTGTGCCACTGTGTAATCCACACCCGACATCAACTCGCGCAAACGAGCATAATTGTCACTACGTGAGCGTTGCAATTCTTCAATTTTTTCTTGAATTTCTTTTTGATCTGCCGCAGCTCGCGCTTGGGCCATCAAACGAGTGATTTCATCACCCAATTTATCATCTTCCATTTGGCGATCACGAATGGCCACAGTCAATTCTGTGGCGTTGTTCATTCTTTGTGTCAAACGATTGTCCGCAGACATCACAGCTCGTAACAACATCTCATCAATGGTTTCCAGCTGAATAAACATTTGTGAACGCAAGCGTAGAGTTCTCAAATCGTTAATATCAAACTCAATGGGTGTGACAATAGCACCGCCGAGAACACGCACTAAAACTTCTTTAATCGTAATAAACACACGACGTGTTTTGGTGTCTTGGCTGTTATAAGGAATCGTATAATTCCCTTGTGAGTCAACTTCGATGCGACGACCCGGCGCTGCTGGATCTAAATAATCCTTCTGCATGGCCACCTTTAAAAGATAAATACCATCACGAATATCAGCAAAACCGCTACGACCCCAAATAATACTGTTATATTTGAGAACCTTGGGTTTGATGTTGAGAAGCACCGTCTTTTTGACCGTGAGATTCATGTACTTATCGACGACGTAACGAAAGCCAATAGCATCGTAATGGAAGTCAGTTACGAGAATGCGCGTAGGCGGCGCAAACTTCTGCCCATCGTTAATTTGCTTGATGTAATCCTCAGGAAGTACCCGAGCATCCCGACCGAAGGTGAATTTTTCATCCCAAGGATTGATATAATATTTGAGAACTTGTGATTGGCTCTGACCATTTTCATTTTTGTAAGTGAGCACTGATGTCTTCTCAATGAGACGTTCTCGCTGATAGAACTTATGGGAAATCAATCCCACCCACGACAAACACCCTTGATCATCCGTTTTGACACCTTCATAATGTATCGGGATACGACGGTCGTCTGTGGTGATATCGAATTTTCTTCCAGCCTGTGGTCTTACGCCCATGGCTGTTTCTTGCAGACATGTCTTGACCGTGTACTGAATTGTGCGGTCCGTAGAAGTATCTCCTGGGACAACTCGGCTAAAGAGCACATCCAAATGAGTAAAACGGAAACGGCGAAATCCACGTTCGATAGAATCTGAATTGATTCCTTCTTCCGGACGTCCTCTCACCCAAGTATCGTAATTGTAAGCACCCGCTAAATAATTATCAAAACTAAAACCCAACTGCCCTTTGTCGTCTTTGTTAAAATTAGCCAAATCAAAAAGAGGTCCGGCAGCATGACCAATGGATTCAAAAGTTCCTAAATAATAAACTGCCTCAAAGGGCTTGAGCTTAATATCAATGGGCTCCACTTTTAATACGATCTGTAGATTGCCCCACATAGGGCGAGCCACAAGAGTCAATGGAATGACCGCATTCACACCCATCGTTTCTGTATTCCAAAGTGAACCAGCAGAAGCCTGTAACTTGAGACAGTCTGCAGGCGGCTCACCACTCTGTCTTGGACTCTCTTTAGGAATATCACAACCATTGAACGGAATTCGGCTGGAAATAATATAATACTTACCGTTCTCTTCTAAATCGCTGGCCACCAACTGAGCTTGAATTTTGTAACGACCTGTCGGTAACGGCATATCACTGTTCGGATTGACCGCTCCAGATGCATCCGGAAGACGCACTTTTAAATCAGCAAGACGAATATTTAAATTTAAATCAATCGTCTGTAAGTTTTGAACATCGGGATTGGAACTTTCCCCCAACGCTGCCGCACGAAGTTCATGTATTCTTTTGAAAACTTCGTTAGTCATGTCACCGATATTCGTTCCTGAGACATATTCACGCGCTTGCGGATTTCCATCTGGCAAAGTGTAGACCACTTGAGGATTTAAACTCGAACTTTGCAAAACATCTTTTTTAACAGGAACAAATTGAACCGAACCAATTTGCAATTGACGATTGCCTTCTTTAAAAGTTCCATTCAGAGCCTGGAAGATCTCCTCAGGTCCAACAGCCAAAGGCATTTGCTGTGTAGCAGGTGATAAACCAAAGCGCGTAAAATCAAAGAACTCATCATTGGGACCACGTTGTTTATCCCATGGATTGATGAGCACTGTGCGATGAATAAAGGTTTTTGCACCAGAAACTGCGCGGAAAATAAAATTCACATATAAATTAACTGATGAAGCAAACGGATCAAATTGAAAATTGACTGTCCAATAAAGACAGTTGTCATTTCTCACGGTGGCCACTGTGCCACCATCTGGCAGAGCGGACACAGGCAGTTCACTGAAGATTTCAAACTTTTGACCCATGAGTGGATTGCCCGGAGCGCGTACATCAGAGAGTCCGCACATTGCGAGGTTGTATTCACGCTTGTCCGCATAGCGCGCTTGTTCACTGATAACTCCAGTGTTTGCGGCACGCGTGTAACTGATATTTTGTGAAGCAATTTGATCGGTGGCATAGCCAGAGAGATCGACCAGAGTTTTTCCATCGCGGGAAAAACGAAACACTCGCTGGCTACTAGTGCCAGGTGCAACTTGTTTTTGTGCTTTTACACAAGAAGTTATATTTCCCGCAAGCACTACGAGGAAGCACAGCTTTAAGAAATTGAACAGCAGCTTAGATCCTATCATAACCCGTCTCCACCCCTAAATAAAAGTACTGTTGATTCTGTTGTAAATCATCGCCAGGATTAATCACATCCGCACGATAGTATTGTGCGCGAATGCGAAAGTTTTTCTTTTTGAGTTGAATACCAAACTCTAAACCATCACCTTTACCGTTGGTGTTTCCATACGCCCATGCATTGTAATAAGCAGGCACTACATCGGACTCGGCAAAGAAGTTTTCGTAGAAAAGAGAGAAAACATAATTATTTGTATGTATTTTTGTCCCCGCACCGATCACTTGACCATTATTAAATGTGTCTGGGGCCTCACTATTTTGAATCACATTTAAATAAGCAAAAGGCTCAAAGATAGAATTCATGCGATAGTTGAATCCAGCAGTGGTGAACCATCCTTTAAATCCATAGTTAAAAAGAGAGTTATTGACCCCGCCGATGGCTGGGCCACCATTTCCTGTATAAAGAGTATTCCCATACTTTTGGCTCTCAAAAGCCACTTTACTGGGAAGGTCTTTAAACGAGTACAAGTTACCGCTCAGATAAGCTGACAAGCTACGATCTGCCCATTTTAAATAAAGACTTTGCGTTCTAAACGTCGGCGTCGCCTCGGCGCCCACTGTGCGTGGTGCTAAGGTTTGCGATGTAGGAATTAAAAATTGAGAAACAAATCCAACTTTGAGCTCTTCCGTGATCGGGTAACTCACTTCCGCATTCACTCCAGGGAAGGACTGACGGAACACGAGCAGCGGCATATCCAACCAATCTTGATTGATGACTCCGGCTTTAGCATTAAAGAAATAAGCAGGTGTGTATTTTATAGCGGCTTCACGCACCAAGATGCCATTCGAGGGTTCAATGTCTCCAAAGAATGATTGACTGCGACCGCTCTCAAATTTACCGCGCAAGAAAACGCGCGCTTCCAAAGATTCTAAAAGTTGATATTTGGATTCTGCAAAAAGATCAAAACCACCGACTTGTGCACTTTGTGTTTCGAGAGCTGTGCTTTCACCATAAATACGGGCGCGCCAAATAGTTTCGAGTTGACCTTCTTGAGACTCAAAAAGATCTTCACGATATTCATAATCGTTGGAGAATGCCGACCCTTTAACTTGCGCATGCGCAAACAGAGGCAAAAGCATTGCAAACACAACCATTACAACATTCCACAACAAGTTCATTAGCTCCCCTATTAAAACTTGGACAAAACTTGGTATATCAACATACCTTTATTCAATTTCCGTACCGATAGAATTTAAAAGTAAATTTCACCTAACCCCTTAAAATGACTGCGTTGCTTAGAAAGCTTGGCTATCAATAACTGTCTTTTTTGTGACGAAGTAAACGAAATTTGTCACTCCTTGTAAATGTTTCATGAATCCAAACTAATATTTAAAGATTGCAACGTGTTAGATGTCTCAATATGAGACTGTTTTAAATGGCGCAGGAGTGTTATAAATCTATTTTCGTCTTGGAGAAATTAT
The DNA here is from genome assembly GCA_041736155.1 of Bdellovibrionales bacterium. GTDB lineage: Bacteria > Bdellovibrionota > Bdellovibrionia > Bdellovibrionales > JAGQZY01 > JANPLN01. The sequence goes on from JBGSUL010000059.1 coordinate 15,929, forward strand.
GAAAACACTCAAAGTGAACGAGCAAACCTATCGATTTGAATTCGCGCAAACTATTGCTGAGAATGAGTTTTCAGTCGTCAATGCACAACAATCTGCTTTTTCTCCTCTGGCGAAAAAGCTTTTTGGTTTTCCGTGGACAGAATCTCTGGCTATTTTTCCACAAGCTATTGAACTGACTAAAAAAGAGTGGGTGGATTGGGATGTTCTCCTCGAACCACTCGAAGGTCTTCTCAGTGAGCATATCAGCATGACGACTCTCTTGGAAAAAGCTCCTGTGGTAAAATCGTCAAACACCTCTACAGATGAAGCACAAGCGATTCAAAATTTTATCGAAGAAGCGATCAATCCGTCTTTGGCTATGCACGGTGGTTTTATTCAGTTGCACACATTTGAAAATCAAACCGCTTATTTGCGCATGGGTGGTGGCTGCCAAGGGTGTGCGTCCTCACAAGCCACTATGTTTGATGGTGTGGAGACTTCGCTCAAAGAACAGTTTTCTTTTTTGCAAAGAGTGGTTGATGTGACTGACCATGCCTCTGGCGAAATGCCATACTATAGCGAAACTTAACGAGATCCTTCGCTCCGCTCAGGATAACGACATGCTGCGCTCATGACTATGAAAAAATATATGGTGCGCCTAAAAGCGTAGCATAAATGCTAATTGAAAAACGAAAGCCTCGAACTGTAATGTTTGATCGCCCAATGTAACAAATTTTCGAGTTTGGGTGTTTTGATAGCGTCCACCAACGCGGACACCATAAGTATCGGAAAAATCCACCTCTAACCCCGCCTCACCATAATAACCAAAACCTGTAAGACCGTCTTTCGATTTAATGCCAGCGGGATCGTTTGCCCCAGAATTGATGGCTGATGTGCCATAGGTGATTTCGTGATAACCAAATAAACCGCCAGCTTCTAAATACGGGCGCAGCCAGCTGTGCGGAAATAGTCGCTGTCTTAAACCCAAACCTAATTGGTAATTGGCAGAATCAAAAGTGACATCAGTACCTGTATAGTTAGCTCCACCGAGAGTGGTGTAATTGTAAAAAGACTGGCCTTCACTCGACATGTAATTAAAAGAGATGGTCACCGAAGTTCCGGAGTCATTGACCTCACGCTCACCGCCGATAAATGCATAAATACCGCGATCCATGCGAAACGCCGAAGACGGTTGCTGCACGTTAAAATCGACAAAACCAAAACCCGCATAAGTATGAATGCCCTTCATGCCAAATCCAGAAGTAAAGGGTGTGGCACGAAAGGATGTTTGCGCGAACACTTGCGAACTCAGAAACAAAATGCACAAAGACAAAAAATATTTCATTTGAATCCTTCTTCCGCTCAGTATCTTTTTTGCCATTGACGACCTTCATAATAATACGTCCCCTTAGGGTCTGTATTTCGATAGGTTTCGTAGGCACTCTTGAGTAAAAAACCATATTCATGCTTATTCAATTTGTTATATTTTGCAATCGCCGAAAAAATGGCCTTACGATCTGCGTTTTCCTCATCTACCGTTTTTTTAATTTTTTCTTGTTCTGTTTTGGTTAGACTTTTTATATCGCGCACACTCAGCACAGCTTGCTCGGCTTCGCCTATATAACCCAAAATTTTATATTTTCTCACTTGATCCATACGATTCAGTTGCGACTTGAGATATTTTTTTGCAGCTGGTGGATTCATTTCAAATTTTTTGTATTGAGCTAACAACGGAAAACTGAATAGCAAAAATAGACCCAACACGAAAACTTTTAATTTCATGAATCCCCCAGAACGCTCTTTAGTCTTTGGACCAGAACTTGTACTCTTATTGTTTCAAAGAGCACAAAAAGATGCAAATCTGGACCCGCCGAAGGTCTCTTTTCCACTCAAAACATATAAAAAGCTCATCGTTTATAAATACTTAACCGATATAAAATCGACATGTTACGTGTAAAGCCAATTCTGATTTCATACTGGCAACTTTCACTCCTTGTGACTTTGTGCCTTTTTGCGTCTTCTGCATTCGCTGGAGAGCAGGTTCATTTTGGTTCAGTTTTTGTAAAAGATAACAACTATCGTCGCGAAGATTCCATGCAAAATGTGAATAAACTCACCGACGGAAACGAACAACAAAAAAATCTCGAAGAGCTATATCCAGAAATTAAGCAAGAAAATACAAGGCTTCGACAAATTCAAGCCACTCCCGTGACACCAGAACAGCCAGACCCAAAACAATCCGTACTGTTTGTCGCTCCAGAGCAACAGCCCATGCTCTACGATCCCAATAAAAACACCCGCGTGGGCATTGTTAAGAACAACGAGCTTGAGCGTCATGTTGTTTATTTTATTGAATTGCGACCTATTCAAAACAATGCGCCCAAAAATCTTTATCAAAATATGAGTACATCCCAAAGCCCGGCCGCTCGGATTGAGCCAGGTGAATTGCTCAAAGTTGTGGATACGAGTCAGGACTATATCAACAAAATGCGTATGGATCGCGACAATCAAGGGGTGTGGAAGCAAGTGGCCCGTCGTAACTCTGGTGATCCTACTGACCTTTATGTTTATTACGATTGGAAGAATTTTGATACCGTGCTCAGCACACAATCTGCCGTAGAACTGGATATCCTTGTTCCACGCGACATGAGCTCGGTGCCTGTCTTTACTAATCCTGGACCATGGACCTGGAAAGATTGTCAGATCGGGTCCTCCATATGTATGGATCGTATAGATCAGCACGTTGAAGCCTTTCTTTTAGATACAAGCTTCTCCTTGGTCAATGACATGCGCACACGCCAAAACTCACTACAGCTCTTTTATAAAATTGGTTACCGCATCTACGATAAAGAAGGTATTTTACGCCATAAAATTGGTTGGATTCCTTCCTATTTTGCGCGCCGTAAAATATCGGTGATTCCTAAAAATATTCTTTCGGCCAATGAATATGGCTTCTCAGGATTCGAAACCGACGAAGAGCGAATTTCGCGTTTAGAAAAGTATTACGTCTTTGAGAAAAATATGTTTTCGGACAACCGCCTACTCAGTCGCTGGCTCAAAAAACGTCCGGGCGAAAAATTTGAAGTCTTTGATAATACTTTTGGTTATGATTTCCTTTTTGGTTATCAAAACTTCGCGCTTGAACAAAGTTTCCTCGATCAAAAGTTCTCTCAACACAGTGCTCTTGTGGGATTAGGAATTTATGCACCTCTCTACGTCGATCTGGAAGCCCAAGGGACGTTTGCACTCGGTATACCTATCAGCCATACCCCTGCCGATGATCCTCTGTTTAAAGCCACGCCGCTTTTTCGAGGTGACCAATGGTTAAATTATACAACACCGATTGGTGTTAACAACATTCCGCTTAAATTTGGCTTAGGTCTGTATTATTTGACCATGTTCCAGAGCGAATTGGATTTTGGTTTTAAATCATTTGTTGGATTCCAAGCCAAACTCTCGCTTGAAAATGAACATTTTTGGGCGGATGTTCGTTTTGGTCCCACTGGTCAAGATCTTGGTTTTGAATTTTCCAATCGTGAGATCGGCGGAAGCTTGGGAATTCGTCTCGATCCATCTCGTGCGTACGAGAGCATGACACTTTTTATTGATTATAGCACGACGACTTTTAAGAGTAGCACCAGTGGTCACACGACTGACTTTACAATTTTTAATTTAGGTTTGCGTAAATCATTCTAGGAGAGATCATGTTTGTGTTTTACCCTATCCTCCTCACATTACTTCTCACCGCTTGTGTCTCCTCTCCCTTGCCTACAGAAAATAAAATCTATGAGCGTGAGTACTCCGCGACGTACGAAGAAATTTGGCGCGCCTGCCAACAAGCTGTGATCTCCTACCCTCTTAAAATCAACAATATGGAACAAGGTGTAATCCAAACCACAGCTTTGCGTAGCAACGTCTACTTTAAACCTCCTTATTTAGAAAAAAAACAAGCGGGAGGCTATCGCTACGACCTCAATGTGACGATGCTAAAAATCAGTCCTAAAAAAACGAAGATTAGTATTCAAAAAAATTTGCAGCTCTATCGTGATTTTGTTTCCAACCCCGAAAGTCGTGTCAGTGATGGTTTAGAAGAGGAAAACTTACTCTATCGCATCCAGCGCGAAGTGGACATTGACCGCGCCTTGGTGAAAGCCTCAGGCGCTACACCGGGCACGTAACTAGCAAGTTCCCTGCTAGTTTTGCAGAGCGCGTTGTGCGAGTGCACTTAAGGTTTTATCTTTTTCATTGCGAAGAATGGAAAACTTCTCCGCTTCTGATTTTTGCGGATTCTCGCTTAAAACTTTTAAAATACTCTCGCGGAGAGATAAACTTTTTCCATGATGAAAGTTCATGGGATTATAAAGCTCTTTCCACAAAAAATCGCGATCCATGTTTGTCGATTGTGACAAAACCTGTAAAGCTGTGGCCCGCACCAAGAGAGCTGGGTCACGACTCATTATCTTTTTGGCGCGTGCTTCCCCGCGATCTTTTTCCACCAAACTTAAGGCCAACAGACCCGCACTGCGCACATACCAAGTGGTGTGCTTTTGTGTCCACAAGAGATCCTGAATGCTGTCTTCGCGTCCGATTTTGGCCAAGGCAATGATGGCACTCCAACGTTCGGCCATAGGACGCTCTTCGGTTTGCATCAATGTACGCAGCTCTCTGTATCCCACAGGGCCCATGGCTTTGATGGTCATCAAATCTTCTTGAGCTAGCGATTGATAGAACTTTTGTTTGTCTAAGTTTTGAGGGTACTGTTTATTGGGGGCCGCCCAAAGCAATGCGATACTGAGGCAAAGAAGAGACATCATGGTTTAGGTGTCTCTATCACGATGGTCGGAGCTGGCATTTCGCCTCCCATTTTTTTCGCCTTTACTATTTTTTCAAAATCTTCCCATGGCATAGACATCGCGTCTTGTGAAGGAATACCCGTAAGCTCAGTAATGCGATTGCGTAGATGGTCATTTTCTTGGCGAAATTTAGTCAGATCAGCAATGTCTTCTTCGATCACAGAATACTCAGATAATTTGTCTTCGAGCTCTTTGATTTTCATTTTAAGAGGAGCGGCGACGGGCTCATCTGGCGAAGCGTTTAACATATCATCGATCATTTTTTGCTTCTCTTTCAGCTCTACTTCCAACCCACTCACTTGCTCGACAAGAAGAGAAACTTGGTCCGAACTGGCACCAGAAGCGCCGGGTGTCCCCGACCAGCTTTGTTCCGAGAGCATATTGCGCAAAACACCTTCTAAGCGCTCGACGGAGCCCATTTCCATAGCCAAGGCATTTTTTGGGCTGTGAAAACTGATCATTAACAGTGCGAGTACGCATAAAATAATGCTACCGAGCAGTGTCGTGATTACCATTGTACCGTGGGCCATGACATAATAAATCAATGCTTCCATATTCATCAGTCTGAGGGTATTTTGCGCTTAAATCAAGACAAGGAATCGACGATGTCTAGCTACGATCTTCTTATCAAAAACGGCGAATGTGTTTTAACCGATTCTCAAGGTCGTTTGCGACGGGAAAAAACCAATTTGGGCATCAAAGATGGAAAAATTCTCGCTCTTGGTCTAGCTGCAAACACCTCTGCCAAAGCCGTGCTCGATGCGCAACATCTGACCATTCTCCCGGGAGTGATCGATAGCCAAGTGCATTTTCGCGAGCCGGGCCTCACCCACAAAGAAGATCTCTACACGGGCACTCTCTCTGCGCTTTGTGGAGGTGTTGCGACGATTTTTGAAATGCCAAACACTTCACCCAATACCAGTACTCAAGCGCGCATAGATGAAAAATTAAATCTCGCGCAGAGCAAAGCTAAATCGCATTATGCATTTTTTGTTGGCGCTACCAACGACAATCCCGAAAGTTTAGAGTCGATCGCCCAAACCAAAGGCTGCTGCGGAATTAAAATTTTTATGGGTAGTTCGACGGGGGATCTTTTAGTTTCTGAAGATACCTATCTGGATCGTATTTTAAAAAATGTTACACGCCCCATTTCTGTTCATTGTGAAGATGAAAAACTTTTGATCGCGCGTAAATCTATCGCCACCCAAGGCGCCTTACCACGCTTTCATCCGAAATGGCGTAATGTAGAGAGCGCGCTTCGCGCTACACAAAGAATCGTAGCTCTCGCAGAAAAATACCGCCGCAAAGTGCATGTGCTCCATATTGCTTCTGCTGAAGAAATGGCTTTTTTGAAAAACAAAAAACACGCTGCCACGGTTGAGTGTCTCCCTCAGTATCTCACCCTCTCGGCACCCGAATGTTATGAACGCCTTGGCACCTACGCACAAATGAACCCACCGATTCGCGAACAGCACCATCAAGACGCTCTCTGGAAAGCGCTTCGCGAAGGCGTGATTGACGTGCTCGGCTCTGATCACGCTCCGCACACCCGCGAGGAAAAAGACAAGCCATACCCACGCTCCCCGTCTGGCTTAACCGGGGTGCAAACTCTCGTCCCGTTGATGCTCAACCATGTGGCGCAAAAGCGTTTATCTCTCGAACGTTTGGTGGAGTTGATTTGTCGCAATCCTGCACATATCTTCCGCGCTAAAGGCAAAGGACAAATCGCCGTGGGCTTTGATGCCGACTTCACGATTGTGGATTTAAAAAAGCAAAAGATGATTTCCAACTCGTGGATCCGCAGCCGCGTGGGCTGGACACCTTACGACGGCATGACGGTTGAAGGATGGCCCATGATGACTCTCCTCAAGGGCCAAATCGCCATGCGCGAAGACACTCTATTTAGTAACGTGATTGGCGAAGCCGTCGAGTTTTATTAAGGGTTCCAGTGACTGAAGGTTTCGCTCACGCGAGTGACGTCTTCGCCGCGGCAGCCATTGCTATCGCAAACGTTAGTGACGTAACAACCATTCTTGTAGCGAAAGTCTGTTTCTCCACGTACCAGAATTCCTTCGATCTCGCCTGTATTTTCGTTAAACACGGCACTACCTGAGTTGCCTCCGTAGGTATCGAGGTTAGCAATAAAGTAAGCGGCTGGCTGCGTACTACGCACGGCTGCTCCGGCGGCAATCTTCGTCGGCAATCCTGACGGATGACCGATAACCACCAAAGGATCTCCCTCTGAAACCTGACCTGCTTGACGCACGGCCAATGGTAATCGTCCAACAACCGGTCGATCCAATCGAATCAACGCATAATCCGACATAGTGGATGAATTCATCTCACTAAAAATTAGCTCTTTGCATGAGTAAACGTCTTCTTTTTTTGCATACGATGGAGTGAGTCCTGCAGAAAAATAAGAAAAATCAAAAACAAACTGTGTGCCCTGACATGCTACTAAGTTGCGCACGCAATGACCGGCGGTCATAACGATGTCGGGAGCAATGAGCGATCCTGAACAAAACGCCGCCGTCACTTGATCGTAAAAAGGCTCATTCTTGCAGAGACTTTGCGAAGTTGCATAGGAAGTTGTTTTAATTTTAAACCCGCCACTATCGGCAGTCATTTTACTGCTATTGATCAAGGCCACCGTTGAACGCGCGCGATCCAACCATTCCATGGCTGAGACCTGATAAACATCTTGGCGGTCATCTTGGCCGTAAACCACGCGTGGGTTAACACTCACTTCTTTTGAGTCCGTGACAGATGTAGAGTTTTGGCAACCTGTAAAAACAAGTAAACTAAGACAAATCATTTTTTTCATATATCCCCCCCCTAAAACCATCTATTCATCCTAAAAACGAAAAGGGGGCCTGACACGATCTCATTCTGATACAAAGGACTTTAAGTCCTAGGTCTTAGGTAAAAAGCACCCTATACTAAATGAAGGACTGGGGGAGTTTATGCGGGAACGTCACTTTAAGATTGCCATGATCTTTGGTTGTCTTTCATTGGTATTATTGCAATATCAAAATTGCGGATCGCAAGCTCCACAAGATTCATCATCAACCATCGTCCAAGACCCAGATCTGGGTGTGATTAATCAAGTGAACACAGGTTCCATTCAGTTTTTACAAACCAAAACAGAAATCGATGCCTCAGCACAAGATATCGTCGCTTACGGAGTTTGCTCCGTGGAACAACAAGGCGCTTTGCTTAGTTGGAAATTGGTCGATGAAAATGAACAAGTAGTCTCGAAGGGCCGCTCCACCTGTGATCGCGGAACATTCGAAATCATCTCCAGCGATATCTCTTCTTTGGATTGCGGCTCTCTATCGAAGCTCACTGCCTACCTAGGCTCTTCCGAAAAAACCGAGCTCATCGTTGAGAAAAAGTGTCAGTAAGTAAAGGTGCGATCTGCTCAGCAAATATCTCACTCAAAAGTAATAACAGTGTTAAACTGTGGTAAAAGCTCAAGGGTTTTAGCCTCTATTTCTGCAAATGAAGGATTTACCATTTTTTTATCCTCTATCATGCAACCAATTTCGATCTCGTTATCTAGTTTCAACTTAAACCCGAAGAGGTCAGGCGCCAGTTTGCGAATTTCTGCCAATTTTACTTTGAGACCCTGTTCTAAAATTATTTTTAAACGATCTTCCGTTTCTTTGTATCCGGCAATTTCCAAATCAACATCATAGAGAAGTGCTCTGTTTCTTTTTGACTAGAGTTTTCAATTTGAATAATTAGGTTACGTTTTTGCTCGGAGCTAATAAATTCATTTTTTGTTTTCTTAAGATCTCGCGAGGCACGTTGAACTTGTGTAGCTTGGGATAAGGTCAGCGAGCCGTTTTCAAACTTTTCGGCCACCTCTGGCAACTCCCGAAGCAATCTCGCCCCATCGATTCGGCGCATGGCCGCTCCTGGACTATAACCAAAATCTTTGACTAAAAAATCAAACAAGCTCGTGTGACCTTTTTCTATATAAATTTTCCGTCGATCGATTTCAGCAATGCACTCCAGCACTTGACCTGTAATTTTGCGCTCGTTACGCACAAGGTTTTCAAAACAAGCAACCAAATGGTTTTTGGGTAAATTCCTAAAATTTGCATTTGAAATATTTTGCTCCACTATATCCTCCTAGAAAAAAGAATGTAACATGAGTTTTATTTTCTCATTTTTTGAGGATTTTAAAAACCGGACAGATTTTTCAATTTAAGCGTAATTGCTCATAGCACGCTTTTAACGCCCCTCTATTGCCGGAACTTTGCTAGTGCAGGAAGGGGTATTGATTCGTTTTTAATTTTTCTGAGAGAGATGATAAGCACACCAAAAATACGGTCAAATATTTTTTATTGCCTAGTTCCGGATTAATACCGAATTGACGCGTTGCTGGTATCGCTACGGCAGTATAAATGACCTTTACCCCGTTTTTAGTGCCAGTAAATTATTTTTCTTCTGTAACACAGCCTTTTCCTGATGTGCAAATTCTTTTGGTGTTAAGTAATCAAGTGAACTGTGTGGACGCTCTTCGTTGTAATGTTTT
>JBGSUL010000073.1:0-35173 GCA_041736155.1 Bdellovibrionales bacterium
CGTTCTTAAACTTCTACCGGAATGGTTTGCAGATTATAATCATGTTGCCCCGCACTCTGCTCTTGGAATGCGAAGTCCGATCGAGTACAAGAAAGCCGTGAACCTTTAACCGTGTCCAATAAATCGGGGGTCACTCCACTCCTCACGCCTCGATACAAAGATTTTAATTGATTTTGAGACCCCTCAGAGTTTTCGGATAGGCTCTTAATAAAAAAATACTTAGTCAGCCAAAAGATCCCTGCACATTCTAGAGCCTTGAGAACTGGCCGCTGCGATAGGCTTAGGGGCTTCCAACAACGCACGTGGAATTTCCGCCGCAGGTTGTGTTGCTGGTAAAATGTCAAAACGGGTCAGATCCGTCACTGGCTGAGTCGCCTCTTGGCGTTCGCGCTCAATAATTTCATCAATATCAGCGAGAGAGGAAGGTACCCAATGAGTTCCCGAAAGACGTGCATCGCGACTCTGATCGCGAATACGTGTTCCCATGTACGACGCAACAACAGCTTTTTGCAGAGCTGTCAGTTGGCTCCATGGAGAGTGGATATAATTGATTGTCAAACGACGGAAAAAGCCAAGATCTTGCGCCGAAATTTGATTAAAAACCTTTTCGGCATCGGCGACATCATAGGGTTTTCTGTGATAGGTCGTTGCCGCAATTTCGTAGAGTTTTTCTAAGTGTGTATCCACGAGAGCAATGGCCGCATGGACCTCATCGACTTTTTCTGTGTAATTCGCAGAGCGCTCGGTCACCGGCGGATGGGCGGCATAGATTTCAGCAATATCGTCCTCGTCTAAATATCCCTGCTCAGCTAATTTTTTACTGAGTGGTACAAAGAGGCCATCCATATTTACATAGATAGCATCTTTAGCCAGTTGTTCAGCATTCGCAAACCAACGATCGGTGATGCGATTGAGTTTGGCCTTATCGTCAGGTGAAAACTCGTTAATAAAATCAGCCAAGTTCATGCCCACGGGGACAGAACGATTTCCCCACTCATCAGAAAGTCCATCACGTAAGATGGCATTCTGAATCATCTCTGTCGCGCGGTTAATATCATTTCGTTTTCCAGCATCATGGCGTCCGCCAATGGTTATTAACTGCTGGGCCAGTGTCCCGCCGAGCATCAAAGCGGCATCGCGGAGGACCACCTGTTTGGTGCGTTGACTTCGCGTAATCAAGTCGCCGGAACGAATTCCCGCATAGTGAACAAACGAGGAGCCGACCAGGGTCACTCCCTCGATGATCGAAAGGTAACTGGGGCGAATACGGTCGCCAAAATAAACTTCAGATACAATTTCATGCCCGACTTCGTGATAAGCGGTGAGAATTCGATCGGTGGGAGCATCAGGAATAGAATCAATTTTTTTCGAAAGAGGGATTTCGATAGTAAAAGTCTGTCCCGAGACTGTGGTTAGGTGTATTTCACGAAAGGTGAAAGTGATATCCCGCTCTTTTTTGAGAGTGGGCTTTTCTGCGACTTCGAGGAGAACCTGCGTTCCCGAAGTGACACCTGCACTGAGCAGGCGGGCTTTGATTTTATCAACGATGGCCAAGCGTACAAAACTGTCGATGGAGGCACCTTGGTATCTGCTGTTAAACCCTTCGAGTTCAATCAGGTTGAACAGATCTAGCACATCTTGTTCGTCGGCAAAAACCACATTCCAGCCCCGTTCTGTATCCCGAGGGCGTAAATTGTTGAGGCCTTGAATCAGTTTTAATTGTGCCAGTTGTCGTTTGCTGCGATTGAGCAGTGGACCAAAGTGATAAATATTATTTCCTATGCGCGCAAGTAAGGGTTCTGGAAACGTTTCGTTAAGAATACGCTGTTGCAAATCGGGATTGTTGAGGAACAGTCGGAAGACTTCGTGTTGAGCACGTTCGTAAACCTCAGTCGGGAGATCTTCGGGGATGAGCTTATAAATGCGATCCCCCGCATTTCCAGTCAAGATGATAGTGACATTTTTCATAGGACGAGCTTTGCCATCACTAAAACCAGAAGCTGTGGCCTCGCGAAAGATCTCATAAAGACTCTTGAGAAGTTCCATCGGCGCGTTGGCAGCCTCATCAAAGATAAAGGCAAGATTGCCGTTGGCCCGATCGTAGGCTTTCATAAAATCGGAAGCGATGGGATTGTTGCGGGAGTCGTAAGAGCCTAGAATTTTGGCTTTTATATCTTGCACGGTCTGAATGCCGTTAAAATCAATAATGGTGGGTCGTTGAGAATCACCGTAACGAGCTCGCACATACTGTTTGGCGGTTTCCGTTTTACCTGTAGAGGTTAATCCTAAAAATGCGATCACCGTGGCGGGGCGTTTGGATTCTCCCGAATTGCGTGATTCACTTTCGGAAACGAGGACGGACTCTAGCAGACGATCGACAATCATCTCCACACCAAATGCATTGTCGATAATTTGTTGGCGCATGGAAAGAATTTCTTCAATTCGTTCTTGCGATAAAACTTCTCGCGCGCGATCTTTAAATGTTTGCTCAAGGGGTTTTACAAATTCATAAGTATTCCCAGAAGTGACTTCGGTGATGGTGAACCGCGCCGAGTAGGTGTGATCTGGGTTTTCAATGATATCGACGAGAATGTTTTGCACGCCGCCGGATTGTTGAATCTCTTTTTCGCCAATCGCTTTGACAATTTGACTAAAAACAAAACTTTCGAGTCGATCGGCAATGGGGCGCGCATTTTCAGACGGAATAGCGTCGTACTCAACAATAAACTCAATCATTTCTTGAGTAAGGTTAATAGTGTACTGACCTAAATTTCCATTGGCGCGAGCAAAACGTTGCGACTCGCGGTTGACGATGTTTTGTCCGATGATTTGCAAGTTATCGGGATGGAGGGGGCGCAGGATATGAATGCGATGAGAGGGGAAGCGATTGAGAAATTCTTCTGAAGTTCCCGGCTCGTCCGGACGTGGGGCATCGTTGCGCTCACCGTTTGTGCTCAGAATGGCTTGTCGCAAGAGAGGTGTATCAAGATAAACACGATCAAAGTTTTCGATCAGTTGCTCGTAACTGAGCGGAGGGCCCATGCGCGAACCATTTTTTTCGCGTGGCTCTAACAAAGAAATGCCTTCGTTGGAGGCAAAAATAAAAGTCACAGGTAAAACAATTTCTTTAGCAGAATTGGGGGTTGAACCAGGATTTGAGATAGGAAAGTACCCGCGCTCCACGGCTTGCTTTAAAATATCATTTTTCACCAAACGCGGAATATCATGAGCTTCATTAATAAAAATAACTGCTTTATTGGGTTTAAATTTTAAAGTGAATTCGTCAGGACTCCACGCAGGGTTTTCTTCGACAATGGTGCGTTCTTCTTTATTCACAATTTCTTTGTTCAAGATGTATTTACCACCAGAATGTTCAACCAAAAAACGCAAGAGGGCCGGTAGTTCGTTAGAACCGATGTAACCTTTATTGGAACCGAAATAATTCCAAGCATCGGCACGTGAGCGAATTGTCATGCGGAACATATGATCGAGATGTGCCGCCTCGTGGCCGTACATGGCATCGACGAGGTTTTCAGCAATGGTATCTTTGCCATTTCCCGGAAGACCCATAAAATAAAAGAGCTCGGGTTTAAGGCGTTCCCCATTCATCAGCATATCTTTGAGATACATGGAACGAATCGAATCAAGAATGTGTTCCTGACCTTGGACACGTTTATTCATAAAGGCCATAAAACGTTCCACTTCAATGAGAGCGGCTTCGTGGGCGTTGCGCAGCACCGAGGGTAACATCAGAGTGCCTTGCGGGCGTGCGACTTGCGTACCGAAAATTTCGGCAGCGGTTTTTAAAGAGGGAACGTCGCTGCGTTGGTTGAGAAAAAGGACAGACTGAAGTAGATAAATTTGCAATTCCTCGGCGAGTGTGGACACTTCCGCCCAGTGGGCTAGCTCTACTAACAAATCTTTATCATGCTTCGAAGCCATGGGCAGAAAGGCTTCGCTAAGTACCAAAACGGTGTAGCTGATATCGGGAACTTCAAGAACATCCTTTAGGTCAGTGAGATGCTCCAGTCGAGTGCGGAGTGCATCGGCGGCCTCTTTGCTGGGAATAAGATCTTCCAAGGCCTCGGTAACTTCATCCGCATCCAAACTGGTGCTCAAGACTTGGATCTTTTTTTGGTATTCCGCCAAAGCCTCTTCGGCTGTTTTCGGACCAGCTAAGGATTGAAACGCAAAAAAGCAAACCGACGCAATCAACAACAAGCGCTTATAGATATTCATTTTTAGAATCCCCCACAAAACGAAAAAATCACGACGATAACCCCTTAAGTGATTTTTTCTTATATATGCGTGCTATCAAGATTTAGAGACTGAGGCAAAAATCACTTCGCCAAGATGAAAAGTTTATGAATAAATTATATTGAGAATAGAAAAATCTACAGCGCTTTGCTATGCAAAGCAGCAACAGTCTAATCTAAGGAAGATTTTTTACTTTTACTTTAAAGGAATGATCCTGTTTGTTCTTATCTTGGAATCGCAAGTGGAGTTCTGTGCCATTGGTGAGTGCCAGAGGATCATCCACAATGTAATGATTTTCTAGGCGTTTAATCTTAAGAATTTTTCCCGGTTTAGGATTGGTTTGGCGCAAGTTGACGGAAAGGCTCGAGGGATCCAAGTCTGCGGCCCATTTAGTTTTAGAAAGATCCAGTTCTGCTTCTTCACGACCGACGATGTAAAACTTAATCGGTTGTCCTGGGACAAATTTAACTGCGAACAAACTGCCTTGTTCATTGACGACTTCAATGGCTGTCTTCGGAGGTGTGGGGGTTTGCGAAAAAATCAAAAGAGACAAAAAGAGAGTGTGTAACATAAGATCTCCAATGCACTAAGGAGAGGCAGCATTTAGGCCTCATCAAGAGAAAACTCTTGGTCCTGATGAGGAGCCTCGCACGATATGTGGAACTTTTCAAAGATTTTTTGTTTGAGGCTTTCAATAGAGCTCGGTTCGCCGTGAGTTAAAAAGACTTTTTTAAAATTTCGAGGAGCGAGTGATAGCCAGTTCAAAATTTCTGCGGAATCCGCATGCGCAGAAAGGTTCTCTAACATCTGAACTTTGGCATTCACAGGCAGCATTTGGCCATGAACTTTGATTTCGCGTGCGCCATCCATGAGTGTACGGCCGCGCGTTCCTAAAGCTTGAAACCCAGTGAGGATAATCGTATTTTTTGGATCCGGAGCGAAGGCTTTCAGATGATGTAAAATACGTCCACCTGTCATCATACCACTTCCAGCAATAATAACCATGGGACCTTTTTTCTCATTCAAGACTTTGGATTCGTCGACCGATTTGACATATTCAAAATCTTGACTCCAACGGTTGCAATCTTGGAGTGATAATTTATGCATTTCTGGGTATTTACAAAAAATATGGGTCGCACTGGTCGCCATGGGGCTATTGATGTAAAAGGGAATCGACGGAAGTCGCCCTTCCTTGCGCAAGAGCGATAAAAAATGCATGAGTGTTTGTGTGCGTCCCACCGTAAAGGCAGGAATGATCACGACTCCTTTTTTTTCAATAGTATCCAGCACAATTTTACATAAATCGTCTTTCGGTTTTGAAACTTCATGTTGTCGATCTCCGTATGTGGATTCAAGGATGAGATAATCTACATCTGGAAGAGTCTCTGGTGCCGGGAAAAGGTTGTCGATAGGGCGACCGAGATCCCCTGAGAAAGCCAGTTTTTTTCCTTGAAATTCGAGGATCACTTGCACGGCACCTAGAATATGACCGGCACCTAAAAATGTGACCTGAACTCCGGGAATAACATCAAAAGTTTGATGAATCTTTTGCGGCGTAAAGAGGGGCAAAGTCTTTTGAACATCTTCCGTTGAGTAGAGAGGGAGGGCCGGAGTGTGTTTGGAGAGCTTGCGCTTATTGAGCCATTCCGCCTCTTCTTCTTGGAGATGAGCCGTATCGAGAAGCATCACATGACAAAGGTTGGCGGTGGCTGGAGTGCAAAAAATTTGACCGCGAAAGCCTTCTTTAACGAGGCGAGGAATATACCCAGAGTGATCAATGTGTGCATGGGTCAAGAGAATGGCATCAATGGTGGAGGGATCAATAGGAAATCGATCCCAATTTTTAAGACGTAATTCTTTGAGACCCTGAAAAAGCCCACAGTCGATCAGAATTTTTTTCTCATTGAGAGTGAATAAATATTTGGAGCCCGTCACGGTTTGGGCACCACCTAAAAATCTCAGAGAAGCTGTCATTAAATTCCGCCAGCGCCGCCTTCGGAGCGGGAATCATAGGCACCTTCGAGAATTCCATCGTCACGACGGTGAATGCCATTCACTTTGGCTGTCCAAGACGTTTCTGTCTTGTGACCCATTTTCTCAAGAGCTTTTTTGGTGTCGGCAGAAAAAAGATAATCGTCGAGAAAAATCTGATCAGGCACAAATTGTTGGTGAATGCGCGGAGTTTGCAATGCGCGGTCCATATTGTAACCATTGGCGACCACACGATACCATGTTTGAAAAACACCAGAGATAATACGTGGTCCGCCAGCGCCGCCCACGCCTAAAACCGTTTTGTTATCTTTAGTGATAATCGTCGGACTCATGGAACTTAAAGGGCGTTTTCCTGCTTGTACATAGTTGGCTTTGCCTTGGATCAAACCGTACATATTAGGTTTGTCGGGAATGGTCGTGAAATCATCCATCTGATTATTGAGAGCAATGCCGTACTTCTCAGTGACAACAGCAGAGCCGTAAGTGCCATTGAGAGTGATGGTCATTACAACCGTGTTGCCATCCGCATCCATCACCGTAAAATTGGTAGTTTCGCTGCACTCCTTTTTAAGAGTCTCTTCGCTCAGAGCAGAGAGCTTCACAGGTTTACTGCTGTTAAATTGTTGAGCTAAAGATTTAATATAAGCGGGACTCGTTAGCTCAGTGACCGGATTTTTGTTGTAATCAGGATCACCCAACAAACTGCGTCCGCGAAACGCCATTTTTAAAATCTCTGCGAGCAAATGATATTCTTCCACAGACGTGGGAGTTTTTTTGGCTAACTGTGTTTCTTCCATCAAGCCGATCATCGTCGATGTCAAAACACCACTGCTCGAAGGGGGCGGCATCATGTACACTGTGTGATTCATAAAATCTTTTTTCAGTGGCGTGAGCCAGCGCACTTTGTAATTTTCCAAATCTTGCGAAGCTAAGACGCCACCCGCTTTTTTGAGAGTGGTGGTGATATCTTTGGCCACGGCGCCTTTATAAAAAGTCGACGGCCCCTCATCGCGCAGCTTGCGTAAGGCCTTGGCAAGTTGCGGTTGGCGAAGTATTTCGCCAGGTTTGTAGCTCACGCCATTTTTAAAAAAGTATTTTTTCCCGGCGGCATTAAAATCATTTTTTGTTTCGTCGGTGTCGCGCACCCAATCACCGCTAACCGCAAAGCCTTTGTCGGCCAGTTGAATGGCGTCGTCAAAAAGTTGCGACCATTTAAGTTTTCCGTACTTGTGATGAATCTCCCACAGGCCGGCCGCGATGCCGGGTATACCTACGGCGAGAGATCCAATAGTGGAAGCTTTTTCCGGTTTGTCTTTGTAAAAGTTGGGATGAGTTAAAATTGGTGCCGTTTCGCGAAAGTCAGCGGCGACCGGCTCTTGTTGGTTCAAACGGATCATGGCAAATCCACCACCGCCCAGCGAAGCGTTGTAGGGACTGGTCACGGCCAAAGCGAGTTCCACAGCTACGGCCACATCCACCACATTGCCGCCTTTTTTAAAAATATGTTGGCCCACGGGGATGGCTTGCATGGTGGGGGCGGCTACCATGATTTTGTGACCTTCCACCGGAATGGCAAACGATGAAAAAGTGGAGATAAATACTGAGAAAAAAAGAACAAATTTTATTTTGTAAAACATGCGCATCCTTTACCAAAAAAAGATTCATTTTGAATGCTCTTGAAACTGAACCTAACTCTGCCATGGGTCAACTTCTGCTTGCTGATCGTGTAAGAATTTGCTAATTCCTAGGCATGCAACTCATCGAGTCAAAATCCTTACACTTTGTAAATCCCTATGTGCAGCGCATGTCGCAGCAAGATCAGTGGGTTTATACTGAGGAGCGAGCAAAAAGTCAGCGTGGCCTTTGGCAAAAAGACCAGCGTCCTCTGCATGTCGAGATTGGGACGGGCAATGGTTTCCATTTTGCGCACTATGCGACTCAAAATCCCAATGTGCAGCTCATCGGCTTTGAAATAAAATTTAAAACTCTGGTGCAAACCATCGAGCGCGCTCGCGGTCTCGGTGCAGACAATGTCCAAATGATCAAAGGGGATGCACGGCTATTGAGTCAGTATTTTACAGCCAATGAAGTCGACAAAGTAATGGTGCACTTTCCTGATCCTTGGCCTAAACGTCGCCAGCAAAAAAATCGATTGATGAATGAAGTTTTTTTTAAAGAGCTGGCATACATTCTTAAACCGGGTGGGAGCTTAGAGTTTAAAACGGATCATCCTGGATACTTTCAATTCGCCGCGTATCATGCGGCTCGCTCGCCACTGATCATGACTCACTATTCGGAAGACTTACATCGTTCTTTTAAAGCCGCTGACAATTTTGTCACCGGCTTTGAGACTTTCTTTTTAAAAAAGAAGCAGTCTATTTATTCTTTTACACTGCAAAAATAATGGCTGATTATTTGCAGTAATCGCGTCGTTGGTCATGTGGTAACGTTGCTTTAAACTCTTCGTTGTCATGAATATGCACCATCGACGAACCATCACGAGGCATCAAAGCTTTGACTTGTGGAATGTAAAGATCCCACGAAGGGAGAATTGGGCTATCAAAGGGGTTCAGCGCTTTTAACTCCTCCGCAGCAACTACAAAATTTTCCCACTGACCTTCACCGAGCTCTAATGCAAACGCTAATTTTGTATCCAAACCAAAATTGAGACCGACAAAGACAGTATAGATGTTAATAGGGTCGTAGTGGGATTTCGGTAAATTTTCAAGCAAGAGAGCCGATGCACAATTCATATTCACATGTGCGATTCCTTCGACATTGATTTCTTTTTGAGGAGGAATTGTCACAATCATTTCGTCGTTCTCAACGCTGTTGATTCTCTCGGTTTCGTAGACACCTATATTGAGGGGAAAAATGTGATTGTCGCCCATTCTGATCCAGGCGGGATTCCCCGAGGCGTAAACAGGTCTGAATACAAAATGGTTATTGGCAAGACCGCTCACTTTGAGTCGCACAGGATAGTCATTAGGATTGCTCATCCGCAAATTTAGGACCTTGCGCGGAACTAAAAGTGGATCAGGTCCCCCCATCAAACGCAAGGAGCTTTCTACATGGAGAGGTTGCGGTGTAAACAAAAGATGAAATGCTTTCGAGAGAAAGACTTGATCGTTGCTTTTGGCATAAAAACGGCAAAGTTGACTGGAGCTAGACCATACACTTTGATCCACAGCAGATAAAGATACAAACTGCTCCCAGGTGAAAGGTTCTTGTTGTCCAGGAGCAGTTTTATAGAAATCTGAACACTGTAAATGATAAAGTTCCGCATTGGGCAAAGCTTCGATTTTCATATCTTCAAATTTGTAGAAGGGAGCATCTTCGGTAAAAAAGGGCACATTGTTAAACTGAGGGGAGCTGAAGACTTTGACACTATTGAGCTGATAAATATTGGTGACAGTATTTTGTCCGGTTAAAGAAATTTCGAAATCACAAATTAGCGGCTGTTCACTGATAAGGACGAGTGCTTCTTTGGAGATCATATTGATGACAGGAATCGAGGTGCGATTCGTGAGTCGGAAGTCATTGTGAAGCTCCCCTTTCACCACTTCCGAAGAGCATTTGGATTGCACTCGAATAATAAGTGGGTTTTTTGTAAAGTCGAGTGTTTGCAAAGAGCCGATAGTGAGCGAGTCGGCGATATCCAGTTTTTCCGCGTTTTCAAAGTCTTGTGATTGCCCTTGCGAATCTTTGATCGCCAATTGGTAGTGGTTGGTCAGCGGTTGATAAACCACCTTTTCGGTGTCTTTAGTGCAAGAAACAGTTCCTAAAACAAAGAAAAAACCCATAAGAATTCTATATTTTTGATTTAAAGCCATAAAACCTCCATTTAAGAAGGTCTCTTCGCAAAAAGGAGGCCACTTCAACGCACAAGGGACACCATCCGTATGATTTTTGTACGTGTGACGGATTTTTTCCGGAAGGACATGGTTTGTTTGGGAGAGAAAACTCGCACATCCGCTCACCGATACCATCGTCATGGTCGCTCATGACGACCTTTTGGTTTTGTAAGTTTTGACTCACTCACGAAGTAGTTAGACAACGTGTGAATTCGGGGGAGGGAACAATGAACGTATCGAAAACCACAACTGTCTGCGGTGAATTTTCTGGCCAAGGCTAGACATCTGTAGCTTTGTCATAGTTTCTGGAATTAATTTTATCATTTTTACATGCTTATTCTGTAAGTGTGGCCAGAGAGTAGAAGGCACATATACTTGTCCCAGTTAGACAAAATTCTTGGTGGGGGAATAATGGAATGGTTTGCTAGAAAACTCGTAATCACAGTTTCACTGTTCTTTTGTGCATTTTTTATTATGCAGAGAAGCCGTGCGGGTGGCGAAACGAGCGGCGGAAGCATTTACTCAAGATTCCTCGAGATGAGTCCAGAACAGGCGTTGAGCTCAAACCTCTGGTTGGTCAAACCGCGAAATATTTTTGTTCCTTCCGTGAGCCAAGAAATTGCGCCCAAAAATCTCTGTTTACAAAATCATCAAATATTTGTGATCACCCCGCTGGAACACTGTGAGGCGTGGGTGGCCCGTTTGCGCACGCCTGAAGATGGGAAAGACTACCGTGTTTTTCGTTACAAAGATCAAGCGAGAAATTTGGCGTACACGAGAAATGGTGCCAATGAGTTCTATTGCGGGCGAAGAGTTTTTGAAGCTTCACAAATGCCCGTACGTGAAAATATTGAGGACTGTGTTTCTTGGAGCGTGAAGATCAATACGGAAACAAAATTATTTGCAAATTACAAAGACGCTGAACGCTTTCATTATGAAAGCAAAGGTAAGGCGTGGTCGCCGGTTTGCGAACAGTGGGGCCAACGCATCCAACAGGTCCCGACCACTTACAAAGTTGATTTTCGAAAAGACAATCAGACATTGGGAACTTATGAATATTCTGTTCAAAATTGTGAGAATCTTTAAGGAATTTTAAAGGGGATGACCAGCGTGAATTTGCAGGACGTGTTCGAAGAACCGCATAAGAATGATCTCGGAAAGTTCCGCGATGTCTTTTTGCATCTTCAACAAATCTTAACAGATTATTTAAAAAAACATCCACATATCACCACGGCGGGGATGAGCAAACGCTGCGCTATCAGTGAACCCACTTTACGTCGTATACGCAGCGGACAAGTGAAGACCCTACCTTCCGTTACTACGATCGTAGAGCTTCTTGTTTATATCAGCAAAGAGGATTCGGCACAAAAACTCTTGGCGACCTATCCTGGGCCTCTGGCAGAGTATTTAAAAGATAAGCTCGTGCAATTTGAGTTTCGCAACGAAATTAAGTACTCAGAACCTTTGTCGCGAGCCCTTAAGGACCCGATCAAATATTTGATCTATAAATTAGCGGCCATGCCAAAAGGTGTGGCACCACAAAGAATTACCGAGTTGTTTGGCAATTACGGAGAAACGCAGGTTAAGAACCTTCTCGAAGAAGATTTGTTATTCATCGAAAAAGGGCGACTCCACGGAAAAATTAAAAACTACGCACTATCCAATGACGATTTTATTGAGCATTTTAAATCTACCGCCAATTTTATCAAGCCTCACAAGCATGCGATGGCAGCCAAACAATATTCTCCCATTTTTTCAAATTACTCGAACGGTTTGAGCAAAAAAGCGTACAGCGAGATTTTAAAAATTCAGCGAGCTGCTAACAAAAAAATAATCGCCATTTTAAATGATAAAAACGCCGAAGGCGCGATTCCCACATTTATTTTGAATGCTGTGGATACACTCGATAAGTACTGTGCTGATGAGTATCCGACAAGCGGGGATCGCGAGAAGGATCACGAGAACCAATAAAAAAGGCAGAGATTTCTCCCTGCCTTTGGAACTCACTATCTAAAAGATAATGATTATTTACAAGTGCTCATGTTGTAAGAGTGTTTACCAAGTGATTCATCGTCTAAAAAGAACTCAACTGTGTATGTTGTTGGAATCGTTTTAGCGACAAGAACGGAATCCATGCAAGTCGCAGTTGCATTGGAAGCAGCATCGTCTGAGTTATCAGCGAAATTTTTCGCAAGACCAAGACTCTTAAAGGTTTTTACACCACCAGCGTTTTTAGTCTGTACGCCCCAAAGAACGCACTCTTCTTGGCTGTAACCAATCGTCGAAGAAAGAATTTTGCTCGTTGTAGCTGAACACTGAACGTTATTTCCATAAGCATCTGCATCAGTCTTAAAATTAAATTTTTTGGTTTGGCCATCTTTAGTGGAAGACCATTGAACACACGTTGTAACTGGAGCTGTTGTTTTTACAATTTTTCCATCAGTACAAAGACCATATGCAGGATTCGACCATGTGCTTGAACCAGGCATATGGATTGTTTGAATATGTTTTTCGTATTTAGCTGAAGCCATAGCTTGAGCAGCAGTAAGTCTGTTGAAATCCTGTTGGTTTTCAAATTTTGTGTTCTTTGCTTGAGCTACAGCTGCAAGGCCGATGATTGTTGCGATTAATAAAGACTTCATATGATTCTCCCTTTGTTTAGACATGTGCATCTCTGCCATGTTTGTTTTCTGAACATCAACCTAAGGAATAATCTTCGTTAAGGCTAAAAAAAATACAGGATGACGATGAGAAAGGTCGTCGCTCTCTAGGAGTGACGTTGTCAAAAAAAAGTGAGCCTAAAGTCTTTCGCCACAAGGGGAATCTACGGAAAGGGTATAACAAATCAGCGCGAATCAGCGTCGTCACCAGTGCCCAAAATGCGGGCGTGGTATTGCTCTGTGGTAAAAATTACATGCTACCAATAGGTAGTTCTGAGGGTCACATCTCCCAGAGCACTGCACTGGCAGCTGATTCGTTGTTCGGGAGAGAGCTGGTATTTTGCTATTAACTTTTCTTCCAAAACTGTGGGCTTCGACAGTGTCGTCATGTCGTTCACCACGGTGACACGACACTTACCGCAAATACCATCGCCTAAACACGAAGAGGCAACGGGAATGTCGTGACGGCGAAGGATCTGAAAGAGTGTTTCTTCGGGGGCGCCTTCGAGGGTTTTGTTCAGTTGAGGAAGTTCGACTTTCATGAGATCAGTATAAAGCTGTGGAAAAAGAAAAGGTAATTATTCTTGGTGGTCGAAGAGGTTTAGGACGTCAGGTGCTGGAGCAATGGCAACAGCAACATCCAACGTCCGAGATCTATGCCAGTTCCCGCAAACCTTTTGAACACCGCGGAGTTCACACTTTTATTTGCGATTTTAGTAACGCCAGTGGCGTGAGTACGGCTTTGCAAAAGATCATCGAAGTGCAACCGCAACGGATTTTTTACATCTCCGGCGGCGGGCCTTACGGAAAGTTTGCCGAAAAAGAATGGAAAGACCATCAGTGGGCGCTCCAGGTGAGTTTTCTATCTCCGGCTCAATTGATTCATGAATGCTTACAAAAATCCCAAATTAGCCAGTTTGTTTGTGTGGGTTCGTCCATTGCCGAAGCTCGTCCGGATACCTTCGCCGCGAGCTATGCCGCAGCAAAACACGCACTGAAAGGTCTGATCTCTTCGCTTCAAGGGGAAATAACGGTAGATCTCCGTCTTTTTAGCCCAGGCTACATGCAAACCGAGATGTTACCCCCTTCCGTCCAAGATCGTTTACGCGATCAAAAAATCCAATCGCCCAATATTGTGGCAAAAAAGTTCATAGACTGGGCCCAAAACCCATCCGCCCCTTGGCACCACTCCCTCTAAGTAGAAACGTCAGGTTGGAATTAAAGGTCATTTTTTCTGAAGCTCTTTTTTAGGACGCGTCCCATCCATGGGACTCAAGCGCTTTCTCTTCCTGAACGCGAGGTCCTAAAAAAGAGCTTCAGAAAAAATGACCTTTAATTCCAACCTGACTTTCTCCAAATAGTTATGATATTCAAAGCAGATTCGAGGTGAAGATGAGTCAGGTTGAAAACGTTATTATTATTGGTTCTGGTCCAGCGGGATTGACGGCGGCGATCTATGCATCGCGTGCGCTTTTAAAACCTTTTATGATTGAGGGTGAAGAAGTGGGCGGGCAGCTGATGACGACCACTGAAGTGGAAAACTTTCCGGGATTTGCTCATGGGATTATGGGGCCTGAGTTGATGTCGGTGATGAAACAGCAAGCTGAACGTTTTGGGACTCGTTTTCTTTCTCGCAATGTAACTAAAGTTGATTTGAAAGCCCGTCCTTTTAAAGTATGGGTCGGCGAACAACTTTTCGAATCGAAAGCTTTGATTATTTCTACCGGCGCCAGCGCCAAATACCTTGGTTTAGAATCCGAACGTAAATTTTTAGGACGTGGTGTTTCTGCCTGTGCGACTTGTGATGGTGCCTTTTTTCGCAATCAAGAAGTGATTATTGTCGGTGGTGGAGATACGGCCATGGAAGAGGCGACGTTCCTTACGCGTTTTGCCAGCAAGGTGTATGTCGTGCATCGTCGCGACTCATTCCGTGCTTCTAAGATTATGGCCGACAAGGTTCTCGCTAACCCAAAAATTGAAGTGTTGTGGAACTCGGGTTTAGAAGAAGTTCTTGGCGACAAAGTTGTGGAGAGCGTGAAGATTCGTGATTTTGTTAAGAACGAAGTTTACGAGAAAAAGATTCAAGGTGTCTTTATCGCCATTGGGCACAAACCCAATACGGATTTATTCAAAGGCCAATTGACCACCAATGATGTGGGATATTTACGCACAGAGCCTGGCAAAACCTCTACTTCGGTCGAGGGTGTTTTTGCTGCTGGGGATGTGGCCGACGATATGTATCGCCAAGCAATCACTGCGGCGGGTACTGGTTGCATGGCTGCTATGGATTGCGAACGATGGCTTGAACACCAAGGTCACTAGGGATATCCTAGTCGGGTGAAAAAGAAGTCCATCGACACCAAAATTTTAGTGGATAAAATCGAAAAACTCACAAAAGAGAGACTGACGGGCGAGAGTGTTGTCAGTCTGGATGAATTTCGAAAGCTAAAGAATAAAAAAGAAAATAAATGTATTTTGATCATCGAAGATGACGAAACCATGCGCAACGCCATGAAACGTCTCTTTGAAGGTGAAGGGTACAATGTCAAGACCGCCGCCGATGGCACTCAATTGTCGTTGGTGCTCGATGATTCACCGATTGATTTGATTATTATGGATATCGGGCTGCCGTGGATCAACGGTTTTGAACTCGCCAAACTCTTAAAAGAACACGACGATCTCAAGAGCATCCCGCTGATTTTTGTTTCGGGAAAAACCAGTGAGCTCGATATCAAAAGAGGTTTCGATGTGGGCGCCGATGACTACATCAAAAAGCCCTTCGACGTAGAGCACATCAAAAAAACCGTCTCCCAACTCTTAAATATTAAAAACTAGATTACTCAAGAATAAATGGCTCATCCAGCTAAGGCAAAACGCGGAATGAAAAAAGCGTACCTTTTTGTCTACTCATCATCGTGGGCGTGGATATGGTTGCTAGCTTCGATAGCGAGCTCTTGCAATTCTTCGTCGGTAAGTTCGGGAAGAGGTTTGTACAAACTTTTTCCTAACGCTTTGTTAAATAACCCCGCTTGGTACGAGGGGATTTTGGCTTTGTTGGATTCTACAAAAGCCAGTAACTCTTTATAGGTGCCACAGACAACTTCGGGCTTTGCGCAGACTGTTTTGGCAAAACGTTGCATGGCACGCCAGTAAGCTCCGCCATTCCATAGAGAAAAGTGGTGGCCGATGTGTACAGGCGCGCGGTTACCAAAATAATTGTTTTCAAAATACGCTAGGTAGGTTTTGTACATGCGCTCTTCATAAGCGGCATATTCGGAAGAGGGGCCAGCTACACCTTTAGAATCTGCATAATAAAAATTGTAATCCATGCTCAACGTCTTTTTGCCAGTGGTGACAATCGTTAACCCGGCGAGTGGGAAATTCCATAAGCCGTTGATTTGTGTGGGCCAGTAGTTCATGCGATCCACACGGCTGGTGTCGTAGAGTATTCCTTGAGTTTTGAGAGATTTCCACAAGCCATCGCCCACGCCTAAGAGCGGCGCACGAAATCCCACCAGTCCAGGATCATTTGAAAGATTTTGAGTGAAATAGTCGGCCCAACCGGGCGGCTGTTGACTCGCGACTCCATTGTTTTTCCACGCATTGACCATCAGATTTGTAAATTGTTGATTTTCACTATTCCATTGGGCTTCGGTGTATTTTGCTCCATCGTAATGAGCATTGGCATGTGAAGCCATCTCGTGGCCCTCTGCCGAAGCTAAACGTATTTGCTCTAAACGTAGTTGAATATCTGCTTCTGTTCCACCAAAGCCGATGGCACTCTGTCCAGCACCTTTGCTGGGTTCTACGTAGTTATTTTTTTTACTGGTATTTAAGAAGTACACACCGCTAATAAAATAAGTAAAGAGAACATCGTTTTGCTGAGCAAAGAGTCGCGAGTTTTTCCAAAAGGAAATACTTTTGGAACCATCGAAGGCAAGCAAAACAAATTGGGGGGGACGATCCACATTGGCGAAACAAACAGAAGAGGTGAGGAAAACAAGAGTGGTTAGAAAAGATGTAAAATACATGAGCCCCCCAGAGAACTCTAGTGTAAGGGGGTTCAAGGTATGAGTCATTCCCGAGAGAGGGATTAGGCCTCAAGGCTAGTGTTTAGATCTGGGCTGTGTTTTACGAGGAGGGGGTACGTTTCTTGCGCCATTCTTCGAGGAGAATTTGCACAGAATAAACGAGGCCAAACATAAAAATGGTGGCAGCGATCATGTTCCACCAAAAACCACGAGTGATTTCTTGTTTAGCGTCGTCAATCATCAAGCCCCAGGAGGCTGATCCGGGTTCCATGCCCAGACCTAAATAGCTGAGGATCACTTCGATCTTAATGGACGATACAAAAATCACACCCGCTTGGATTAAAATAATGTGCATAACATTGGGGAGAATGTGCGCAAAAATTATTTTCCAACGACGCAAACCTTGTGCCTCAGCCGCAATGACAAACTCTGCTTCTTGCAACTTAATAAATTCAGTGCGCACCAAACGACACAGCGTCGTCCACGAAGTGAGGCCCAAGGCAATAAAGATATTTTGCAGCCCCTGACCTAAAGCAAAAGCAAAAGCGCCCAAGAGGAGAATGTAGGGAATGGAATCGAGAGTGGTAAAAAGCCAAACCACCACCGCATCGACCCAACCACGCAAATAGCCAGCAAAAGCACCGAGACAAGTGCCGACAGTGACGGCGATCAGTGTAGAGATAAGACCGACGGCCACAGCGACGCGCGTGGATTGCAGAGCGCGTACGAGCACAGAGCGACCAAGAAAATCTGTGCCTAGCCAATACTCGGGGGAGGGAGGGAGGTAGCTGACGATGCGTTCGGGCGACGCGCTGTCAGAGAGCCATCCGCATTGTACCAAGAGGGCGATGAGAAAATAAACTCCGACAATGAAACTAAAAATTTTTATTTTCATGTCAGCTCCCAGCGGCGATCTAAAAAGGCAGCAATAAGATCGTGCGCTAATTGCACAACAATATAAAAAAGTGAACCCACAACCGTGAGAGCTTTAATTACTGGCAAATCACTGCTTTGAATGGAGTTGAGCAAAAGCCCTCCGAGACCGGGGATGCCGAAGTAGGCCTCAAGAAGCACGGAGCCTGTAATAAGAGTGGGAAGTTGCGACATGACGAGAGTTACTATGGGTAAAGAGGCATTTTTTAAAATATGAATGGAGTAGATGGTATAAGTGGAAAGCCCCTTGGCTTGGGCGGTTCGCACATAATCCTTCTCGAGCTCCTGTAAGAGAGCCGCACGAAATAAGAGGACCTTCGGTGGTAAATGAGCCAGAGAGTAAATAAAACAGGGGAGAAGAATATAACTCCAGCGGTAAATCCACGAGGTATCCCAACCGTAGACAGGAAACCAGTTGAGATCAAAAGCGAATATTTTTTGCGCAAACACCACATAAACAACAAAACTGATACTCATCAAAATAAAACACAAATGCAGTAGACCTCGATCAACAAAGGTATCCTTACGAAGAGCAGCTGCGAGTGAGATGAGGACCGCCAACACTACGGAGAGTGTATAAGCAGGCAACGTCAAGGTGAGCGATGCGCCGATATGATCATTTAAAAGTTGGGTGACCTGGCGATGATTGGACCAACTGGTTCCCCAATCCCAGGTGAACGCTTGCGAAAGAAAAATAAAATACTGTGTCACCACAGGTTTATCTAAACCCAACTCGTGGCGTAGGGATTGAACCACTTCGGGGGACGCATTTTTGCCTGCATAGTGGAGGGCGGGGTCACCACCGACAATGTGGAAAAGACAAAAGGTAATAAAAGTAACTCCGACGACGATGGTCAAGGCACTTAAAAGTTTTTTTACCAAGAAACCACTCATGGATTGAGCCCCTTCCACGAAGCCCGTAGGTTTTGATCAATGCGGAGGTACTTTATGTTATCGGGTATCATGATTTCATATTTGTGATTGAGTAACCAGGCATGTTTGATCAGAGGTCGTAGTCGGTGCACGCCGAAAATCCACGGGCATTCTTCCATAACCAGTAATTCCATGGTTCCATAAAGTTGTGTACGTACGGGACCTGGAGGGAGCGTGAGGGCTTTTTCATAAAGCTCATCAAATTTTTTATTATTAAAAGAAACGGCATTGGGACCAGGGGATCTATTTTTGCTGTAGAGCAATTGAAAGAAATTTTCCGCGTCTGGATAGTCGGCATTCCAAGCGTAATCAAAAATATCGGCTTTGCCTTTTTTCACCTTGTCATTAAACTGTGGCCAGGTGTTGGCATTGAGACGTACGCGAACTCCAAGCTGTTGCAATTGCTGTTTAAAAAATTCGGCGAGCTGTCGGGCATTGGCGTGGGTCGACGGGATTTCGTAATGAAACTCAGGGAGTCCGCGCCCCTCTGGATAACCTGCCTCGGCCAACATTTTTTTTGCTTTAGTAATATCAAACGAGGAAAACTCAGTGTGGCGTTGAGAGTCGTAACCATCTATTCCGGGAGGAATAGGGCCATGCGCTGGCTGCGCGAGATAATTATAATATTGACCGACAATAAAAGGGCGATCAAAAGCCAAAGAAAATGCTTGGCGAATTTTTTTGTTTTTTAAAAAAGGATTGTCGTTATTGAGACCGATGTAAGTCACATCCAGTCCTGGAGGCAACTCGAGAAGAAGCGCTTGTTCGTGCAGTTTTTCACGCAGTTGACCATGCTCGATAAAGGCGTCTTGGTAATCCTTTTGCGGCATCAAGAGATCGATTTCGCCTTTTACAAAGAGTAAATACTGCGGTTGCGCTTCGGGGATTTCATAAACCACCACACGATCGATGAAGGGCAAGGTCTGTCCTTTATTTTTGAGCAAACCTAAGGTTTCATCCTTTGCTGTACCCTCCTGTGGATATGTGAGCGAAGTATAGTGCGGATTTTTCACAAAAATCAGTTGCGAGCCGGGCAACCACTGTTGAAGTAAAAAAGCCCCTGTGCCCACGGCGCGCGTGCCAAACTCCGCTGCATAATATTCCACGGCTTCGTGAGGAACCACATAGGTGGCGGCCATTGTGAGGCTTTGCACAAATTGAAAATTGGGCTTAGTTAAACGAATTTGCAAAGTATGACTGTCGAGCGCAATGAGACCGGAAATATTTTGGTCATAGTGTGCTCCTTGTGTGCGCCAAGTGTCCAATCCGGCAATTTTATTTTCGATCACCCAAAAAGATTCGCTGCGATTTTTAGGATCGGCCAGACGTTTGAGAGAATAAATAAAATCATCGGCAACAAAAAGACGCCCCTTCCCTTGTGGGAAACTAGGATGGTCATGGAAGTAAATATTTTTCTTTAGTGGAATTGTGTACGTCAAACCATCGGCCGAAATTTGTGGAAGGGTCTCGGCGAGCAAGGGCTCTACCTCTAAAGGTCGCTTGAGATAGGCAAAATGATAAAGGCCTTCGTAAACTTGTGCGGCCATTTGGTGGGAAAAAAGATCGTGAGAGTGGATGGGATCTAGCGAATGAATATGCTCACGCACATAGCTATACATGGTGTTGTCGGCGCGACGCTGTTGGGGAACACAGCTTGGTAAAAGCATTGCGGAGAGAGTAAAAAAGAAGACCAACCAGAGCGAGCTCATAAAATGAAACTATCTAAAAAACTCCTCCGTGGACAGTGGTATTTACGAGTGATATGGTGCTTTGATGCGAAGCTCAAATGATCATGCCAGTGTGCAAATAACCGACTACGTTCAGTCCTTGTTGCCGCCTAAGTCCGCGACGTTACTTAGGATGGAAGAAATACTCAAAAAAGACGAAAAGTGGGGAATTAACATCGGTGCGGTCGAGGGACACCTTCTTCAGTTTCTGATTCGCAGCTTTCAAATTGAAAATGTTTTAGAAATTGGAACGCAGTACGGGTATTCCACACAATGGATGCTCGAGGCCCTGCCGGCCCATGGTTCGATGGTGACTCTCGAAAAAGACCCGGAACATTTCAAAGTGGCCACATCGTTGATTGCGGATGCACGTTGCCGCTTTGAACTTGGCGATGCCCGCGAGTTGTTGCAGAAAAAACAAAACGACATTTTTGATTTGATTTTTATCGACGCCAATAAAAAAGCCTACCCAGATTATTTAGCATGGGCCATGGAGCATGTGACGTCGGGCGGTTTGATTATTGGCGACAACACATTTTTATTTGGCCAGGTTTTTATCGGAGCCCAGGCCGAGGGCTCGCAAAGGTCGCTTCAATCCGCCATGCGACAGTTTAATGAAACCTTGATGAAGGACCCACGCTTCCATGCCTGCATTATTCCCACCTCAGAAGGTCTTACGGTGGCTTGTAAAAAGTCCTGAGTTTTACAATTGTCGGCGAAGGATCTCTCGTATCATTCACAAAAAAGAACCTCACCCTATCGATATACTTCTCCCCACGATGGGAAGAAGTGAGCCATCCAGAATGGAAAAACTTCGCAAACTCTGATCTGTGTTGAATGCCAGGATTTATCGCCACTCAGAAAATCCGGTGTTATTTTAAAAATAAAATTTGACGTGAATCTGAGCTCGTTATTTGGTCTTAGAAGATTTATAAAATCGGATACGTACTCCTTGTTGGATTAACAAGGTTCTCAATTCATGACTCAGTCAATTGTCTAATAATCACTTGCACGCTAGCTTTAAAAGCGCTGTTCTCAATGAACGCAAAATCACACAAGCCTTTTCGATTACCTTGTTAAAGACGTTGGTTACAGACCATCGTTGAAGTTTTCGGCCTCCCCACGCAGGCTCAGCAAAAAGAAATAAGGCATCAGGACCAGTCGGTGACGCTCACTCTGACTTTTACATCAGAGCAGATGCAGATTTTGGAGCAAGTTCAGAATATGATCTCCCACAGCGTGCCTGATAAGAACTGGACCGATGTATTTACCTATTTAGCCAAAAAGGAAGTGGCCTGCCGCACTACGGTTCGTTCATCCCGAAAAAAAGCATCTGCAACTCCAGTCACTGCCGCTGTGGCATTAGAAAAATCTGTGCGATGAAGAGAGTCGCCGAGCTGCGCCTTCTCAGAATTTCCAGTCATCAAAACGAGGCCATCTGCCCGCGAGTGTGCGAAAGGTATTACTTTGTTGCCGAGATGTTCCAAAAGATTAGATTCTAACACAATTCAAGGCGAAAAAATCAAACGCCGTGGGTGACGGCCTAGAAATCGTCTTTGGACTTTCCGTCGAGCATGCAGAAAGACTTCTGCGCCCCTGAAAAAGGTCTAGCACAGGGCTTTTTAAACCCTTCAGACCGCGCACAAATCCAATATTAATCATACCTAGCCTTCTTTAGCAGACTTAAGCTTATGCCGATAGTATAGAGTGTTTTTTAAGAGGAGAACATAAATGTTGCTCATAATCTCATCAATAATAGTTTTATTTCTTTCCTCTGCAGAACAACAAGGAGTGGATAGAGCAGTTATGACTGCATTAAGCGCAGCTGTCTTCGATTCAGAATGCACAAAAGAGTTCCAAGAAATTGCATCCAAAAATAACACAAAAATGCAACGCAAGGCCTATCAGGGTGTGTACATCAATAATTTAAAAGTAGATCCTTATCTTTATGAGGTAAACGTTGAAAACATGCCTCAAGAAAAATGGCTAAGCGGTAGTCTTACCTGTAAAAAAAGAGTCCACCGTAAACAAAATGACAATTCTTACCAACTAGAAACTGAAGTCATCACACGTGCTGATGGTTTTGGGCAAAGGACTGATATTTCAAGAAGTGATAACTCAAAAGTGACTCGTTGGTTTAAAAATGGCTGCGATATCTATCAGAAGGTTAGTTTAAACGATGGGAAATTTATTTCGGGTGGTTTTTCTTGCCGTGATCAAAATATAATAGCTTCTCTCAATTCTGTATCTGAAAAAGATTTAGAAAATCTCTACAAAGGTAATATAGATTATTTTACAAATCCCTCGTCAGATACGACGAAAAGCACTAATGTCGCTCCATAACGGGTTTAATTCTGATTTCTGCGCCAACTGTCAATCATTACTAGAAGGGCTCACTCTAAACCCCTACCGAAGTTTCCAGTCCGTGTATTTATTAGCGCGGACTTCGTATCCTAGACATTCTAGGAAAGAATCCCGCGAACTCCTCCAAAAACCCTCTATCAAATAAGAACCCAATATTTAATCACTGCTGAGGTTGAGCTTGACAGCCTCGTATTGGTGGCACTCGATAGAATATTATTGCGTTTTTTTTAGAAACGTTGGGGAGTGCAAAACTGTGTAAAGAAAAAGTGATCGAACAAAAACCCCTGGTTAGATGCTCACTGAGTTTAATGCGAATAGGTAAACACAGATTTTTACGTTTAGCATTGACCATCCCAATTAGTTAAATATAAAAGCTTGAAAAGACGGGGGTGATTTATGAAATTCTTATTACTTATTTTAACATTTGTTTTTAGCAATATGGCTTTTGCGGAAGAAGTGGATATCTTTAACAGCGTACAGACTTTAGAATGTAGTGTTAACGATGGCTCTGAGGAGGCGTACTTAACTCTTGAGAGAGAGCGAACTCCTGAAGGTGTTAAGTTGTATTTAAAGTATCGTTACGTGGGGTTTGTTAAATGGTTTACTCACTACTTTGAAGTAAAAAAGGCCTACTATGACAAGTCTTCAAAATCTTACGTTTTTGAACATACATGGGGTGATGAGACAAAGGTTGTAGAAGTTTTTGGGGATGGCAGGGGTCAATTTATAGGGGGCCGTCTCTATCGTTGTAAAATAGCTGGTAGTTGGTAACTTCTCTCATGTTATTCAATAATTTTTAGCAAGGGATTCTTAACCATTTCTTTTGTTTGGCAGAGTCGGGACAAGCTGTTACATTTATTTTATGAGTTCTTGTCTCGAGATCCAAAAGTTAAATATTCGTTTTCCCAAACATGATGGAACGTCTCACTGGGCCGTGCAAGATCTTGATTTAGTGATCCCGAGCGGGAAAGTCGTGGGACTGGTCGGTGAGTCGGGTTCGGGCAAAAGTATTACCAGTCTTTCGATTTTACGTTTGTTGAACCCGCAGACAACATCCTTGGATGGGAAAATTCTCTTTGGTGGCAAAAATATACTCACTTTGCCAGATGAGGATTTACGCTCCATTCGCGGCAGTCAAATAGCCATGATTTTTCAAGAGCCCATGACCAGCCTCAATCCGGTATTGAGCATTGGTTATCAACTTACTGAAGGACTTAAACTTCATAAAAAAATGTCAGCGAACGAGGCCAATGAGCGCGCGCTGCACCTGTTAAATCTTGTTGGACTTCCGCGCCCTGACCAAAAACTCAAAGCCTATCCCCACGAACTCAGCGGTGGTCAGCGCCAGCGCGTGATGATTGCCATGGCGATTTCTTGCGAGCCGCAACTCTTAATTGCCGATGAGCCAACCACAGCTTTGGATGTGACCATTCAGCGACAGATTTTGGATCTCTTGCAAAAGCTGCAAGCAGACATGGGACTTTCAATGCTCTTTATCACCCATGATCTTTCCCTTATTCGTAAAATGGCGGATGAAGTGACAGTGTTGCATAAGGGGAAGCGTGTGGAATCCGGAGTCACCGAAGAGATTTTTCGTCAACCGCGCCATGCCTACACCAAAGGCCTTCTGAACTGTCGACCGCAAATGCATCCTGATGTGCGCCGCCTTCCCACGGTCAGTGATTACATGGATGCGGCCGGGAATGAGAAAAGTTTTGATGTAAATAGTTTGGGCCACAAAGCGCAGCCCACAAAAGCCAGTGCCCCCGCTCTTCTCGAGGTGAAAAACCTAAGTAAGTTTTATCCCATGAAATCGACCTGGTTTTGGCAAAAAAAAGAATTTGTCAAAGCGGTAGACGAAGTGAGTTTTCAGATCTCTCCGGGTCGTATATTAGGTCTTGTGGGGGAGTCGGGTTCTGGTAAAACCACTTTGGGTCGTACACTTTTGCGCTTGATCGAACCGACTTCGGGTGAAGTTCTCTATCGTGGACAAAATCTTCTCACCCTTCCCGCAGAACAACTGCGCCGTTTGCGCCAGAAAATTCAAATTGTTTTTCAAGATCCGTATTCTTCACTCAATCCGCGTTTAACCATCGGTCGCGCCATGACCGAACCTATGCAAGCCCATGGTTTGTATGCGAACGATACGGAACGTAGACAAAGAGCTGAGCATCTGATGGAAAAAGTCGGACTCGATCCAAAATTTTTGGCTCGCTATCCACATGAATTTTCCGGCGGACAGCGCCAGAGAATTTGCATCGCCCGCGCACTCTCTGTTAATCCTGAGTTTGTGGTGTGTGATGAATCCGTGTCGGCTCTCGATGTTTCTGTGCAGGCGCAGATTTTAAATCTTCTTTTGGATCTCAAAGAAGATATGGGACTCACCTATATTTTTATATCCCACGATCTCTCCGTGGTTAAATTCATTGCTGATGACGTAGCAGTGATGAGCCAAGGCAAGATCGTAGAAATGGGCCCCGCTGCCGATGTTTACTCTCATCCCAAAAACGAATACACCCAAAAACTATTAAGCTCGATTTTGTAAGCGGTGCTCATGAGCGCAAGGTCCAGACGTCCTGAGGGTTTCAGCCCGAAAGACCTTGCAACGAGATCCTTCGTTACACTCAGGAAGTTTAACATCCGCTGCGAAGGGCCTTATACTGCTACCGTAGCGGCAGTGAGCGCATAAACTTGGCCAGCTTTCTTTCCAATGTGTCAGGCAGTTCGCCTTTTCTTCCTACCAAATACACTTTTGTGGGTTTGGACTCTTTGTATCCTTTGGGAGAAGGAAGTTTTACAAGCTGGTGAGAGGTGCGCACCTGTTCGTTTTGCAGGGAGACGATGAAGTCGGGGCAATGCAGAACAGACAAACCTAAGCGCGCCGTTTGTAAAGCCGTCTCCAAAAGCTCAAACTTATATTTGATAATTCGCGACGGGGCGGAGCTGGGCCACATATCGAGAGAGTCGATGTCTGATGAGTGAATTCTCAGCTCCGTCGTCGGAATCGCAAAGGGCCATTCTGAAAAGGGAAGCTCACTCCATTTTTTATGGCCATAGATGCCTTGTGTGAAGGAACCGATCTCACGATATTCAAGGGCTCCATCGGGAGAGGGAATGTACGTCACACCCACGTTCACTTCGCCCGACAAAATGGAAGCTTCGATGTGTCCGGGAGTTTTTTCAAGAAGCAGGAGCTCAAGATTTTTTTCTGTCTGGAGAAAGGAAGAAATAAAATACGAGCTAAAGATTTCGAAGGTGGCCATGCGCAGGGGCTCGCTGGATTCAGTGGCGCTCTTGAGCCGTTCAAAAAATTTGCGATGTTCGGTTAAAAGCGACGCCGACAAACGATAAACATCCAAACCTTTCGCCGTTATGCCAATCTCTCGTCCCTCGGGAAATAGCAGCTTAAAACCCAGTTCATCTTCTAGAACAGCAATGGCTTTGGACATAGAGGGCGGTGCAATTCCCACCAACTCTGCAGCCTTACGCAGGTTCTTGGTTTCGACGACGGCAACAAAATAACGAAGACGATCAATGCTCATTAGCTAACATATAGTAGCTAAAAGTAGCTTTTGTATATCTTTTTAATGTTTTAAATCTAAGGGAGTGCAAAGGAAGCACACAAAACTTTAAGGGGAGAATATGAGACACACCATTTTGAGTGCAACAGCACTCATCTTAATAAGCATCGTTCCATCGGCACAAGCCAATAACAAGGAAGTCGTAGGGAAAGCAGAATCATCTTATCCACTATGGTCTATGCCCAGCGACACACTGTATGCGAACCTCGAAATGCAAGCAGATAAGGATGCAGAAAACCAGTGTAATTCGACAGCTGTGAGAATCAGTGAATACACAGAATTTGAGCAGTTTGAACAGTCGTTGAGTGGCCACATGAATGTGTACGTTTCTGCCACCTATCAATGCAACCCCAAGCTATCAACGAATCCCTTAAATTGCTTTAGCAAATGTATGGAGCAAGAGTCGTTTAATTTTTGCCACGCTCAATGTAACATGTGGTAATGAGCAAAGAGGGAAGGATTTACTGTCGCTACGGTATAAGTATCTTGCGACAAGATCCTTCGCTTTGCTCGGGAAGGTTAAAACTGCAATCTGGAGGGTTCAGCGCTACTGCTTGGCTACCTGAAGAACGCGTGGATCAAATTCAAAAGTCTGCACGATAAACTGAATATTTTTTTGCATAAAATTAAAATGGGCGGCGATGTCTTGGTTGCTCGCTGCCGAGGCTTCGTCGGATGAGCTTACTTTTCGGAGCAGTGATTGTGCCTTTTCTTTTTGCGCGGTAATTTTTTGTGGTGAGATCATAAGAATCTCGCTGAGCTCTTTATTTAAGTGGGACAGGGTTTTAAATATATCGTTGTAGGGCGACACAACCAAATTACAAGCATCGGCTTCGGATTTTAATGAGGTGAGCGTCGCTAAAGGGACCACTTGGTTCTCTTTGATTTGTTGAGCGGCCTCTTTGGCTTTATCCAATAGGGCTTCCAAAGTTTCTAAGTGAGCGATGGTTTTTTTAAGAATAGTTTTGGCTTCGCTCGCCGTGAGACGATCTTGCTCCACAAGATGATTAGCGAGCACATCAACTTGTGCTTGTAATCCGCGAAAGTCTAAAAAGATAAGAGATTTGTTTTTTTCTTTGAGCGTATTGTCGAGCTTGCTGCGCAGGTCTTCGTAAGTGATGTCCGAGAACAAGGTCGCGGAGGGACAGGTCGCCGTGGACTCGAGATCTTTGTTCAGACGCTCTTGAGCATCTGCATAGGAACCGTTGCTGAGAATAAAAAGAATAAACAAAAAGGTGATCACTTTCATGGACAGGCTCCTTTCAACGGGCTTTACACGTACAACCAGCATCTCTTATCCAATTTATGTACCAAAAGTGAGATGTGGGAGTCATACTGTAAGTATTTGAATTTGCTTAGTTTTGTATATACTCTTTCACTCCAGAGGGGCGCAAATTGGTCACCTGGCTGAATTTATTGACGTTTTTCGCAGGCACATGCAGACGATAACCAGCTGGTAAAGTCGCATTGTTTTTAAAGGCATTTCGTAAATCTAAATTGTATTGGAGGAGTTCTTCCGCGCTGAGCCCGGTGGTTTTCACCAGCTGGCGGGCAGGAGTGTGGCGTGCAAGACGGATTTCCTCACGCTCCTGTAAAGGATTACGCTCTACGTTTTTAAAAACTATTTTGTGATATTTTTCTGCATAGAGGGCGGCTAAAAAACAAGTATAGAAATTACTCGAAGCAAAACGGAAATCCCCGCCATGATAACGACTAATGAGGATATCTAATTCTTTGGAGCGGCCTTGTTTGATGGCCTTTTTAATATTGCCAATTCCATTGTTATACGCCGTGATAGCCAGTGGCCAAGATCCTAAAGCGCGATGGTAAAAATGCAGCAAGCGCGCCGCCGCTGCCGTGGCTTTGAGCGGCGAGTTTCGCTCGTCAATATGATTATTCACGATCATGTAAGACTTCCCCGTTTTGGGCATCACTTGCCATATGCCGCTGGCGCCAACTTTGGAGTAAGCCATTTCGTTAAAACTGCTCTCAACAAAAGGCATACGCGTGAGTTCGGTGGGTAATCCCTTTTTGCGAAATTCGTCTTCCATGTAAGTCAGATATTTACTGCTATTGACGAGTCCGCGAGCAAAAAAATCTTTTTGTCCCAACTGACTTCGCACATTTTGGGACGCAAAACGAAGAACCTGTTTGCGACCGCCGGGAAGGCTGGACAACTTTTCGAAAAGTTGATTTTCCAGACGAGGTAAATTGTCGTAGTGGCTCTTACGAGCGAGCTTTTCGAGGGCTGTGCGGATTTCTTTGGCGCGTTTTGCCGCAAACTTTTCAGCTCGTTCGCGTCTTAGCCAGAGAGGGCCTTTGCTATTGAGAATTAAATCCGTTGTGTCGACGATTTCAAACACAATCCACGGAAAACGCAAATGGTGAATGACATGGTGGGTTTCGCCGTAGCGGGTGTAGATATCAAACCAAAAAGCAGTTCGTTCTTTGAGGCCCTCAGGAATTTTGAATCCATCGCTCAGGCGGTTATCGAAATCGTTCAAAATATTTGTTTTGGTTTCAGACCATTTTTCTTCTGAAACGTGTTCGGACGGCAGCGGGAGAGGTTGATTGAGGGGAA
Source organism: Bdellovibrionales bacterium (assembly GCA_041736155.1). Classification (GTDB taxonomy): domain Bacteria; phylum Bdellovibrionota; class Bdellovibrionia; order Bdellovibrionales; family JAGQZY01; genus JANPLN01. Next base: position 28,914 of record JBGSUL010000073.1, read on the forward strand.
TGTTCATTAATGGAAACATCTCCTTGGTCGCAGGATCACCTAAAGAGTTGTTGGAGATGGACCAAATGGTATCTTGGAGATCTACATGGGATTGAGAATAGGCAACGAACGTTGTTAAAAGCAAACTCATTGCAATCAAAAAGTGGGTGCGACCGAACTTCAGCATACTGACCTTTAAAAGCAAAATAAGGACCGATCCAATAACATTACATTTGGTTAATACCGCTATAGGAACGGTGTGGAGGCCCGAAAACGTCACTTCCAACTGTCAGGGTAGCAATTTAGGGCTTGGCGAGAGAGAATATATGCGTTTTTACCCTTTATAAAGGGCGGTTTTTTTGTACTCCGCGAGCAAATCAATCAGTGCGGTTTTGACTAGGGCGCCGACTGGAATGGCCAAAAACAGACCAATAAAGCCGAGAAGATTTCCGAGCACGATCAGCGAAATAATGGCCTCAAAAGAACTCAAGCCTACTTTATTTCCGACGATGCGCGGAGTGATCACAAAACTTTCCAGCATTTGCACAAGGCTGTAGGCGATGATTACACCGACCACTTGTCCCCAGCTTTCAAAGTTGGCAAAAGTGGTGATAAGAGCCGCGGCAAAACCAAAGGTGTAGCCTACGTAGGGAATAATGCTAAAAAAGCCTGTTAAAAATCCGATGACGAGAGCAAACTTCAGGCCCACGATCAATAAACCCAAACTATAAAGTACCCCCAGAATCAAACACACCAGCATTTGCCCACGAATATAACCACTGAGAATACGATTGGCTTTTTCGCCATACGAATAAACGTAGGGCCGCCATGAAAGCGGTACAAGAGATTCTAAACGTCGGATCAGATTTTCGTAATCTGTCACGAGGTAGACAAAAAATATCGGGATCAAGAAAAGATTAAGGACAAGAAGAATCGCCGAAGCCGTATTTAAAATAGAATTTCTGACAACGTCACTGGCAGAATTCAGCAAGCCGGAAGAAAGTTTTGTCGAATACTGTTTGGCAAATTCAATCAGAGATTCTTTTTGATAAGGAATACGAATGTCGTAGTTGGAAAAAAAGACGTCGAGTTTTTCTAATACGACCGAGATGCTTTGCGGGGCCGCCAAAACGGCCGCCTGAATATCTGCCACAAGAGGCGGGATGATAAGAAACCCAAGCAACAGGATAACAAGCGTCACCGCACCGAGCACGAGAGACGCCGCGACAGAGCGAGAGCAGCCTTTGTTTTGAATTTTTTTAACCAAGGGAAGACTAGCATAAGCTAAAAACCATGAAAAGGCGAGGGGCACAAGTGAGCTACCCAAACCGTAAATAAAAAAGACAATCAGGAAGAGGATCAGCGCGGGTATTACATAATCTTTGAGAGAATGATTTTTCATAATGACCAACATCGCGCAGCTCTTTAGCAATGTCAAATGAGCTGTGTTTCTTCTTTAGTGGGGGAGTTTTTTAAAAGTTTCCAGAGCGGAAAAGTGATGAGCAGGAATAAAATCGCAAAGATAGCACCGGCTGTCAGTAACGTTGCATTGAGCGACCAGCGGTCAATGGCCCAACCAATCCCTGGGCCGAGAAAGGCAAAAGAAATACGAAATAAGAAATTCACAATGGAGTTAGCTGTTGCGCGCAGTTCGGGCTGCATATTTTGGTTGAGGAGATCCCGTGCTACGACTTGATTCAAACCGCGGGCAAGATAAAGCAAAAATCCGACCGCCACACCTAAGAGACCCGGGGTGAGCCCCATGATCACAAAGGCCGCGATACTCAGCAGCCCAACTCCCAATAAAATATGGCGTGAGCTCCAGCGATGTTCAAGACGGCGGGCCGCCAAGCCGGTAAATCCCATCAACAGATTGCTCGCGCCCCACAGAAGACCAAACCATGTGAGTGGGACATTATGTTCCTGCCAATATTTTTGAATTGTCCAAATGGCAATAAAGGTGGCGAGCATCCATACGACAAAATGGAGAATGAGCAAACGCAGTTCGAGCTGTTCGTGGAGAAGCTGCATCCAAAGAATCTTCACTTTTTTAAATTCCAGATGCTCTTTGCGCGGTGTCGGTGGTTCAGGAATGGAAAGCGCAATAAAAAATGGAATCCACGCGACGATTGCCTGAATCGCAATGATGGATTTGTAAGAGAGAAACAATAGCAGGCCCGTGCAGAGAACGGCCGCGGAGGATTCGCCAAGCGATGCCGCCATCTGGTGAAAGCCCAAAAGGCGTGAGGAATCATTGCGCGAAGCTTTTGGGGGAAGGGAGTCAAAAAGAATTGCAACGTCCGTGCCCGAAACAAAACTGAGTGCGACACCGAGAAGAAACTCGTGCAACAGCAGTCCATAAAAACCTGTGGCTTGAGTGAGAATAAAATACGAAACTCCAGAGAGAAACCCACCCACTCCCAACGAAACTTTGCGTCCAAAGTAGTCGCTAAAATAACCACTGGGGATTTCAAAAATCGCGACAGAAAATCCAAACATCGCCTGCAATTGAAAAAACTCGTGCATATTCACACCCAGCGAGGCGTAGTACGGATAAAGCACGGGGAGAATCAGGGCAAAGATCCAAAAAAACTGAAAAGAATAAATTCTCGTCAGCAAAGACGTGAGTTTGAGATTTGCGATCATGGTGTCCGTTCACCAAAGATCAAAGAGCCGATACGCACGAGGGTCGCACCTTCTTCGATGGCCCACTCAAAATCTTGTGACATGCCCATGGACAAGGTTTTCATCGAAAGTTGTGGGAGTGAGGTCGAGAGATCACTCGCCAGTTTTTTAAGTGCTCGAAAGTTTTGCCGCACTTCCTGCTCGTTGTCGGTGTTGGCCGCAATGGTCATCAAACCTTCGATGCGCAAAGCGGGCAAGGCCAAAATCTGTTGGCAAAAAGCCAAAACTTTTTCCGGCGGCAGTCCCGATTTGCTGGATTCTCCAGAGGTGTTGACCTCAATCAAGATCGAAGTGGTCAATGATTTTTGCAACGAGCGCTGCGAGAGCTCTTGCACGAGGGACCATCGGTCCACACTGTGAACTAAAGCGCAACGGCCGACCACATCTTTGACTTTGTTGGATTGCAGATGCCCAATAAAATGCCAAGTAAAAGGCAAATCCAGAAGCGCCTGTTGTTTTTGCACAAATTCTTGCGCGGTGTTTTCGCCGAGAAGAATGTTTTTGTGGGAGGCTAGCTCACGAAGTGTCTCGGCAGAGACTTTTTTGGAAGCCAACAGGAGTTGTACCTCCGCACGGGACCGACCGGCGCGATCACAAGCCGCTTGGATCCGTTGTTCCACAGCCTGTAAACGAGCGAGTAAATCTTCATGTGCCATAGCAACTAAATTACGCGCAGAACCACAGAATGTCTAGGTCCTTCGCTCGGCTCAGCAGCCTAAGCAAAGACTTCCTTCGCAGAGCGAAGGGCCTACATCAGTGCGTTGAGACTTTTCAGCTTTCAATGAGGAGGGTAGTCTCATGGGGATGATAAACGCCACAAACTCAGACCCCTTGGTCGATCTTCCCTTTTACTGCGAAAAAGGAAACCTCATAGGCAGTCTCGCCAATGTGAGTGCTCTGTTGATGGCCGAGATTCCCCATATCAATTGGGTGGGTTTTTATTTGTATGATGGAAAAAAATTAGTTCTTGGTCCGTTTCAAGGACGCCCCGCTTGCACACAAATATTGATAGGAAAGGGCGTCTGCGGAACGGCCGCTTTGCAAAAAAAGACATTGCGTATTGCCGACGTGGAGCAGTTTCCTGGGCACATTGTCTGTGATTCGCGCTCGCAGGCGGAATTAGTGGTTCCCTTGTTGCGAGGGCAAAGACTTTATGGTGTGCTGGACGTGGATTCTCCACAAAAAGAAAGATTCACAGCTCAGGATCAAATCTTTTTTGAAAAAGCTGTTCAATTGTTGATGGAACATTTGGATTTTACCGAGAGTACTTTTTATGAGTAAATACTCAGCGATGATCACGGGTGCGACCTCGGGGATCGGCGAGGCCACCGCCCACCTGTTAGCGCCCCACTGTCAGCAACTGATCCTCAACGGCCGTCGGGAAGAGCGTTTGCAAGCAATGCAAAAAGAACTTTCCGCGCAACACAAATGCGAAATTCTTTTGGCGCCGTTTGATGTGCGCGATCGGGAAGCGCTTTTGGCGTGGTTCGACAAAGAACAAAAATCTCTGCAAAATATTGATGTGCTCGTCAACAACGCGGGGCTGGCGAGAGGCACAGAGCCTCTTCACAAAGGCGTGTGGGAAGATTGGGAAGAGATGATTGACACCAACGTGCGTGGTTTGTTGGCGATGACTCGTCAGATTGTGCCAACCATGGTGAGCAACAAACGCGGCCACGTGATCAATCTTGGCTCGGTGGCGGGCCGCTGGACCTATCCCGGCGGTGGAGTGTATTGCGCGACAAAATACTCTGTGCGCGCTTTGACCGAAGCTCTACGCATGGATCTCATCGGCACGGGTGTGCGCGTGACCAATATCGAACCGGGCATGGTGGAGACGGAGTTTTCGCAAGTGCGCTTTCGCGATAACGACAAAGCCCAGCAGGTTTATAAAAATATGCACCCTCTTTCGGCGCAGGACATTGCCGAGACGATTTTGTGGAGTTTGCAACGTCCACGGCATGTGAATATTCAAGAGATTGTGATTTTCCCCACCGACCAAGCCGCCATTCGCGATGTTCATAGAGGTAATCCATGATGATGACTCCGCTGATTAAAGCCTACAGTTACCTTCCCCATTTTCGTGGCAAAACCATGTTGGGGCAAAAATGTTTGTCTTACATGCACTCCGCACTTCCTGATAAAGTGGTTCATCGCATGCAAAGTGGATTTCAACTAGAATTGGATTTAAAAGATCGTATGCAGGCAGCAATGTACTTACGCCGCTGCCATGAGCCTGAGACCGAAGCGATTTTCAAAAAGTTAGCGCCCAAGGCGCAAGTCTTTTTTGATGTGGGCGCCAACATCGGCTATTTCAGTTTTCTCACCAAACAACTTTCTCCTCAGTGCCAGGTGTATTCTTTTGAACCTCTACCACAAAATATTGAGGCTTATAAAAAAAATAGCGCACTTAACAGTTTTCAAAATATGACACTCAATGAAATGTGCGTTGCGGACCGCGAAGGCGAGACAGAATTTTTAATTCCACCGCCTGAAGAAAGCGGTTGGGGCCGCATGGCCCATCGCGATTTATTCTCGGGCCAAAAAATAAAACGCTCTGTGATTACCTTGGATCACTTTTGCCAAGAGAAAAAGATTGAGCGTTTGGATTTTATGAAGATCGACGTGGAAGGGTACGAACACAAAGTTCTCCAAGGTGCCGTCAATATTCTCCACACTCTCAAGCCAAATATTTGCATCGAGCTCAACGAGCCGTGCTTATTAGACACGGGAACCAGTGGTGTAGAGATTTTTAGAATGCTTAAAGACTACGGCTACCAAATGCACGCCATTGATCGATCAAAAGGCCTCGTCAAAGTCGACGAGCCCCTGCCGTATTATAGGTATTTAAATTATTTTGCATTGAGATAGATGCGTTTCAGCTATTATTAAAGAGATTTGGCCTTTAACCACTGAAAGAACTGCTGATTGAAGATGGAAGCGCCTTTTCCGTTAAGATGCGAATTGGGGTTTCCCCAGCTTCCGTCGAAAAAAATAAAAGGATCGCGAGAGTCCACATCAAAGAAGTCGCTCTTTAAGAAAAAGATATTGCTGTAGTTTTTGGTAAGTGTTTCTACATCTTGGTAAAACGTAGAAATATTCTTTACAGAGTCAGAGGCACCAATAAATCTCGGTGTTTCCAGGAGTATGACCTTTACTTTGTCTTCAGCTAGTTTTTTGATAAGCAAATGAAAGTACTCTAAATTAACCTGATTCTCTGTTGAATATGGTGAATAAGACTCATCGTATTCAACAACTTTAAAATTTTCAGGACGTTTAATGCCAGAAAGGTCATTTTCTCTGCTTGCCGGATTACGATCTAAAATATATTGCTTACCAGTAATGCAATTATTGCTCTCTTTTAAAAAAGATCGACTGGCGAGCCTCACTAGAAATTCAGTTGTAAAGCTAGCGTGCTCCACAATATTTAGATTGAATTTTTTTAATTTATTGAAATAACTGTTTGTGACCCCGATTTGATTTGGACACCCAACCCCAGGGGGTCTTTATGGAAGTAACGCCTACAAAGCGTAAACGTTTTACACAGAAAAAGAAGAGTTTGATCGTTAAAGAGCACTTTTCGACGGGAATAGCGA
>JBGSUL010000123.1:0-109861 GCA_041736155.1 Bdellovibrionales bacterium
GGCCAAGTTCGGACAACACTTAATGCGTTAACCAGCACGCGAATATGAGGATGATGTTCAAGAATGCTCATCAAACAGACACTCCGACCCGAGGCCACTTTTACACTTGACCGGGGTGGCGTCCATATGAGGAAGCCTAGGGATAAGGAGATATTTATGGTGGCGATTTTATTTTCTGTGATGGCGGGTGTGTTTGCTGTGATTCAGTCGGGTCTCAACAAAATGATCTCCGACCATTGGGGATTTTCTTCGGCGCTGCTTCTTAACGGTGTGGTGTTTTTGGTTTTTAACTTTATTCTATTTGCCTTAGTTTATTTTCAACCACAACTTTTCACTGCTGAGTATCGCCTGCAGGGACAAGTTTCTGACTTTAAACTGTGGTGGATCCTTCCCGGCATATGCGGTTTTATGCTCGTTATGGGTCTTGCCTTCTCTTTATCACAAGTGGGAGCTGTACAAACCTTCGTTATCTGCATCGCCGCGCAGATTGTCTGTAGCCTCGCGTGGGACGCTTTTATCGAGGGAAAAGAAGTCGCTACGATGCGCATTGTGGGAGCTGCGGTGACCTTTTTAGGTGCCTTCTTGGCAACACGCGGATAGTTCAAAGACGAGTGATGTGTGCCCTCGTTTTTTTGATTTCTATTCTTTTTGTTCATGGGCTTGAGTTGGTACATGTCGAACCTGATATTCAGTGTACTGTGATTAAAGTCCATCAAACGATTCATATCGACGGATTTAAAAAATTCCCTCTGCTTTATCAAACGATTTCAAACGAGCCAATTACAAGTCGTCTATTAATTGCAGGGAAAGAACTTTTAGATATAAATCCAAAAACTTTCTTGCGAACTGCCAATTCAGAGGTCATCGCCATTAACACTTCACAGTTCTCTATGATTTTAGAACTGTTCGGCAAGCCTATTTCCAGAAATGGCGTCTTGAAAATAAATGGAAAAGTTTTTGCAGAGATCACATGCCATTAAATGAATGAGCAATCTCTTCGTAATATAAGGTAAGGCGTACCTAAATAGAGGGGATAGATATGGCGATTGTGCATTTAGGTGCGGTCGTTACCTTTTTGGGGACGTTTTTAGCTCTTTTATGAGTGAAAAAAGAAAAACGTCTGATGCGTAAAACTGGCATTAGTGCTTTGCGAATTCCTTATGTCTAAAGGTTTTGCTCTAGCTCAATGACTTTTAAAATCGACTGTTCGTGGAATTTAATGCGGAAGCCTTGGGGTGTGGTCACAGTGATTTCGCGGTTGATGTCTTTGTAAAAGGCTCCGAGATCGAATGATATTTCAGGGTATTTCAGCATGAATTCTTCAAGTGTTGTCGGAATAACAATTTCTGCGTGCTCCCATCCTTCGGTGTAAGAGCTCTTTATTTTTGGAGCGGGAAGCTCAATGCAACCTGTGGTTATTCCTGAAAAGGTGATGGGTTGCTTTAACTGGAAAATGCAGATGGGGCGTCCATTGACGAGAGATTCATTTTTAAGAACGGCAAAAGTTTGCAGAGAGTTTTTTAAGTCGTTGTATCTTTCCATATTGGTAACTCGGTAACAGATGTGATCGCAAATACGGGGAGAGAGATGCGGGAAGACTTTTTGTAAGTGATTGGCGGTGGCTTGGAGCAGAGGTTTGGGGGAGTCACAGAGAGAAGTGAGTTTTTTAACGAGGTCCTTCGCTTCGCTCATGGGATTTCGATCCACTTGTGGGTTTGCAGGTTGAGCTGCCACTCTGGGTTTTGCTGAATGTATTTAAGAATTCGCGGAAGTTGTTTTTGCATGGAGGAATATTCGGGAGTGAGAGAAAGGCGTACGGAACTGTCTTGCGGAGTCGCTTGTAGAGTTTCTGCTGGAGGTCCTTCGGGCGGTGCCCTCAGGAAGGTTGTGTCTGGATTGCTGAGTGGTAGCGAAGGATTTGGGATTACTGCCGTAGCGGTAGTAAGTGGCGGAGGTCCTTTGCTTCGCTCAGGAAGGTTCTGGTTTTTGTGGCGATCTAAGAGGGAAAAATCAAAATTGTCATCTACCACGTACTTAAATTCTTTGGCTTTTTGAAATGCATCTTTGTGAATGAAAAATTCGGGATATTTTTTTTGTGTAAAACGTTTTGGAGAAACCGTGGGGAAATCGATTTCTTGGGGAATTGGTAAGCTGCCGTTGGTTTCGCAGGCGATGTAAAATCCTTGTTGCTTAAGTAACATAATAATTCTTTTTAAATCTTTGTGGGCCATGGGCTCACCGCCAGTGATCACTGCAAAACGCGCGGGTTCTTGTTGGCAAAAAGCGTTGAAGTCTTCTTCGGAGACTTTTTTAAAAGAGTTGTATTCAGTGTCACACCACGGGCAATCGTAGTTGCAAAAAGGCAGGCGAATAAAAAGGGCTCGTCGACCGGTCCACTGACCTTCTCCTTGGAGAGTCCAAAAAAGATCATTGATCTGCAAGGGAGCTGTCGCCGTGTTGGTTATCTGTGAAGACGTGGTTGTCGTGCTCATGAGTGTCTATATTGAAAAATCACGATTTGTGACTTCGGTTGTATTCCACCAGGAGAGATTTTTTTCATAAGGGCCAATGTTTTCCATATAGAACTCACGAGAACATTGAATCGAATTGGTGGGAGTTTCTTCTACGGTGATACCAGATACTTTCACAGCATCTTTCAGATGTGATGCTTGGAGAACAAGATCACATTTGCGAAACAGCAGTAGAGAAATCATTTCTGTGGTCGGGTCGCCTGGGAAGCGCATGAGTCGCGCATTTGGATTTGAAGCCCAAATCACTTCCAGTAGCGGGTCTTGAGAATTGCACAAATACGAATGATCAAAAACATCGGATAAAAGTTCTTTCCAAAATGCTTTGACCTTGGAGAACTCCACCACCATATTTTCTGTATTGAGAGGGCGAAGACTTTTTAAATGAAGAGTGGCATGCCAGGTGTGGCCATGCGGAGTCATACAAGAAGGACTTGCTGAGTTGAGAAAGCGATGGGCCGCTTCAAAGCGGTAGCGAAAGTTCATTTCCATTGGTCAGTAATTTTTTTCTCGTCATTTTTTTCGTGTGTCGCTGTCACCAAGGTATGAATATTGCCACGCACATTAAAGTCCGCTTTGACGGTGATTTTTTTGGGATCGAGAAGTTGCACGAGATCATCCAAAATGCGATTGGTAACATCCTCGTGAAAGACTTTTTCGTCGCGAAATTTGTTAATATAAAGTTTTAGCGACTTCAGCTCGACGCAAAATTGATCTGGGATATAGGAAATATGAATCGTCGCGAAATCAGGAAAGCCGCTGCGCGGACAAACGCAGGTGAATTCAGGACAGGTGAAGTCGATAGAATAGTCGCGATGGGTGGTGCGGTTTTCAAATCGCTCGAGTTGGCTCGCTTCGATCACGCGTTGTCCGTATAGTTTTTCACTCATAGAATACCTCAAATAAAAAGAGGGCTTAATGCCCTCTTTTTGATACTCTAAATGCCCGTACACCGGGATGAAAAAGCGCACTAATGCTGCGCGTTAATGGTGTTTACCCTTATCCGGCACGGCTTATAGGGTGATGGTGGTGATGGCTCTTCCATTTATGCAGTTTCGTTTTCATGCGCTTCTTGAGCGACATACAAAGACTCGTAATATCTCCTTCTCCTTGGGTTTCGACCACAAAAGCACTGCCTTGTGAATAGATGATTAACTTCCCTGCGAGTTCACCACTGACATATCTTTCCACACGTAAGCGCAATGTGCTTCTGCGTGGGGCCCAGGCGAGTAGAGGATTTAATTCCTCATTGAGAAAACTCTCGGTCCAGTCAGAGGGTTCCATACCATGAAACTCGTAGTGCATTAACTCTTTCATTTTGCCTCCTCGTTGTAGTTACGTTCCATCTCCATGATTAACATGTGTCCTCTTTGTTGAGTGACAAGATCTATTTTAGCAAAAAATAGTGCATGGCTGAGAGCAAAAAAGACTGAGTGTTTCAATATGAATACCAGATGGCTGGACGGTAAAATATTTTGCAGTTCAGTTTTAAAAAAATAAATGTCAGTGGGTAATTTTGATAAAAGAAATTCCGTGCATCTCAAAACGAGACACCGATAATTAATTTTAGGTCACTTACAAAAGTGTCAAGGTCCTCCGAGATAATAATATTTTTTTAAATTTTTAGTATTGACGACGCTAAAAATGTTCCCAGATTCCTTTTGTAAGATGAGTAAATAAAATTTAACTGTCCTAAATAAAAATACGACAGTCTAGAGGAGGAATATGAATTTTTTAATAACAAATAATCAAAGACGTCATCAGAGCTGGCTACAAGATTTTGATCGTTTTTTTGAGCCGATTCAGAGACAAAGTCTGGATGTGCAAAAAAGTCTCTCTTTGTATGAAGATATTGAAGAGAGTGCGGATCATATACTGCTCAGTTTTGATGTCCCTGGAATGAAAGAAGGGGATTTCTCGATTAAAATCGAGGACAATTATCTGGTGATTTCTGGCGAAAGAAAACGCGAAGAATCAAAAGATAATAGCAACGTGATCTACAGTCGAAGAAGTTATGGCAAGTTCCAAAAAGCGTTTTTGCTTCCAGAAACGGTTGATGCGACCAAAGTCGAAGCGGATTATCGTGAGGGTGTGTTGCGGGTGTATTTACCCAAAATAGAAAAACCTAAAGACAGCGCGATCGAAGTAAAGGTCAAAGCGAAAGATACTTTTTTTGACAGACTTATCGGTCGAGCACACAAAGAGAGCGAAGCTGTCGTCAACAAACCTGAGTAGGTGGAACGTTTTTCTCATTACGTGATCGCCTCCTGCGACGGCAAACCTGACCCGTCCCGATCCTTTGTTCCATCTCACTGAGCGTCCTTTGCGGACGCTCAGTCTTATTAAAGACTCTAGGGTCTTTTATAAGAGAGGCATGTTTTTTAGATGGTCATATGCGGATCGCAAAATGTGTTCGAGAGAGGAGTGTTGGGGTGTCCAACTTAACTCTCGTTTTATTTTTTCTAAATCAGCAATGACTGAACTGGGTTCACCGGCTCGTGCGGTAAGGATCTCGTGAGGAACTGTACGTCCAATCATTTTTTCGATCTTAGTGAGAATTTGCAAAACCGAAGTTCCGTAACCAGAACCTACATTGTAAACAGCGGGATGAGGTGAGGGACTTTGAGTGAAAAGGGCCTCCAGCGCTTTAAGGCTGGCATCAGCGACATCTTGAATATGCACGTAATCCCGAATGCTAGAACCATCTGGCGTATTGAAAGTCTGCCCATAGATTTTTAAAACACTTTGTGGGTGGGTTTGCGCGGCTATCGAAAGAACGCGCGGGATGAGATGAATAGGTGGGCGACGTTCATCGCCCAAGGGAGGTAGGGCACCTGCCACGTTAAAAAAACGGAGAATAACACTGTGGAGATGGCCCAGTTGCTGTTGCTTTTCTAAAAAGTCCTCACAGAGTTTTTTGCTTTGGCCATAGGTGCTGAGTGGAGTTCGGGAGTGATCTTCATGAACCGTAGAGATCGTGAAGGGATCGATCGGTGAGCCGCCACATTCACCATAAACAGCACAGCTGCTTGCAAACACAAATTTATCTACACCATGATTTATGAGATGCTGCGCCAATTTGGTGGTGGCGGTAAAATTATTTGTTAGGTATTTTTCCGGAAATCGTTGCGACTCGCTGACGCTGACCGACGCGGCGAAGTGAAAAGTGGCCTGGATTTTCTCCTGCTGGATCACATTTTTAAGCAGGGATTCGTCGTCGATATTCCCTTTGTAAAAGGGTCCCCAGCGAACGTTTTTTTCAAAGCCCGTCTGTAAATGATCTATGACAACCGGTGTATAACCTTTTTGTGAAAGTGCATAACAAATATGACTCCCAATATAACCAGCGCCACCTGTGACAAGGACCTTCATAAGCATTGCCTTTCGCTGCCTCAGACTATACAGTCGTGCTCTTGGCAAAGGCAAACAGTTCCGCAGTATTAGCTATCCAAACCACCGCACTTATTTTGCTGGTTATCGGTGGCGTTTTTTATTTTGCCTGGCCGCATTTACCTCTTCAGGACTCTGCCGAGTATTTTCAATTTGCCGATCAACGACGTATTTTAGGTCTTCCGCATTTTTGGAATGTTTTTTCGAATGTTCTCTTTCTTTATCTGAGTCTTTTTGGTTTTTTTATTTTTATCAGAAATTATCATGCCCTGGATGAAGGACTCTGGGAAAGTTTTTTGGTGTTTGCCATTGGTGTATTTCTCACTTGTTGGGGATCGTCCTACTTTCATTTGAATCCCAATCCACAAACTTTGCTGTGGGACCGTTTGCCCATGGCAGTGGGTTTTGTGGCTCTCTTCTGTTTTCTTTTCGCTGATCGCATCACCGATCGCTACAATCGGGTGATGCTTCCAGTGCTGGCGACTCTTGCGATCGGTAGCGTGTTTGCTGTGAATCATGGCCCACAAGATTTACGCCCTTACATCGTTGTGCAATACGGGGCTTTGTTGGCCTGTCTGTTCTTGCTCGTTTTTCATCGCCGAGGACGAGTATCTACGAAGTTGTTCGCAATGAGTTTTGTTTTTTATGGAATAGCAAAACTTTGTGAATATTTTGATGTGCAAATGTTTGATCACACTTTCTGGAGTGGTCATACATGGAAGCATATTTTTGCAGCAGCAGCCATTTACTGTCTCTGTTTGGCAGCAGCGAAGGTGCATCTGCAAATCAAACGCGATAGGATGTAATTATGTTTAAAATTCGTAAATCAAAAGACCGTGGCCACGCCAACCATGGTTGGCTCGAGGCCAAACACAGTTTTTCGTTTTCTAGCTATCAAGACCCTGAGCATATGGGCTTTCGTGTTTTGCGTGTGATCAATCAGGATAAAGTTTCGGCAGGGACGGGATTTGGTCAGCACCCTCATAATGATATGGAAATTGTGACCTACGTGACATCGGGGGAGCTCGAGCACAAAGACACTCTTGGCAATACAGCTGTGATTCGCCCAGGTGAAGTACAAAGAATGTCGGCGGGCACGGGCATTCGTCATTCGGAATTTAATCATTCACGCACGGAACCAGTGACGCTTTTGCAGATTTGGTTGTTGCCAGAAAAAGAAGGCATCACTCCCGGCTATGAACAAAAATCTTTTGCCAAGCAGTTTGCCGAGTCCAACAGTTGGGTTCTCACTGCTTCCCGCGAAGGTCGCGAAGGCTCTGTGGTGATTCATCAAGATGTGGACCTGTATGTGGGTCATTTTGAACAAGATCACGTCAAAGACGTTTCGTTCCGCCCAGGCCGACATGGTTGGGTGCAAATCGTGCGAGGTTCGCTCCAGGTCAACGATGTCGTGTTGGAAGAGGGCGATGGGCTCGCCATCTCTGAGGAGACGGTGATGAAGATCAAGAGCCTCACCGCGAGTGAGTTTTTGTTCTTTGATCTTCCTTAAAGTTGCGTCAATGATGATTGTGTAGGATAATTTTTTTATGACCGTTTTTTTTACAGTGCTAGCAGGAATCATCCATTTTTATATCTTTTGTTTGGAATCCTTACTTTGGGGACGGCCGAAAACCAATCGGACTTTTGGTATGTCGGCCGAAACAGCAGAGCAAAATCGGCTCTTTGCTTTTAACCAAGGTTTCTACAATCTGTTCCTGGGAATAGGGGCCGTTGCGGGAGTTGTTGTTGGCTTGGACAATGGGATAGGCAAAACGCTGGTGGTTTATTCACTCGTCTGCATGTTGTTGGCTGCGGTCGTGTTGATCTTTTCTAACCGCAAACTATTGCGTCCAGCGTTGATTCAAGGTCTGCCACCTTTGCTGGGTCTCATTTTTTTAGTGCTTCAATAACTTATATTTTTTTGGAAAGAGTCAGATTTCCATGGAAGAAGTCGAAAAATTTTTTAAATGTCCGAGCTGCTTAGAAAAAATATCCATGCTTCTTGATGTATCTGTGGCGGGAGCTCAAAGCTACGTGGAAGACTGCGAAGTCTGCTGCCACCCCATCCAAATTTCGTATCAAGTTCACGACGGTAAAATCACCGGCTTTTCTTATGAAAAAGCTTACGATTAGTAACTAACCTAATAATAATTTATAATCCACGGATCATCTTAATAAACACAGTACAACTTTACTAAGGCCCGCATTATTTTAATGTGGGCTTTATGGGTTACTGAGGAGTCGCCTATGGGGCAGGTTCTCGGGTTTTCATTTTATCGAAAACGCTAAAGGCTGAGGCAATCATCGACGTGGCGTCGGACATGTTTGCGGGGACCACCAATAAGTTAGAATTTCGCGAGATGGAACCGAGTTGTTTGACGTACTCTTCGGCCACCTTGAGCGACGCAGCTTCGTGGCCGCCTTTGGAGCCTAGGGCTTCAGCGATGATGCGGATACCGTCGGCGTTGGCTTTGGCAACGGAGAGAATGGCGGCAGCTTGGCCTTCGGCTTCGTTGATTTGTTTTTGTTTGTAGGCTTCTGATTGTTTAATCATATCCTGCTTAATACCTTCGGCGCTGTTGATCTTGGAATCACGTGCACCTTCGGAAGTTAAAATGCTGGCGCGTTTTTCTCGCTCGGCGCGCATTTGTTTTTCCATGGCATCGAGAATATCTTTGGGCGGAACAATGGCTTTGATTTCGTAACGGAGAACTTTCACGCCCCACGATTGTGTGGCGGCGTCGAGGGCCATAATGACGGCGTTGTTGATTTTTTCACGCTCTTCAAATGTACGATCCAGATCTAATTTTCCTATTTCGGAACGCAAGGTAGTTTGCGCCAATTGGATAATGGCCATTTCAAAATAGCTCACACCATAAGAAGCGCTTTTGGGATCCATCACACGATAGAAAATCACGCCGTCCATGCTCACTTGCACGTTGTCGCGGGTAATACACACTTGTGGAGGAATATCGAGAACCATCTCTTTGAGTGAGTGCCGGTAGGCAATACGATCCACGAGAGGAATAATAATATTAAACCCGGCTTCGAGAGTGCGATGATAACGGCCCAGTCGCTCAACGATAAATGCGTTTTGTTGCGGGACAATTTTGATCAGAAGAGAGAGGACTACGAATATTGCAAAAATAATTGCGAGGGAAACAATGACCATGATGTCATCCTTTCATTAATGAACAGTTTGTTTGTTAACGAGCAAAATATTACCGTCCGTGCCGACAATCTGCATGATTTCGCCTTCGGAAATGTCTTCGCGGCCTTCGTTGCGCGCTTCCCAGGTTGTACCTTGATAGGAAACACGAACAACACCACCAGATTTAAGAGGAGCTTCTGCGCGCAAGGTGCGTCCGAGATCGACTTGAATAGATTCAGCAGAACGGAGCATTTTTCTTTGCAGAGGTTTTTTCAGTAAGAAAAAACCTAAAGCAGAAACCACACCACACGTTAAAATCTGCATTTCTACGGCACCAACACCGAAAATGGCGAGAAGTGCGGCGGCAAAAGCGCCCAATGAAAAAAACAGCAATACAAAAGTTCCCGAGAGAACTTCTGCGACCAAGAGGCCGGTACCTAATAAAACCCAAAGTGTTGTGAACGACATAGTTTATTTATAACCCCGGAGGTTTACGGATGCAATATCCTCCCACTTAGGATTTTCGGATTATCAAATGTCGAATATCTCTATAAAGTTGGCGTGCTTGCGAGGAATCGCCCACCTCTTGGTAACGCAATGCTATGTAACGATCAATCAATTGAAAGATAGCTTCTTTTTCTTGCAACAGGGAAGAGTTCACCTTTTTCTGTAAATCTAAAGGGCCTTCATAAGGGTGAATTTTTAAACCAACACCTGATAGTTTTTTTATAAGGAGCTGATGTGCTTTCGCAGTGAGATCCAAAGACACTTTTTCTTTTCGTGTCCACAAGTACGCAATGATAAAAAGAAAGGCCATAAGCGAGAGGAGCAAGGTGAGCAAGTGTTGAATTTTCCAAGTCCCTAAGCCTAAAAGAGCAAGCAGAGAGAATTGTTGCTCCAGATTGTAGTTCATCAGAAATAAAGCATAACGATGGTTCACGGAATCAGTGAAAAGCAAAAGAGAGGAGAGCCATTGCCCTGTCCACGATTTTTTAGCAGCTTGATTTTGTGATTCCCAAAAGAGACCTTCCGTCAGACGAGCTGGAGCCACAGACGATGTGGGATCCACGCGCATCCAACCACTCTCGGGAAGATAAACCTCGGTCCATGCATGGGCATATTTATCGCGCACTAATAAATAGGAGCCAAAGGTGTTGAGCTCAGCGCCTTGGTAACCAATCACCACACGCGAAGGAACATTGAGTAAACGAGCGAGCGTGGCAAAGGCGGCGGCATAGTGCTCGCAAAAACCGATTTTTTGCTCAAAAAGAAATTCATCCAAGGTGTCGTATTTAGGTGTTTGCAAGGAATAACTAAATTGATTGTTCTTAAAAAAAGACATCAAGGCTTGCAAATGTTCTCGAGGAGTATCTCCCTCTTTTTTTAAACGGCGAATCAATGAAGTCACGGCCTTGGACGGAGCGGGTGTGACTTGCAAATGCAGAGGCAGAGGTGGGGCCAGCGGAAGAGATTCCGTGGCGTATTGTCCCTGCACTTTTACTTTTCTATTCAGCGGCCAGCGGAATTGAAAAACGCCATAGTTGTTCTTGGTGTAAGCCAAATCCGAGGAGGCAATGTAAATCGTGTCCGTGGGTTCGATGGTGAATATCGTTTTTTCAAAACGCGGTTCAAGAAGAATTTCATAATCGGTGTGGGTGAGTGGTGAAGGCTGCAAAGGCAGCGCAAAAATCTCATCGGCACGCTGACTCCACGACCAACCATTCTGTTGCTCGAGAACAAGACCGCGAAAGTAAAGGCTCTCGGAGGCGGGAGGATGGCCATCTGACCACTCAACACGAAACGCCACTTCTTCGGAAAGAGCTATGTTTTGGATTTGTCCTGGATTCATTTGTGATGAAAACCCAGCTACGGTTTGTTCTGTAGACCCCAATCCACCACATGATGTCGTAAAGCGCGGGAAAAATAGAAACAGCACAACAAGCAGAGGAAGTGCAATCACCGTTTCTAAACTGAACAGCTCGCGTAAATTCCATGGGTCGTAGGTAAGATGAAGTTCTTGTTTTTTGAGATCGAGAAGTGAAAAAATAAAAATAAAATAAACAGTAAAAAGATAAAAGGTAGAAAATAATGTCTGCGAATAAAGGCCGTAAAACATTGCGACAAGAAGATTCATCATGAAAAAAATCATATGATCGCGAGGTAAGCGTAGATCCAAAAGTTTGAGCATGGTGACCATGGCAACAAGTGTGCTTGTGGAATCCGGAGAGCGAAGTGTGCCAAAATAAAATAAACAGAACAACCCACTGGCCACCGCCATCATTTGCACAAGCCAACGACGGGCATGAAAAAAGCGATGTGCCGGACGAATGGCAACACAGAGACCCATGAGCACCACGGCGATAAGTGATGTAGGAGGGAGTTCCCACAACAGCGGGGCGAGAGAGAACGTAACAAACAGAAAATGAGCAGGTTTGAGTGAGGCGTCTTTCATGATGGCGCCTGCCATTGAGCGAGCTTGAGCAAATTGGCGTGGTAGTGGGAGAGACCACGGTGAAAATGAAAGGAGGATTCTGAAGAATGGAGACGGAGGGCATAAAAGCGTTGGGACTTTTCACAATCGACTATCCAGCGTGCGAGCTGCGCAAGCCGTGCTTCATTCTCGTTCTGCGAACAGTGATCCCAATCGATGAGAAATATATTTTCATCACGTTCATTAAACTCTTTAAGTAAAAGTTTGTCGTTTTTAGCGGAGTGTTTCCAACTCACGCGCGACAGAGGGTCGCCCAGTTGATATTCACGTAACCCACTAAAATCGCCGCCAGGAAGTAGAGTTGACGTAGTGGGGAGCGCCTCGCCGATGGGCGCCGGGTAAACAAAATAAGTCCATTTTATTTTGGCATAGAGCCAGCCGCGAAAAAGTCCATAGGGTGCGTCTGTGCTCAACCGCAGACGATCGAGGACGTGGGCGCCTCGCTGCGAGGGGAGAGAGAAGGGGATATTGATATATCTATGCTCTTGTGGTTGCAGTTCTGTCACAAGACAATCTTCTGTGCCACAGCGAACTTGTAAGCCCAATTTGCTTTTTTTACTGAGATTTTGAATTTTAATCTGTGCTGTTACCAGCTCCTTGGGAAATCCCTCTGGAATGCGTGCCACGCTGATATCAATATGGCGAAGGTTGCGCGCTGTTTGTAAAATACAAACCAACAAGAAACTCACATGTAAGAAGGCGAGAAGAAACAATAAATTGTTGGAGTAAGTGGCTGCGACCAAAGAAAAGACAAGAAACAGCCCCACGGCGATAAAACCAAATCGATTTGGGATCATATAAATCTGTTTATGACGAAAAGGGAAAGAGAACCGTTTTCTCATAGAGGGATAGGTGTTTGCTCAATCAACTGGCGCAGGCGCTCCATGATGGTGATTCCGCCTTGCGAGGGCAAACGATGTCGCATCACGCTGGGGGCCACAGCTTTGACATCTTCAGGCAGCACCATGGAGCGGTTTTCTAAAAAAGCCCAGGCGCGTGCAGCTTGCAAAAGCAAAAGACCAGAGCGTGGAGAGAGGCCCATCTTAAATTGCTGAGAAGACCTTGTTTGTTGCAATAGATTTTGTACATAAGTCAAAAGTGTATCGCTGGCGTGCACTTGGTCTACTTGTTTTTGCAAGTGCAGTAAGCCCTCACGTGTGAGTTGTGGTTCGAGTTGCTGGATCTGTGCGCGTGGATCCCCTCGGCGTAAAACGGCGATCTCCTCGCTCGGTTGTGGGTATCCGAGTGCCATACTCATCATAAAACGATCCAGCTGCGATTCAGGAAGCGGAAAGACTCCAGAATGTTCCATGGGGTTTTGTGTAGCGATCAAAAAGAACGGCTCGGGCAGAGTAAGGGTTTCGCCGTCGATGGTAACCGAACGCTCTTCCATGGCTTGCAAAAGCGCACTCTGTGTTTTTGGTGTGCCGCGATTGAGTTCATCGGCCAGAACGAGTTCAGAAAAGAGAGGTCCTTTGTGAAAATGAAAAGATTTACGATCTTCGGAAAGAATTTGCAGGCCAAGAATATCAGCCGGGAGTAGATCATTGGTAAATTGAATTCTTTTGTAGGGTAAATCCAGCAGACGCGACAGAGTCAGTACAAAGGTCGTTTTTCCCATGCCCGGTAAATCTTCGATGAGCAGATGCCCGCGCGCCAGCAAACAACAGAGAGCGAGGCGGAGTTCGTGTTGTTTACCAACAATGATTTTTTCGCTAGATTTGAAGAAAGAATCGAGAGGAAACGTGGACGGTAAATTTTTTGACAAGTTTTGTGGCATAAAAAAATTATGGCAGTGGCGCCAAGTGCTGTCACCTTAAATGAATTCAATTTTTTCAATGCAAACGATTTCTTGACCACCTGGTTTTTTAATAACCACCTCGTCGTCCACTTTTTTGCCAAGGAGAGCTGCGGCGACGGGGGACTTCCAAGAAATTTTTTGTTGCTGAATATCAAATTCATCCTGGCCGACGATTTGATAGCTGATCGTTTTGCCGTCTTCATCCGAAATAGTCACGGTGGCCCCAAAAATCACTTTATCACCCGAAAGTTTTTGTGGATCGACGACCACAGCTCGTTCTAATTTGCCTTGCAGAAAATGCAAACGACGGTCTATTTCCCGCAGGCGGCGTTTGCCGTAGATGTAGTCGGCATTTTCGCTACGATCCCCGTTACTTGCGGCCCAGGCCACAGTTTCTACAAGCTTGGGGCGCTCAACGTTGAGAAGTTGCGAGTATTCCGCTTTCAATTTTTCAAATCCGGGTGGGGTGATGTAGTTTTTGTCGTCAGCCATAACTACTGTTCACGAGCAAAGAGTTGATGGCCACGCTTTTCGATATAATAGTCCCAAGATCCTTCAACGACGGTTAAATGATTTTTATCCAGTTCGAAAACCTTGGTGGTGATTTCCCGTAAAAAGTGGCGATCATGGCTGACGATCATGACAGTGCCTTCAAAACGTTTGATAGCATCGAGTAATACTTCGCGAGACGCGATATCCAAATGGTTGGTCGGTTCATCAAGTACAAGAAAGTTGACAGCCTTTGCCAGAATTGTAGCTAGAACTACACGACTTTTTTCTCCTCCGGAAAGAATTGAAATTTTCTTTTCAACTTCGTCTCCAGAAAATTTAAGTGAGCCGAGCAGATTGCGAATATGCCCTACAGTCGCTTGCGGTATGCGATTGGCGATTTCATCAAAGATCGTTAATTTGGGATCGAGAATATCAATGGAGCTTTGGCTAAAATATCCCACTTCGATGCTGGCACCAATTTGATAGGTACCGCTTGTGGGCTCGGTTTGACCGGTGACCACTTTCATCAGCGTGGATTTTCCCGCACCGTTCACACCAACGACAGCCACACGATCATGGCGCTTCACGAGAGCAGTGGCTCCAGAGAAAACAAGTTTGTCCTGGCCATCGTGGCCTTTCCAAATTTTTTGCAGGTTTTCAAATTTAAGCACTTCATCGCCGCCACGAGGGGCATTCGGCCATTCAAAACGAACGTCGTCTTCTTCCTCGGGGATTTCGATAATATCAATTTTTTCAATTTTCTTAACACGCGACTGTACCTGCGCTGCATGGGACGCTCGTGCCGCAAAACGTGCGATAAATTCTTTTTCTTTAGCGAGCATATCCTCTTGGCGTCGGGCGGAGGCCAAGAGTTGGTCTTTGCGAAGAACTTTTTCTTTCTCGTAATAATCGTAATTGCCCGAATAAACGGTGATCGATTGATTGGCCACCTCGACGATCTTTGCGACAATACGATTCATAAAATCGCGATCATGGCTTGTCATAAGGATCGAGCCTTTAAAACTGATCAACCATTGCTCCAGCCACAGAATGGATTCGATATCCAAGTGATTGGTCGGTTCATCCATCAGCAACACATCCGGTTGGAGGACGAGAATTTTAGCTAGTGCAATACGCATTTTCCAGCCACCACTAAACGTGGACGTATCACGAGATTGATCTTGCACACCAATGCCTAAACCCGAAAGCACTTCTTTGGCGCGAGCTTCGGCTTCATAGCCGCCTTTGCTCTCGAACTCACCCTGCAGATCACCGTACTCTTCTAAAACCTTTGCCATTTGATCATCACTCAGTGGCTCGGAAAGCTTCGCCTCAAGTGTTTTTAAGCGAGCTTCAATTTTAGGGAGATCGCCGTTGGCAGAAAGCACTTCTTCAAGGACTGTTTTTCCACTCATTTCTTCAATACTTTGCGAAAAATATCCCACCACAGTTTTTTGCGGCTTAGAAATCTGCCCATCATCGGCTGATTCCTCGCCTGTGATTAAGCGAAAAATCGTCGACTTACCGGCACCATTAGGTCCTACAAGGCCGATTTTTTCGCCTGGATTGATTTGAAAATTTCCGTTGCGATACAAAACTTTATTGCCATACCGCTTGCTGATATTAGATAAATGAATCATGACGTTACATGTATCCCATATTTTGGTCACTTACCAGTATGAAGCCGAGGATTTACTCAAAAAAATCCAGGAGGGCGTTGCTTTTGCCGAGCTGGCAAAACGCCATTCCCAATGTCCTTCCCGAGCCCAGGGCGGCGACTTGGGACCCGTCGATTCTCGTCGCTTAGATGCAACTTTTGCCGATGCCGCTGAGATGCTAAAACCAGGCGAAATTTCACCCATTGTGAGGACTCGGTTTGGCTACCACTTGATTCTGAAGCATACATGACGGCGCTTTTTATTTAGGAAAGCTAAAATTCTTGAATCTCTTTTTTAGGACGCGTCCCATCCGTGGGACTCAAGCGCTTTCTCTTCCTGAACGCGAGGTCCTAAAAAAGAGATTCAAGAATTTTAGCTTTCCTAAATAAAAAGACTAGAAGATTTGGAGCAGGAGGAGGTAGCTACCCATTCCAGTGGCGGTGGCTAAAATCACAGACTTTTTCTTGCGTGCAATAATGACGGTGAGGACTCCAGCAATGAGCAGCGCCTTATCAAGTGGGGCGCCTTGGGCGTGGTTGAAGTTGAAAAAAGTGGGGGCGACGAGGGCTGCGAAAATCAAGCAGGGGAGAATTTTCATTCCCTCTAGCAGCTCGGGGTTTCTATCGAAGAATTTTCCTGAGAAGACGGGGAGGAAGCGAATCAGAAATGTGCCGAGGCCGATGAGGCCTATCATGAGCCAATCATTCATGTTTGCGTCCTCGTTGCCACAGGCGTTGGGCGACAAAGCCAAAGAGCAAGCCAACGATGATATTCATTTTGTAGGGAAGGAAACTGGTCGTTACGCTGGCGAAGGCGGCAAAGAGTGCGGACATTAGCGTGGAGCGATTTTGGATTTGCAATGCGAGAATTGCTAAAAAGAGGAAATCGATGGTTTTTTCTAAGTGGAGACTTGCGGGGAGTACGTTGCCTAAGGCATAACCCAGTAAAGTGGAGGTATTCCATACAGCCCACAAGGTGAGTCCGGCGCCTACGTACATATGGAAGGTGAGGGGTTCCTTTTTTTCCATTTCGTGAACGGCGGCGAAACATTCATCCGTAAGTAGATAAGCGGAGCTTACTTTTTGTGGAAGGGTGAGCCTATTAAAGTAGGGGATGAGTTTGAGCGTGTAAAAGATGTGGCGGAGATTGGTGGCCAGGGCGGCGAAAATAATTGCGAGCGCGGGAGCGCCTACCGCCATCATTTGCAAGACGATAAACTGCGAAGAACCGGCGAAAATTATAAATGAGGTTGAGGCGCCGAGCAGAAAAGGAATATTCCATGCTTTTAGAGAACCCCCAAGGATCAAACCAAAGGGGATTGCTGACAGAGCCAAAGGAAGTTCTTGGCGAACTCCCTTCATGAAGTCATTCATTAATTCAGTTTGGTTTTCATTTTGTAGCTAGCTTGAGACGAACAAATTTTTCCTGCAGCATCGCTTGTGCAGTTGGCTTTTCCGCGGCTGACGCTGAGAACTTTGTTTTCTTTGTTGTCTGCGCGAAAGTCTTTTTCCCACTTGTCGGCTGCTTTCCTCCAGTTTTCATTGGCCTCTTTGGCAAGAAGGCTTGAGTCACCTGTGATATCGGCAGAACCCTCGACAACTTCCCATATGGCATCGCACTTATCGCCTTGATTTTTCTTTTTGCCTTTACTGATCTCAATCGTGGTGTCGCCGTCGCCAGAAGCTTCGACATCCTTAATGTCGACCTTTTGTGCAAAGACGAGACCGGGAATCATTAATAAAGTGATCAAAACTATCTTCATAGGACCTCCGTAAATGGTTTTTCGATCCTCTACAAACTCGTGAATGAGTGCAAGTCTTTCGCTGGCTGACACCTTGCATTTAAGGTGAGGTCTGAAGACAATAACGAAGACAACAACTCAATGGCCTCTTATACTGACCTAATGGTCGGGACAACAGAGCTCAATTTTACATGGTTTTTTAGCAACGTGGGACTTACGCAGGAAACAAGTTTTTTTGCCGAGCTTTTGCGTCGGGTACAAGAAAGTTGGCTACCGTCTTTGCGCAGCCCACAAGATGTGGTTCATTATCTTGAACAGCGTTTTGAAAACCCAGAAGATCCTCAGATTTTGTCTTTTACTCAAGCTTTTCCTCATCTCGAAGAAGATCTGGAGCCTCAGCTCTTTGAAGCTTGTCATACATTGCTTTTGCGCGTTTCAGGTTTGGGACTCGATCCCGCCATTGCAAAAAAACTTCAAAAACGTAAGGATCTCAATAACGTCTTTTTAAAGTTAGGTCTTTATACACCAGGCGATCAGGAGATCAGCAAAGAATTACAGCAAGTGCGCGAGGTGATGGTTTATATTCGCAGTCTGAACGAAGAAGAAGGCACATCTATCGGTTTGACCTACAAACTTTTTGTGATTGAAGAAATCCTCGAACGGTTGGATCTACTTTGTTCGTTGTTGGCCCATATCCATCGACCGATGTTCAAAGAGGATTTTACCAAGGCTTTACAAACCATTTGGCGCCAAGATCAAGCAAATCTCAAAATTCGTGAATTTTTGATTAAGAACATCGAAAAATTGGCTTATCAGGTCACACTCATCACTGGCGCTACTGGTGAACACTACATCGCCGGAAGTTCTCTTGAGTTGCGTCGCATGTGGTGGAAGGCGATCAAAGGCGCCATGGTGGTGGCCGTACTCGCTTTCTTAAAAGTATTGGCCTCCAAGCTCTCGTATCCTCCTTTGTTACAACTTTTTATTTTTGGCTCCATTTATGCTGCCGGGTTTGTCGTCATTCATTTGATTGGTGGCGTATTAGCCACCAAACAGCCAGCGATGACAGCCTCGACCATTGCGGCGGGCCTTGGTGCCGTCGACGAAACCGATGAGTCATTGCAAAAAGTGACAAAGACCATTGTGCGTTTGTTGCGAACACAAATGGCCGCGCTATTAGGAAATTTTATTTTTGCCTTCCCCATCGCAGTGATTTTGGTCTTTCCGTTTCTGGTCGGGCATCTTCCCTTAGCTGGTTATGATAAAGCGAAGATTCTTGTCTCCGATTTACATCCATTTTGGAGTCCATCCATCATCTATGCCGCGATTGCGGGAGTTTGTTTGTTTCTTGCTGGATTGATAGCGGGTTTAGCAGACAACTGGTTTTCTAATCAAAGAATCGCCCTGCGATTGGAAAGAATGATAGAGGGCGAACGGGGAACCAAAATCGCGCGTTGGATGAAAGACAATTTTGGTATTATCTTTGGAAATGTGAGTTTAGGTTTTATGTTAGGTGGGATGTCGTCACTCGGACGAGTTATTGGCCTGCCCTTGGACATTCGCCACGTGACTTTTGCTTCGGCTGCTTTTGGCATTGGTTGGATTCATCAACCTGAACGTATGCCATGGGACGATTTTGCGATTATTGCCTTGAGTATTTTTATTATGGGATTGGTGAACTTGGCCGTGAGCTTTTCATTATCCCTCACCGTAGCCATGCAATCCCGCAAGCTCAAGTTTTCGCAAGGTCGACGTGTGGTGTGGAATGTCACCAAACATTTTTTACGCCGTCCACAGGATTTATTTTTTGAACCTAGTGATGAAAGAGGCAAAACATGACGCACCATCATTCCGTATTGGTCTTTTTCGCCGGTGTTGCTGTTTTTATTTATGGTTTGAACATTGTCAGTGAAAACCTGCAGAGCCTCTCCGCCGAAAGAATTCGCGATACCATCCGCTGGTTATCTAAAAAGCCGTATTGGGGTGTATTTTTAGGTATGGTTCTGACAATGATCTTTCAGAGTTCTGGTGCGGTGACGGCCATGCTCGTTGGCCTGGGCGCGGCCAAAGTGATTAACCTAGCGCAAGTGATGAGCTTGATTTTAGGGACCGCCATTGGCTCGACATTTACCGTGCAGGTCCTGAGTTTTAATATTAGCAAATACGGAATGGCTATTTTTGTTATTGGTTTTTTCGTTCAATTTCTTACAAAACGCCGTGTGCTTCGGGAGGCCATGCTCGCCATGATGGGCATGGGCATGCTTTTTTGGGGCTTGGAAATGATTCGCCAGAGCACGCAAAGCTTGGCAAGTAACGATGCCTTTCGCATGTTGCTCGAAGCCTTAGTGGAAACTCCCGCATTGGCTATTTTGCTGACGAGTGTGTTCACCGCGGTCGTGCATTCGAGTGCAGTGACGATCGGTCTTGCTATGGCGCTCACAGGTCATGGATTGATACCCATTGAAGATAGTATATATTGGATCTTCGGTGCTAACATCGGCACTACGGCCACGGCGCTGTTGGCCTCGACGGGTTCGAACAGCATGGGCAAACAGGTCGCTTGGGCGCATTGTTTTTATAAAATTGTCAGCGTACTGATCTTCTTGCCGATTGCGCGGCCCATGGCCCATTGGCTAGCTACAGGAGAACCTCTTCGCGACGTCGCCAACATCAACACCTTTTACAATTGTGTGGCCGCAATATTATTTTATCCGTGGATCGTGCAAGGTGCGGCCTTTATTGAAAAAATGTTTCCGCCTAGTGCTGAAGAAAAAGAATTTTCAACGCAGTTTCTCAATAAAACTGACTGGGATTCACCGTCGGTGATTGTCGCCCATGCCGAACGCGAAATTTTGCGCATGTCGGATATTGTGGTCAGCATGATTTCGGATTCTTTAAAGTTAGTGCAAAAATCAGACCCAGATCTTGTGGCGAGCATTCGTAAACGCGACGATCAAACAGATATTCTTTCGCGTGAGTTAAACTTGTATTTGGCGCAGCAGTTAGAACAAGCGCCAGCGACCATTCAGCTCGACATGATTCGTCTGATGAACTACTCGGCAGATTTAGAAGCCGCCGCCGATGTGGTGGATAATCAGATTATTGAACTGGCCAATAAAACTCATCATCTCAAAGTGGTTTTTCCGGAAGAAGGATGGAAAGATTTAGCTGATATGGCGGAGATGGCGGGGCGTGTGTCGAGTCTATCGATAGCGTGTTTCCAAACTCGCGATATTGATTTAGCGGCGAAAGTTATTTATTTAAAGCGCGACGCACGAAAGATGGAACAAAGAATGCGTGAGTCTCATATCACGCGTCTTGTAAAAGGGAGCCAGGAGTCGATCAATACTTCGTCCATTCATCTGGATCTGCTCGGCGAGTATCGTCGTATAGTGGGTTTAATGTCGAACCATGTGTACTCGTTGCTCAAAGATTCGGACCCTTACAATTTACTGCCAAGAAAGTCGTCGCATGAGTGATGAGGTTCCGCGCCAACGCCGGGTTCGCTATAAAGGAACCCATCCGAAAAAATTTCACGAGAAGTACAAAGAATTAAATCCCGAGAAGTACGCAGCGGAAATGGAAAAAGTCAAAGCGCGAGGCATGACCCCCGTGGGTACCCACGTTCCTATATGCGTGAAGGAAATTCTCAAAGTTCTCAATCCGCAACCTGGAAATATTTTTGTCGACGCCACGCTAGGGTATGGTGGCCACACTCTCGAGATCTTGCAAAGAATTTTACCTCAGGGGAGAGTCATTGCGTTTGATCAAGATTCGCTCGAGCGTCCCAAAACTGTGCAACGAGTGCAGACTTTTTTAAATGAGAAAAATGTTGATTTGGCATGTTTTGAGGCCGGCGCCATTAATTTTTCCGAGGCGTGGAACTATCTTCGCCAGCGTGGAGCCAACAAGGTGGATGGCGTTTTGGCCGATCTCGGTTTGTCTTCCATGCAGATCGACACTCCCGAGCGCGGATTTTCTTACAAAGTGGACGCACCATTAGATTTAAGAATGAATCCTTCGCAAGGAATTCCTGTTCGTGAAATTTGGAACACTTTAGAGAATGATGAACTCGAAGAGATTTTGCGCAATCATGCCGACGAACCTCGCGCACGACAAATGGCCGAAGCTTTATTAAAAACACGACCGCAAACCACTACTCACCTGGCAGAAGTGGTACAAGCTGTTATGAAGAAAGCCCCCAAAAAAATTCAAGAAGAAGAAGGGGATGCTCCCATCCGTCGAGTGATGCAGGCGCTGCGTATTCACGTGAACGAAGAGTTCACATCTCTGGAAAAGTTTCTCCATGAACTTCCACTGTATTTAAAATCTGGTGCGCGCGTGGCAATTTTGAGTTTCCATTCTGGCGAAGATCGCCGAGTGAAAAAGTCTTTCCAGTCGGGTTTGCGCGAAGGCATTTACTCGCAAATCAGCGAGGACGTCATTCGCCCCTCCATGGAAGAGCAAAGAAACAACCCGCGTTCGAAATCGGCCAAGCTGCGTTGGGCGCAGCGCAGCCCATAATAAAATTCAAAATTCGCAATTTCAGATGATTCCTGAAGTCTTCAGCGGAGAGATCTTTCTAATAAATTTTAACGCCGAGGCTATTGAAAATTTGAACATAAGGAGCGGTTGTTCGCAGTCGGAGATGATGCCCTTTGCCTGCTGTTTGCGAATTCCACACAGCTGTTGTTCCCACATAGACGACAAAATTGCCATCAGTCTGGAATACAGCTTTGCAGGCATTGCTCACACAATCTTTACCGTGAGTTTGTGTATGCCAGAGCGGAGTACGCCCATCGTACATCACTAAATTTCCGTCACTTTGCATTTGGAGTCGAAATTGCGCCGTTGTGGGAGAATCAAGCAGAACCCATTGTCCACTTTGCAGAACAAGATTTTCAAAATCTTTGCCGCTGGACCAAACAATGGAGCCGTTGTTGTTAAGAATTTTGATATAAGGGCTTTTCGCAGAGAGAACTATTGACTCACCTTTAGCTTGACTGAGGTGAGTATTGGTTTGCCAAACAACGAGAGTATTATTTTTGATAACCAAATTTCCATCTGCTAAAAATTCAAGACGGCAAAGAGGAGCGGCACAACCTGGGATTTGTGTGCGCGAAGTCCATAGGGCCGTCTGCTGTAAATCATAAAAAACAAGACTTCCATCATTTTGAAAAGCCAATGTGCCATCTACCAGCGGAGCACTTTGACCCGCAAACAGAATAAAAGAACCTTTTGAAAAGGATTTGGAAGTTTTTGGAATATCAGAAATGCTCGGTGGTGTGGCCGTTGATTCATTACCAGAAAGTGTTAATACAAAAGCAGTGAGTTCGTTGATTTCTGTCCCATTGAGATTGATTGGAGCAAGAAGATCATCGTCTACGCCAGCATTGAGTTTAGTAGCACCCACTGTTGTGTAGAGTGTGATGGCGGACTGTAAATTGGGGGCTGTGCCGCCATGAAAATAAGGACCTGCATTGGCAATGCCGCGCAAACTCTTCGTTAAAAATTTTCCAGTGTCTAGTGGATTTCCGGTAATGCGCGCAAGACCTGTGTCAACGACACCCGCCAAATTGGTCGAAGAAAGAAAGGGTAGATTGTGAAAAGTGTTGTCAGTAAACTGACTTCCCGAATGGCATTCTGCGCAGCGCGCTTTCCCAAAAAATAAAGCCTCTCCTCTTTTCTCTAAAGGAGTCAGAGCATTGAGATCCCCTGCGCGGTATTTATCAAAACGAGTGTTGCCACTGTGGAGAGAAAACTGGAATTCGCGAAGGGCAACGAGCATATTAACAACAGAGATAGGATTTGTTTGAGTAGGGTAAGCGATCTGAAACAAATCTTGGTAGTGAGGGGATTGGGCAAGACGATCTGCTACAAGTTTTGCTGACGTCCCCATCTCATCGGGATTGGTAAGAACCGCGTGGGCTTGATCAAGGAGTGATTCTGCGCGTCCGTCAGCAAAAAAAGATTCACGGAAGGTGAGATTAAAAAGAGAAGGTGTTTTTCTCAGTAATTTTTGTGAGCCACCAGAGCCAGCAAGGAGTCCATCGTGCAAGGAAACGGACTCCGAAAATCCTAAATTAGGGTTATGGCAGGAAGCGCAGGAGTTTTTATTATTGGAGGATAAACGAACATCAAAAAATAAGTTTTTTCCAAGATCGATGAGTCTTGGATCTAAATTTCTTTTAAAGAGAATATCATTTTTAAGATCTTTAGCTTTTAAACCTAAAGGAAGAGGAGACTTCGTAGAAAGTCCCTTTGGTAAAAACCGCCCGGACTGT
This sequence comes from Bdellovibrionales bacterium, assembly GCA_041736155.1. GTDB lineage: Bacteria > Bdellovibrionota > Bdellovibrionia > Bdellovibrionales > JAGQZY01 > JANPLN01. Next base: position 23,537 of record JBGSUL010000123.1, read on the forward strand.
CTTTGGATTTCTGCAGCACTTCTGATAACACGGGAAATTCCTACCTGGTCGATAGCACAAACGATTTCAGTGGAAGCACTGCTGTCAGGTCCTACGACAACGTTGGAAACGCTTGTTGTCGATAAATTTAATACCCCCAGAGGAGAGAGACCTTGCGATTCAATCAAACCATTTCTGTAGATTTGATAATAGCCATCTGTGGAGTTATAGGTCAAAGCTAAGGCGGTCCATTCATCATGACTTAGCGGCGTGTTTGTTTGGAGACGAAGTTTTTGTCCCCCTTGTAAGTCAACGGCAAAGTGGGCATAGCCATTTTGATCTAAATAGCTTTCAAAAATATTTGTTTTTTTCACAAGGTTGATGGCACGAAATCCACTTCCCATGGGTCTTACTGCGAATGAAAGCGTGAGTTGTTTGGCATTCTTTAGGATTTCATGTTGATTGACTACAGAAAGATGAGGAACGTCTAATTTGCCATGGCCTTGAAAGTAGAGAGGGTTACCTGAAAATAGTATTGAAAGAGAGGACATAGGATCTTTGATATCGCAGACGCCCTTCGTTTCATAAGCGAATGAAGAGGATTTCTCCAAGCATATTCCCGGATAAGCTTCTTCAGAATAAAGAGCACCAGAATTTTTAATGGCCGCATGAAAAAAACCAGAGGAATCTTGCACTATGCTAGTGTCATAGAGGCCAGAGGAAGAAATGCCCTCAGTCATATCGAGGTACAATTCATAATTACCGATGATAGTTTCTTCAAAGGAAGCTTCCGAATAAACTCCTGTATTCATCAGTGGATATGTGTACAGTTTATCAGTGATAGGCAGAGTCCGAAGTTGATTAAATTCCAGAGGCGACCAACGCCCCGGAGTTCGGCCAAAAGAACTCACGGAGAGTCTCGCAAACCCCCCTTTACGCAAAAAATTTGTTCCCCCATCAATGAGCTTTACGAGTCCTTTGGTTGAGGCCCCTAAGGCAGATAAACCTGCGCGACGAGCTCCGTCGGCATGAGGGGTCGCTGCAAAAAAAACGTCATCTCCATCGAGACTGAGCCATGGGTAAGCACCAAGCACTTGAGTGAGCGAATTTCCACGGGAGTCGCGAATTGGGTAGCGTGCCAGAGGATACTTCTTTCGTAAAATAGGATTATTGTACATCTGGGGGAGGGGTTGAGGGACACTCCAGCCACTGAGTGCAGCCCCAGGGACGGGATTATAACTATAATAAAGGCGTCCTTTTTCAGCAACGTTCGTATTCCAGTTTTGAAAAACCATAAGCTGACCATCAAAAGTCAGACTAGGTTCAATGGCCAGAATGGGCTGTGGTGTTTGCGAATTGTCTAGAAGAATTTCAAATTGAGCCGCATCAGCTTTAACACTAAAAATTTCAGAATTTATAGATGATGGGTTTTTCACAATAATCGTCATTGGTAACACAGCGATAAAATTATTGCCGACTTCATTTTGTTGATCGAGGGGGATAAAACGAGTAAGCCAGCGTGCTTTATAAGTAAGGAACGAGCCTGTGTTGGCAAAATTTCCTAGATGATCAGAAGGATAAGGATTTATTTTGTGCTGAGGGACTGGAACCAAAGATCCCACATTAATCATTTGTGTTTGCAAAACTTCTGCGCCTGAGGGCACGTTGGTTGTCCCGACAGGATATCCCCAATAGTAGAGAGGTGAAAAGGACTGTCTAAGGGCAGCACCAACGGCAGTAGCAGTGGTGGGCTGTTGTTGGTCAAGAGTTTCTGAGCGAAACGTTCTTAGTGCCCAGGCTGTTGTTTTTGGGTAGTACAGTAATCCATCTGATGGCCGAGCCATGCCTAAATAAGGGGGGTGACTGTAAACTTCCAGAGTCACATTCGCTCGTTCTTGAACAGGTAAAAGTTCAATGGGGCAGCCTGTACTCCAAAGTGGGGTCCAGGGTGTTGTGGATCTATCAAAGATCACCAAATTTCCATCTACTTGGATGCGAAGAAAGCAGTTCATACCTGTGCAACCGGAAGAGCCGCTTTCCCAAACAAGATTCATTTGAGCATTGCGTAGAACAAGATTGCCTTGAGTCTCGAGAGTCAAAGAATGATTGCCAGCTGCAATCGTATCTCCGCCCGTCATCTGAAAAGGATAAGAGAATTGTGCGAGTCGTTGCGCGAGCGAAGGTGGTGCCAGAGGAGAGACCGTTGCTTTGATAGCCACGCGGCCATCCCAAGTAAGAACACCAACATTGATTTGATCAAAGTAGGGCTTTTCGGAAAGGTCTGCCAAGGATACATCTCTTGGTGGCTGTATAGATTTAGCGTTTAAATCATTTTCACTTTGTGTAGAAGAAAGGGTTCTAAAACCTTCAGCGCAGTTTTGGAGGGTTACAATTAAAAATAGAGATAGAACCAAAAAGGAAAATAGGTAAGTTTTCTTACGCGTAAAAAAAGACATGCGTCCCCCTATTGATCTACTAACTGTGTCCTAAATTTTCGGTATTTAAGTCTAGAAACTTAAGGATTAGCTTTAGAATTGGGAGTTTATCGAGAAATGGACGGGTGTTTAAAAAGAAGTGTTTCATAATGAGATATTGAGCCTGCAAACAAATCTATTGATTTAAAAATTGGCGCCAGAATTGCTTCTTAAAAGGTTCTATGGGGGCTTTTATGATGAAGTTGATTTTAGCAGTTTCGATGATGTTTTCGAGTTTACAAACTTTTGCTAATTACGGAGACATGGATGATTTTTCCACAAACCCTCCCAGCGAAGGTCAAAGAAGCGCGAAAATTGAAGGGTACTTGGAAAGGTGTATACAAGCTCTTAAGGGTACCAAGCACGAAGCGAACGCCGCTACCGCCTGCGGTTCTGTATTCGCGGCACGCACGATGGAAGATTGTTTGACCATGGGGCGCCAATTTAGCATACCCGCGAGCACAGCCCAATGGTATTGCAATGCGGTTGTTAACGGACGTCTCAGTGAGAATAAAGAAAGCGCTCCTCCAGCAATTCCAGTTCAGGATTCTGAAAATGAGGAGAGTCCTTCGGTGTCTCTCTAAACAGAGGTCCTACGCTCCGCTCAGGACGACGTGTAGTTTCATCCAGAGGGTGAAGCTCGAAGGACCTAGCGGAGAACCCAATCTTTCTTTGCAAAGATTTTTCCATTCACCTGAATTTCGATGCGATGGGCGCCGGGATAATACTTACGCGTGGTTACCGGCTTAAAGGAATGCTTTTTCTGCACAAGTAAACTTTCTTTGGGGCCGAGTTCAAAGGTTTTTAATTTAAAAACTTTTGGTGTTAATTTTCCACCCACTTTTTGATGATATATAATATAATCAACAATCAGTTTTTGCTTTTTTGAACTTTGCGAAGAAATTTTAAATTGAAATTCAAGATTTTTACCCATAGCGACCACAGGGGAAGTCAGTGCCAGCTTTTCCACTTTCACTTTTGACTCTGCGGAAACACCCATTAACTTGAGTGCGTGTGGGTTTCCTTTTTTAATCAACGTGCGCAAAGAGTGGCGCGTGATCCAGTCGATTTTTTCTTTATGCTGATCGGGCGCTTGTTTTTTCCATTGCGCAAGAACCTGAAGCACGACGGACGGATGATCTTTGGCAATGTCGTTTAAATGATTCGCCACACTTTTTCGCACATAAAGTTCTTCATCGTATTTAAGCTCTTCGAGAATGGGCAAGGTCAGGCGTGGGTTCTGAATAAACACATCAAGACGTTCGCCCCACGGTAGACGCGGGCGTGAGCCTTCGGAGCTCCAGCGGCGAAGATGAACATTGCTATCGCCAGCACAGTTGAGAAGAAATCCCAAAGTTTCATGTGTGTATTTTTTAAGAAAAGGGCGCACAGCAAATTCAGCAGTGAACAGCTCGGTGATTTGCGCCAGAGCTTCTAAAGATTTTTGCCGATGAGCTAACCCATAAGATTGAATATACTCAGTATATGGCCACAGCATAAAACCGCTGAGTTTCCCGTGTTCGAGAGATTTGAGCAACAGCTTCGAACTCTGTGGAAACTCTTTGGGAAGATGTTGATAAAGAGCTTGGCTTAAAAGTTGAACGCGAGCTTTGAGCTCGAGAGGCGGAAGCTCTTTGGAGATTTTTCTAAACTCGTGTTGGTTAAAGTCCTTGCTCACCTTGGAAAGCGCCGTAGCCAAAGTGTTGACGACGGATTCGTTAATCCAATGTTTAAAGGCACTGGGCTTATCTTCGTTTTTTTGTTTTTGTGACATAGAGCTATCTCTATGCGAAGTCCTCTACATCGAAAAGGGACGGTGCTCTATGCTGACGGTTGAACGTTGTTTTCTGGTGGTGGAGTTACTGGTCGAGACGCAAGGTTCTTGCGGAATAGCGCGTAGACTTTTTGCGCACGGCTACTGCTGTAAAAATAAGCAGACATGTCGCGAGAATCATTTCGCAACATCAAGACTCTTTCTTGGAGAGGTTCAACCTCAAGTTCGTGGATGATTTGCGCTAAGGCATCTAAGTCATTTGCACGTGTTAAACTGATGCGGCCAAAGACGTCGGTCAAGATGCTTTCATTTTGCCATGTTTGATAAAGATTTTTGAGATCATGAAGCAGGGACGATTGATGTATGGCCAGCTCGTTGTAGAGGACGGTGAATTTGTCTTTGTGGTGAGAACTGTCCTCAAAAATAAAATCACAATCCTGGTCTTCCCGCGAAAGCGTACATTCCGTTTGCAAAGAGTTAGTGCCAGAAAAGAAAAATGCCCAATGTTGGTTCTGCTGAACAAATTTTGACTCAAGAGGCATATCTTGGGCCTCTGAGAACGAAATAGCAAAGAAGATATAAAATAAAATGCTCACAAGACTCTTTTAAAGCAAAAGAGATGCCACTGTCTATTTTATAAAGTAGTGCGCAAGAAGGGCGTAAAGACCCGCTAGAGTCATCACGAAGGTGGCGATTTTTTGCTGATGGGGCTGAGCCTTGCGCAGGCGATCGCGCATTAGCCACGTTGTGCCAGCGAGAGCAGGGAGTCCGCTGATCCAAAGAATAAAAAGTACAAGAGAGCCGGACCACGGACTCTGTGTCGCTGCGGCGGCGAGAAGAAAATAAAATAGCCATCCACAAGGAAGAAAAACACTCAACAAACCCAACAAGAACTTGGAGGGATTCTGTACTTTTAAAATACGTCGCCAAAGAGACTGTGCAAGTTCTGGAGTTTTTTGACGATAGAGGTCCATGGCTAACCATAAAAAGGCGCCGAGCAAAAAAAATGTTCCTATGGTTTTAACATAAGGGTTTTGATTCCACAGTAAACGCTGCCCTAAGTAACCGGCAAGGCCCCCCATCATCGTATAACTGAGCATTCGCCCGAGATGGTAAGGCCAGAGCGAACCTCGCGATGACAACGAAAGACACAAGGGGCCACACATCAGAGCGCAATGCCAACTTCCCAAAAAAGCCGCAAAAAAAATGCTCAATAAAAGGGGACTGGTATTAGTGGGCATTGGGACCGACCAAAGGGACGGGGAGACGATAGGTCTCCTCTCGGTTTTCTTCATTGGTCAGTAGAATTTGCGCTACTTCCGCAGAAATCGTTGCCGATTTTTCTTTTGGAAACTGAAGAAAAATATGAACCTCTTGGCTGGCTTGAGCGGGAAGAACAACAGGGTTTGTGGCGAGAGTCATCTGCAGCCACTCTGGCGCCCTGAGAGACACTTTATAGGAAACAGTTTTGGCTGTTTGATTTTTGAGATGGAGGCGGAAATGGTTCAGCACGACATCCTCACCTGATTGATTTTTGGTGAACGTGTAGGGACTTTCTTTGGCGCGGAGAAGTGTCACATTCAAACTCTCCCGTTGTGCAATATTCCAAATCAGAGCGCTGATAAAAATAGTAATAAGAGCCAGATATACAAGTGTGCGTGGTTTCAAAAAGCGCAGTCGTTGCCCATTTTGATCAGCATAACGGATCAGGCCTTCCGGTTTATTCACTTTGCGCATAATTTCGTCGCAGGCATCAATGCAGGCAGTACAAGCAATGCATTCCATCTGCAAACCATTGCGAATATCAATGCGAGTTGGGCAGACTTGCACGCAGCGGTTGCAAGAAACACAATCCCCTTGGGAAGATCCTGCTGGAAGAGTCGCTCCTTTGCGTGGTTCGCCACGTTTTGCATCGTAATAAACAGTCAAAGAACTTTCATCGAGAAGAACACTTTGAAAACGTCCATAGGGGCACATGATGATACAAAATTGTTCACGGAACCAGCCAAAATCAAAAAGCACGATGCCGGTCATCGCAAAGACAATCAAAAAGTAATCCCAGTTTTGAAATGGAGAAGTTCCCATCATGGCAATTAATTCTCGTGCGCCGACAAAATACGCGAGAAAACTGTGGGAAATGAGCGCCGAAACGGCAAAAAATAAAAACCATTTTGTCAGCTTTATTCGGAATTTACGGAATGACAGATCTTCGTTGTCTAAACGTCGACGCTCTAAATGACTTCCTTCGGTCCATTTTTCAATTCGTCGGTAAATGGTATCAATAAAGACGGTTTGTGGGCAGGCCCACCCACACCAAATGCGCCCCCAAACAGAAGTCACAAAGGCGAGGCCCACTGTGAAGGTGCCAAGAATGAAAAAGATGAGTGGAGCATCGTGAGCGAAAAAAGTGAGTCCAAAAAAAGTGAATTCTCGACGACCGAGATGAAGAAGAAGAGACTGCTGGCCGTTGATGGTCGTCCACGGCAGCAGTAAAAAAACTAAGATGAGAACAATTTGTGTCCAGTTGCGATGTCGTCGCCAAAATCCAGAAACGTCAGCGACATAAAAATCAACCCGATGACCTTCGTTATCTAAACTCTGTAAGCGGCCGTCATCGGGTGTATTCATTAGGGTACCAGTTCTCCTTGCGGAGCTTTCGGGTTGGCGGGTTGTGTGCCTTTTTTGGTCAGAACAAAAGCAGTCACGGCAATGATATCAGTCGGACTTAATACGGGGCCCCAAGCCGGCATGCCTTTATCGAGCACACCATTTTTGACGACTTCCATAATCTCTGCACCTGTGGCGCCTTTTCCATGAATCCAGTAAGCATCCACCAGGTTAGGTCCAATCATGCCCTGAAGTTCCTTCCCATGGCAAACGGCGCAGTTATTGGTGTATACATGCGAACCGGCTTCGATGACTTTTGCATCTTTTAACAGGGTTTCCAAGTCGGCAGCGGTGGCCGCCACTTGTGGCTGTGCTTTTTTTAATTCATCAATTTGCGCCAAAGCCGCAGAAAGCTCCTGCTCCTGCGTTTGTCCTTCACCAAATTCATAGTGCAAAAAGTAAATAAATGCGAAGATGATTGTGCCAAAAAAGGTGACAAGCCACCAATTGGGAAGAGGATTGTCATATTCTTTAATGCCATCGTATTCATGATTTTTTATTTCTATATCTTTAATCTCATCCATGACTATTCTCCATCCTCAAAAGGTAGGTTTTGTAAGTTCTGATAAGTTTGGCGTGTGGACTTTCGTGACACCCACCAAACCACACCACAGAAGTAGACAAAAAAGATCAGGAGTCCCGCCGTGGTTAAATTCAATTGCTGAAATTGCGAAAGGGCAAGAGCTTTCATGGTTTTTTTCCTTTCTGCCCGAGGGCTTGCAGGTAAGCAATGAGGGCTACGAGTTCTTTATCGGCAAGACCTTGCGGCGCACCTTCGGTTACTAATTGGTCAGCAATAGTTTGCGCTTGTTTTTGCGCAACGATATCGGCGTTGGCGACGGTGTCGTCATCGTACGGAACGTTGAGCATTTTCATGACCGAGAGTTTTTTGCGAAGACTTACAAAGTCGACCTTTTTCTCTGCCAGCCAAGGGTAATTAGGCATGATGGATTTCGCCGAGATAGAGCGCGGATCAATCATATGGCGATAATGCCAAAGATCGGGATATTTTTTACCCACGCGCGCTAAGTCGGGACCCGTCCGTTTAGACCCCCATTGGAATGGATGATCGTACATGGACTCTTCAATGGTCGACGGTGGTCCATAGCGTAGTACTTCCGCGGCCAGTGGGCGAATCTGCTGTGTATGACAAACGTAACAACCCTCTTTGATGTAAACGTCACGACCAGCGAGTTCAAGTGGGGTGTAAGGATCGGTGATCTTGTTGGGTTGCACATATTTGTGTAACGAGAGTGTAGGATAAATCTCAATCACGCTGCCCACAAGAATCGCCGCGACAGCGAGAACAGTGAAGACCGCAGCTAAGCCCTCCAGCTTACGATGTCCTTCATCGGGAGTTGAAGACGAAGGCTGTTCGTCGGGGACGATAACCGGAGTTTGCTCTTGTTGTGCTGGCGCCGATTGAATCGTTTTTATGATGTTATACACCATGATGAAAAAACCAATGATAAAGAGCAAGCCGCCCGCAGCTCGCACCCAATAGAGCGGAACAATTTTGACCACGGTTTCGATAAAGTCAGGATACATGAGGCGTCCTTGTGGATCGACCGCTCTCCACATCAAACCTTGCGTGATACCTGAAGCCCACATTGAGATGTAGTAGAGAAGAATCCCCAATAACGAAATCCAAAAATGTTTTGTGGCGAGTGCGACACTGTAAAGTGAAGTTTTCCACAAACGCGGTACAAGATAGTAGATCATCCCAAAAGACATCATGCCGTTCCAACCCAAGGCGCCGCCATGAACGTGACCAATAATCCAGTCCGTGTTGTGGGCCAGTGCGCTCACCGATTTGATGGAAAGGAGTGGTCCTTCGAAAGTGGACATACCGTAAAAGGTCACAGCCGTGACCAAAAATTTCACGATGGGATCAGTTCGTAACAGATGCCAAGAGCCGCGCAAGGTGAGCAAGCCGTTGATCATCCCACCCCAACTCGGAGCCCAGAGCATAACACTAAAAACAACACCGAGAGTTTGTGCCCAAGCCGGGAGAGACGTATAGAGAAGATGGTGCGGGCCAGCCCAAATGTAAATAAACACAAGCGCCCAAAAATGCACAATCGATAAACGATAAGAGTAAACGGGGCGGTTGACGGCTTTGGGAATGTAATAATACATCAAACCTAAAAAGGGTGTGGTGAGAAAAAATGCCACCGCATTATGCCCATACCACCATTGCACCATAGCATCTTGTATACCAGCGTAGACTGGATAACTTTTGAGAAAGCCGACCGGGATTTCGATGGAGTTGACGATGTGAAGAACAGCCACTGTGACGATGGTGGCAATGTAAAACCAAATGGCCACATACATATGTTTTTCACGGCGTTTCGCAATAGTACCAAAAAAGTTTACCGCAAAAACCACCCAGATGAGAGCAATAGCAATATCAATGGGCCATTCCAGTTCTGCATACTCTTTGGATTGTGTGTACCCCAGAGGAAGAGTGATCGCTGCCGAAACTATAATCAGCTGCCATCCCCAAAAGTGGATGCGACTTAAAGTATCGGAGAACATCCTCGTTTTGAGCAATCTCTGTGAAGAGTGATAGATACCGGCAAAAATCGCATTCCCTGCAAACGCAAAAATGGCGGCATTGGTATGCAAGGGACGCAAGCGACCAAATGTGATCCATTCGAGGTTGAGATTCAGCGGCCAATAGGCCAGTTGTAATGCGGCAATAAGTCCAAAGAGGAAGGCAGCGCCTCCCCAAATAAGAGTTACTACCACAAATTTTTTCACGATGTCGTCATCGTAATAGATCTTTGTGCTCATGTTTTTGTTTTCCTTTCCTCTGTTTCATCAATCAATATGCGATGGGCGGGTGTATCTAGATCCGCAAATTGGTCCTGGCTCGCGGCAAAAAAGAAAGCGGCTAAAAAACCAAAACCCAAGATCAAAGCCATAGGAATCATGAGAATAATAATATTCATGACCAACCCTCCATGGTGGATAAAAGTAAAATAAGAGAACTTAATGGCATTAAAAGTGCGGCGACCAGCGGATTGATCCAGCCGAGGAGCGCACAAGCACCCGCAATGCTGTTGTATGTGATCGCCAAAATAAAATTACGCTTAAGGATAATTTGATAACGGCGACTGATACTGAAGAATTGCAGAAGGGGGTTTAATCCTTTTTTAAGCAAATAAATATCTGCGGCACGGAAGCTCACTTCCAAACTGCCATGGGAGGCAACACCGATGGTGGCTTCTTGTAAAGCGGCGGCATCATTGGCGCCGTCGCCCATCATGAGCGTGCTTTTATGGTCTTTGACAAAATTCCATTTTTGCAATGGAGTTTGTTCGCCGAGGGCTTTTTCGGTTGGAAGACTCAGTTCTTTGGCAAGAAGTTGCACGCGGGAAAGAGAATCGCCGGAGAGAATAAAGGTCGTGAATTTTTTTTGCAGAGTTTGCAGGGTTTTTTGCGTGTCGACAAAAAGCTCATCTTTAAAAGAAAAACGCGCCACTTTTTTTCCATTTTCTAAAAGATCAATCATCAACATGTCTGAGGATTCGGGTGCGCGACATAAAATATACATTTTGCCGTCCAGCAGGCCATAAACTTTTTCACCCACATTTTCGTAGACATCGGAGACTGGCAAATGAAGTTGCGGACCCTCTGGCCATGCCCGGCGAAACGCAAAGGCGATAGGATGTTCAGAGGTCTTCTCAAGTTCGAGAACAATGTCTTTATATTTTTGATGAAGGTCCGAGGGCTCACTTTTGATCAACGAAAGTTGTCCTGTGGTGAGGGTTCCTGTTTTGTCAAAGATGAGATTTTTAATATTCGAAGCTTTTTCGAAGACATCATGGTTTTTAATAAGAAGACCGCGACGACGGGCTTCCAAGAGGGCGCGATAAAGAGTGAGGGGAGCGGCAAAAGCGAGGGAACAAGGGCAGGCTACAATCCACAGTGCCAGTGTTCTTTGCAAAGCCGCCTCAAGATTGATTGAGGAGTAAAAAGCGAAAAATAAAATGCCCACAACAAAAACCGTCATGAGCAGACGCTGTGACCACAAATCCATTTTGCGGATAAACTGACTTTTGTTGAGCGATTGCCGGGAAACCATTTGCAGCATTTGTTGAATTTCACTTTGATCGTAGGGTTTTAAAATGCGGACATAAGTTTCGGCACTCAAGAGTTTTAAGCCGGCGTGAAGCTTCATGTCGTGGGGATAAAGTCGGGGAAGTACTTCTCCCGTCATTAAAGACGTATCCCACTCACTTTGTGAACTGAGTGCTTCAGCATCACAGGGTAGGACTTGATTTTTTAAAAGTTTAATTTCATCACCCGGAAGTAACAGCGGAGCAATTTGCGCGGCCCAGTCCGTGCCGACTTTTTTGAGATAAGAAGCATCCTCCCACGAGTCTTGTTTTTGTAAATGGAGAAGAGTGCGGCGCTGGACTTTTTTAACAAAGTAACGACTGACTAAGATTAAAAATAAAAAACTGGCGGTGGAGTCGTAATAGACAATGTCTGAGCCGTTGAGAAGGTTGAAGGTGGAAAGGATGAAGCCTCCCCACAGAGCAATGGTCAATGCGAGATCTGTGTTGAGAGTTCGTGTCTTTAACGCACGCCAAGCGCCCTGATAAATTGACTGGGCCGAGTAAATGAGAATGGGTAGGAACAGAGTAAAACTCAGCCACAAAAAAACTGTTTTGTAAGAACCGCTGACGCCTGCATACACGGGAACAATAAACATCATAATGTTTCCGGCGCAGGCACCGGCCACGGCGATTTCTTTGAGCCAACGTCGAGAATCGTTTTGCCAGCTTTCCTGGGCGGATTCACCTTTTTTCAAAAGGTGAGCGGAGTAACCCATTTCCTCGATGAGGGTTAAGAGATTGGAAAGGGGAAGATCTTTCTCTATGTCAATAAGCAGCTCTGAGCTTCCAAAAAGCACTTGGGCAGAATGAACTTGCGGTTCAAACTCGGGGAGTTTTTCTAACAAGTGTATGCACGAAGCACATTGCAGACCCTCGACATAAAGACGAAAATTTTCAGTCTTTGCTGAACTGGCAATTCGATACAGATGGCGAGCTTCGGGCGTGTCCAGGGCCGCCCATTTTTCTTTTTTGAGAGTCTGCGCTTTTTTCGCGAATATTTGAAATTGTCCGTCATAAAGAATCTCACACGCTCGACAACAAAATGTCGTTCCTAACGGAGATTGGGACTGGCAGTAAAGGCAAGAGCTCATACTCCCAAATCTAATCAATCAGGGGTGAATCACCATGACGGTGGTCATGTTTGCGCTTTTTCTTTGATTTTTTCTTTGTTGGTAATTTGGATAGAACGTCCTGAAGTCGAGATCCAGCCATTTTTCTCGAATTGAGAAAGAGAGCGCATCACGGTTTCGGGGGTCGTGCCTGCCCACTCGGCAATTTCTCGTCGAGTCCAGTCTTGTCCATTGAAGTGTTCTTGGAGAAAAAGCAAAGCTTCCGCAACCCGCTCTGGGGCGTCTTTATCGATTTGGTAAACCCATTTTTCTTCGGCCACTCGTAAATCTTTAGCCAAGTACCCCATCAAATTGAGTGCCACTTGTGGATTCTCTTTGGTGAGACGAAGAATGCCATCTTTGGGAAGAAAACAAAGCTCAGAATCCTCAACGGCAATGGCGCTGGCCTGATAGGGTTCGTCGGCGAAGAGTGAACGGTAGCCAATGATGGAACCAGGACCCATCAAACGCAAGGTGTGCGCTGTGCCTTTGGCAGAAACTACTTCCAATTTGATAAGACCACTTTGTACGGTGAAGATGCCGAGGGGGCTGTTGCCTGCGTAAAAAACAGTTTGATCTGCCTTAAATCGACTCGTACTGCGAATTTGCGAGATCAAAGAAAGAGCTTCGTCTGATGAGCATATAGGATTTTGCGCGCGTGTAGCGCAATGGGCGCAGTCGGTGGGGTTGTGGGAGCAGTCTTTAATATTCATACTTAGGGGGGATTCTAACAGACATACTTCTAGACAAACAAGAGCGACTTCATAGAAATAGAACTATTTTCAATGCCGTCGTAAATAATTTGTGGTGAATGGCTTTTATCGGCTGCGCCAAGAGCAGTCAGGAAGGGATACCAGTGTTCAGGGGTTGGAATACTGAGTTTGCCGTCCTCTCGTGAAAGAGATTCATGAATGAGGGCGGAATAGTTTTTCTCGTCCAATTGAGTTTGGGTCCATTGATTAAAGGTTTCAGCCCAGGAAAAGGCGGGCGCCGTCGACGAAAAGTTAATCACTCGTAAATTGTGAACGATATCGCCGCTGCCAACGATGAGAATTCCTTGCTCTTTGAGAGGAGCTAATTTTTCACCAAGCTCAAATTGAAATTGTGGCGATTGGCGAATGTTAATACTCAATTGCAAAACAGGAACATCGGCCGCGGGATAAATATGTTTGAGAACGCTCCAAGTTCCATGATCCAATCCCCAGTCTTGATTTAAAGACACATCGTAGTCATTTTTTAAAATATTCAAAATAACTTGGGCGACGTCAGGGGCTCCTGGGGCTGGATACGTAATGGCAAAAAGTTCTTGTGGAAAGCCATAGAAATCATGAATGGTTCGCGGTTGTGACATGGCAGTGATTTGTAAATTCTCCGTGAGCCAGTGAGCGGAGATACAGAGAATGGCGCGAGGACGTGGAATTTGTTTTCCCAAATGCGTAAGCGCCTGGCTGTAGGAATTATGAGCCAACGCATTCATGGGGCTTCCATGGCCAACAAAAAGGACGGGCATTTTTTGCGAAGAGCTCATAGCAGCCTTTCCGGCCTCTAGATAAAACTTTGTACCAATTTCAAGGCCCCGACGATCAACGCGACAACCAGAACTAAGAGAGTAAAGTTCACGCTGTGTTTAACAATTTTATAACGAAGGGGATGGGTTTGTTTTAGCGCTTTGGTTTTTTTCAAAATCGGCGAGAGAGAAGAAAAAATGGTATTGACCAACCCGCGCGAATCGCCGTCCATGTTGGGCACGACAGTCAAACGCATCAGGCCTTTGTAGAAAAAATTTATAATGCTGCCGATGAAAAACATCGGACGTTCCACGTCACACATGAGGATGAGGCGGTACTCTTGGGAATCATTTTTGGCAAAATGCAAAAAAGTTTCGTCAAACATAAAAGGCTCGCCATCGCGCCACGAATAGTTTTGGCCATCGACATTGATATAACAAGTGTCGGCGTTAGGTGTGTGGAGGCCTAAGTGGTAACGCAGAGAGCAGGCGACGGGGTCCAAATGACGAGTGAGTTGTGAGCCAACGGGAAGCAGGGAAAACATCGCGCCATTGACGGTGGGAACTTTTCTGAGAATCTCAATGGTCTTGGGGCAAAGTTTTTGCGCCGATTCATGAGTATGTCCGTACCAGGTGAGATAAAATTTACTCCAGCCGTATTTAAAAAATGTGCGAAAGCCAATGTCATAGGAACCTTGTGAGCCTTCCTGTTTGGTTTTATCAAAATACTGATGTTTATAAAGATTCAAAGCTTCATCGCGGATGGTTTGCCAATTGTTATGAATCGGAGCCAACTCGGGAAAATCAGCCACATTGATAATGGCTTTTTGCGCACGCGGTTGAGTGAAAATGTAAAGTAAGCAATTGAAAGGCGTAAAAATCGGCCAGCCTTTGCGCACATATTCTGTAAAATTATCCCAGCGTGTTCGCCCACGATATTTGTAAGCGTAAGTCAGAGATCCAAGAGAAAATCCAAAGATTGTAAGTAGTCCAATGGGTAAAAGCATGGCCCATAAATTAGAACCAAGTGCCGTGGTGCGCAACTAAATAATTAATGTAATGCGGATTTGCAGAACTCTCCTTGGATTTTGTTCATATTTTGTTAAAAGTAATCATGGAAATTCTCTTTAATTCCTTTTTACTGATCCTCGCTACGGAGATGGGCGATAAAACACAATTGCTGGCCCTGTTGTTGGTGGCGCGTTATCGCAAGCCCTGGACGATTATGGCTGGAATTTTAGTGGCCACGATTTTGAATCATGTTTTTGCTGCTTATGTGGGGGAATGGCTATCGTTGCAAATTTCTCCGATGGCACTCAAGTGGGTTTTGGCCCTGATCTTTTTTGCTTTTGCTGCATGGGTCTTGATTCCCGATAAAGAAGACGAGCCCAAATCGCAGAACAAGTGGGGAGCCTTTGCTACGACGACAGTCGCATTTTTTATCGCCGAAATGGGAGATAAAACACAACTGTCTACGATGGCTTTGGCTGCCCGGTACCAAAGCTTGTTTCTTGTAACAGCAGGAACCACATTGGGCATGCTTGCGGCAGATGGTCTAGCCGTCTTTTATGGCGAAAAATTACTACGTCGTTTTTCGCTCAAGCTACTTCGTCGCGTGGCGGCTGTGCTGTTTGTTCTCTTTGGAGTGAGTATACTCTTAGGCTTTTAGCCAGACTTAAGTTGATAGTCCGGATTGTGGGGGATGGCTCTGTACGTTGCTGTACAAAATCACTACCATTAAAGCATGAAGAACATAGCTCCTGGTTTATCCTCAAAAACTTTCGAAATTTTTTGCCAAGGGTTACTCTTACAAGTGCAGTTACCCGAAGAAGGTTTGGTCAAAGAAATCTATGACCACTATCCTTTGTTTTTACTGCAAGAAAAGTCGCAAAATCAGGTGCGCGTGATTTGGAGCGCAGATTCTGCTGAAACGGTTTTGTCACCGACTCAGGTGGCTGAGCTTCATAAAGAAAAACATTTTTCTGTATTTCTCGAAGAAAAAACCATCCATCTTTTTTGCCCTCTCCGCGTGCAGCAAGGGTTCGACGATTTTTATTCCTGGTGTCGCCGGCATCGGCATTTATTTTATAAAGTCTAAAAGTATAGCTATTCGGACTTTACTAAGAGTAATAAGCCGCTGGCTAAGACGGACAACGTTACAATTCGCAGGAATATTTTCTGTGGAATTTTACGAATTAATCTCTTTCCTATTTTTGCGCCTAACCATGCGGCGACGATAAGAGCAGGAATGTAGTACCATTGAGTCCAATCCATAAATCCTTGTGAAATGTAAATGATTAATCGGAGAACATCGCCGCCGAGGTCTATCGCCGACGAGAGTCCAATAAAAAGATTCTTTTCCATGTGGAGAGTTGCCAAGGTCAGACCGCGAATGGCACCGCCGGTCCCCAAAAGACCAGTCAAGAAGCCTGAAAGTCCGATGAGAGGTGTTGTGTATTTCGTCGGCAGAAGTGATGTTGACTTTTGCCTTTGTTGATAGAAAAAGACAGCTGAAATAAAAATGAGTGTGACGCCGAGAAATTATTTGAGAAGGGGGGTTGGCACAAAGCTAGTAAGTAATGCACCCAAGCCAGTAAAGAGGATGGATGGTAGGGCCAACTTAAGCAGTAAATCTTTGCGAAGAAAATCACGAAAATAAAAAATACGCGAAATATTTCCGGCTGTGTGCAAGATGGCTGTTAAAACCAAAACAAAATGGAAACTTTCCAACCACTGTGCAATGGGTACAAAAAAAGTAGAGGAGCCGAAACCACTGAGTGTTCCGAGCACCTCACTCAAAAATCCAACAGAGACTAAGAGAATATCATGCAGGCTCATTAAAGTTCGCCTGGCCATCTCCCGCCAATTCGCCGTTGACGATCACTTTATAAGTGATGGGAAACGCTTTCGCGAGCATGGCGCTCACACCACAAAACTTAGTCTGTGAGAGACGCACCGATTCGAGCGCAACCGCCGGATCAATTTGTCCCTTGAGATCAAAAGTGATTTCAGCTTTGGCAAAGACATGAGGGTGTGCGCCTGACGTGGGCTCGACATCCACGTCTATTTTAAACTCCGTGACGCTCTGTTTATGTTTTTTCATAAGAGCAATCACATCCATTGCCGTGCAGCCACCGAGACCGGCAGCGACAAGTTCTTTGGGCGTGAGACCTTGCCCTTTGCCGATGGGAGCTTTGGCATCCATCGAAATAGTGTTTGTTCCACTTTCTGCCTCAAAGAGCATTCCGTCTTTCCAAGTTAATGCCGTTTTCATCTTGACCTCCGATATAACATTATCATATTATAATAAAGTAATATGTCAAGGAGAAATTTTGCTCACAGAATTATCAGTAAAAAAAATCAAAAAATCCTGCGAAGAGGTGGCGCAAATACTGAAGGCGCTCTCCCATCCTCAGAGACTTCTCATTTTAGGTCACCTTTTGGCGGGTGAAAAAACGGTTGGGGAATTAGAGGATGTCTGCGATATTTCACAATCCCAACTTTCGCAATTTTTAAGTCGTATGAAGTTGGAAGGGTTGATCGATCGTCGCAAAGAAGGTCGTTTTCAGTATTATTTTGTCGCCGATGAGCGTTTAAAACATTTAATGGCAATCATCCAGCAAGAATATTGCCGGTAACTGAGAGGAGAAAAATGAAAAGAGATTATATATTCTATCAATTGTTTGAGTCAGAGAGCTCAACGTACACTTATATTGTTGCTGATTTCGCGAGTAAAGAGGCGGCGATCATTGATCCTGTCTTAGAAACCGTAGATCGTGACCTCAAGTTAATAGAGGAAACCGGGCTTAAACTCAAATATGTTCTAGATACACATGTCCATGCAGATCATATTACAGGTGCGGGAAAGATTCGCGAGCGAACGGGCGCAAAAACGGCTCTGAGTCGTCATGCGGGTGTGGATTGTGCAGACCTGTCTTTACATGATGGCGAGGAGCTGTCACTCGGAGAGCAAAAAATAAAAGTTCTTGAGACACCAGGACATACCAACACGTGTTTAAGTTTTGTTTTTCGCGACAAGGTCTTCACAGGTGATGCTTTGTTGATTCGCGGAACAGGACGAACAGATTTTCAACAGGGTTCTTCGGATAAACTTTTTGAGAGTATTCATGAAAAGATTTTTACTCTGCCTGCAGAGACTCTTGTTTATCCAGGCCACGACTACCGAGGACAAATGTCATCCACCGTCGAGCTTGAAAAAAAATGGAATCCTCGTTTGGGGATGAATCGTAGCAAAGAAGAGTTCATCAGAATTATGGCCGATTTAAAACTCGCCAATCCCAAAAAAATCCACGAAGCCGTACCGGCCAATATGGTGTGTGGGCAGTTGAAGGAAGAGCGCCAGCTGAGTCCGCAAATGGTTGATGGAATACCAGAGATCACTTGCGATAAAGTGAATGAAAAACTAGGCAAAGTCCGCTTGATTGATGTGCGTGCTGCGGAGGAGTTTACTGGAGAATTGAGTCATATTCCAGGGGCGGAATTGGTAACACTGGGGCCCGATTTGGCGAAATTCTTAGAGAGTGGCAATCGTTCTGAAGAAATGGTTTTTGTTTGTCGCAGCGGAGGACGTTCCGGAACGGCCACCGTAGAAAGCCAAAAACAGGGATACAAAAAGACCATGAATATGGTCGGCGGAATGCTCAAGTGGAATGATCTTAAATTGCCAGTGAAAAGAACGTAAGAAAGGATGTTGTTATGAATGATTGGATGCTGTCTTTATTTGGAGGCCTCTGTATAGGTTTTGCGGTGTCACTGATGTTATTTTTTAACGGACGAGTGACGGGTATCAGTGGAATCTTGAATGGTGTTTTATCACCGCAAAAGGGCGATACACTCTGGCGGGTCCTTTTTCTAATGGGATTGATCGTGGGTGGCTTGTTTTTAAAAATGGGAAGTCCACAATCCTTCACTGACACAAGCACAAGAACATGGACGCAAGTGATCGTAGCAGGAGTTCTTGTGGGATTTGGTACAGTGATGGGCAGTGGCTGCACCAGTGGGCACGGTGTTTGCGGAATGAGTCGACTTTCGATGCGCTCGATTCTGGCCACCGCGGCTTTTATTGGAGCGGGAATGTTTGTGGTTTGGTTTCTTCGATCTGTTTTAGGAGGTGTCTGATGAAAAGTGCTATCACAGCCTTTTGGGTGGGTGTTTTATTTGCCTTTGGATTAGGACTTTCGGGAATGACACAGCCTCAAAAAGTGATTGGATTTCTCGATGTCTTCGGAGCCTGGGATCCCTCATTGCTTTTTGTTATGATAGGAGCCGTCGGTATTCACTTTTTTGCTTATCGATGGAGCTTAAAGCGGGCTTCGCCACTGTTTTCGGCAAAATGGCATGTTCCCACAAAACAAGAAGTCACATCGTCCTTGATGGTGGGCTCTGTTGTTTTTGGAATGGGATGGGGTTTGGCGGGATATTGCCCCGGCCCCGCAGTCGTTTCTTTAGCCAGCTTACAAACAAAACCTCTCGTATTTGTCATCAGTATGGTTGGTGGTATGTATTTATATCGACTCTTTGATCGCTTTTTTCCTTTAGCGAGGTAAATATGTTTTTAGGTGGAGTGGCTTTTTTGATCATGGGCATTGTATTGGGTCTCATCGGTGGAGGAGGCTCCATTTTAACAGTGCCTATTCTGGTATATCTTTACAGCATGAGTGCACAAGAGGCCACGGGGTCTTCGCTTTTTGTGGTGGGTGCGACGTCTCTTGTGGGAGCCTTAGCTGCATTTTTTAAAAAAGAAATACAACTTTCGCAAAGCCTTCCCTTCGCAGTGCCCAGTTTGTTTGGGGTTTTTATCGCTCGAAGTTTTTTAGTACCATGGTTGCCTGACCCCGTTGTGAGTATAAAAGCTTTTGTGATTTCCAAAGATCTGCTGTTGATGGTCTTATTTGCACTTTTGATGGTGACGGCCTCCTTCAAAATGATTCGCTCTTCGACGAAGACAGTGGCGGCGCCAGAGAAGTCGCCATCGCTGGTACATGTGAGTGGGCAAGGTTTTTTGGTGGGTCTCATTACGGGTTTTGTCGGCGCTGGTGGAGGCTTTTTAATCATTCCCGCGTTGGTATTTTTGCTTGGTCTGTCAATGCGTCAGGCGGCGGGAACATCACTGATGATTATAGCTATGAACTCATCGATAGGCTTTTTGGGAGATCTTTGGAATCGTCCAGATAAAAACTGGCCATTGCTTTTGAGCGCTGTGGCTATTGCGACAGTGGGTTTGTTCATTGGTCGCCGGATGGCGCCTCATTTTACGGAAAAAACTCTGAAGAAAATCTTTGGTTGGTTTGTTTTGATTTTGGGATCATTGATTTTAATTGAGCAGATTTTTTAAAAACAACAAAGCCTCCGTTCAGGAGGCTTTGTAAAACGAGAGTTGTCAAAATCAAGGGATGTGTTACTTCGAAGGTTGAACTAAAGTGAGAACTTGGTTGAAAGATCTGATATCTTTGATTCCCAAATAAGTGACGGGCTCAAGAGTGTTGATCACAAGTCTTTTCACTTCTTTTCCTTCGACTGAAGCGCGAGGGAAAGAACCTTCGGGAGTCATCCACTCAGAGGTACCTGTACATAATTCGTTTTGGCAAACGCTTGAATCTGTGTAATCAGGACATTTTTCAACAAGTGAACTTGTATGATTGCTGAGTTTTTTTACTTCAACAATACAAACTGACTTTACCAGTCCTTTTTTAGTATTTTCTGTATAAGTATATTCTAAAGAGCTCGCTGAAATACTTTTGATGTCGAGTTGAACAACATCTTGGTACAAAATGCGACCTTGAGCATCTTTGAACTGATAAGTACCTCTGTATGTTTCAGCAAAACTGAGTGAGCTAACAATCATTGATAATGTAAACACGATAAACTTTTTCATAAATCCCCCCGGATTATTATTTATTTAATTACTTCCTGCTTTACCTTAAGAGCAATGGATGTGCCGCCTTAAAAGGGCGTAAATTTGAATTGGAGATAAAGAACTAGTAATTCTTTTGGCAGCTGATGTCTGGTTGTACGTCTCATTTTGAGATTACATACCAGCCGTTGTTTATTGCTTACTGTGCAACCCAGCCGCCATCGACAGCCAAGGCGTGTCCTGTCACAAAGGAAGCGCCATCAGAGCTGACCTCCATAAAAGAGAGTGGCCACAAAAATAGACCTTTCACCGATTTTTGACAATCTTGTGGTAACTATGACTTAATGCGCGTTTGTTTTTTGAGGAAAGTAAACGAATTCGTAATTGGAGTTTGTGACTTTTATTCAAAAGAGGGAGATAATACTTACCATGGGTGAACGTTTTTTTAAGGAATTAAAACCGAATGCAAATATCTTTGTTCAGGGAGCGGCCGCGACTCCTCAGATTCTTTTGCAAAAACTAACGATGGAATCAGAAGCGTTAGCGCCCCTTCATCTTTACCATTTGCACACAGAAGGAACTCCGCCTTATTTACAAGAGCCATATCGTTCGCGTTTTTGGGTGAAGAGTTTTTTTGTCGGCGCTAACTTACGCCGCGAAATGGATTATGATCGATTCGATTATATCCCATGCTTTCTTTCGGAAATACCCAATCTATTTCGCACAAAGAAAATTTCTTTGGATGCGGCATTGATCCATGTATCGCCACCAGACAAAAATGGTTATTGTTCTTTAGGGACGAGTGTCGATATTGCTCGCGCGGCGGTCGATATGGCGCCACTGATTTATGCGCAAATCAATCCGCAGATGCCGCGGACGCATGGAGATACATTTATTCACCAAAGCCGTTTTGCAGCTTTTCTTGAAGTGGATGAAGATCTTTATGAATCCTCGCCATCGACTTTGACAGATGTCGAAAAGAAAATAGGTTCACACATCGCGAGCTTAGTAGAGGAGGGCTCCACTCTTCAGTTAGGTATCGGGGCTGTGCCGGAGGCTGTGTTAGCCGCATTAAGTGGTCATCGAAAATTAGGCCTTCACTCCGAAATGTGGACAGATGCCGTAATTCCATTGATCCAGAGTGGGGCGATAGATAATTCGCAGAAAGTTCTTCATCCTGGAAAATCTGTGGCGGCTTTTATCAAAGGAACACGACAGCTTTATAGCTTTGTCGATGACAATCCGAGTGTGGCACTTTTTGATGTGGCCTATGTGAATTCTCCTCTGGTGATCATGCGGAATCCTCAAGTGGTGGCCATTAATTCGGCAGTTGAAATCGATTTGACCGGACAAGTTTGTGCAGATTCAGTAGGAACACGAATTATTTCAGGTGTAGGAGGGCAGATGGACTTTTTGCGTGCGGCGGCCCTCTCACCAGGAGGGAAGCCTATCTTAGCTATTACGAGCCGTGCTAAAAATGGCACTTCACGAATGACCGCAGAATTAATACCGGGAGCTGGTGTTGTCACCACGCGTGCGCATGTGCATTACGTAGTGACAGAGTATGGGGCTGTGAATTTGGTCGGGAAATCAATCGGTGAGCGGATGAGGTCACTGATTTCAATTGCTCACCCTGACGATCGTGAGATGTTGGATAGAAAACGATTTAATATTTTAAACAATACGAAATAGGTAAACTCAATGGATTTTTTTGAAGTTGTAAATACAAGAAGAAGTGTTCGTAAATTCACACAAGAAGTAGTGCCCGATGCGGTGATTGAAAAGGCCCTGCAGGCGGCGATTCAAGCTCCCAACTCTTCCAATACTCAAACCTGGAACTTTTATTGGGTGCAAAGTACTGAGATGAAAAAGAAAGTGGTGGAAGTTTGCCTCAGCCAGTCCGCGGCACGGACCGCGCAGCAGTTGTTGGTGGTCACGGCCGATCCCCAATTGTGGAAAAGATCACAGCCGGGTTTGATTGAATGGGTGGAAAAAGCGAAAGCACCCGCCCTCGTATTAACTTACTATCGTCGGTTGATTCCTTGGACCTACCGCTGGGGATTCTTAAACTCCCTAGGTTTTTTTAAATGGCTCACAACATCCATCGTCGGTTTGTTCCGTCCATTACCCCGTGGACCTTACACTCGCCGCGACGTGCAAGGGGTGGCAATCAAAAGCGCGGCTCTCGCTTGCGAAAACTTTGTTTTGGCGATGACAGCACAGGGTTATGCCACATGCATGATGGAAGGTTTTGATAAAAATCGAATGCATCGTTTACTCAAGTTGCGCTCGACCGAATGTCCTGTGATGGTCATTGGTATCGGTCGCGAAGGTGAGCGCGCCACATGGGGACCGCAGTATCGATTGCCACTGGAGCAAGTGATTCACAAAATTTAGTCAATGGCCACCCAATGAGTGTGGCCTAGTAGTCATTTAGATTTTCTCTAAATAACTTTCCAACTTGTCGAAAGAGCCAGTCCATCCTTGTGTCATGCCACCACGAGCTTGCATGAAAAAGTCGACCTCTTCCTGTGTGACTTTTCCGTAGGGTTCCCAAGTCACGGTGACCCGTGTGCTATTGGGTCCTTCTTCGCTGAGAAGAACGTTGGTGAGCATGACGGCTGGCCATACAGGCGCCATAGGGTGACGGGACCTATTGCCTTTTTCATCGCAAAACTCTTGTGTGTAAACAAGCCGGTTTGGTTTTTCCATCGCAAGATAATGAGCTTTTCCATACATTTTGACGGAACCATCGAGACTGGTCATGGCATAAAAAGTACTTCCACCGGGTTTGATATCGGCTTTGAGAAACTCCATGGTAAAACCTGTGGGAGGCAGCCATTGTGAAAAATGTTTGGGGTCGGTCCACATGTCGTACATATTGGCGATGGGAATATCAAAACTGCGGTTGATAAAGAATTGGTTTTTCTGTGAGATTTCTTCGCCCAAATACTCGGCGAGGCGATCCCATGTGGCATTTCCGCCAGCTTGTTTAATGAACTTTTTAATCTCTTTGGCCGCTTCGGCTGTGGCCAGAGTCATGGTCATTTCCATTTTTGTTTTGTCTTTGAGATCGGTAAACACCGCGGTGACTCGAAAGAGTGGAGGTTGATGGTCGTTGGCACCGTGGTCGTAGACCAAGCGAGCGTATTTCTCCACCTCATGATAGATAGTTTTATTTTCGTAATCTGTACCATCGGGTCCATGCATGGTGTAATTCCAATGGCCGCCGGGTTTGAGATCTTTGCTGTGGGTCGTGAGAGTAAAGCCCCGCGGGCCCCACCATTTAGCAACTTTTTTAGGGTCTGTCCAAGCCTCCCAAACTAACTGAACGGGAGCATCGTAAATACGAGTGATATAAAGTTCGTTGGGTTTATTTTTTTCGGCCATGTTTTTTCCCTTTCGTTTTTTTCTTTGCAGTCATCGTTTTTAGGTATTCATCTAAGCGATCAAAACTTTCTTCCCAAAACGCTCGATACTGCTCCATCCAATGGGAAGCGTGCTGTAAAGGTTCGGCGTTGATTTTACAAGAACGCCACTGGGCCTCTTTGCTTTTGGTGATCAATCCGGCTTTTTCCAAAACCTTTAAATGTTTAGTAACGGCGGGGAGGCTCATGTCTTTAAGAAATGGCTTTGCCAAATCCGAGACATTGGCATCGCCAATAGAAAGTTTGGCAAGCAAAGCTCTACGCGTCGGATCGGCGAGAGCTGAGAAAGTCTGGCTAAGGGGGTCCATCATCTGCCTTTGTGTCTTGTTATAATACTACTTAGTTAATTAACCATTTGGTTAAATGTAAAGGAACTGGGCAATCTTGTCAAGAGGGGGATGGTGACAGGTTTATTTCGCTTATAGCGACTTTAATAAGTAAAATATCGACAATGATTTATTGGCACAACGGGTAAACATTGCAAGTTTACGATATTTGTAAATAAAACCCTCAAATTACCTTGATTAAGTTTTCAAACACGTTGAAAAAATCCTATCCAAATAGGAGGAAAAATATGTCGGTATTTAATACATTTCAAAAGAGCATGATGGGCTTAGCGATAGGCTTTCTCATGGCTTCGTGTTCTTCCAGTTCCGATTCACCAGCAGTGAAGCTTACTGATAAACCACAACCGCCCACGCCCTCGCTTGTTCAGGATGAAGTGGATGTGGATGAAGCCATTGGATACGTAGAATATTACTGTAAAATTGATAAAAGTGTTTCGTTTTCGCAAGATTGGCCAGCGGCAGAGAGTTGTGAGCCCGCCGCGTATCCGGCTGATGTGAATAACCAAATGCTCGCGTTAAGAAGTATAAAAGCGGCTTTGGAGGAGTATTTAAATACAACGAATGTTAGCTACAGTATTGAGCGCGAGATTATTGGTGTTAACAAGTACATTGATAAGAGCCTTGTCGATCTGGAAGATTTTCGTGTAAAAGCTGAGCGCGACTTTGTGGCCCATGAGGAGGAAATCAAGGCGGCTGATGAACGAGTATATCAGCAATTGGTAGTGTTAAGCCATAACCAATGCAAAGTGAGTAAGTGGTCAGTGAGCTGCGACGTGCCTTCCACAGTGGCTGTGGAACAGATGTCTGTATTACGTGAGAAGCATAAGCTTCTGAGAAATGCGATTGTTGCTTCAAGGGACTATCTTCATATCTTTTCTTCCTTTTCGACAAAAAACTACGAAGTTTATAAACTCGAAGAAGAGCTTCTCAGAGATCTTCAAGAAGAGAGAATCAAGGTTGAGCGTGCAATGTCACATTCTTACGACGATGAGATTGAGCAAAAAAGCGAAGTCTTGGAAAAAGAAACAAAAGATTTATTTGCCGCAGATTATGACTTTAGAATAGATCTTCCTCCAGAACTCCATCTCTTTATCAATGATAAGGAGCTAACAGAGGCACAATTAGATACGGTTCTGCAATATTTTGATGGGGAAGTGCAAAGAATCAAGGCCTTTACAGCAGCCATTCAAGAGGTGAAGGAGCTTCTTCCCACAAAAATGCTTGATCATGTCGAGGTGGGTAACTTTTCTCAATTTGAAAAATACGATGCATCGGCATACAACTACCGCGAAACGGCTGAAAAGTTTTTAGTAAAAGTCCGCAGTACAGCGACTCAAGAAGAGATCGTTTCCTTTTTCAAAAATTTGGATAGCGCTGATGAGAAAAAAAATCCGCTCTTAAAAGAAAGAAGTCAAAAAATCAGCGAATTGAATGCATTGGAAGCAGCTGTTGCCGCGGCTGGTACGCGAACAGAGATGCCAGTGCAAGTTGTATTTCCTAAAGATGAGCTGACTTTGGATACATTTTTGGGGACCTATTCCTATTTGAATAAATATGCGAACGAAGAGGTGCCGGAACAGGTGAAGTTGTGGGAAGACGCCTATGGAAAGGACCTCTTTCAAGGTGGTTATAAAATTATTATGACTGTGAAACTATTTATGGATGTCATTCCTACGCAAAACTCTGATACTGATAAAGACAAGTCTACGTTTGAGTTATCAGTGCAAACAGGTGGTGAATCGGGGAATGCTTCTTTTACTTTTGCTAGTATAAGAACGAGAGAATGGATTATGGCTGTTGCTAATGACTTAGCTAAGTAGGTTCCAATTTTCCATAATTTTTTAGCCGCAGTTTTTGTAAACTGCGGCTTTTTTGTCAATTTTGACCGCAATCGCGATCATTCTTTTCTCGTCATTGTTTTTATTCTTAGCCCCCTTTAGTTTTTTTCAAATTCGAAAAATATATTTCGGATAGAAAACCAAAAGGGGAGAATTTATGAAACATTATTTACTTAAAAGTCATCTAGTGATGCTTTTAGGCTTGTCAGCTGGTATTGCACAAGCGCAAGACAGTGGCCTGAACTTTGGCGATATGCCATATAAGCATACGATAAACTGTAAATTAGGCGTAGATGCCAGCGGTTATGAAATGTTCCCAAATCAAGACTGTAGCGTACTTTTTATGGGGCCTCCGGGTATTGAAAAACCACATCATATAGTCACATTAGATGGCACAATTTCTCTTTGTTCGGGACTCAAAGATAATAGTGACAGCGTCAACTTGCTATCAGCACAGTGGAAAATTATTGAAGCAAAAAAGTTAAAGGCTCTTAATGAAGACGATTTGAGCCAATATGCAAAATTGAAAAAACTTTCAGAGAATCTCTTCACAGATATTGCGAACGCTCGACAAGAATATGAAAAGTATGCTTCTGTTCCCGGCTCAAGAGTGCAGTCGTTATTTGACAATCGTGCAAAACCAGAAGACGTCATGGAATTTTATAAAAAAAATATACTGGAGTACAAAAATAATCCAAATGCTCCGGAAGTTTCCATACTTGTACCTGAAAATTCTATCTACAGTTTTGTTCTCTTTCGTACAGATGGAGCTTCCGATAAGACACGTTCGGTTTTGAGCACAACCATTCCAGGACTAGAGGTGTTGGTTCAGTCTTCAGGCAATCAAACTAATGTGGCGCACGTAAAAGCTGGAGACAGTGTGAGTGGCTTGACGGAATTCGCATTAGCTACTACTTGCGACATGGTTCACTTAGAGGGTGAAAAATGGATTTTGAATAAAGAGCCTTTACGTAATGTGATGTCAGTGAATCGCAAATACGAAATCCCGATGAAAGTGGGATACGCCATCAAGGCCCACCTGAATAGTAAGGTCGCTTCCCGTGTTATGGCACAGCTTATCTCCAGCAGCACAGACCATAACTTAAGCAAAGCGCAGTTGTACGAAAATATTATGAAGATCAAAGGGAAAGAAGATTTTGATGTAGTGATTAACACGGATATCCCGCTTGAAAAAGAGCAAATGGATGAGCTTGATATTGATATTCGACAGAGGTTGCTCGATCGTTTTTTACTTTATTATGAACAGCGCGGTGATCTCGCAAATCTTAGGCCGGTGGCATCAGAACCTGCGGCGGGTGGTATGGTTCCTGTGAATCATGTTGGGACTCAATGCTGGAAAAAATCTAAACTGTTTTCAAGTAAGAGCGGATGTTCAGACTATGTTTATACTGTTCAAGAGTGGCGCGATGGCCAAACCATAACCCAAATTGAGGATCACTTGGATCTTAATCTTGTACTTACAGAAACAAAAGCCATTAATGATGTTGTCTTAATTCCTTTTACTACTGCTTTTTTTGACGAGGAGATTAAATGAAACTTTTTAATATTTTAATGAGCCTTATTTTAATGCCCGCACTCTCTTGGGGGGGCGTTTGTGACACGGTACCTGCCCTTGGTAAACAATGGCAAAACCAAGAGCACTGGAAGAGTGTGGACTGGACGCCTTCTGCAGCTAATCCACAATTAAAGGTGAGCGGCTTTATGGACGAGGGGCAAAACACATACATGGGCGCGCTCGATTTAAGAGGAGTTTTTAATGCGCAATTGGATATTCATATTCAAAGTGTGTATAAGCCGAAAAAGTTTGTCGAATTTTGCTCGCAAAGCGACGCATATGGGTCCATGTTATCGTATGCACGAGAAGATAGCAGTAATACAAACCAATTTCGAATTGCGTTAAAGTACTTACCATCCTTTGCGTCAGCTGCAAAAAATCCATATGTGACTCAGAAATTTAAAACAGATGCGAACGGCATGAGTGCCAAAGTCTTATTGCAACCCACATCACTTGTAAAACAAAGCGAATCTTTTTTTTCTACAGAAAGAATTGAGGAAACTCTTTCTCGTAAAATTACAGAAAATTTACAACAGCAGCTACAAGCTGGTTCGCTAGGGTCTGTGGTTTTATCGTTAGATCAAATGGATGATCTCGCCTGTGATCTTCTCAAAGGACAAGCGCAAATCGAGTTTTTTCACACTGGAAATATGGATGATGCCAGAGTCCAAGTTGTGGAAGCTGTTTCGGATGCTGAATTGTGGAACCTCTATGATCGTTTGAATGGAAGTGTTAAGCCCATTCAGAAAAGAGAGGAACGTCTCTTTTCCGCAGGTGCAACATGGATGAAAAGCGAAATGGAAAGTCCGATGTCTTCTAAGAAAGCTGCTCAAAACGCTTTTAAAATAGTGTCTCAAATGGTGGATTTTTCTGCACCGAAGGTCATGAAAAATATATCTGAAGAAGAAATGCAGTGTTTTGCTGTGAGTGAATCTCAATTTGAAAAAAGAAACCATAGTGTTTTTATTGGATTAACGATTCAAACTCAAAACTTGCAAAAATTGATGGCGGAGCAATAACGTGTTGAAAACCGGCATATTCCTCCTTTTTATAGTTTTGCTTTCTTGTGAAAGTAAAAACCAAAATCAAAACCCAAGCCCCGCGATTTCAACGCCGGCACCAGCACCGGCGCCTCTGAAGCCGTGGGCCTGGGGCGAGGTTGGGTGCCAGAAATCATCATCGTGTAGGAATCCTCTTTTAAATGTGAATCAGTGGACTTGGGCAAATGCTCTCGAGAGAGAGTTTCTCACGGAGGAGGATTTGCCACTTTCGCCGGAGTTGATTTTTGACTGCGGTCAGCGCTTTTTTGCTTTGGCTGTGGGTGAGGTGCGCATTTCTTCACAGGACATCTCCATGTCCGAGCTTACATCCTTTGCTTCAAAAGTTCTCGACCTAAGAAAGTGTCAGAGAAAAAACGAATTAGAAAAAAATATGAACAATTATTTAAACGAATATCTTAAGGAGAATCTTTATGAAACTATTTAATGTCATGATACTGGTATTGCTCGCACCCGCTGTGGGTTGGGCGGTGCCTGTGAAGTTTGCGGCTTGCGCTAAGAATGTGAAGTTACAAACGCCTAAAAACTCAAGTGGAGTGTTTTTTAACGAAACCTGCGACACAGCTTATGTCCTGCCGCCGCAGGTAGGTACTTTGAAAATATTTAACCTGGTTCCTACTGGTGATTTGGCAAATACATGTCAGCAATATACAGATACGGAAGCTGCAATTTCTGCAATCACGTCCTCTCTGAAATTACATGCCCTGCTTATAGAAAGTTATGCTAAAAAAATTCAAGAATATTCAGAAAATCTTGAGGAAGGATTGTTACCTGTTGGTATGACGGCAGACCAAATGGAAGAAAAAATTGATGAGTTGTTGACCAAAATGAATGACAAACAAAACGCGTATTTGGAGAGTATAGAAAATTTGCGCGCCAGTAAAGTTTACTTTGCTAAAGCAGAAGGGGCAACGGGAAAGTTCTATCTTGTAAGCGAACTTAATAAACTCGTCAGTGAATATCAAAAAAAGAATCCTAGCATCCAATTTTTTCCCATGCCGCTAGAGCAATCGTATATTTCGATTAACCAAAAATCTGCGAACGCAACAGACTCAACGGACTTTCCGTTAGAAGCTGTAAAGAGTATCGTAAGTGCTCAGATCGGTTATATGCCGCTTCTTACACAAATTCGTGATCCGCAAAATACTCCGCCCACAATTCCGGAGATCTCTGGCGATATCTTTACTCAAGGTCAAGATGGAGATATCGTTCTGTCAGCTTTGGGAGCTTGCCCCCTCTTTAATTCCTCAGGCCTGCCCAAGGACATAAGTTTAAAGGCCTTGGAAACTTATATTAGTGCCAATGTGGTGTATCAGTACCATCTGCAAATTCTGCGCAAACACTCCATTACGTATAATTTGGGACAATTGGCAAAGCGCATAGAGACATCGTCTAAAAAGGGAGGATTTCTTTCGCGTAAAAACGTGCATTCCCTTATAGAGGAATCAAACTCAAAAAAGTGGATCACTTTTGAGATGTACACCGATGATCCTTCTTACAATTACACAGCTGAGTATCGCGATGAGATCAAACAGCAGTTTCTCAACAGCGTATTGGCCGAAGTGGCTTATGTCTCTTTTGACAATCCCGGGAATTATCCTTCGCTCGTAGAGCCGACGGGCCAGTCGGGCGCCGGCGTTGCTGCGGATGCATTAGGTAAGTGTCCTCACATGTATTGCCAAGTGGGAATGTATGCTTTGAAGTTTATCGATTCAACTTTTGGTAAAACGACAGCTATTTCTAACTATATTAAAACTCGAGATGTATGGGCGCAAGAAACCGTTAAAGAACAGCAAATGGTTCCTTATGTGGGGTCTTATACATTTAAATAGTGGATGGAATGGAGGCTGAGTGTTCAGCCTCCGTATTTATGGGGGGCTAATGCGTTACGTTTATTTATTATGCTTATTATTAATGTATGAGAACGTCTGGGGGAGCGAACCTAAAGACATGCCTCTTATTGAAAGTCATTTTGAATTGAATTCGAAGGAACCTCTACCATCGTGCAAGATGTTCCAATATCGACAAAAGGAGCGCGAAAAAGTTTTGCGCGAGAAGTTGCATAACTTGCATCAGGATTTGGACCTCGCTCTTTTGTTAAAAGATCAATACATCACCAATAAGTTTTTTTTAGACGAAACACTTTGGCGTGATGAGACGGTTACCGTGGTCAATACGTGGAGTATCCCGGAAGAGCTGTCACAACGGATGCAAGCGGGCGCTCATCCTGTTTTTCATCTTTCTGGCGATGGCATCAATTGGGTAGAGCAAATCGCCTACTTTCCAGAAGAAGTGACTTTTACTTGGGATTTGGACCAGCACGTTCTCGAGACTCGTCATCAAACTTACTATGTGGATTTCTGTAAACCACGGGATGCCAGTCGTCTTACATGGACGACGGAAGATTTATCAAAATATTTTTTGTCAGTGATGCAATGGCAAAAGGCTCTACAACTTATCAAGGAGAATTAACATGAAGAACAAAAAGATTTATCTAATACTTATTTTAGTTAGTTTGATTACGCTTGTTATAAACTTAAACAAGTCGGAGCCGCAAAGTCGAAGCTCAACAGCTGTGCAGGAAAAAACTGTTGCAGTCCTGCAACAGTTGCCGATCAAGGAAATTAAAAGTCAGTACGAAGACTTACAGGCTGAGATTGATGTGATCAAAAAAGAGCTGTCCAGCGTGGATGTGAAAAATGAATTAGCGAATCCCACGACGACCAAGGAACGCCGGGACTGGATCATTCAACGCATCAACCTTCAAGCTAAAAAGTTGAACCAAATGACTCGTTTAGAAATTGCGCGGATGAATAAGGAGCTCGAGTTATGAGGTTCCTCCTCGCTTTTATGATCTTAATACACACGGCGTTTACACAGGCCTATGTGTGCCCTAAACAAATGGAATCATCGAAGTCGGCGAACGCGGGCCATGCCTTTTTAGCCAAGTGGCCGAGCGCTTTTACTCTCGGCACTTGCCAAGTGGAAATTTATCTTTGTCAGGGAGACTCTTCTGATGAAAACCAAAACCCCATGGCCGAAATTTTAGTCCGCGATAGCAAAGGTCGCGAAGTGTATGTGCCACTGCAAGTTCCGCAAGAGGAAAGCACCTTTCTTTTCACCGAGATGATCGTCAACAAACGCACGTTTCATTACGAAAAGACCGATAAATTTTACGAGGTAGAGTTTGGACGAACAGAGGTCACGCGTTTGGAAATGACAACCGATTGGGCGGATCTGCATAAACTCAAAAGATTGGAAATCGGTATCTACTCCACCCATCACAAGCTCGATAGTCTGAATGGAAATGAATCCGAGTGGTTTGTGTGTGAACAGGAATGACGCTATGTCTTCTGTAAAAAAAAGAGGGTTCATCACCGGATTTTTCTCACTTTTTATACCAGCTAAACCGGAGGAATGTATGTAAAGTACTAATAAAATTAAGAATTATACGTTTTTCAAAAACATGACCGAGAGTGCGGTCAAGCTTGCTTTCATTTTTTTTCTCAACTAAGTTTGTTTCGTTCGTAGGGGAGGGGAGTCCAATATGGCATCTGTGCAGCCAATGAGTTATTCATTAAAAAAATTGATTACGATCTCAGGTTATTCGCAGAGACAATTAGCCAAACAGACAAATATCCCTTATTCGACTATCAATGACTTTGTACGCGGCGCTAAGAATAAAAAGCTGAGTAATTATTTTAAGCTTTTGTCTTATCTTGGGATAGATATCGAAAAAGAAATCAGTCAAAATATCATATCTATTTCGAGCAAAAAGAGTCCGAGTCTGAAAAACCAGCATTCTGAAGATATTCATCAGCTATTACAAGGTTTAGATCCTTTGCACTGCAAAGAAATTCTAACCACCATAGTGAATCTTCATAAGCTGCAAAAAAATACAAAGTATCGAGAGCCGATCGAACGAATAGAACAGCATTTTTTAAAAGGGGGGAAGTAAATGCAAATGAGTGCATCAACAGATACAATGGATATTCCGACAGGATTTGATCGTGTCGCAGAAGCAAAAAAGTACTTTTTTTCTAATCTGAGGTGGCATGTTTTATTTTGTCTTTTAGAAAAAAGAGGTTCTTTAACAATCTCGGAAATGGCACGTAAAACAGGTATGGATGTTTCTGAAACCGTACGAGCTTTGGAAGCTATGGAGCTTTTGGGATTCATTGCGAGAGGCGAGAGTGGCTACGTCCAGCAGAAATCCTTTGTTAAAAACACAGTGAATAAAAATGAGATTATGTCGCAATATGTACTGACTAGTGCACAAGCCAATAATCGGATTTTAGAAACTGCCGGATCATTGACTCACAAGACTTTAACGCTCACGTATAATTCTAATAGAAAGCTTGTTGATGAGCTTCTTGCAAACATTGGGCAAGTGATTGAAGAGTTTAAAAGAAAATCGGACTTGATCCCGGAGAAATGGGACAATATTTATAATTTATCTTACAGTTTGGCAGAAATGATCGAGGAGAAAGTATGAAACATTTAATTTTTATTTTTATTTTTATGTGTATGGTGAGTGTAAACGTGTGGGCCGGGGGCGTGGAGTCTGTATTTTCGAATGCAGAGATGCTCGAGCCATCGTTTGGACCTCCAGTCATTCTCAATTTTGATAATATGTTTGTAAAATCACGCCCTACGACGGCAGATATATATATGCAGGCGGCGAAACAAACCTTGGGCACGCAAGATGTGGCTATCACAACTTGGGCTCAAGAGGTTGCCAAACAAATGATGGCCGCAGCGGATGAAGAAAGTGAGAAGGCAGAGGCTGATGCTAGCGAAGATTCGGAAGTGATACACGTGCAAGCCTTTAAGTATGTCGGCTTTGATGCAAATTCTGTCTATATGATGATTAACGGGAAAACATCGCCGTATGAAATCAAACACGAAGACGTGGCTGCCGCGCCTACTCTGCAAGAAATCGTTGAGAAGGCCGTACAATCAAGTCAATGGATGGTTTCTAAATAAAAATTTCAGCTGTCCCCATTTTTAAAATGGGGACTTAAGTTCATCATCGACCTGTCCTGAAATGACGGAATGTTATTATTCTGATCTAAGGTGTTAAATTTCTGTTATCACAAAGAAATTGCAGTATTGGTCTAGGTAACTAAAGATTTAGTTGTTAACAACTAAATCTTTAGTTACTCTTTTTTCAGCGGGGGAACCATGAAAAAAGCAAAAGAGACTCACACCATCGATAACAAATTACTGACCGATACCGAGCTCGAGCTAATGACCATTCTGTGGCGCTTAGGTGAGGGGACCGTGGCACAAGTGATGAGCCATTTGTCGAAACAGAGAGAACTCGCCTACACTTCCGTATCCACCATTCTGCGCATTCTCGAACAAAAAGAAATTTTAAAAACGCGTAAAGAAGGCCGCGGACATATTTATATTCCACTCGTCAGTAAATCAGACTACGAAGCCAAAACAGTCAGGCATGTCGTTGATCGTGTTTTTGATGGCACGCCGCTGGCACTTGTTCGTCAGCTCCTCGATACCATGGATTTAAACGAAAGTGATGTGCAGGAGTTAAAACAAATGCTGGCGCAGGTGGGGAAATGAGTTTTGTGCAAGTTTTATCTGCGTATATCAATCTACAAATTTTAATTCTTGTAGGTTTTGTAAGTTTAGGTATTTCTTCCTACATTTTTAAAAAACTGCAATGGCAAAGGCCTGCTGCCAGCGAACTGCGCCTCCATTATCTGGCCATGCAGTTGATTTTATTTCTAACCCTCATGCATCCTTGGTTGCCCCACGCCAATGTATTTACACCTGCTGTGCATGTGTGGTCTTCATCCTCCCTTAAAAGTTTTGAGCCAGGAATAAAAACACAAGGCTATTTAAGTATTCCCACGCCTCGTGGTCCCGCCATTATGGCGACAGATCGAGTGGCATTCACCACAGCGTTTTTGGCCTTTGCTGCCTTGAGCTTGGGTCTCTTTTTTCTGTTTCGAGATTTACGAAATTTGCGCAGAATGCAGCGCCAATCTTTTCTCATTCGACAAATCGGTCGCGTGCGTATTTTTGCCAACGATCAGATTCATGTGCCTTTTTCTTACTGGACGCCCGCGCGTGCCAATGTAGTTCTGCCGATGACTTTGATAAATCGTGCCAGCGATTACCGCATGGCCATTTTGCACGAGCTACAGCACCATCGTCAGACCGACACACGTTGGGTGTATGTCCTGTGGGGACTCAAAGTTGTGTGTTTTATAAACCCAATGATTTATTTATGGAATCGTTGGATCGCTGAGATTCAAGAATTCGCTTGTGATGAAGCCTTGGTCGACCAAGGGAAAGTGCAATCACAGGCGTATGCACGCTGCCTGATTGAGGTGGCACAAACTGCGCTTCACCAAAAACAGAGGACGATGGGCGCCACTCGTCTGACGTTTTTAGTGGAGCGCCATTTACTTAAACGGAGGATAGAACGAATGTTTACAAAAACATCAAAACAAAGTGGACGACCTGTGAATAGAATAATGGCCGTCTTAGTGATAACAATGATGGGGGCCACGGCCTATGCATCCAAAGCGTTGGTGCAAGATCGTCGGGTGAGCTTAGAGCAAGCGCAGTCGATGGCTGCGCGCGCACAAAGTTCGGCGGGGTTTCCTATCGTCGTCAATGATCTGGTTCTCAAACAACTCAATCGCTATATGGGCACGCCCGAAGGACGTGAGTTTATGAGAAATGCCCTGGCACGAATGGAAAATTATCGCACGATGATTTCCCAGAAGCAGCAAGAGTATGGAGTTCCAGAGGAACTGATTGCCATACCGTTGATTGAGTCGGGTTATCAGAACTTACCGCAAGCGCAGAACTCCGCATGGCCACAATGGAATGCGGCTGGCATCTGGCAATTTATTCGCTCGACGGCGAAAAATTATGGTTTGCGGGTGAACGAGCAGCAAGACGATCGTTTGAACACTACGCTATTGACCGATGCAGCCATGCGCTACTTGCAGTCGAATCATCTGCGATTTAGAGACTGGCATCTCTCTCTATTGGCATACAACATGGGGGAGAGCGCTGTGCAAAAGGGAATGGATGCCTTAGGTACGCGTGATGCGTGGACGTTAATCCGCAACGGTCACGAGGGAGATAAGGATTATTTGCCAAAACTCATGGCAGCCATTCTTATTATGAAAAACCCAGAATCGGTACAGTGATTGTGTCAGGGGCTTCCTGAAAAGGGAGCTCCTATTTAACAACAGCGTTTTATAAACCTCCATTCGCTAAGAGTGAAGGCAATCTCTAAGTTGGAGAGATTCGGAGCTTTACAGTTCTAGGGCCAACGTGAGGCACTTTCCACATAGAATTCGTTATGGGTACCGTAGACAATAACTCTACAATTTGCAAAATCTACATCTTGGTTCGCCATGTTCTTTTTATGGATCGTGACACAATGTATTCAGTGTTTTGTCGCTGGCCTATTTACATTCTGAAAAGTCTTGTTCATAGTTGAGGAATGGAAAAGATATTTTTGATAATTCTTTTTATCTTGGCTGGGAATGGATGTTCTTCCTTGCGACCGAGTGATTGTTCAGGAAAAAATTGGCGCGATGTTGGGTCTCGTGAGGTGTTGGCGTCGTCCGTCGACCCTTCTATGGCCGATCATCACGAGAAGTGGTGTACAGTTGGAACTTTTAACCGCGCCGAGTATGAGGCTGGATATGCGATTGGGCTGAAAGCCTACTGCACGCCTTCCCACTTTTTTTACAAAGGAGAAATGGGAGGGTCAGTAAGAATAAAAATGTGCCCACCAGAACGAAAAGACGAACTCTGGTCGCATTACTCCAAGGGGCTTGATCTCAATTGGAATAAGCGCGCCTATCTGCGTCTCAAAGAGCGTATGGAGGAAAATGAAAAAGAAGGTGGATCCAGTTTATGGACCTCATCCTTCAGCGATCAACAAGAGCTCGATGAATTAAACACAAAAATCGATCAAGCCATTGCCGTCGCCCCTGATTACGATGAGTACTGTCGCAATGAAAAAGAAGGTAAGGAATTGTTTAAAAAAATGACGCCAAAATTCATTCTCAATCTGGCTGAAGTCGCGGGCGACAAAACACTTGAGGAATGCTCACGAAAAAAGCCCAAGGCAATCCAATAATGTGGGGAGAAAATTTTATCTGTCGCGCTTACGGGGAGCTGCTACTTGAATGGGAACAGGTTCACTATGGCGTTTATGTAAGTATGCGATACCAGCGATGATGACCAAAAAATAAATGAGTATCAAATCCATATTTTCTCCCTTGAGACATTTGAGCGAACGACCCAAGTCGTCCACTCAAATCTAGACCCATTAATTAGGTTTGGCTTTTTCGTCAGCAGAGACTGTAGGCTCCAGAGATTTTTTAAAGTCGCTATACTCTTGATGTGCTTTGTCTTTGGTATAACCGTAAGTCGTTTGAATTTTATCGGCAATCAAATCGAGATTTCCTTTAAAGCCATCGACATCGGAATCAGCAAGTTTGCTCCATTTGGTTTTGATTTTCCCTTTGAGCTCGGTCCAATCTGTATTTTGTTTATTTTCTTCCATTTGTACTCTCCTTGGTGAGTCACTTCGAGAAGGAAGTGACAAGTTAAGCGGTTCTGAAACTTATACTGCCCAAGATGAATTAATAATAAAAATATATAATAAGTATGTTATACATAGAAATTAACTATGTATAACTACAACCATCTGTATTACTTCTATATTACGGCAAAGTCGGGCGGTGTAACGGCTGCGGCTAAACATTTGCGCATCAGTCAACCATCGCTCAGTAGCCAGCTCAAAGTGCTGGAGGACGTTTTGGAGATTAAACTCTTTCAAAAGGTAGGCCGCGTGAATGAATTAACTCGTGCTGGTCTAGTGATGTACGGATTTTGTCGACAGATGTTTGAACTCGTCGAGGAAATGTCAGAAGTTCTTTTGCAAAAGGTTCCGTCGGCGACGAGAAGAATCTATATCGGTGTCTCAGAGGAAGTCGATCGTCCCATAGTGGCAGAGGTTGTGAGTCATTTTTTGAAAAGCCAAAGTTTAAGCCAGAGGCCCAAGATCACAGTGGTTGCGGGCAGTCATGAACAACTTGTTGAGCGACTTAAATTTCGCGAGATCGATGTCATGATCAGTGAGTTGGTGATGACCGATCCCGATCTTATGAATCTTTCAAGGGTTGAGGTTCCTGTGGCCCTTGTTTGTTCGAGCCAATGGAAAATGAAATCTAATATTAAAAACCTCAAGGCCTCGGCAGCCATTGCTGAGATTGTTGGGGGTGAAATTGCCCAATGGGTGATGCCGTCTTCAAAATTTAAATTGCGTGCCGAAATAGATCAATTCTTTGAAGCGAACCAGTTGAAGGGACGAATTGTTTTTGAAAGTGATGTGATGGCATCGCTCGTGCGCTCGGTGATTGATGGAATTGGTTTAGCGTTTTTACCCTTGCTGTATGTCGGTCGCGAAATTCGCGAAAAGTCTCTGCGTGCACTGGGCCCAAAAGACGGCTATTGGAAATATCAAGTTTGGTTAGTCTGCAATCACCACAATCACGATGATCCATTGATTCAGTCCTTTGCAAATTCATTCAAGGTCGTGTGTGAAGTTTTTCATTCTCAACTCATAAAAAAAAGAAAGCGTTGAATACATTGACAGAATCATCCTCTATTCGGATTTTTTGAAAATTTGTCCGGAATACCTTATACAAAAGATACTAAAAAATTTGACATGCCAGAAATAATTACAACTCCAAGAGTGGAGCGTTGTCGAGCACGATGGGAGCGAGGTACTTCTTGGGAGCCTAATAAGGAGGCTTACATGGTTAAGCAAATCATTTCGTTTTCTGTAGTGATGTCTATGGTGTTTTCCTCAGCTGCACAAGTTCCGGGAATTCAACCCCCACCAGGGTTTCAACCAATACAGCCGCTCTTTCAGCCAACAGGTCAAAAACCTACAGAGCCGCCCGCAAATTCATTTGGTTTAGGCAATTTGGGTTCGATTGGAGATTTATCACTTGATGTCTTAAAACTCTGTAAACTGAACGGTGACAGCGACCTCTACAGATCAATGGTACAACAAAATAAACCACAAGCGTCTGCGCAAGTTGCACAGAACGTGGATGTTACGGTGCGATCAGCAATGAGTCGTGTATATAGCCGGACTCATTCATCCGCAAAGGCACAAGCTGCGGTGGCTGATGTTCTTGAAAAACACGGTTGTGATTCCTCAGTCCCTGAGCAAATCGAATACAGTGAATGGATAGGAAAATCGGAAACCGACATGGCTATGGAGCAGCTCTTATCGAAGTCGTCCATGCCGTCGAGTGAAGGTTTGGGAAATGGTAACCCACTTCAGACGGCAGCGCCTTCGGCAGCAGAATCACGTTGGCAAAATATAGGCTTTAAAGGTGATTGTGCTAAAGCTCGAACGACTTTGGCGGGAGTATGTTCGGGAGAAATAAATCCGCAGAAAATGATGAGCGAGGCGAGCTCCAGCGGAATCACTTATGAAGATCAAGTATCATTGGGATGGGTTGGTTTGGGTGTTATGATTGCGGGCGGAACTTTGGCATACAATATGTACCAAGATCACAAAAAGCAGGAAACTGCGGCGCAAAATGCAACGCTTATGCGTGAGAACAGAGAGCTCACCGAGAGAAATCAAGAATATCAGACTCAAATCAAAGAATTAAAAGAAGAATTAAAGCCTCGACCGGGAGGCTTTGGGGAATTTGTTCCGCAAATCTCTCCTGAGGAAGCTCAGAGCAATAGAGATGCGATTGCTCAGCGTGAGCAGGCAATTAAAGAAAATAAAGAAAAAATCGCAGAGAATACAGAAGTCATCAACGCGACGAACGCTAACTATGAACCTCCCAAGCCGGATAAACCTTCTGATGATGATAATGATCTTAGAGATCCGGTAGAGCGCTACAATCAGTTCGTGGAATATTCATGGAAACCATTTCAGACACAATTAGTAGTTCAATACGAAAAAGCCTGTGGAGTAAGAACAGATGATGAGTTGACGTTACATCAACCATCAGAACAGCCAGAAGCCTTCGTGAAAGAAACGTGTAATATGGGTGCTGCAATGGCGGAAGTAAATGAATTGGGTCGTATGGGTCCGTCTAATGATCCTTACGCGGACCTTTCGCAAGATATGTATGCGCCAATCGACAATAGAGTCTCAAATGCTCTTATGAACATGCCAGTCTGTCGTGAACAACCGTGTAGTGCCGCTCAGATGGATAGATACTATAAGTCAAAGGGCTTTGAGGGCGGTGAAGCTGAGTTTTGTGCAGTCTCTAAGCTTCCATCCTGCGCGACAGACAAACAGCTGGATGAAATGACTGAGGGAACAAACATCATTGGAAATGAATTAACGAATAACACCTATGAGAAATTTTTAAATTCTAAAAAGAACATGGATAGCTGTTTAGGTTCTTCCGATCCGGCGGCCTGTGTGATGTCCCAGAGCTTGGGGTCAGGGGCAACAGTGCAACCGAAACAGAAAGATCCATTGCCTCAATTCAATAACCACAATTCAAAGCCGTTCAAATCTAGTGAGAATTTTTTCGAATCGTGCAAGGATAGCGACGATGTCATAGGTTGCATGAGGGAAATGAAAGAGGCTGCGCAAGCACAGCTTGTCAA
The DNA here is from genome assembly GCA_041736155.1 of Bdellovibrionales bacterium. Lineage (GTDB taxonomy): Bacteria > Bdellovibrionota > Bdellovibrionia > Bdellovibrionales > JAGQZY01 > JANPLN01. The sequence continues at coordinate 63,950 of JBGSUL010000123.1, forward strand.
AAGACTACAAGATAATGTTGTAGGTCAGTGAGATTTTAGCGTTTCCCATCATTACGGGGGATGTGTTGGCCTTACATTGAAAGAGTGTAAAGGCATCATAAGGATTAATACAAACCTTTGTAGAGGGGATCATAGTACCAGTTGAGGAGCTTGCGAATCCATATTTTGTTCGAAGAAAGTCCGCTGCCAGAGGTAAATTCATTTTGTGAATAATCAATGTCGTTTAAAATTTCTTGAGCTCGTTGATGACCAAGCTTTCGAGTTATCACTTTTACAGAGTTACGAAATTCATTAAATCGTTCGATATTGTTGAGATCCTGCAAACTGGAATTGACAACATAGTCCTGGAAAATATTTTCGACGCGTTCGTCAAGGCTCACCTCAAGAAAAATCCGAGGGCTTGATTTAATTTTATCAAAAATCGTATCGGTAATGTATCGATGACCGATCATTCGACTTTCGCTCTCGATCAAAATTGGCTTTTTCAACTGCGACAATTTGAGTATTTGTACGGCGAGTCTATTTTCAAAATCAGCTTGCGAAGGTTGCGGGGTTGGCAGGGCACCAAAAGCAGAGCCTCTATGGTTGGCGATAGCTTCGAGATCTAAAAAAGGTTGGCCGCTTTTATGGAGATATTTTGTTTTTCCAGACCCGGTGGGGCCGCTCACGACACAAAATTCAAGTGAGGACGTTCTCAGTGAGAGAATCTCTAGTAAAAAATTTCTCAGGGCTTTGTAGCCACCAGTGACGATTGGACGGTGAATTTCTTTTTCAGCCAGCCAAGTTTGCGTGATTTGTGAACGTAAACCCCCGCGATAACAATAAATGATGGCCGATGGGTTTTTCTCAATTTCGTTCTGCCAACTCGAAATGCGGGTTTGACGAATCGAACCTGAAACAAGTTGATGTCCAAGTTGTATTGCGGACGGTGAGCCCTGTTCTTTATAAGCTATACCAACAAGACGTCGTTCTTCATCAATAAGAAGGGGGAGGTTGATAGCTCCGGGAATGGAGCCATTGGTATACTCTATGGGGGCGCGGACATCTATCCAATGGGTATCCTGAAGAAAGAGCTCTTCGAACTGTGCGGCTGAGATGTTCTTCATAAAAATCGAAGTGAGGCTGTCGAGGACTCTCCGACATAACCCACTTTTTTTGCATAAGTAAATTGACGAGACAATTGAGAAATCAGCTCATCGGCGGCATCGGCTTTGACGGCCAATAAAAGTCCTCCGCTGGTTTGTGGGTCACAAACGAGGAGTTGAAAAAGCACATCTTGGGTTTCGAATTGCGAAAAGTCTTTGATATATTCGGCATTGGTGCGATGAGCTTTCGTTAAAAAGCCTTTGGATAAAAATTCCATAGCTCGCTCAAAACGAGGAAGGCTGGGGCAATCTATATGCAACATTTTTTGACTGGCTCGAGCCATATTTAAAGCATGTCCGGCGAATCCAAAACCAGTGATATCCGTGGCGGCATGAATCGATGTTAAAAGTTCAGGCGCAAGGACATGCACTATATTGTTAAGGGTCCCCATGCTTTCGATGGCATCAAAAATCTGTGCCTCTGTCACTTCACTTCGCTTGAGTGCGGCGGTGAGAGTGCCAGTTCCTAAAGGTTTTGTGAGAATGAGCGCATCGCCCACCTGTGCACCCGAGTTGGACCAAACTTGATCAGGATGAACAAGACCTGTGACAGACAAGCCAAACTTGAGAGTGTCGTCATCAATGGTATGGCCACCGACCAGCGTCGCTCCGGCTTCGGCGATGATGTCAGAGGCCCCTTGAAGAACGTCAACGGCTACGGAGCTGTCCATTGTTGCCATTGGAAATGCAAAGATTGCCATTGTGGTCACGGGCACTCCTCCCATGGCGTAGACATCGCTGAGAGCATTCGCAGCAGCAATGCGACCGAACTGGTGGGGGGAATCGACGATAGGGGTGAAGAAGTCTAAGGTCTGAACAAGCGCTTGGTTGGCAGATAATTTATAAATGGCGGCATCATCAAAGGTGCCAGTGTCGATGATAAGTTCAGGCGGAGCTAAAGGAAAACGAACTTGGGCTAAAATTTTGCGAAGCTCAAGGGCAGCGACTTTCGCAGCACATCCGCCTTTGAGGACTGTTTGGGTGAGCCGAATCGTGGCATTAGTTTCCATGCCTCACAAATTGCCATACTAGGAAGCTGGATGTCTATGAAAGATTCAACGGAGTCGTCATCTTCAAGCCTCGACAACAGAGGTGAATTTTTGCTTGAATTTTCATTTGCGGATCTTCGTTTTCGGCTTAAGGTAGATTTTCAACAACAAGGCGAATGCCATCGTCGGCAATGACGATCAGTCGTTTTTTATACAATCCGCCGACGGCCATTTTGTATTTCTTTTTGCTGACGCCAAAAAGTTTATAAATTTCTTCGGCTTCGGTTTTGCTGGTGATCGGCAAAAACCCTTTATTTTGTTTGAGGGTTTGGAGGATGGTCTCGCCGAGCTCTGCGGCGCCATGATGTCCTAACGGTTGCAGCAAAAGATCGATGCCATTTTCACGAATCTTTTTAATATAGCCGGGGAGTTCATCACCTGGTTGTAATGACTCAAAAATTTCATTGTGATAAAGAAGACCTTCTTCCTCGCCATTGATTTGTGCCACAAATCCCAGGGGAGTTTCGCGGAGGACGACAAGATCTACTTTTTGGCCGACTTCATATTTGGACATACCTCATCTGTACCACATCTCCTTGGTTTACGACATCCTAATGTGAATATTTGAGCTCTCACATAATTCTTAAAAATCAAATTTCTTCGTTTTTGAATACGAATCCTGTGTTTCGTTTTGAAATTGGCCTAAGCCAGAGATATGAAGAGTGGCTGCTCTTCTTAAAATGAGTCAAGTCTCATATTGTAGGACTTATTTATACTCTTCTGACCAGCCATTGTTTATAATAAAAATAGGCTATAAATTGGGGATTTTTCATGTCTCGTTTTTTGTCGGTAAGATTGAGTTTCTTGTTTTTAACAATCGGTCTCATTTTCGCATATCAGAACTGTACACCTATGCATATTATTAAACGAAATGGATCGACTCAGGCGGGGTCCAGCCAAGTCGTTAATGTGGCTTATACTTCTGATCCAACTCTTGAGTCAGCGTCCCTCGCCATCATAGAAACAAAGTGTGGAGCCTGCCATCAAAATACAACATCGGGCGGGGTGGGTGCGATTTTAGATGTTGGCAGTTTATTGGCGAGAGGACTCATTGTCGCTGGTGATCCAAGCCAGGGAAGACTCTTGGGGTCTATGAGAGACGGTTCCATGCCGAAGACGGGGGCGCTTGTCACAACCAGCGAACTCACTACTCTTGAAAATTGGATATCTTCGATAAAAATCACAGGGAGCCTGCCGGTACCGCTTTCGCCACTTCTTCCAGGTCAGACGGTGGATGTGGATCCGGCTCTTCAAAATCAAGCGATGCAGATTTTAAATATCAACTGTGCTGGGTGCCACCAAAAAGTCACCAACGGAGGAATTGGCAATATATTGGACGTGAAGTTTTTAGTGATGAACAGCTTGGTCGTTGTGGGTGATTCTAGCCAGGGACGTTTGCTCGGGGCCATTGAGGACGGATCAATGCCAAAAGGCAAAGGCGCGCGAGTCACAGCCAGTGATCTCACTGTTTTAAAAAATTGGATCGATTCCATGCAAATTGTCAACGATGTGGGGCAGCCGGAGCTTGCCACGCGTGCAGATCTTGCGCCCACGTTTCAAGGTGTCTTCGCCAATATATTCCAACCCAAATGTATCGGTTGTCATGGCCCTGTAGTTGCCTACGATAATAAGCACTACGATAATTACACTCGCATTAGCCAAAGCAAGTCTGCCATTTTAGACAAATGTTCGTCGGGAGAAATGCCACAGACTCCCTATCCCAATCTCGACGCCGAAGAACTTTCAGCCTTGCAATCTTGGATCAATTTAGGTGCACCAAATAACTAAAAAATGGCCTGCTAGCTTGTGTGTTAGGAGTGACACACAAAGTTCTGCCCACGGGATACTTTTTGGTTTACACAACCATTCGATGCTTCTATGAATAGAGAGACAGGTCAAGTTCTCAACGTCAAAATGGAGTGTAAAATGAAAAATCGTGAATTGTTTCAAACGCTAAAACTGGGTTCATTAACACTGGCGAATCGCATATTCATGGCTCCGCTAACGCGCTGTCGAGCGGGACTTGAGCATATGCCGAATGATTTAATGGCGACTTATTATGCACAAAGAGCGAGTGCTGGATTGATTATTGCCGAAGCCACGATGATAGAAGAAGGACATTCTACTTTTATTGCTGAGCCCGGTATTTATAATCAAGAGCAAATCGTGGGTTGGCGGAAAGTCACTGAGGCTGTTCATCAAAAGGGCGGAAAAATATTTCTACAAATATGGCACGGTGGACGAGCGGCCCATCCTGCCATGAACGATGGTCATGAGACCGTTGCACCTTCGGCCATTGCCATTGAAGGAGAAGTGCATACACTCGAAGGAAAAAAGGCGCATGTTACGCCGCGGGCTTTGCTCGATAGTGAAATCCCTAAGTACGTCAGTTTATTTAAGCAAGCCGCCATCAACGCCAAAGAGGCGGGGTTTGACGGTGTTGAGGTTCATGGGGCAAATGGTTATTTGATCGATCAATTTTTACGTGATGGTTCTAACAAACGCACAGGCCCTTATGGCGGCAGTCTGCAAAATCGCTCACGCTTTTTATTAGAAATTATGAATGAAGTGATTTCTGTATGGGGAGCAGATCGTGTAGGGCTGAGACTCTCGCCAGTGAATAGCTACAACAGCATGTTGGACTCTGACCCGGTGGGCTTAACCACTCATGTTGCGAGCGAAATGAATAAATTAAATATCGCATATTTGCACATCATGCGCGCCGATTTTTTTGCCAAACAATCAGGCCCCATTATTGAAACCGCACGCAAAGCCTTCAACGGCGTTTTGGTCGGCAATATGGGTTACACGCCCGAAGAGGCGGCCGACGGTGTTGCAAAAGAGATCCTTCAGGCGGTGGCCTTTGGTCATCATTATGTGAGCAATCCAACACTCGTAGATAAAATTAAAAACGACCAAGCGTTAGTCGAACCCGATCAGTCGACATATTACACTCCCGGAGAAAAGGGTTACACGGACTACGTGTAATAAAGATGTAGCGATGAATAAAATGAGTAACCAGTGGTGAGCGTGTAGTTTTTCTTTTGTTTCTATCCGTAGGTGTCTTTGTTGCCAAAGTTGTTGGGTTGTTTGGTTCAGCCTAACTTGCAAAAATACAAGATCCTGAACTTTTAAAAAAGGCGGATCATTTGGGGGCGTGTTTGTATAAACTCTTAAAATCAGAAATTAAGCCGTTCAGATATTAGATTCGGATTTCTGATATCCGTTGCTCCTAAGGTTCAGGTGGCGTAACGGATGCGAAGATCTGAGGACCTGTGTTTCTGAGTGCTATATCGACCTAAATGTTTGATTTATACTTCTATTTTAGAGTGTTTCAGTTTGTATAAAGATGGATGGCTTCTTTGAGCTCATGTTCTAATTTTGGAAACAATATTTATGAAATCGGATTTGTTTTGATTGCGGAAGATCTTCGAAAGAATGGCATGTAAGGAACCGGCCCGCGCTCAAACCTTTACTTTTAAACTGCAAATGAGAGATTGATAAAGAGATTATCATTGGATTGAGTGTTGAGACTCTTTCGGATGAATCATCCCTTCTTCGAATTAAAATAGCTCAGTTTCTTCTCCTTTGTTTTCTCGACGGCACAAAAGTTGAGAGAGCGGCAGACATAGGAGGTCGAATGAAGACATTTCGAGCATTGGAATTGGCAATTGAGTTTTATCAGCTCGCAGAGAAACAAGCGGTGAAAGGAAATCTGCGAGATCAGCTTTTAAGGGCGGCATCGTCCATTTCTTTGAATTTAAGCGAGGGAAATGCAAAGCGGACACCTAAAGAAAAGCGTCGCTACTATCACACTGCTTATGCATCCACTCAGGAATGTAAAACACTACTACGTTTGATTAAAAATAGTGAGCCCACTCTTGATGAGATGGTGGATAAAATCGGTGCAAGCATTTACAAACTAATGAACGCAAAAATACATACGTTACGGTATACAGAAGACGGTTCACGGTAGACGGAATACGGTATTACGAGAAATGGCGTCCCCTACCGAATTCGAATCGGTGTCTACTCCGTGAAAGGGAGTTGTCCTAGGCCTCTAGACGAAGGGGACGGAAGCTTTTCTGTCTTGCTGCGAGAAACCAACACTGCGTTGGCCTCTCAGAGAAAGATGGTGACCCGTCATGGATTTGAACCATGGACCCTCTCCTTAAAAGGGAGATGCTCTACCGCTGAGCTAACGGGTCAGAAAAGCGCGGAAACGAATTTTTCTTATTTTATCGTTCCCTTGTCAATGACTTTAGAACTGCGTGCTGCGAAATTTACTAAACAAAGTGGCATGTAACTCCTTTAAATGCTTAAAAAATAGAGTTAAGGCCTATGGTTTGGCTGCGATCAGCCCCCACGGACACCACATCCACCGGGACGCCCACCTGTTCTTGTATATAATCCACGTACGCGCGCGCCGCGGGCGGCAGGTCCGTTCTCTGGCGGCAGCTGCTGATATCGCTCTGCCAGCCTTTGAATTCCTTATAAACGGGAGAGGCTTGGCCGTTTTGAGCAAAGAGAAAATCATTCGAGGCATGACCGTTGGTCTGATAGCTATGGCACACCTTAATGGTGTCAAACGTGTTGAGCACATCGAGCTTTGTGAGAACGATGCTGCTGATGCCATTGATCTGGATGGAGTATTTGAGGGCCACTAGGTCTAACCAGCCACAGCGGCGGGGACGGCCTGTTGTGGCGCCAAACTCGGAGCCTTCTTTGCGAAGTTTTTCGCCAATCGCATCGTTGAGCTCAGTGGGAAAGGGCCCCTCGCCCACGCGTGTGCAGTACGCCTTGGTAATGCCCACCACTTTAGAAATTTTTTGGGGACCGATTCCGGAGCTTAAACACGCCGAAGCGCTGATGGTGGAAGAGCTAGTCACAAAAGGATATGAGCCGTGGAAAATATCGAGCAGAGCGCCTTGTGCACCTTCGAAAAGAATTTTTTTATTTTGGCTGAGCCACCCATTGAGCAGCTCTCCCAAGTTATCGATCAAGTACGGTCGATAGTACTCCGCCACACTTTGCAATTGATCGTAGACAGCCTGAGCGCTGACAGGAGGGATTTTGTAGAGATGTTGGAACAAACAATTTTTCTCTTCGAGCAATAACTCTAATTTATTCATCAATTGGGGAGAGAAAAGATCGCGGAAAAGAATGGCGCGACGAGAAGAACGATCCTCGTATGCGGGGCCGATACCACGTTTAGTCGTGCCGATTTTGCTGCGATTTTCGCGAGCGGCATCGAGATCTTTATGGAAAGGAAGAACCAGAGTGGTTTGCCCAGCGATGCGAAAACGATCGGGGCCGATGTTGTAGCCTGCCGCTTTGACCTTTTCCATTTCTTCTTTGAGACTGAAAACATCGAGAGCCACGCCGCTGCCAATAAAACACTGGGTATGCGGGTGAAGAATTCCAGAGGGAACTAAGTGAAGAACAGTTTTTTTACCACCGACGATGAGCGTATGTCCCGCGTTCGCGCCACCTTGAAAGCGGACAACGCCATCAGAATCTTGTGAGAAGTAATCGACAAATTTGCCTTTACCTTCATCACCCCATTGAGCACCAACAATAATCACAGCAGGCATAAACCCTCCCTTTAAACCCATGAGAAATGCAGCGCCAATCTAACGAAGCGGGCGAGGGAAGTCAAAAAATGAGAGAGCGTATCGAAGAATTATTGTGTCATTAAAGCTGGTTTAAGACAGAAAAAAAGAAAGAGGATTTTTAGGAACTAGCGTGCGAACGGGCCTAATAAATATGCGACTCCGGGTTGCGGCATCGCAGATGACGCGATCCGAAGACGAGCCCGTGTCCGTCGAGCTCGTTCCTAAAAATCCACTTTCTTTTTTTCTGTCTTAAACCAGCTTTTGCGCCCAGAGAGTGGAGGGAGGGAGTGTGTCAGACGCTTTGCCTGATCGAATAAAGTGCAAAAGTTTATCGACGGCCTCCTGAGAGGCTCTGCGCAGGGCTTGGTGTGTGGTGGCGCCAATGTGTGGTGTGCAGAAAATCTGTGGATGATCGAGGAGTGCTGAGCTTTTGTCCAAAGGTTCGGCAGCATAAACATCTAAACCCAGACGAAATTGCGGATTTTCTGCGAGATAATTTAACAGCGAGCTAAAACAAATCACATCGCCGCGACTGGCGTTGATCAAAGTGGCTGTTTCGTGGAACCAATCCAAGGTCGACGCTTTGACCATATGGTAGGTTTCGGAGGTGAGTGGCACGTGATAACTGATCACGTCGGATTTGCGCACCACTTCTTCATAACCAAGAAACGTTGTTTCGGGGTGGAGTGTCTGGTCGACGTAGGGATCATGCACCAAAATGTCCATGCCAAAGGCCTCAGCCATTTTTTTTACGCGTGAACCGATACGCCCCAAACCTATCAGACCGAGAGTTTGGCCGCTGAGTTCTTCGCCGATGAGGGCGCCGCGCTCCCAGTGCCCAGAACGCATTTGCTCAAGAGAGCGTTCGTAGCAGCGTTGAGTGGCCAGCATAAGACCGAGAGTGTGTTCCGCCGCACTTTGTGCGTTGGCTTCGGGTGTGTGCATAACAATCACATTGTTGTTTTTGCAAGCGGCGAGATCGATATGATCAAATCCACTGGTGGCAGTGATGACAACTTTGAGATTTGGCATCATCAATAACAGCTCGGCGGTGACTTTGACGCCACTGCGGATCAACATTCCGTCGCAGGTGGCCCACTGATTTTTACAATCACCGATGTTTTCGACGACGTGCACGTTCACTAAGCCGCATTGGCGGAGAATAACCATGGAATCTTGCGAAAAACGATTGGCAACGATGAGATTAAACACGTGTCATCTCCGCCACGACATTGTGAATCGCGTCGGCGGTTTTGTCTAAATCTTGCAAGGTCATGGCGCCCATGTGTCCCACGCGCAAAACTTTTCCTTTGAGTTGATCTTGGCCACCCATCACCACAATGCGGTGTTTTTCTTGCAGGATCTGTTGCACTTTTTGTGAGTCCAGAGGGACGGCAAGACAAGTTAAACTTGGGCTTGGTAGGGCGGGAAACTGTGTAATTTGTTTGTTAAATACACGCCGACGAAAATGTTCTGCGCGCTCGTTGTGGAGTTGGAAAAGCTGTGGCAAACCCATTTTCTCAATGGCGGCCAGCTGCACATTCATGGTGCGTAAAAGACTGACGGCGGAGCTAAAACGTGTTTGCGTTTTTTGATTGGCTTTTAATTCTTCGATTAAATTCCAATAGTACGTTTGTTGTGGTGCTATTTTTTTGGCTTCCTCGAGTGCTCGCGGTGACAAACTTAAAACTGTTAAACCCGTAGGAAGACTCAGTGCTTTTTGTGAGCCACTCATCACCACATCCAATCCCCATTCATCCATTTTGAGAGGGAAAGCGCCGAGGCCGGTCACAGCGTCGACAATCAATAGACACGAGCTGTTTTTCGTCAGTTGGGCTATCTGTTCCGTGGGAAGTAAAGCGCCGGTACTTGTTTCGCAAGCTTGGCACAAGAGAGCTTTGGCGTCCGGATGTTGTTTAAGAGTGTCGGCAATTTTTTGCAGATCAATTGCTGAACCCCAGGGGAATGAAAGTAAAATAGAATTGTAACCCAAGGCGATGGCCATCTCGTGCCAACGGGCGCCAAATTTCCCGCTATCAATAGAGATGACTTTTTCACCGCGACGTACAGTGTTGACCAGCGAGGCCTCCATCCCACCAGTACCCGTTGCGGTGAGAACAAAACACGGTTGCTGAGTCATAAAAACGATTTTGAGGCGGCGTAAAATTTGCTCGAGAATGGCTTCAAACTCATTAGTTCTGTGATGGAGCACCGGGAGCGCCAACTCTTTAAGCACATCCTCGGAAAGGGGCACTGGGCCTGGTGTCATGAGTTTGTAATCATTCATTTTTTCAATTTCTGTCTTGAAAGCGGAAAAGTCAAAAGGTAGCTTAGTTGAACATGAAAAAACTCGTTATCATGAGTCTCATTCTTACGCTTGCTGGTTGTGCTTACCACATGGGGCCGTATAAGCGTGAGTTGCCTGGTGGTTACAAAAAAATCTTTGTGAAAATTTTGGAAAATCGTTCGCAAGAAGTGGGCGTAGAGGCCGAGTTTACCAACGCCCTGATTGAAGATCTCGCGCGCTCGGGCGTGGCCCAAGTGTCTCGGGAAGCCGACGCCGATGTGATTTTGGGTGGCGTGATTTATGCGATTAGCTATCGAGGTCAGTCAGCCTTCTCCTTTGAGACGGCACCTGGACAAACCGGCACTCAGCCCCGCAGTTTGTTTGGGGAGTATCAAACCAACGTGAATGTTTTATTTAAATTGCATGATCGCCAAGGCAAAGAATTATGGCAGAGCCAAATTGCCGGTGATAGAAACTACAAAGCGCCACAATTAAAAACCATGGGACTCAGTACGGCTAATCCGTTGTATAATCAAAATGCACGCCGCCAGGTCTTAAAGTTAGTCGCTAAGGATATGGCCACCGAAGTGGTCAGTGACATGACGGAGGACTACTAGTGGATTTCCAGCTGAGTGCCTTCGAAAAGAAAATCAAAAGTCGTTTGCAACCGCTTTATTTTTTCTATGGAGAAGAAGAATTTCTCTTACAAGAAGCTCTCGGAGTTTTTGAATCTGCCGTTCTTGATGAAGGCACTCGCGATTTTAATTTTGATTCTTTTTATGCCAAAGAAACCCCCACTTCACAAATTTTAGATGTGATTGAGACCTTGCCGATGATGTCGCCGTATCGTTTGGTCGTCGTCAAAGGTATTGAAAAATGGACAGAGGCGGATTGGGAAGTTTTTGAGCCGTATCTGCGCAATCCAGCGGATACCAGTGTTGTGGTATTGACGTCGAAGAGTGTTGATAAGCGCAAGAAAACCCACAAACTTCTCTTGGAAAAAGCGGATTCTGTGGAATTCAAAAAACCCTACGACAATCAAATTGCTGGATGGGTGCAGTACATCGCTAAAAAGAACAAAATCGCCATAGATCCGGATGCCATCCATCTTCTGCACCAATTTGTCGGCAACAATCTTCTTGAGATGGAAAGTGAAATTATAAAATTGATTCAGTTTATTGGCAGTCGCCCAACGATTACGACGAAAGATGTGATCGAAGTGGTTTCTAAAATCAAAGTGCAATCGGTTTTTGATCTCGCTCGTGCCATTGGCGAGTGTGATAAAGCTCGCGCCCTTTTGTGTTTATCACAATTGTTGTCCCACGGACAAAACGAAGTAGGCATTTTAGCTTTAGTCGCTCGTCATGTACGTATTTTGCGTTCCGTGCGCAAGGCACAGAACGAAGGGTTACGAGGAGCGCAAATGGCTTCGAAGGTGGGTGTATCGCCGTATTTTCTTCAAGAGTACGAAGCGCAAGCGCGCGAATGGAGTGATAGAAAAATTGAAAATACCTTCAAAGCATTGCTCGATACAGATCGTGCACTGAAGTCGTCGCCGCTATCCTCACATATTTGGTTGGAGAACTTTGTAATTCAAACTTGCCAATAAAAAGAATTATGACAAAGTCCTTTGCGAACTTATTCGCAATTCAATATAGATTTTAAACAAAAGGTATTAAAAAGAGGCGGGGCGGCCGAGAGGCAAGAGTCCCTTCTTAAGATAAAGAAGGGAACTGACTTTTGACTACTTGCTAACTTGAATGCTCATGCGGCTAATTTTGCGAGAAGCCGTTTGTGTTTTGTAAATGCCTTTTTGTGCGGCTTTATCAATAGCACTTGAGAACTCACGAAGAGCTGTTTCTTTTTGAGCTTTGTCTGTGCCAGCAAGGGCTGTGCGCAGTTTTTTCTCAGCTGTGCGAACAGCTTTTTTTGCTTGTTGATTGCGATCCCGTCTTACAAGAGCCTGACGAGCTTGTTTTTCGGCTGACTTAATATTTGCCAAGGTCATTCCTCCAAAGTAATCTGAATCAACGTTTCTAGTATAAAAGAGCTGTCGAGACAAGCCTTTTTGCTTTGAGGGTGGGATTCTTTGCAAGCAAAAGCCGAACAAAAAACAAATCACAAAACAAAAGATTCGGTTGCAAAATCAGCTATTTACTTTGCTTCTGGCACACTCATGAGTCGCCTAGTGGGTATGGTTCGGGACTCCCTTTTAGTGGCGATTTTTGGTCAAACTGTGTCCGACGCCTGGTTGGCGGCCTTTCGTTTCCCCAATTTATTTCGGCGTATTTTTGGCGAAGGAGCGCTCTCGGCCTGTTTTATTCCTCTCTATGTTGAATATAAAGATCGTGGAAATCAAAAAGCACTGGGGGAGCTCACGGCCGGTGTTCTTGGGCTCCTTTTGGCGGTGCAGATTCCGCTGACGTTCCTTTTTATGACGGGCATGGACAAAATCATTGCGGCGTGGATGAACGGCAAGGGTTTTACCGAGGTTCCTGGAAAAATGGAACTCACGATCACCATGACAAAAATCATGTTTCCGTTTTTGTTGTTGATGACTTTGTATGCGTTTTTTATGGCTGTGCTCAATGCCCATAAAAAGTTCCTTTTGTCTTCCATGGCTCCACTGTTTTTTAATCTCATCATCGTCTTTGCCTCACTCTATTGTTATTGGACGGGATGGATTTCGGCGATTTTTCTATCGTGGTCGGTGATTGCCGGTGGAATTGTGCAGTTTACGGTGTTGATTCCATCTTTTTATAAACTGCAAGTTCCCTTTACCTGGTCGATGAATAGTCTCACATCTGAGCCTGTGCGCCGAGTGCTCAAAGCTTTTTTGCCCAGTGTGTTTGGATTGGGGATTGTGCAATTCATGAGTTTTGTAAATACGTCCTTTGCCAGTCAGCTCAATGAGGGGGCGGTCACCGCGATTTATCTTGCGGATCGGCTGTTGGAGCTTCCGTTGTCCTTAGTGGCGGTGAGTTTAGGCACAGCCCTTTTGCCCACACTCTCGGAGCAAATCAGTCAGCACAACGAAGAACAATTTAAAAAAGAACTTTTTAAAAATCTCAAATTTTTATTGTTGTTGTGTATACCGGCCGCCGTGGGTTTGTGGGTGACGTCTTCGCTGGCGGTCTCGGTCCTTTTTGAGCACGGTGCTTATACCTCAACCGAAGGCGATGTGGTGGCGGGCATCGTGAGAGTGTATGCGTTCACACTCATTGCGGCATCGATGACACGAATTTTAGGACAAGCTTTTTACGCCGAGAAAAAGACTATGGTGCCGGCCGTGGCCGCTCTCGTTGGTTTTTTATTTCATATCACAATGGCGCCTATTTTGATGGGACGTACGGGCATCCAAGGTCTGGTGATTTCGACAGGACTGGCGGCGTTTATTAATTGTGGAGTATTGATAGCGTGGCTGACAGTGCGCCATGGAAATCTGTATTGGGGAGCGCTGACAATTTTTGTTTTAAAACTGTTAGCGGCTAGCTCGGCGATTGTTGCGGCCAGCTGGTTACAAAATTTGATTTATGTTCCTGAAAGTTTTTTTGAAAAAGCCTTCGCACTCACCGCAGTGGTTTTAGTGAGTGTGTTGGGATTTTTTATCTTAGCAAAGCTCTTGAAAGTGCATGAGGCCGATGTGCTTATTCAAAAGCTGAAGCGCCGACGTCGAGTTTAACCATCGCATCAACGATGGAAAATCCATGTTGTGAAAGCAAAGAAATTAAAATGCGGTATCAAAACGGAACAAAGAGAAGGGATTTTTCCAGGCTTCCTTTGGCAATTCGCTATGAACAAAAGCAAAGTGCTGTAATTCCCACGGAACGGCAATCCAGTGCACGTCGTTTTCTTTGGTGAGACTCTTGGATTTGTCGAGATAAAGGCATGAGGAGGAGATGTTCTCGAAGGTATTGGAGTTAACGACGGGCTTTTTTGTCGAGGCGAGGAGCCAGTAGTTTTTTCCGCGAAAAGAGAGAATGTCGAAGGGAGTTAAAGACGTTTGATTCATATGGAAGATCTGTGCACGCCACCAAACACCGGGAAAATACTCAATGTAATTTTTTTCGAGATAGGGAGTGAGCAAAGGTTCATAGTAGGTATTTTTAAATGTGTAGAGATATACATCAGGTGGACGCAATTGAATCTCTCGCAAAAGTTCTTCTCGATGTGTTACATCACCAGGTCCTATAAAATAAAAATAGGTCGTATCGCGAGGAAGAAGCCCTATGATGTCGTAAATTGAAACAGCAGGGTTTTGGATTTTGTAATCCTCGAGTTGCTGTACAAATTGGAGTTGTTCGCGATTATTGTTGGCATGGAGGTTTCGTTGGTACTGAAAAAAACAGAGGACACAAGAACCGACAAGAATCGCAGCGGGTACCCAACGTGCGCGTGCTGTAATTTTGGCGAAGAGATAAAATGAGGCAAACTGTACAGCCCAAACGGGAGCTAAAAAGGTGCCGAGAAAAAAGGGAAGTTTTTGGTTGTAGAGAAAAACAAAAATTATCAGGCTTGCGGTGAGCACATTCAGATGTTCAACCCATGTGTTTTTGATGGACGAATAGAGGCTGCGGTATATAAATTGGGTAAACCAAAAAATAAACACAAAACTGTGAAACCAGTTTTGCAGAAAAAAGCGGTAGACATAATAAAAATCCATTTTTTGCAAATAATCCGCGCCGCCGAGATCCCTATGAAAGCTTTTAAAATAAAAATCCGCTGCGGAGTGGAGGGCGCGGAGTAAAATACTGTCGGATTTGAAAAATATGAGAGCAATGAAAACAGTCAAAAGTATTTGCAGTGGGGCCAAAATCGAAACAAACAGCAACGTCGACCGCGCGTGATCGTCTTTGTTGGTAGAGCGAATTCGCAAAAGAGCTGCGAGTATCAGCAGAAGCGCGGTCCAGATAAGGGCTTTGGGTGTCGTGAGGAGTAAAAGAATCTGCAAGCTGCTGAGAAGAAATAAGCGTCGCAGATTCACCTGGGACCATTGCAAAATAAAGAGAAGAATCACGGAGTAGATGGACAACGAGAGAATATCGGCGCGAATACGAAATGCTTGATTGAAAAAAAGACTGGCCGTGAGAAGAAACAAAAAAGTAGGGGCGCGCAATTGTTTATGAGCGAAGACATGACTTACGATCACAGCTTGCAACCAAGCCGCACTCAAACCAATAACGGAAAAGCCCAATCGCGATAGGTAATAAACTTGCACATTAGTTTGTGCTGGGAGAATGGCCAGCTTGTTGATGAAGTGAAAAAAAGATTTAAAATAAACGGCGTGGGGTGGATCATGAGAGAATATCTGTTCGGAGAGCGTCATCAACCAAATTTCGGAGTCAGAAAAATAACAGAAACAAGCCAAATAGAGAAACAGAACAGTAAAAAAAGCCGACAATGTTCTGTAAAGAGCAGTTTCGTTAAAAAAGAATTGTTTTGGCATTTTTTAGTCCCACAGTTATAGGATAGTATGAGTCTAACGATCTGTACCGTGGTTTACAACGAAGAAAAAAATGTGGAGAACATCGCTCAAAATATCGATTGGGTTCGTGCCAAGTGTCCAACCGTGCCCATTCTTGTGATTGATAATGCATCGACAGACAAAACAGTGGCGCATTTGCAAAAAACAGGCGTGTGGGAACACGTGACCTTTCTTCCGCGCCACAAAAACCATCTGGGAGAAGCTCGTCAGCAGGCTGTGGAATATTGTCAAACAGAGTGGCTGTGCTTTGTCGATGCCGACTGCACACTGTCTCCTCATTGGATAGAGCAGGCTCAAAAAAGTATTCAAAACCTTCCATCGCAGGTAGCGGGAGTGGGGGGATGTTGGATTCCGGCGGGTCCCTGGGCCGCGTCTTATCAAAGTTTATTTACCACGGTATGGGGCCATGGCGGGCAAGCTTATTTGAAAAAACCGAGGAACCCAGCGCCGGTTGCACATCTTCCTTCTGCCGTCTTGATTTATCGCAAGGATTTTTTAGTCAAGGCGGGAGGGTTTAGTGGCGAGTGTCAGTTTGTCGGTGAAGATTTGCAGATGAGTCACAAGCTGCGCGAAGCCGGGGGCATACTTCTTCTGGATCCCGCTTTAAACTTTCAACATTGTTTGCCAGGAGAATATTCCCTGTGGTGGGAAAAGATGTGGAGATATGGGACAGCCCGCGGAAAAATGGCGTGGCAGGATCCTAAGGTGTGGAAACAGGGTGGTTTGTGGTCCTGGTCTTTTTTAGCAGTTTTTCTTTTGGGCTTTGTGTTGGTGCCGCAATTAACGACGGGATTATTTTTTTTCTATTTACTTTTTTGTGCTGGGGTTTGTTGGTGGTCTTCTGCGCAGGGTTGGCTAACGGTGTATCTATTGATGTTAGGAACGCATTGGTTTTACGCCGTGGGAATGTTCTGGGGTTTGCTGAAAGCTGCCGCCATCGATGGTTTAAAGTGGCGGCCGTTTTCCCCACGCCCACATAGAGCATAAGTAGCGGCCAATATTTTCGCGTTTGCGAAAAGTCTTCCGAGAGATGGAGAAATCGTTGTTTCCACAAGCGAGCGGGTGGGTGCGCAGGTGCAGAGGGCTGCAAACCTTGACGCCACGATTTTTTAAGTAAAACGGGGAAGGTGACATGTGGAGTGTGGATGACACTCCATGTGGAGCTGAGAATCAGTCCCAGACTGTGCTTTTGCCACTGTTGCGAAAAGGAATATTCTTCCCCGGCCTGTCGCAGATTTTCGTCGAAGAGAATTTGATACTTTTGAATTTCTCTCCTTGGAAAAAAACAACAGCCACCGAGTAAAACGGTGGGGGCGAGTTGCTGGTTGCGACGATTTTTTAACCACGTGTTGCACATATAATTATAAAAAGGATCTAATTTGTGCGATGACGCCGCGCTGTCGAGGTAAAAACCGCCGCCGCCCAATTGAGGATGGGCTTGGTGAAAGAGAAAAAGCGAATGCAAATAGTTAGTGCGGGGCAGAGAACAATCTTCGTCGAGAAAAAGTAACAGCCCACCCTGAGCCTGCTGAATTCCTGCATTGCGAGCGGCAGAAATTCCGGGTTTAGGGCAATCGATGAAGCGTGCCGAGAGTGTAGCGATGAGTTTTTGCCATCCCTTAGGTAGCTCGGGCTTTCCCTTTTGCGAAGATTTGTCTTTTTCTACGGTATGACAAATCAGGATTTCAAAACTGGGCGCATTTATTTGTTGTTGCAAAGAGAACAACAAAGTTCGCAGGTGGCTGATTCTGAGTAGTGAAGGTACAATGATAGAAATCTGCATTAACGAAGCCCGACAGTTTTAAGCACAAGCCAACCCATTTTTTTACTAATCAAAAATAAACGGAGTTTAATTTTGATTGGAAGCGATAGATTTTTGTTCCAACCTGGAGGTATTTCTTGCAGTGATGTAAGAAAACCGTTTACAGGCGATAGAGCTTGTTGAATCCACCAAAGTGCATGCTGTAACCTCCGCAATGCACGTTGGAGAACTCTTTTATCAAAATGCTCGAGAATTTCTCGAAAAAAAAGTAGCAGAGTCGGCCGCTGAAAGAGCGTTGCTTTGTAGCTTGTCATAAAAAATAAAGCATAACACTCCAGCGCCCAGCGCAGGGACGTGGGTTGAATATGCGTGAGAGCAGAAATTTTTTTTAGAGGATGCGCATACATTTGCGTCTGGAGAGCGGCGCCGCGGCCTTGGCGAGAAGCCTTTCGCAGCAATGAATACAATCCCATGGAAGTACGATGTTCTAGGGTTAGATCTTTATAAAACCCCAAAGGTCCATATTTGAGTGCGAGAAGAGTATTGAGAGGCGTTTCGCTACCACCATAGGTGATTTCTTCGGTAAAAAAGTATCCCGGCACAAAGACATTTTTTTTGTAGGAAGCATTGCCACCTAAGAGCGCGTGGCTTCGTTCGTGCGGGATCAGATTAGCTTCGATCCACAACTCATTATTTATTTGGTAAACGCGATCCCAAAAGGATGACTGGGATGCCAACACATACGGTCCCCCCAGGGCAGCCAGTTGTGGATTTTGTTGATGAAGATCGTAATGTTTCTGTACAAAGTGCGGCGATATGATCAGACAATCGTCATCAATAAAAAGCACGACGGAGCCAAGGGCGGCGCGAACACCTGTATTGCGCGCCCAGTTGACGCCTGTTTGCGGAGCGACAAGAATTTTGAGTTGTGGAGAGGGGGATACGGGGCAGTGTGCTGCATCTTCCTTAGTATTGTAGACGATAAGGATTTCCATCGGTGTTGTTACAATTTGTGATTGCAGTGAACCTACCAGCTTGACAAGGCTTTGCGGTCTGTTCAGAGTGGGCACGACAATGGAAATCATTTTCCAAAACTACTGACAAGGAACAGGCATGTCAACTTGGGTGAGTCCCTATCGTGAAGGACGACGTTATATTTTATCGTTTCCCGCAACGACCAGCGTCGCTCCTTTTGCTTCACTTAACGGAACCCTTCGCCAAGGTTTTTGGACTCCACAATCGACTCTTCATTCCCTGCGCAAAGCCCAACGCAGTGGTTATCGCGCTGTGGTTTTCCCAGCACATGCCCTGGAGCATGCGGCCATCAACGAATTCATATCAGCAGCTCTGGAGTTGGGGATGCAGGTTAATGTGCAAATCCATCGCGGGACATCATTGCCGAATCTGTTGGCGTTGCAACAGCGATATCCGTTGACACTGGAGTATTGGTGCGAAACCGAATGGCCAGAGTGGTCGACACTGGCTGAGCTGAGTGCCGCTGTCGAGGTGAAGATCGTGGCGCGCAAAAAAAATCCGCTTCTTACAAAGTGGCAAAACATTCCACCGTCTTTTCGCGAGCGCTGTGAGTTTTATATTCCTCATCAGGATACAGCCCAAAAACGTTTATCGCCGCGTGCAGTGATGCGTTTTATCGAGTCTGTGCAAAAAACCGATCCGTCTTTCCAGGTGCGAGCGACGTCGGGCATTGATCTTTATGAGTCACGCATTCCAGAAGCGGCAGAGCTAGAGCCTATCCATGGGCCGATTTATCAATCACCCCCACGGTTACAGCCAAAGGTGTCGGTGGTGATACCGGTGTACAACAACGGTTTGTATTTGCTGAACACTCTTCGCCATTTAGAAAAACAAACGGTTTCGCCAGAAACCTACGAAGTGGTGATAGTCGACGATGGCAGTTCCGATCGCATCAGTGAGAGTTTACCTGATTTAATCAAAGAGATGAAAATACCGATCACACTTTTGTATTACCCACGTTTGCGCAAGCGGCAAATGGGCGACAGTCAGTTCCGTGCAGGACTGGCACGTAATTATGGGGTGAAGTTTGCGCGCGGCGAGATTTTGGCTTTTTTAGATTCCGATATTCTCACGCCGTCAGATTTTATTGCAAAGACTCAGGATTTGCACCGCCAACATCAAGTGGTGCAGTGGCGCCGTGAATATCTGCGCCAAGAATTCTCCTCAGCCAATCAATCTTACGAAGCCATTCAGTTAGAAAAACAGTGTTATGTCCCTGAGCAAGGTTATTGGCATCGTTTTTACAAGGACGCAGAAGAAAAAGGCTGGCAAAACATCCCCGACGGATGGAAGTACGCCTGCACTTACGCCTTTTCCATGCACAAAAAAACGTTTCAAGACGCCGGGTGGTTTCGCAAAACATTTTGTTTTTATGGACTCGAAGATACCGATTTAGGCTGGCGTTTAGCAAAAGGCGGATACAGTTTTCACCTGGAGTCGACGCCGGTGTATCATCTTTATCATGAGGACATCCGCTCAGAATTTTTCAACTCCTCCTTTCGCCGCCAAAAACTCCTAAAAAGCACAGCAGAGATTTTTTTCTACAACAATCTGTCGCCCGACATCTACCGCGTTTTTCAATATTTGCTCAACAGCTGGATCTTCTAAAGAGGGTTGGCAACCTTCTTCCCAATGGTGGTTTTTTATAAACAGACGGTCTTGTTATCTCTTAATATTTAGAAAAAGCTAAAAGAGAGGAGGTACTTATGAAGTACTTAATAAAAATGAGTCTCTGTTTTACTTTGATAGTCCTTGGATCTTTTTCCCAGGCTGCACCAACAAATGGGGGATATGATAACACGCGTCTCATAGGGAATATCACTTTTCGTAAGAATTTAGAGAAAGAAAAAATACTCGAAATCATGAATAAAATTAAAGAAGAATTTCCTGATTTTGAAAAACTTTTGGTGCGAAGAAGTGGCCCAGAGAGCGTTGGTTTTGACTTTGAATATCTTCCAAAGAAAAGAATGGTTTCCAAAGAATTTGGCCAAATGATGAAAACCTTTGTGAATAATAAGTTTGGTTCTGGGACCATTTCTCGTTGGAGTATAACTTCTGAAGTTTTTTGGATTAAAAAGGAGGGTATAAAAGTGAAAGAAAGTTCACGTTTGGAAGCATCTCTCTAGCGAGGCATTCATTTTAGTTATTTGAGTTTTGAGATTTTATTTGTCGCTGTGGATTTGCCTTCCTGAGTGAAGCGACGGATCTCGCGGGGAGATGGAGGCCCTTCGCTTTGCTGAGGAAGTCTAAGAGGTTCTAGCTTTTTTGGTTTTCTTTTTTTGTGCGGGTTTCTTGAGGGCTTTCTTCGCCTGTGACCAGAGGACTTCTTTTTTCTTTTCTGTGAGTTGGCAGAAATCTTCCCAAGAGAGTCCTGAGATTTCGTGGGATTTGCGAATGCGGTCTACCACTTTGCGATTGGAGAGGCGTAAGGCTTTTTCTGGGTCGATTTGTAGGAAGCGTGCAATTTGCGCTAGCGTGAATAAAGAGTCGCCGATCTCTTCTTCTTGATTCTTTTTGTCTTTGCTTTTGAGGGCGCGTTGCAGTTCGCGGGTTTCGGAAAGGAATTGTTTAAAAACTTCGGAAGTTTTTTTCCAATCAAATTTAATGGTTCTTGTCTTTTTGCCGATTTTTACTGCGCTCAATAGCGCGGGGAAGTTGGTCGGCATGACGAAAATGGCGGAAGAGCCTACCTTTTTGTTTTTATTGGTTTCCCAACGCAAACTGACCCCTTGATCGGTGAGAGCTTCTTTGTCGGCAGAAAAAACATGCGGATGGCGCTCGATCATTTTGGCGCTGAGGTGGTGAATCACATCGTCGAGATTAAACAGTCCTTTTTCTTCGGCCATTTGCGCCTGAAAAACGACCTGGAAAAGTAAGTCGCCCAGTTCTTCCATCACATCGTTCTGGGTTTTGTGGAGAATGGCGTCTTCCAGCTCGAGGGCTTCTTCTACGGCAAACGGAGTCAAGCTTTGTGGGGTTTGTTCGCGATCCCATGGGCATCCTTGGGGACTGCGAAGGGTGGCCATGACTTTTTTAAGATCATCAAGAGTTTGTCTTTTCATGGAAGATCCTTTAGTGATATGCCTTTAGTTATGAAGTTCTACGTTATCAATAACACATCATGGAAGTTGCCAGAAGCCTTTTTGCAATGGAATCTGAAGCACTTTACAAAAGCGTTGAAAGTTCGCCACGCAAAGGATCTTAAAAAACAATTGGGAATCGTGTTGGTCGGCAACGAAGAAATACGCCGATTGAACCGCAAGTATCGTGGAAAAAACAAAATCACCGATGTGTTGAGTTTTGCTACAGATGAAAAAGGGGGTCCCTTTTTAGGCGATATCGTTTTGTGCGTGCCGCGCATTCAAAAACAGGCACGTCAGCACCAGCTGCACGATGTCGAAGAGTTCTCTTATCTTTTGTTGCATGGCTTGCTGCATTTACTGGGCTATGACCACGAAAAATCAGCGGCCGAAGAGAAAAAAATGTTTCGCCTGCAAGATAAACTGTTTGCAGATTTACAAGATCGCGATATCTTGGGCGCCGTTGCGAAAATAAGCCAAAAATCTGGACAAAAAGTAAGGCGGAAGAGTGGAAAAAAAGCGTAGTTTAGTCACCCATTACAACGAGAGCAAAAGCCAGATCGCCGTCATGACTACAAAAGTCGAAGATCTGCGGAGGTCTCTTTGACTTGGACAGTAAGTTCAAGCAACTGGAAGAGTTAAAACACAAATCGGAAAACCCACAAGTTTGGCAAAATCCGTCGCTGATGCAAAAAATCAATCAAGATATTTCAATTCTCGAAAAAACCACAGGGCAGTGGAAAGATCTTAAAACTCGAACCGAAGACGCTCTCGTTATGCTCGATATGGCCCAAGAAGCCGAAGATGAGGACACCTTTCAAGAGGTGAGTGCAGAAATTCTGCGTTTAAATAAAGAGATGGATGAGTTGGAGCTCAAGCGTTTGCTGGATGGCGAAACCGACATGAACAGTACGTTTTTATCCATCAATTCGGGCGCCGGTGGAACAGAAGCCTGTGATTGGGCCAGCATGCTGATGCGCATGTATGTGCGCTACGCCGAAAAAAATGGTTATCGTGTGGAGGTTCTGGAGCAGACCGATGGTGATGGTGCCGGAATCAAATCGGTGACCATGAACATTCAAGGTCCTTATGCTTATGGCTATCTCAAAGCGGAGACAGGTGTCCATCGTTTGGTGCGCATCAGCCCCTTCGATTCCAATGCTCGCCGTCACACCAGTTTTGCGTCGGTGTTTGCATGGCCTGAGGTGGATGACTCTATTCAAATTGATATCAAAACCGAAGATCTCAAAATCGATACTTACCGTGCCGGTGGCTCGGGCGGACAGCACGTGAACAAGACAGACTCAGCTGTGCGAATCACACACATGCCGACAGGCATTGTGGTGCAATGTCAGAACGAGCGCAGCCAACACGCCAACCGCGATCGCGCCATGAAAATGTTAAAAGCCGCCATGTACGAGCGTGAGTTGGAAGAGCGCCAAAAAGAAAAAGATAAGCTAAACTCCACAAAGAGTGCGAACGAGTGGGGAAGTCAGATTCGCTCCTACGTGTTGCATCCGTATCAGCTGGTCAAAGACCATCGCACTGATTACGAAACCAGCCAATCGCAAGATGTGCTGGATGGCGATTTGCAACCGTATATCAATGAGTATTTAAAATCGCTCAAGGTTTAACTTTTGATGTATTCAAATATTCCTTTTGAAGAGTTTTTATCAAAACATATGAGCGCCTTGGAGAAGGATCAGCCAAGACATAATCTTTTTTTGGGGATCATCAATAGAGCGAAAGCCGACCCTTCGGCTGTCAGATATTGGAGTTTGGGTGAGGGCGCGGCCTGTGCGATTCAAACCCCGCCGAATTTCCTTGTTCTGGGAGATTTGAGCAAAAAACAATGTGATGAGTTTGCAAAAATCATACAGAAATTGGATTTTATTGGCTGCTTGGGGTCGGGCGATAGTGCCGAGAGACTGGCACAGAGTCTGACAGAGATGGGCATCATACATGCGCTCGAGGTGCCACAAAGAATTTATGTACTTGAGAAGCAACCGAAATATCCTGACTGTGAAGGTCAGGGGCGCAAATATCGTCCACAAGATAGGGATCTCTTTTGCGATTGGTTTTACCATTTTTCTAATGAGGCAACGCCACATGAAACTGCACCGGAGAAGGAAAGAATAAAAAAAATGTTCGCGGATATACCTGTATTCTTTTGGGTGGTAGACGGGAAGCCCGTATCCATGGCGTCGATAAATAGAGAAACAAAAGACGGTTCAAATATCAGTTTTGTTTTTACTCCCCCGGAACTTCGCGGGCGAGGTTATGCAGGATCTGTCACGGCCTATGCTTGTGAAAATGCCTTCAAAGAAGGAAAGAAAATCTGTTTTCTTTATACAGACCTGCGTAACCCTATTTCAAATAAAGTTTATCAAAAAATTGGCTTTTATAGCTGGTGCGACTCAAAGATATACAAGCGCGTGAATCCAGCTGGCGGATAGAATTTAAGCTTTTAGTAATAGTTTGAGCGTTAAATGACGATGATTTTTTGGATGAGTCAGGCTTGAAGGATCCCTCGGCACACAACGTACAAAAATACAAAATTTGTCCATTTTCATAGGATTTGTTTCTTTAAAACTCATACAGTTGTTTAAAAATGGCATGTTGTAATTGTTCAGCCTAAGAAGGCTAACCAAAGTCGAGGCCTGTTTCGTTTAATTCAAGACTCTGATACTCTAACTCAACGATCATTCATAGAAATTAACAGACATGTGAGTTTATGAATTACCTACTTATCTTTTTCGCAATTTTTAATTCTAGCTCCACGTTGGCCATGCAAAACGCATGGATTGCTAAAAATAGTGTTGAACTATCATCGAATCAGATCTGGATAGATGGTGTGGCTTCCGCGCCACTAAAATGTCCACATCTTAAAAAAGCTGAATTTGGGAAGCTCACTATTCGCACAATTCAACTCGTGCTCAATTGCTCCAATGACTACTCGGGGGGCATTTTCGTAGGTGATGAGGCTCTTGCTCAATTGGATGGTGATGCGGGGGATGCCTGGGACAAGCAGACACTTTTATTTTTTGATGATGAATCCAAATCTTTAATTTTGTCGCGACTTGTATACTCTATTTCAGATCCCAGGATTGAGTGTGATGGATTTTCTAAAGATCAATTAAAAGAGCAAGGGTGGTCAGACGAGAAGATAAGTAGCTGTGTTGCGGGAAAAATCCGTTGCAATAAATCTGAAACGTTTCAAAAGTGGAATCAAGAGAGCCAAAGTTTCGCGCCGTTTGAGTTTAAAGGCAAGGTTCCGGCAAGAAAACTCAATCCGTTCAAGGCCTATCTCAAGAGTTGTAAATAAAGAATAAAAAAATATAAATCTACAGTTCACTATCGTAGCGGCAGTGAGTGTAGGTATTAAAGCTAAGCTATTCGAGGGCTTTCTTCCAGCGTCCGTCGGTTTTGGCACGAGCCACTTCTTTAAGTCCAGGAGACATCATCTGGCCTTCTTTTGTTAGCCGTTTTGCATGGCCCACATTGATCTTGGACCAATTACTTTTAGGTCGGCGCGGAGTGAATCGATTCATATAGCTGAGATCATCGACCTTTTTTCTGATTCCGTCGATCCAGCCGAAACAAAGTGCTTGATCAAGCGCTTCCGCGTAGGTGACAGATTTTTTGCCAGAATTCTTTTTGTAAAATCCAATCCAAACTTCTTTTAGCTTATCATGTTCAGTGCAGAACCAATTTCTTAACTCATCTGGCGTTTTAAAAAATAAGGGAGTCATTTGAGCATATTTTTCGTTTAATTTGCCCGTGCCTGTCAAGATATTGAGGCAAGCGGCGCACTGTCGCAGGCAGTAAACGAAAACTTAAAAGATACGCATGCTCGACGGTTTACAGGGATTTGTAATTAAAGGCTGTCGCTAATTTGGTATTCTTTTAATGGAGAAGCCTTTTGCCTTAAGAAGGTCGATTAAGTTGTCAGTAGGCTCAATTAAATGGCCCACACCCACCGCAACGAAATTGTGACCGCCTCTTAAATAAGTAAACAAATGCTCTGCCCAAATTCGATTGCGATAGGCGACACTTTTATTATCTCGATCAGTGAGTGTACCAGCTAGGTAATCTTTACGCTTCTTTATCATTAGTTCAGCGACCTGAGCGTGTGTTGATCCTTCGGACGCATCAACCAACTTGCACGACTGGTTACTTTGCTTGGTCGGTCCTGCTGCTTCTGTAGTTTCCTCGCGTAAATTCGCATCGTCAAGTTCGACGATTTCACGGCCGGAGGAATAAGCAAAGTCAAGAATCTGAGTGTCCATAGATACCAATTTGGGGAATAACCATTGAGGGGCTAACATATTATAACCGAGATCATCACACCTAAGAAGATCGATGATTTTTGCAGGTATTCCAAACTTCAAATACGCCTGTTTTTGGCTTGAATTCAATGGGCTCGTCAAGAGTCCCTCATGCTGATTTCTCTCTTGCAGCCCTGCCGCCCATATGTCGGTTGAGGCCAAGAGCATTTGATGCGCGTCGATTGGGTCGTAAATCTTCTCTTCAATAATTATTCGATTTGCATTTGCGAGTTTCTCTGAAATGGATGGAGGCAAATCTTCAAGACTAACACCAATATGCATAGTGCCCAAAATGTAAGAGACATTGCCATTAAGACTGACTTCGTAGAAAAAGGGTTTTTGTGAGACGCCAGGGGACTCTGCCCCTGCTACGTAGGTGACGAAAATCGCCAGAATAGCCATTAATTTGACAATGTAGATCACAGTAGCTCCCTGGGATTTAATCTCATAGTTATAGTTCCCTATCTAGCGAGAAGTGTGCCAGAAACTACCCCTTTCGGCATGATTTGCTGTGAGTCAATTCGTGTCATTAAACGCATTAATCCTGTGGCACAGAACTTGAAATAAAGTTCAATTTTTTGGAGGAAATATGAAGTTATGTCGATTTATTCTTCTTGGGTTGATCTCTACCACTTTTGCGGCCTGCTCAGACTCGGCTGAGGATCAACAAGTCATCTCCCCCAAAAAAGAAGAGGCTCCATTGATGGACCTCGAGGTTATATCATCCTCAAGCGCTCAAGGCGAGCGCCTCATGATTCTTAACGACCAAGGCAAAGTCATTTACGAAAGCGATAATATTCCCAAAGATACGCAGATTCTAAAGTCGCGAGGGTTTGTTGTTTTTGTCACCCAAGATAGATCCGGCAAACATATGAAAGCGATTAATACTCTGGGGAAGGAATTGTCCTTAGATTATGAGACCCTCACCCTTGAGTCCAAAATATTTATTTCGGATGGAATTTTTGCGTATACAAGACAGTCGACGACGCAGGGTAAATTAATTGAAAAGAAGGCAGATGGTTCGGAGGTCTATGAGTCTATACCATCAGGCTTAAGACTTTATTCCTATAATCGCAATGGAGAAAAAATATACACGTCTCACCAAATCATCGATGACGACTCCGTCATCAGAATAAGTAATCATTTAATTGCGTTTACGGCTATGAAAATCGGCAATGGTAAACTCTTAAAAGAAGAGGGTACGACAAAAACATACGAAGGAATCCCAGAGGGTATTAGACTTTATACTTATGCTTTTGACGGGAGAGAATTACCCACACAAAGAGTGACTCTTGATGATGAGACCGAAGTTATTGTTCGTGATACTTATGTCATTATAAATGGTGTGAGTAAGTACATAAATGGTAAGTTATTAAGAGAAGAAAACGGCGTCAAAGTTTACGAACTGATTCCGGATGGCAAAAAAGCCGAAATATATAGATATGATGGTTCAATTGAGGATTAACATCGCGAGTTTGCTGTCGGCTGTATTCACATAGTTCACTGTCGTAGCGGCAGTAAGCAGTGGCGTCAAACCTGGAAAGTATTGGTCGAGATCCTTCGCTGCGCTCAGGATGACGGAAGGGCACACGGAAGGATCTTGAAAGACTTGGCCAAATCTGAAATAATCGGGTCCATCTGTTAGGCAATGATTTGCAGCTGGGAGCCTGTTTGTTTTTTCACTTTTGGATTTTATCGAAATACATTAAAGCTTGGCGGCAGTTTTTTGATGTGACTATTTTGCTGACCATTGCTGGCGTTACGCTGGGGGTGGCTGTGTTGATGGTGGCCATGTCTAGCTTTAGTGGTTTTGAAACGACACTCAAGCGGGCGATTATTGAGGCTGTCGGCGATGTGGCTATTTACAAACGCAATGGCAAAATTGATAAAATTGATTCCTTGGAAAAACAACTGAAGCCGTTTATGAGCAGTGTGGAGGAAAAACTCTACTTTCTAGGACAAGAATCTCTTGTCGCTTCCAACGGCAAAATAGCGGCGATTTTCCTACAGGGTGTGGAAAAAGAAAAAACGGCTTCGGTGCTCAATCTCAAAAACCGCATTACTCAAGGGCAAAATGTATGGACCGTGCGTGAGGGGGATATTCCTCCAGCGTATGTGGGAAAAGATCTACTCAAAAAAATGAATCTCAAAATCGGCGATACCTTTAAAATTGTGTTACCGCGCACGACGGCCTCCAGTTCGTCGGATTTAAATCCGACGATGAAAACATTTTACGTGGTCGCGGCGGTGGATTTGGGAAAATATGATTTTAATTCGCGTTTTATTTTTGTCGACTTGCCCATAGTGCAAGAGCTGTTGGGCACCAAAAATATCTCGGGCATTCGAGTCAAATTAAAAAACTCCGATCGCGCGGAAGCGTGGGCCAAACGTGTGCAAGAAAAACTGGGGTGGTCTTACTCGGTGATGGATTGGCGGCAGACTAACAGAAATTATTTCTCAGCCATTGAATATGAAAAACAGGTGATCTTCTTTATCGTCCTCGTGATTGTCGTGGCGGCGGGGTTTAATGTGATCACGTCCCTTTTTGTCACCATTCTCAAACGTTATCGCGACATCAGTTTGTTTAAAACGCTCGGTGCGCGCCCCTGGGACATTGGCCTGTTGTTTTGCTTACATGGTCTTCTGCTAGGCGCTGTGGGCACCTCTCTTGGGCTGTTCATCGGCTGGTTGCTGTGCGTGTCTTTTGAATGGGCGCAAACCATTTTCCCCATTCTTCCTCCTGATATTTATCGTTTGTCTTTTATCGCCACAGAAATGCGCTCGGGAGATCTTTTGGCCATTTGTGGCGCCACCATGACCATTTGTTTTTTCTCTACATTGATTCCGGCTCTGCGCGGAGCACGGCTTTCACCGATTGAAGGATTAAAATATGAATAACTCGAAAATTTTAATGGACGTGAAATGTATTACCAAATCCTTCTCGCGCAGTGGAGAAACTCTTGATGTTTTAAAAGGCATCGACTTAGAAGTGCGCGAAGGGGAAGCTCTGTGCATTATGGGCTCTTCGGGGGCTGGCAAAAGTACACTGCTGCATATTTTAGGCACACTGGATCAGCCGACGTTGGGCAAAGTGTATTTTGAAGGTGTGGATCTTACGCGTAAAACATCAGCAGAATTGGCCGCTTTCCGCAGCCAAACCATGGGTTTTGTTTTTCAGTTCCATCACTTGTTGCCTGAATTTACGGCACTTGAAAATGTCATGCTGCCGTGTCGAATCGCCGGTGACCCGCTCCGACAAAGTCGCGAAAAAGCCAATGAACTTTTACAACGACTTGGACTCAAAGACAGGCTGACCCATTATCCCTCGCAGCTGAGCGGCGGAGAACAACAGCGCGTGGCTATTGCGCGCGCCTTGATTCGCGGACCGCGTATTTTATTTGCCGATGAACCCACCGGGAATCTCGACAGTCATAACGCAAAAATCATTCAAGATTTATTTTTTCAATTGAAACAAGAAAAGCGACTAACGCTTGTTGTCGTAACCCACGATCAAAATTTTGCTTCGCGTTTTCCGCGCCGTCTAGAGCTTAAAGACGGCATGTGGGTGAGTTACCGATTTTAGAATTCCCCGCTGTTTTCTACAGTGAAACAGGTCATTACACTTTTGACTTGCTATCGCTTTGTCGATACCTTGCAATTTCGTGTTTTCGGATGACAGATTTCAGCGTGTGAGGAGTTTCGTGAGATTAGTCTTATGGATGATGGGCTTAGTTTTAAGCATCAGTGCTTTTGCCCAATCAAAGGGGACCATCGGCGAGATTCGCGTTGAAGGTAACAAAAAAATTGAGACGTCAGCTATTCTCGAAAAGATGACGATCAAGACTGGGGGAAAGTGGACCCCGGAGCTCGTCCGTGAAAATATTCAAGCGCTTTACGACATGGGGTATTTTGAGGACATTCAATTTGCCCAACAAGGCAGCAACATTATAATCACTGTTCACGAAAAGCCATCCATCTCCGCCATCGAATTTGAGGGCAATGAAGAGATCGATGACGAAGATCTGTCTGAAAAAACCGGTATCAAAGCTTTTGAGATGGTCAATTACAGCAAGATTCAAAAGGCGATGAGTGAAATCCAAAAAGCCTACGAAGAAAAAGGCTATCTTTTGGCTAAAGTGGACTTCACTTTAAAGCCCGAAGAAAAAGCACCGCAGTCCGTTCGCCTTATTTTTACAATTACCGAAAATCAAAAAGTCGAAGTGAAGCGTGTTTCTTTTCTCGGCAATAAAAATGTCAAGGACCAAGATCTTAAAGCTTTTATGATGACCCAAGAGGGGGGCTTTTTTAGTTTCTTAGGTGGCGGTGGAACCTACAAACAGGATGTTTTTGACGACGATGTGAAGCGTATTTCTATGATTTATCTCAACAAGGGGTATGTGCAGGCCAAAGTGAGTCGCCCAGAAGTTTCGGTCACTCCTGATAAAAAAGGTATTTATATCGCCATTCGCATTGAAGAAGGCGAGCAGTTTCAAGTGGGCGAAGTGGACTTTGGAGGCGATCTTCTTTTTAGTAAAGAAGAGTTGCGCGAAGCCACCAAGATCGACGATAGCACGGACTTTTCCTACGAGACTGTGCAAAACGATTTGCGCGCTCTCGAAGCGAAATATGGCGACTTGGGATACGCCTATGCCAACCCCATTCCGCGCATTCAAACTTTAGAAAAAGAGCGCAAGGTCAATATCACTTACGAGATTGAAAAGGGCCAAAAGGTTTATTTCCGTCGCATTAACGTGCTCGGCAATACCAGCACGCGCGACAAAGTGGTTCGTCGAGAATTGCGTATTCTCGAAGGCGATCTTTACAACGAAACACAAAAACGGAATTCTCTCGCCAACATTAAGCGGCTTGGTTATTTCGAAGACGTGCAGTTCATGACCAAAACACCACCAGGACGCGATGATCAAATGGACATAGATGTGGTGGTCAAAGAGCGTAACACCGGTCAATTCCAGCTCGGTGCGGGTTATGCTACGGTGCTGGGGCCGCAGCTCAATGTGCAGCTCGATGAAAGTAACTTTTTAGGTTACGGCTATCGCACTGGTTTGCGTGTGGAATACAACGGCAAAAACTTTCAAAATTACACGGCGAGTTTTACCGATCCTTATTTTAATGATTCATTTTGGAGCTTGGGAACGGATCTTTACTACACAGATTCCAAGCTTGTGCAGTTTGAAAGACGAAGTGCGGGAACAGCTGTTCGCGGTGGTCACCCGCTCTTTTTTGATTATTTTAAGAACAACAACTTCTATGCTTTTTTGCGCTACAAGTTTGATGATTCGAAAGTGAGTTACGCCAATCGCAGCACAGATATTTCTGATGTCATGGATCCTACGACGGTGAATGGAGTGACAAGTTCGGCGCAGATTTCATTGGAATTTGATCGTCGGAATGACCGCATGATGCCTTCGGATGGTGTGTACGCCAGCGCCTCTTATGAATTTGCCGGCCTGGGTGGGGATATTAAGTTTATGAAAACGCAGCTCAATGCTCGTTATTATAAAAATATTTTTTGGGATGTGGTTTTCCGCAACAATCTTTCCTACGGAATCATGGGTTCCGTGGGAAATCGCGGTCTTCCGTTCACCGAGCTTTTCCGTCTCGGTGGTCCCAACAACCTTCGCGGATATTCGTTCCTCAACGTAGGTCGTCGTGTGTATTCGGATCGTTTATACAACTATTTGATCGATCCTGTGGATGCCATCCCAGATGTCATCGCCTCGGGTGCCTGCGCCACCAACTTTACTGCAGAATGTCAAAGAGCTTACACTGTTATTGGGGGCTCGCAGCAGCTCTTTTATATGGCTGAATTAGAATTTCCCCTGGCCAAAGAAGCAGGTATGCGTGCCGTTATTTTCTATGATATTGGTCAGGCCAACAACAAGATCACAGGTGCGGGATTTCGCAGTGATATTGGATTTGGGATTCGTTGGTTTTCGCCCATGGGACCTTTACGATTTGAATTTGGTTTCCCTCTTGATAGACAATCCGAATTGGGAGAGCGAAGTAATAACTTCCAATTTGCAGTGGGGTCACCATTTTAAAGTTTAGTTTTTTTAAATTTATAGGAGGAATGATGAGAGCATTACTAATAGGTCTAATTATGAGTTTAGGTTTCGTAGCACACGCTGAGTTTAAAGTAGGTGTTGTGGATATGCAGAAGGCAATTCAATCTTCGGCCGCTGGCAAAAAAGCTAAAAAAGAAGTGGAAGCTGACTTCGAAAAAAAGAAAAAAGATCTTAAGAAAAAAGAAGACGATCTAAAAAAGAAAGTCGAAGAGTTTGAAAAGAAAAAGGCAGTTCTGTCTGACAAAGTTCGCGAAGAACAACAGATGGATTTACAAAAAGAAATGATGGCGTTCCGCGAAGAGCTCAGCAAGAGCCAAATGACGATTCAACAAAAAGAGCGCGAACTGACAAAGCCAATTCTAGAAAAATTACAAAAAATCATTATGGAGATCGCTAAAGAAAAAGATTTCGCCATGGTCCTTGAGAAAGCTGAGCAGAGTGTAATGTTTGCTAAGTCTGAGCTCGATATCACTGACGAAGTTATTAAAAAAGCGGACAAATAAGAATGAGCGAAAAAAAAGTTTTTCTTGATGTTCTCGATATTCGCAAACGGATTCCTCATCGGTATCCGTTTTTGTTTATCGACCGTGTGGACTCTTACACTCCTGGGCCGAAGGAAGGCTCGCGTGTTGGCAGAAAAGTGATCGCGCGTAAAAATGTAACGGCGAATGAACCTTTTTTTAGTGGGCACTTTCCCCATAAACCAGTCATGCCGGGCGTTCTCCAGGTAGAGGCTATGGCGCAAGCTGGTGCTCTCGCGTGTCTTCCCAACGAAGGCGAACATTTGGACGTCTTGATCGCTAAAATTGATAATACCCGTTTTCGTCGTCCAGTGATTCCGGGCGATGTTCTCGAAATTCATGCAGAAATCACCAAAGAAAAGTCTGGCATTTTATGTCTGAAAGCCGCGATCTACTGTGATCAAGAACTGGTGGCCGAAACAGACATCACAGCCAAAATTTTTCCAACTCAAGAGGCGTGGTCATGAGTGTGCATCCTTCAAGTCTTGTTGGACCTGATGTAAAAATTGGTAAGAATGTAAAAATCGGCCCTTTTTGTCTCATCTCCGGTGATGTGACCATTGGGGATAATACAGAGCTGGTGAGCCATGTGGTTCTCGGCGATCCCCAAACTAAAGTCGTTGTGGGTAAAAACAATCGCTTCTCCTCTGGCGCCGTCGTTGGTGGACCTCCGCAAGATCTCACCTATAAAGGGGAAAAAACGGAATTGATTATTGGCGACAATAACAATATCCGCGAGTACGTCACCATCAACGTAGGCACCCCTAAGGGGGGCGGAGTGACACGCATTGGTTCTCATAATTTATTGATGGCCTATGTGCATGTGGCCCACGACTGTCAGTTGGGAAATCACATCGTGATGGCCAACTCGTGTCAGTTGGCGGGACACGTCGAAATTCACGATCACGCTAAAATCAGTGGTGTGTGTTTATTCAACCAATTCGTCGTGCTGGGCAAATACTGTTACATCACGGGCGATAGTGCTGTGAATAAAGATGTTCCGCCGTTCTGTATTGCACAAGGTAAGTATGCGGTTGTCCGTGCCGCTAACGAAATCGGCATGGATCGCGCTGGTTTTTCTAAAGCCGAAATCGAAAATGTTCGTCGCGCAGTTCGTATTTTGACTAAATCCAAACTCACCCTCGAGGGCTCTCTGCAAAGAATTTCCGAAGAGTGCGAGATGGTGCCCGCGTTGCAAGACTTTTTGGATTTTATTCGTTCTCCCGAAAGAAAAAGAGGATTAGCCCTTTGACGCAAAATCAGACACACAATAATCAACGGACTCGCATGGCTGTCGTGGGAGCTGGACATCTTGGACGATTCCATTCACAAAAATTTTCACAAATTCAAGACTGTGAGCTGGTGGGAATTTGCGACGTCGACCTCTCTAAAGCGCAGGCCGTGGCCAGCGAAGTCAAAAGTGTGGCCTATGATAACTACCGTGCTTTAGAGGGAAAAGTGGATGCGGTGATGGTGGCGACACCGACGACCAACCACTATGAAGTGGCGAAATACTTCTTAAATCTCGGTGTCCATGTGCAAGTGGAAAAGCCACTCACAGAGTCGGTGAGTGAGGGCGAAGAGCTATGCCGTATCGCCAGTGAAAAAAATCTTGTTTTGCAAGTGGGTCACGTTGAGCGTTTTAATCCAGCCCTAGTAGCAGCCAAAGACAAACTGGGTATTCCTTTGTTTATTGAGTGCCATCGTCTAGCGCCCTTTAAACCACGCAGTATTGATGTGGATGTGGTGTTGGATTTGATGATTCATGATCTCGATGTGGTCATGTCGCTCATCAAAAGCCCAGTGAAATCCGTCTCCGCCATTGGCACGCCAGTCCTTACTAAAACGATTGATATTGCCAATGTTCGTTTGGAGTTTGAATCCAAAGCCATAGCGAATTTGACAGCTTCTCGCGTTTCACTCAATTCCATGCGTAAGTTTCGCGTTTTCCAAAAGTCACAGTATCTCTCCATCGATTTTGGCAGTGGCGAAGTAAATCTTACTAAAAAAACCGGCGAATGGAAGTTTGGTGAAGAGCCACCTCTGGAGCTAGAGAACTGGAATTTGGAAAAAGGTGATGCTTTGATGGTCGAAGATCGCGCTTTTATTGATGCTGTTCGCGGGGTTAAACCTTGTTTAGTCACCGGCGAGGATGGGCTCAGAGCCTTGAAAGTCGCGGAGATGATACGTGCCGACATCCAAAAAAGAATCTCTTAATATAATGATCGTAGCGGCGGAGGCCTCGAGTGCCTCTTACGCCAAATCACTTTTGCAAATTTGGAACGAGCAAGGTGTGTCGTGGCAAGCAGCGGGCATTGGCAGTCGCGAGATGGAAGCTTTGGGTTTCCAAATCCTCGGGCGCTCGGAAGAGTTGGCGGTTGTTGGACTTCAGGAAATTATCGCACACTGGGGCGATATCAAAAAAGCCTTCCACGCTGTGCTCGATGAAGCTGAAAAAAGAAAACCTGATTTTGTATTACTTACGGATTATCCCGAATTTAATCTCCGCCTTGCGAAAAAACTCAAAGCCTTGGGAATTCCGGTTATTTATTATATTTCTCCGCAGATTTGGGCTTGGCGCCAATATCGTGTTCATCAAATCAAAAAAATTGTGGATTTGATGCTGGTTATTTTTCCCTTTGAGGAAAAATTTTACAAGAAACACAACATACCTGTGCGTTTTGTTGGGCATCCGCTTTTAGAACAGCTTGCTGGGAAAACAGAAAACCTCACTCGCGTTCCCGAACTCCGCACAAAACTTTTGGGCGGCAAAAAACATATTTTAGGACTGATGCCCGGAAGTCGTCGCAGCGAACTCAAGTTTAATCTTAAGACACAAATTGCGGTGGCAAAAGAAGTGGTCAAGTCCCACCCTGAAGTTCAGCCGGTGCTGCTGATTGCGCCGTCTCTGGAGGAGGAGTACGTCAAAAGTCTATGCAAAGAGCATGGCTACGACGGCTTGTACTTAAAAGATGATCCATTTGTGATGATCCATTGTACTGACGAAATCATTTGCGCCTCGGGCACGGCCACCCTGATGGTGGGTCTCTGTGAAAAACCCATGGTGATCATGTATAAAATGAACTTTCTCTCCGCAAAGTTAGCAAAACTTTTGGTCAACAAAATTCCTTTTTTCGGCATGGTCAATTTGATTGCGCAGAAAGAAATTGTTCCAGAGCGCTTCCAGGAAAGAGCTTCGGTACAAGAGCTGAGTCGCTGTTTGCTGCAAATCATCGAAGATAAATCGTACCGCGAGCAAATGATCGCAAATTTAAAAAATCTCAAAGTTCAGTTGGGGCAAGGCAATGGCCTTAAGAATCTCGCGCAGAGTCTGTTGGAATTCCAACGAGCACAGAAATGATTTCGTGGGTTTTCTTTCCATTTGAATTCATTTTTTATATCTTGGTGCGGATACGCCATTTCCTTTACGACTCCGGTTTTTTAAAAACGATTTCCTTTTCTCGTCCCGTGGTTGTGGTCGGCAACCTCAGCGCTGGCGGCACAGGCAAAACCCCTCATGTTTTTTGGTTGGCACAACAGCTCAAGAAACAAAAAAAGAAAGTCGTTATCGTGAGTCGCGGTTATGGCGGTCATTATGGAGGCTACGCTACACGCGTGGATGCCAGCCTGGAAAATGCTGCTGCCGTCTTTGGCGACGAGCCGGTGTTTTATCAACGTCATCTGGAAGTACCTGTGTATGTGGCGCATGACCGATCCTCTGCCGTGGCGATGGCTCTGCAAGAGCACTCTCCGGATGTGATTCTTTCCGACGATGGTTTTCAGCACCGCCGTCTGGGACGAAATACAGACATTGTTTTGATCGATAGCACAAACACCAACACGGCACTTTTTCCGCGGGGGCGTTTTCGCGAGCCGCTTTCTTCTCTTAAAAGAGCCCACTTTGTGATTCTGACCAAGGTCAACTTGGCCACGCACGAACAAAAAGAAAAATGGCTATTGCATTTAGCAAAATATGGATTTTCTTTAGCGCAGCAGAATCTTTTTCTGTCAGAAATGCATATAAGCCAGATAGAAATTCTGCGTGGGGTGGGGGAATTAAAAAACCGAGATGAGGTTTTTCTGGCTTCTTCGATCGCCAGTCCCAAAACTTTTTATCAAATGTTAGAGAACTCATTGACCATCAAAAAACACTTTGAATTTCCTGACCACTTTTTATGGACGCAAAAAGACGTGGATCGTCTGGAAGCCGAAGCTCTTAAACAGGGCGTGAAAAATATTGTGGTGACTGAAAAAGATGCGGTGAAATTAGATCCATTGGTCTTTCGTTATGTGCAGGTTTATGTGGCTCATTTGGGCCTGAAAGTGACCCCCGCTTTCCCTACGGAAACATTGCTATAAAATAATCACAAGGTCTAGTATTCAAAGCGCATGTTTCGTTTGTTTGTGTAAGTGCCTTGGGCTTTAAGACTTTACAATAGTGAACCTATTAGTAAAATAGAGACGTTGAGCGGAAGGTTTTATGAAGAACAATCTATTTTGGATCGCCATTGTAGGATTATTTTTAGGTGCATGTGCTTCCCTTTACACGGATTATGATAAAACTCTTTTGGAGAATACAGAGTTTGATAGCGGCGTGAAGGTACAAGAGATCGCTCCTCCTACGACACCAGTGGCCTCGGGTAAGGAAGTCACTGCTCCGACGGAACCCGCGCAACTCATAGAGAAGGCGAAACCGACGCCACCGGCACCCAGCAAGCAACCACCGCTTATCAAAGCACCTCCCCAAAAAACAAAATCTAAAAAAACTAAAACCATCGAAGCCGAAGCCAAGTCTCTTCCGCTCAAACACGAACCTTCCCTCGAAGACGGAGCGGGCTTTATTGGGCGTCGCCCGATCGTCGAACCTTTTGTGGAAGGTGAAGAGTTGACCTATCAACTTTCGTATTTTGCCGTCGAAGCCGGGCGCTTATCGATGAAAACCAGTCCTTTTGTCCAGGTGAATGGACGAAAGTCCTATCGTTTTAATCTCCATGCACGTTCCAGTTCTGTCTTTTCTTTATTCTACACAGTGGATGATCGTGCGGAGTCCTTTCTTGATTACGACGAGTTGATCCCCTATAGCTACACGATCAGTGCGCGCGAAACAAAACAGATCCGCGACGTAAAAACCCTTTTTAATTGGCAAACCATGCGAGGGAAAACGTGGGATAAAAAGCTAAAAAAAGGTCACCGCGAGCCAGAAGAAAAAATCTACGATTGGGAAATTCTTCCTTATTCGCAAAACGTTGTGACCGTTGCGTATTACATGCGTTGTTTTCACTATGAGGTGGGCAAAGAAATCTCCGTGCGTGTGGCTCACGAGGGAACAAATATTATTATGACGGCAAAAATACTCAGAGAAGAGAAGCTCAAAACGGGAGCTGGGGTGTTTGACACATTTGTGATTAAACCAGAGTTTGAGATCGACGGTGTGTTTAAAAAGGTCGGCGACGTGTTTATGTGGATTACAAATGATAAATACCATCGAATCGCGCGCATTGAGTCGAAAATAAAAATCGGAAAAGTTGTCGCGGATCTGGTACAAATTTCACCATGATCCTTTACATCCAAACAGCTTTTTTAGGTGACCTTTTGCTGAGTGTTCCAGCACTCAAAAAGCTGCGTGAAATTTACCCTCATCAAAAAATACATCTTTTATGTCGTAAAGGTTTGGGTTCTTTGCTCAAAGAGAATCATTTGGTCGATGACGTGTTTGATTCTTTTCGTGGCACGAAGCCCACCATGCACGAGATTCGCCAATTTTTTAAAAACAATCACTATGAAGTTCTCATTTGTCCCCATGAATCTTTTCGCTCATTATTGATTTCACGCACTATCTCGGCTGATAAAAAAATCGCCTATCAAAGTTTTTTGGGAAAGTTTGTCTATGATCAAATGATTCCTCGACCGATGCATTTTCCCGAAGCCCTAAGGCAAATCAGTCTCTTAAGTTTGCTGAGTTCCGAAGTGCAGAAGCAAATGGCCACGTGGAAAGAATCCGCACCGTTTAAAGTACTTCCTCCTGAAACCTCGATGTTAGTGGAAAGATATAAAGATCCTGAGAACCGT
This sequence comes from Bdellovibrionales bacterium, assembly GCA_041736155.1. Lineage (GTDB taxonomy): Bacteria > Bdellovibrionota > Bdellovibrionia > Bdellovibrionales > JAGQZY01 > JANPLN01. Next base: position 102,412 of record JBGSUL010000123.1, read on the forward strand.
CGTCGCTGGCGTCGACAGTATGGTTTGAGTGAGCAAGGGTCCGTGGTGTGTTTAGCTCCGGGAAGTGTATGGCCGACCAAACAATGGGGTGTGGAAAAATACAGTGAACTCGCAAAGACGCTCATTGCAAAAGGGCTGAAGGTGCTTTTGGTGGGGAGTGCGGCAGAAATGCCGTTGGCTCAACAAATCGCTAACGAAAACCCGCTGGTGATCAATCAGGTGGGGAAAACACAATTGCTCGAACTGGCAGAGATTATAGCCTTTGCGGATGTTCTTGTGAGTAATGACAGTGGGGCCATGCATATGGGATCCTTGGTAGGAACGCCGACTGTGAGTATTTTTGGCCCCACAGTGCAAAGTTTTGGGTATCAGCCGTGGAATCCGCAAGCGGTGGTCTTGGAAAATAGACAACTTGGTTGCCGTCCGTGTGCGATCCATGGCGGAAAAGTGTGTCCAATTGGGACACATGAGTGCATGAAGTCCATTCCAGTTGAACTTGTAAAAGAGACTGTTTACAATCAATTATGATGTTTATTCTCATTTTATTAACAGGATTGTCTCAGGCGCAAATAGGTCCAAAATCAAAGGACGTCTGTTTGCAAAATTTGGCCTCTTTGCAGGATGTTTTGAATCGTTCAACGGACTGCAAGTGGAATCCCTATCCAGAGAGTAAATATGATACGACAACCAGGCGTTGCAGTGGCACTTTTGTGTGCAAGACACCCTATCCAGAACAAACGCCAACCTACCTTGTTCCAAAAGCCGCCTGTGTCATGCCTAATCCGCCTCCGGGTGGACTTTGCGGGAATATGGATGCGGCTTGCAAAAAATCATTTATCGATCTTGAACGCGTGGAGTGCAATCGTCTTTGAGATAAAGTTTCAAAGACTTTGGGGTCAAAATGTTAGAGTTTTTCCTCTCAGTATCCTTGGTTTGGTCGGCGCAGGGGCCCACTCTGCAAGAAGTTTGTATAGCCAACTACGAGGGCCTAGAAAAAATTTTGCGTGGCAGCCGTTGTGATATGAAAATCATGACGGAAAAAGAAAAAAACAATTGTAGTTCTATTCTCCAGTGCAAAATTTCTGCAGAGCTTTATCCAGAAGTAAAACTGTGTCTGGATGCCAATACAAGAATGGGAGCTGAGGGTGACCAGGTCACAAACGATCAGATAAATGCATATTTGGTCAGTGCAAAAAAGGAATGCGATACGGCTGACAGCTATCGCATGAAGTGTGCTTACGAGCCAGGAACATTGCAGGGGCGTCCCACAGGGGCCGACCCCAACACCACAGCCGAAGATTGTCTTCTGCGCACGCGGCCTTTGCCCACGGGCACAGGCACGGCGCCATGATGTTTTCGCTTTTACTTTTAGTTTCGGTCTTTTTAAGTTCCGCAAAGTCCACTGTTTTGGTCGAGGGCACCATTGTCGCTTATGATGAGACGACGGTGTTGTTAAAACAACAATCGGGAGCACAACTGACGGTGCCAAGATCACTATTGCCAAAGCAAAAAGGGATTCGTGTGGGGGCAGAAAAAGTAAAGATAGAACTATCGCCCGCCGATTTTGCTCGCCTCAATGCCAAGGTGTTACAAAAAGCCGAAGCGAAAATGGCGAAAAAGCCTTAACGACGAGATCCTTCGCTTCGCTCAGGATGACGAATTACTTCATTCGGGACGTGTGACGTGCCCCGGGCACGTCACTTCTTGCTGTAGTCCTTAGGAACAATGCTGAATTTCTTAATCTTACGAAGAAGAGTGTTCTTGGGAATGTTCGCGTTGGCTACGGTTTGATTGATGCGACCATTGTTGGCCTTCAAAGCATTGATGATAAAATCCTTTTCGGCGTCTTCTTTAAATTTTTCAAAATTGAGAGCTTCTTGAGGAAATTGATTAGCCATCAGTGTTTTTTGCAATTCATCCGGCAGAAGAGAAACTGTGATGGTTTCTTCGGGATTCATAATCACAATTCGCTCAATCATATTTTCCAACTCGCGAATATTTCCCGGCCAGGTGTGTTTTTTGAGTGCGGATAAAAATTGGGGATCCATTGCAGGAACCGTCTTTTGGTACTTTTGGCAAAACTTGTTGAGAAAATAAGAAGTTAAATTTTCGATGTCCTCGATACGATCGCGCAGAGGTGGCAAAAAGATCGGCATCACGTTGAGACGATAGAAAAGATCTTCACGAAAACGGCCTTCAAAAATTAATTTTTCTAAATTCTGATTTGTCGCTGCAATGATGCGCGCCGAGGTTTCTAATTCGCGATTGGAGCCTACCGGATTAAACTTCTTTTCCTGAAGAACGCGCAGAAGTTTGACTTGCGTTTCTGGTCGTAGCTCGGCGATTTCATCTAAAAAGAGTGTGCCTTCGTTGGCGAGTTGAAACTTTCCGATCTTTCTTTCATCAGCACCGGTAAAGGCTCCCTTCTCATGGCCAAAAAGTTCACTCTCAATTAAACCTTCCGTGAGCGCACCACAGTTGATAGCGATAAAGGGTGAAAACTTACGGTGAGAATTGTAATGAATAGCACGTGCCACAAGCTCTTTACCTGTGCCGTTTTCTCCGCGAATGAGTACGGTCGTTTCAACCTTGCTCACTTTGTAGACCAGATTGAAAACTTCGCGCATTTTCTGCGATTCGCCAGCAAAATCGGTATTGATATCATCATCGAAGATCGGCAGAGAGGCCACAACATCTTTAACGAGTTCTTTGGCTTCTTGAGATTTTTTAAAAATTTCTATTAATTTACCACGATGGATGGGCTTTTCGAGATAATCGAAGGCTCCCTCTTTGATAGCCTCAATGGCATCGCGGACATTGGTGTGCGCGGTGAGAATGACCACGAAGGTTCGCGGATCTAATTCTTTAATTTTTTGGAGAGCTGTCAAACCGTCCATTTGTGGCATTTTGACGTCCATAATAATTAAGTCGTAAAAATTCTTCTCGACGAGTTGGAGAGCTTCTACACCGTTGGCCGCTTGATCGCAGGTGAGTGAGGTTGAGCTGATCTCCTGTTGGAGGATGGTAATGACGGAAGAGCGTAAATCGCTTTCATCGTCGACAATTAAAATGCGGATGGGTTTTTCCATGCTCAAATCACCTTTCTTGTGAGAGGGTTGTTTTAATTGGTTTTGAGGGGAAGTTTAAAACCAATTGTCGTTCCGGAACCTTCAGTGCTTTCCACAAAAACAACACCATTATGTGCTTCAACAAAATACTTTACTAAATAAAGACCTAATCCTGATCCCTCTGTTTTGTCATCAAAACGAGAAAACTTTTTCCAGATAAGATCTTTCTCTTCGAGACGAATTCCTTTTCCTTCGTCTTTAATAGAGACCACGACAAAATCATTATCTTCAACAGAAGAAATGAAAATTTTTCTATTGTCGGGTGAGTACTTTACTGCATTTTCGAGAATATTCAAAATGATTTGTTGCACCAATTCTTTGTCGCAGTTCAGAGAAAAAAGCGGTTCGAGCTCTGTCAGCAGAGAAAGTCCTTTTTCATCAGCGAGAGGTTTGATGTTTTGGACAGCATTCTGAATAAGAACGTTGATATCACACGGTTCGAGTCGTAATTGAAAACGGTTGGCCTCAATTTGAGATATTTTCAGTATATTTTTTACATACTGATTGAGTTCATTGCTGTAGCGGCGCATTTTTCCCAGGCCTTCGCGAATGCGCTCGCCGTGGCCTGGCTCACCCTCGAGAATTTCAATTTGCGCGAGAATTTTAGCAATGGGAGTCTTTAAATCATGACTGAAGAGATTGAGGAAGTTTTTCTTCATCTCATCCATTTCGGTTTGATAGATTTTTTCTTTTTCGAGACGCCACGCCAAATGTTCTTTTTTGTTCAGTTTGTAATTAATGAAAATAAAATAACTTACAAAAATATGAGCCGTGTAGGCGGTGAGAGGAAGCCATGTGTAAAAATGGTCGAAGAGAAAAAAGCCCAAGGAGTTTAAAAAGACCAACAAAACAAATAATCCAACAAAAGCTAAATTTGCCGAGAGACTTAAAATCAAAAAAGATAACAGCGCCGTGGTCAGCAGAATGAGCAGCGAGGAGAGACCAAACGGAAGAGGGGATATCCAGCGCGCGTACATAAGATTGTCGAGAATATTGGCGATCAGCTCGGCGGGAGAAAGCTCGCCCACCGGTGTGGCAAGAGGTTCTTCATCAGCATCCTGAATATCAAAAATAATGATTTTTTTATAGAGCGTCGAAGGCAAAACTTTTTGATTTTTTAATTCATAAAAATAAAGGGAGGGAAAAGTATTGGCAGGTCCACGGAAGTTAATAAAGGTGGTTTGCTGCGGATCTGCGTGGTGCGGAGCTCGCACTTTATGAAGAAGCGCCAAAGGAATACTGAGGGAGCGAATAAAACCGTCTTCATCCGCGCGTAAACTTTTACGGGGAATGGTGATCACCCCTGCCGTGGCGCCCAGAAGACTTGTGCCCCGTCGGTTGACCGGGGCGACAATCAGTTGTGGTGAGTGTTTTTTGATTTCTGTAATGGCTTCTTGGATGGAGGTGTGATCGGCGGGGACTTGGATAATGAGAATCTCAGAACTGACCTGTTGCGGGCCGCGCAGGATAAAATGGAGGTCAAAATTTTTGCTTTCGAGAACGTAGAGAAGAACGATGCCCAGAAAAACGCAAATGAGAAAGCGGTTGGTAAATCCAGAAAAAAACTTCATGGGGTTATCATAGCGGAAGCCTGGAAATTGTCTATCTGCTTCTCAGAATTACGAATACGAGCGCAAAATCCGTTGCTTCCGCGGGGGGGATGGCTTTAGGATGTGCTTCTTTTTAGAGGGTCAAAGTGGTTGTCTATCGATCTTTACAAGATATTCAAAAGCAGGGGTTGAGCCAATGTGCTGTGACCATGGGAAGCTTTGATGGAGTTCATCAGGGGCATCGTCGCCTGATTGCCAGTTTACAAGAGTCGAAAGTGACCGGTCATACATTGGCGGCACCGCTGGTTGTTTTGACCTTTTCACCCCACCCGGGACGAATTTTATCACCGGAGCGATCTCAACGGCTTTTCAGTGAGCAAGATCAGGTGGAGATTTTTAAAACCTTGGGCGTGAATCATCTTTTTTATATTCCTTTTGATAAAAATCTTGCTGAACTGTCCGCTGAGGATTTTATTGAGAACTATCTCTGGCAGCCATTGCAACCAGCCACCATTGCTGTGGGCTATGATTTTGCTTTTGGAAAAAATCGCCGGGGGAATGCACCCCTTTTAAAACAAGTGCTCGGTGCGCGAGGTGTGCAGATTCAACATATATCGCCTTTGCAAATTCAAGGGGAAACGGTTTCGAGTCGTGCCATTCGTTCGTGTATTCTTGCTGGCGATCTCGCCAAGGCGGCTCTTTTTTTGGGTCGTCCTTACTACATCGAGGGAGTCGTTGTTGCGGGGAAAAAGTTGGGCACGCAGATTGGTGTGCCGACGGCCAACCTCAAGTTGAGCAGTGAAATCTTGCCGCCCTCAGGTGTGTATGTGGCAACGGTGGAAATCCAGGGGAAAGTTTATCGTGCCGTGGGGAATCGGGGAGTTAATCCGACCGTGAGTGAGGATCGTTTGCAAAAAGTGGAGTTTCATGTGCTCGACTTTTCTGGCGACTTGTATGGGGCTACTTTGCGCTTTCATTTACATCAAAAATTGCGAGATGAAATGACGTTTCCTTCTCTGGATGCACTGAAATCGCAGATTGCTTTGGATATTGCGGCGGCTCGCTTGATGCTGCTTGATTCGTAAATCAGTATTTTTTGTAAAATTCTTGAATCTCTTTTTTAGGACGCGTCCCATCCCCCGCAGACGCGAGCTGCGCTCGTTAAACGAGCCAGCTCTCTGCGGGTCCATGGGACTCAAGCGCTTTCTCTTCCTGAACGCGAGGTCCTAAAAAAGAGATTCAAGAATTTTTAAAAAAATACTGATTTACTCAGCAGACTTTGTGAGGGCACGGCTTGTGGTTGGTTGGGTGTGAAAAAGCCTAGGGCTCGGGGCGGGAGGTAGAGATCCTTCACTGCGCCAGGGATACGTCTATATTTATTAATTATGCTGAGTGGGAGGGACTGGGTAAAAAAAAGCCCAGCGAACTGGGCTTTCTGTTTTTATTGGTTATTTTGCTATGGAGTCGATCTCGAGGGGGAGATCGCCTAAGGCCTCGGCTTCTGCTTTGGGGATGAGGCGGTCACCGAGGTAAAGGTCTTCTGTTTTTGAGTCGTCAGCAGCGACGTTTGTTATTTTTGTGAATATATAGGTTTTGTCGTTAACATTTAACTCCATGTGGGTCTTTTTTGTCAGAGTGTTTTTGCTATCATTGGACAAGACTTCAACACTTGTGTTCAGAGTTATCGTTTTGTATTTTGCATCAACCAGATCAAAAGATCCTGTGCCTTGGATTTTTACATAACTACGGTCATTGTCGCCATCTATGAGTTTCACACGTGCATTGGCGTTGCCTGAGAATTGGATGTTTGAATAGCCCATTATTTTTTGTGAATCGAGATCGTTAAATGATGATGTTGCGGTCACAGAGACGCGCCCACCGATCTCGCCGTTGAGTGTATTTGTATCAACCGCAAGTATCGTCAAGAGTCCGTTAAGGTTGTTTGTGGAATTGGTTTTACAGGCCGGCCCATTAGCAGAAGCTGTTTTTTTAATTGGCATTGTTGCACCAACGCGCAAAGCGCTAAATTCACCCTCTGGATTGTCTTCGGTGATGGTACAATTGGCTCGTAAATCTTCGACCAACGCCTTTTGTTGGTCATTCAGTTTGGTCCACTCTTCTTCACGCTTGATGCGATCCTCATCATTTTCTTCTGCGGTAAAAAGCTGATTGTCCACTGACACCAAAGTGGAAAGAGCTTTATATGCAGTCTTACCCTCGGCGTAGTCTTCATCGCTCATGGAAGCTAATGAGCTTTTATCGAGGTCGATACTTGGTGGGATGGCAGGATAAGCGGTCGTCGCCGAATCGTTATTACTATGACATGCGGTTACGAAAATAAATGCCAAGGTGGCAAGAAGAGAAATAAGTTTCATTATAAAGCTCCTATGTTTGTCCGGAGCTTGTTGAGCAAGATCAATGCCATTGCGATACTGCGTTTAATTAGATCTGGCGCAATTGAATGGCCAATTTTCAGCAATGACAACACAACTCGTCCGAAAAAATACACCAAGATTTGAAACAATCTCTCAGCTGGTTCAAGCACTTGGTTTGCGATTTATGGTTGAACCTCTCCGCAAAACAAAAACCGGTTAGCTGCCGTAGCGGCCAATGCCGTTTGGTTAAGAATACACGAGATCCTTCGCTTCGCTCAGAAATAATGGACGCCCCCTCTTGCCAACGAGGGCTGGTTACCTCAATACAGTAAAACTGTAAACAAAAGGGGGAAATCCATGAGGAACGTAGTATTTATTGGTTTAGATGTCGATGATA
>JBGSUL010000009.1:0-26716 GCA_041736155.1 Bdellovibrionales bacterium
AGATCTGGATAAAACATTACAACGAAGAGCGTCCACACAGTTCACTTGATTACTTAACACCAAAAGAATTTGCACATCAGGAAAAGGCTGTGTTACAGAAGAAAAATAATTTACTGGCACTAAAAACGGGGTAAAGGTCATGTTCACTGCCGCTACGACAGTAAGACAAAACGCGTCGCATTCAGGCCTGCTACTTTGACAATCAACTGGCGGTCTTTTATATTTCAATAAGCTTTCAATTAACCTGGCTAATGCCTTATAAAGGAGCTCACTATGATGAGTCGTCGTTCACTTTTACAATTCCTTGCACTGTCACCTTTGGCCATTTTATTGCCAAAAATGGCATCAGCAGCTCCAGCAGCAGGAAAACCTGCAAATGCTTTAGGCGAAACTGAGCCCCTGGCAAAAGCCATGCAATATGTAGAAGACTCAAGCAAAGCTGGTCCTGCTCGCGTCGACAAAAAAGCCAACTGTGCAAATTGCCAAAAATTCAACAAGTGCTCACCTGCTGACACAAGTTGCAAACCTGGCGCAAAAGATGCCGCTTATGCTCCCTGCGAATTATTCGCTGGAAAAGCCGTGGCAAAAAATGGCTGGTGTCTTTCTTGGACAAAAGCTTAGATCCTTCGCTCCGCTCAGGACGACGGGGCTTCGCTCTAGAAGCCTGGATATATATAGACAAAAGTCGAACGAAGGCGCTCTCAAAAGGCGCCTTCTGTATTTAAATGCCCAAGGATGACGCAAAACCCAACCAAAGGGCGGCACAAAAGGACTGAGTTTTCTTTGCTTTGTTGACGCAAAGTAAATGCAGATGTTACTAATAATATTAGGAAATTTGTTTATTTAGATTTGGAGTATAGATGGTTAGCACCAGCACGTCAGAAAAACTGACAAGTCACGAGATTGATATCGCTGGTGTTTCAATGAGATTAAAGACCTCCCATGATCATCAAGTTCTTGATGAGATTCTCGATATGGTCAACAAACGTGTTGATGCTGAGGTCGCAAAAATTTCTCCGCAAAAAGCTTTAGTATTAGCCTGTCTACGTCTTGCCGAAGATTTATATGTTTTTAAGCAAAGTACGAGTCAGGAACTGAATCACATTGAAAATCTCGCCAATCGAATTCTTTCAGATCTGCAAGTTTCCAACACATAGTGTACGTAGGTAAATAAGTGGTTTTATTTACCGATAGGGATGAACCTTCAAGCTGTACTTGAGGGTGGGAGTCCGCAATTGGAAAGCAAGGATGACTTGCGAAAATACTTTCGCCGCGCTGAAAAGCAGTGGCGCGAGGATCTGGGACGAGATGCTTTGTTAGAAGCAGAAAAAATCTTGTCGCAGAATTTGATTGAGTTTTTGAAGAATAAACAGGGTCTTTGGTGTGCATACCAGGCTCTGGGAGACGAGGCGCCGATCAACTCGGTGTTTTCCTCCCATTTAAAGCTGACTTGGGCTTTTCCCAAAGTCAGTGGACAAGAACTCTCCTTTTGGATTCCCACAAACCTGGATGATTTTGCTATCGGAAGTTTTGGCATTGCCGAGCCCGATGCAAAAGCGCAACAAATGCGTTGCGAACAAATCCAAGGGTTTCTGATTCCGGGTCAAGCCTTTGATAAAAAAGGCGGGCGACTAGGACGAGGAAAGTCTTATTACGATCGTGCACTTCAACATTTTAATGGGCTTAAAGTCGGCGTGTGTTTTTCACCACGAATGAGTGAAAAAACCCTCCCACGAGAAGCCTGGGATATCGGCATGGACTATGTCGTCACAGAAAAAGAAGTGATCGACTGCCGGGCTGGTAATTAAGGAGATCAGATGATGGAAGTCGTCTATATAGTAGTTGGAATTGCTCTTGGAGCAGGTGCTTTTGCGGGATATCGTTTTTCGGTCGATAATAAAAAGAAGAAAACGGCACAAGCAGAAGCAAGTCGTATTTTGAACAAGGCACGTTCCGATGCCGCTCGTCTTGAAAAAGAAACCGCTGACAAAGCCCGCGATGCGGAAGCTCGTTTGCGCAAAAATATGGAAGGCGAAGTTCGCAAACAAAAAGACCAAGCTCGTCAACACGAGCAAAAGTTAGAAGAGAGAGCAAAAGAGCTTGAGCGTGAATACAAACGCAAACAAGATGAGTTAGAAAAACAAAAAGCCGAGATGCGCGACAAGAGTGAGCGATTAAAAACGCTAGAAACACGCGTCGACGCCCAAAAAGAAGAAAACAGCCTGCGTGCCCGCACGTTGACTGAAAAGCTTGAGTCCATCGCCAACATTTCTAAAGACCAAGCCAAAGAAGAAATGAAGCAAGCTCTCAAGCAAGAAGTGGAATCCGAAGCTGCTAAAATGGTGATCGCGGTGGAAGAAGACGCTAAGGCGCAAGCGGAGCAAAAAGCCAAACGTATTATCGGTATGGCGATTTCTCGTTTCTCTGGGGAATTCTCAGCAGAAAAAACCATCAGTGTCATCCCGCTCCCTGATCAAGAACTCAAAGGAAAAATTATCGGTAAAGAAGGCCGTAACATTCGCGCCATCGAAGCCCTCTGTGGAGTGGATTTGATTCTCGATGAAACACCCGAAGCGGTGGTAATATCTGGCTTCGATCCTGTCCGTCGAGAAGTGGCTCGTCGCTCTTTAGAAACATTGATGATCGATGGACGTATTCATCCCGGTCGTATTGAAGAAGTGGTTGATAAGACGAAAAAAGAACTTTTTAAATCGATTAAAATGGACGGCGAAAAAGCGTGTATGGATTTGGGCCTCAGCGGTATCAATGCTGAGATTCATAAAATCCTCGGCAGCTTAAAATATCGTACGTCCTACACTCAAAATAACTATGGTCATTCTATCGAAGCCGGCATGTTGGCTGGATTGATGGCCGCTGAGATGGGTGTGGATGTGAAAATGGCTCGCAGAGCAGGGTTGCTCCACGATTTAGGCAAAGCTATGGATCATAGCATTGAGGGATCTCATGCGGTGATCGGTGCTGACTTTGCAAAACGCTATGGTGAGCCAGAGCCAGTATGCCACGCCATTCGTGCCCATCATGATGATGAAAAACCACGGACACTTTTAGCGTACATCGTGCAGGCGGCAGATGCGTTGAGCAGTGCTCGTCCTGGCGCGCGCAAGTCCATGGCCGAAAATTATATTCAACGTTTAGAAGATCTCGAGTCCATTGCCAACAGCTTCGAAGGCGTCGAGCGCACTTTTGCGATTCAAGCGGGTCGTGAAATTCGCGTGATCGTCGACAGCAGCCGCGTGACGGATGAGCAGTCGGTGATGTTGAGCCGTGATATTGCACGCAAGATCGAAAAAGAGATGAAGTATCCGGGACAGATTAAAATTTCTGTCGTACGCGAAACTCGCGCCGTTGAACACGCGCGATAAGGTTTGATATGAAAGTTAAGTTTTTGCCAATGAATGTGGAGCACGAAATCGAGTTTAACGAGACCGTGCTTCATTTGGCTCAACGACAGGACATTCATATTCAGTCGGTCTGCAAAGGGATTCCCTCCTGTGCCGAGTGCCGTATTCAGATCAAGCAAGGGGAGAACAATGTGCCTCCTCCTTCAAGTAAAGAGCTGAGTCTTATCGGTACTGCTTACTACGTTGATCAAAGTCGTCTGTCTTGTCAGTTGCGCTGCTTTGGTGATGTGGTGGTGGATCTTTCTGAGCAAATCGAAAAAGAAACCCGTGTCGCGAAACGACCTCAAGGTCGCGCCGTGCGCCCCGATGGTGAAAAATCTGCGGCCGTAAAAGGGATTCTGATCGAAGAATACACGGAAAGTGAGCAGCTGGTGGCTAAGATTGATCCTCGCGAAGAACGCCCCGGTCATGACAAGTTTTATAATGATTTCTCTCGCGATTTAAAGGAGTTAGACGGTGGCCAGGGTGGTCCACAGCACCGACGACGTCCCCGCGGTAAAAGAAGATGAAAATAATCTCGTTTTTTGCTAGTATGAACTTAGGAGCTTTTGTTTGCTCCAGGAGTTTTTTATGATTCAAGTTACAGAGAACGCTGCAAAACAAATTGCAAGCTTACAAACCCAAGGAAATATGTCTCCCACTGAGACGTATTTGCGTGTGAATGTCGTCACTGGCGGATGCTCTGGGATGTCTTATAAACTCGATTTTTCTAAAGAGATCACGGCCGACGATAAAGTGGTAGAGAGCCAAGGCGTAAAATTAGCCATCGATAAGAAAAGCTACCTCTACCTGGTTGGCATGAACCTCGATTATCAAGGCGGCCTCAACGGCCAAGGGTTTGTATTCAACAACCCCAACGCGACCCGCACCTGCGGCTGCGGCTCTTCATTTGGCGTTTAGCAATCCCGTCATCCTGAGCAAAGCGAAGGATCTAAGCAGCAGCATCTGCATCAGCAACAGTTTTAGTTCAGTTGCAGTTTATCTCTGCAAACCGAACTGACACTGAAACAGATGCCGATGCTGTTGCTATTTACTTAAAGACTCTCAACTTGGCTAGAATCATCTGACAAATCATCGAATGAGTGAAGAGATACATTCTCTGTCTCATTATCACCGCACGAGTTTTCGGCTGTGGCGACTTTAAGAGGAAGCGATGGTTGAAGGATCTGTTCATCATCGTTATTTGATTGTTGCAACAGTTTGCGTTGGGCACCCTGGCATAATCGAAAGAGCCCATCGGCCGTGGCGGCTTTAACCAGAGTGATCTCTTTGGTTGTATTGCTGCTGTTCACGCAAAATGCGCTACATTCAGCGGAAGCGTTGAAAGAAAAAAACAAACTCACAACTGTAAAGATAACTGTTTTCATAAATCCCCCTGTTTATACTTAATATAAGCAAGGGTGGGGCCAGGCGGGGAAGACTCAGCGAGGGTTTAAGAGGCTGTCGTTGATGAACATTTCGACGAACCTCTTTTTCCTATTCGCACGTCTCATAATGAGACAATTACTGTTTGATATAATATTTCACTGACATCGAAAACTCTAAACGTTCGTGATAACAATCCAAATCGGGATCGTTGTCGCCAGTGATGATAAACCCAAAGGTTTGTTCTGTGGATGCGGCATAAGATCCTAAGGCGATCAAGAGATCACGATTAAAATCAAACTGTATGTCTCCTTGCTTTTCCGTCTCAGGCCATTGGCACATCGCTGCACCTTGTGCGAGTCCTAAGCAGTAATCGTCGACTTGATTGACGAAAGGCAGAGTACTTAAGCTCAACCAATTGTATTTGTAGATAGGGACCGGTGCAGAATCGATCATCAGAGAGTTTTCCGGACTTGTCATATAGAGCGCGGTTTTATTGTTGGTAGCTAAAATGCGACCATTAAATGTGAAAACAAACACATCATCATATTTAAATTTTTGCGTTGGCGTAGACATATCTAAGTCACAGACAACAGCATTGGCAGGCAATACCAACTTACGATGCTGCTCATAGCGCGCTTGCATAAAATCATTTTTTTGTTCGAGATTACCGTCTTTGCCAAAAAGACAAACTTTGGTGCGAGTGGATTCGTCTTTGGTATCGTCAAAAACAATTTGCTGCGTATCTGTGAGCAAACGATTCTGCTTTTGAGCATTGTCGCAGTTGATTTTAGTTTCGCTCACCGTATCTTGCAGTTCATCATCATCGTCAGGATTATGGCCTGCGGTTGGATCAGTATTGTCGATATCGTCAGTACTGAGACCATCATCGTTAGAACCCACATTGGTGCTGCTGTCCGTGCGCGGTGAAAAGTTTTTGCTTCCACAATTTTGATAGCCCATAAACAACAGAAGTGTCAGGCCCAAATAGATAAAGATATAATTTTTCATACTCCCCCCAGAGTTCTAATAGAATATCATAATCTGGGAGAAACTTAGACCCTCCGTCTCCCATTGGGAACGAAGTGCCTCACTCTAGGAATATACGTCTCAGAAGAGAACATTCAGTATTCCGAATACGGTTCACTGTCTTCGGAATACCGTACTGGGTACGGATTCTGTATTCAGAACAACTTTCCTGAGGGCCAAGCCCGAAGGACCTATTTCGGAGCGTGCATCATTGCCAGATTGGCCAGAATTTCTAACACTTGCGTCTTCGCCTTCGAAGATTCAGTAAGTCCCGCATAACAATCGGTAACCGTCATGACAGGTGATTGAATATCAGCACTAAAAGCTTGCACTTCTATCCACGCGTCTTTACACGAAGCCGGCTCGGATCCGGGAACTAAAAGGATATTCCCTACATCTTCAAAATCCCTCTTGGGTGATGACCACTCGTGTGTCTTACGAAACTGCGAATGAAACGTAAAATTTGTATTGTCCTTGCCTCGCTGAATTTCAAAAACACTGCGAGCATCTCGAACAAAGAGAAACACTTTCATTTTTTGAATGTTCTCTAAACTTCCTGGGCGACGCTGAGATATCAGTTGAGATGATGAAGCAGGTTTTAATACGATTTTTTTCGTTTTTGTTGTTTCAGCAAAACTAAATAAGGACACAATTAATAAAACAATGACTAACTTCATTGAGCAACCCCTGAGCCTTCAAGAGGCGGTGGGTTTTCTGAATTTTCTGGTAGGCCGTTCAACGGACAATACGTTTGTTGAGCCGTGTTGGTGCATCCCATGCGATCTCGGAGTTTGGGTTGTGTGGTGATCAATTCGATTCGATCTCTCTCGATGGGGTGTCTGGCACCAGGCTCTGTCCGTACTTGGTCGTGATGGTTTGAAAACTCACAAAAAGGAAAGGCATTGGCAAGACCGAGAGCCATCTCGTTCGTATTTCTATTCAAGGGATGACCATTTCTCTGAGTCATTCTTGCCATCACTTCATTTGCCATCCAGTCCGAGAAGGCTTCGCCCATGGCAACTTGGTTGCGAGCTATATCCATATTTCTTGGTCGACTTAAGCATTGCGTGAGTCCAGAAAATGTTTCATGAGTTCGAATATCTGAATTTACGGGGTCGATACTATGTGCTAGCTCATGGGCCAAAACGTACGTAATACTAAATAGGCTATCGTTATGAAAAAGCATACTCAAACACATGGAAATCGAATAATTGACAGGCTCGTAAGCAGCATGGAGATCTAAAATTGAGGTACTGATACGACAGTTGGGTGTGTTGATTTTTACAGTATCCAATCGCCTTAAGATTTCTTGCTTTTGGGGACTCTCAGGTAGATCTTGCAAAATACTTTTCATAGTTTCACGAATATCGGGAAAAACTGTATTTTTGACGAAGTTTCGTTGTTCGACGGGAACTAAATTTTGATCGATACGGTTCGCTGTTGTTGTTATGAGCGATTGAATCTCTTCGTCTGTTTCGAATAAATTGTATGCGGAAATTGAGATAAATTTTTTCTTACGATGGGATTCGGGACCCATGGCATATCTATTTAAAATTTTTGTTTTACAATATTGCGACATTTCCTGCATAACAAAATTGTAACTATCACATGGAGTCGTCTGTTCGTTAGGACAATGAGCCTCACGAAAAACATTTTCTCGTAAATCTGATCTACGTGCAATAATAGCATTAAAACCTTCTTCAAACGATGGCATCTCAGTCGCTACAGCTTCAGAAACTTTTTCCCTCAACTCTTTTCTTTTAGCAACATGCCCAGTATCATCGTCGCGGCCTTGATTGTTTTCCCTGCACGCATAATTATAAAAACTCCCGCACGGATCGTTAGAGGT
Organism: Bdellovibrionales bacterium; assembly: GCA_041736155.1. Taxonomy (GTDB): domain Bacteria; phylum Bdellovibrionota; class Bdellovibrionia; order Bdellovibrionales; family JAGQZY01; genus JANPLN01. The sequence continues at coordinate 7,666 of JBGSUL010000009.1, forward strand.
GGCGAGGGTTTGGTATACAAAGACTAAAAGGAGAACAACGTTCATCTAACCCAGTATGACAGATCAGAATAACTCGGAGCAAGCGACCTAGACCAGTGCTGAGGACGAAATTTATGCAGAGATCCTTCGTTCCGCTCAAGACGACAGACTTATCTTCTCAGTGCTAACGCAGTCAGCGATCGGTCGGCCTGACATTCAATACCGTAGCGGCAGTAAATTATGTTCCTGGCTCAATATACGCGGGAGCTGGAACAAAATTAAAGAAGTGGTCGCCGTTGTAGTCCCAGCCCAAATTCTGGCTCCAGAGGAGAGAGAGGTAGAGAACGCCCGTGCTTAAACGTTCGATGGCGAGTTCTTTGTACGCAGCCGAAACCTTGGCCTCGGAGGCGCGGCCTTGTTTTTTGTCAATGTCGAGGACTCGTTGAAGAGCAGCATGAGAATTTTTTGCGAGTTCTAAACTTAACTCAAACGGGGATTTTTTTGCGTTCTTCTCGTAAAAGGCTTTCCACTCTGAGCGGGCCTTTTGAAAAACCGGTTCTGCTAAAGATGGGTGGAGATCGTCGATGATGTTTTCTTCAAACCAATGGTGCAGGCCTTTTTGACGACTGAGCTGGCCGTCGTGATTTTCTGAGACATGTAACGGCTGTGCCAAATCGGCAATGTAGTGCCCAAGCACACCGGCAGTGACTAGCCATTGTTCTTGCAATTGATGCTTTTCTTTTTTGTTTAAAGATTTTTTTTGCAATTGTTGAGTAATACCTTTGAGTTTTTGCGACAGTTCTTCGATACGCCACGGGGAGCGACCGGCTTTGTTGTCGATATCGGGGTATTTTTTAAAAAACTCTGTGCGTGAAGAATTCCACGGCGACTCGTCTTTTTTCTTTGAAAAAGCTCTCTCGAAAATTTCAATGTCTAAATAGTGTTGATGGCCTTCTTTTTTGTAAATTTCAGGATCCACTTTCCAAACAAGATCGGGCACATTGTTGTAGTAGCCCATATCAAAAGAGTGCTGGAGCAAAAACTTCCCCTGTGGATGTTCTTTGGCGAGAAGCTGTGCCGAGAGATTGCCCACCATTTCGTGGCCGCGCTTACCCCAAGCCAGAGCGGAAGAAGTAAAAAACAATGTAGAAGCAAAAAGAACAATTATTTTTTTCAGCATGAGTCTTATCCTTGTGAGGGAGTTTCCGTAAAAGCCTGTGTTAGCGAATCACAAAATTTTTGAATATCCTGAAGAGTTGTATTTAACCCCAATCCAATGCGGAAGGTATTTTTGGCAATTTGCTCAGGAACACCAATCGCGGTGAGCACATGGCTGGCTTCATCCGTATTGCCAGAGCTACACGCTGAACCAGAGCTAAATAAAAAATCTTCAAAATGAAACATCAAATCGTTGAGATTGTGTTTAAGAAGCGAAAAATTAATATTGTTTGGCAGTCGTCGGTGTTCGCGCTGACCGTTGATTTGTAAAAGCGCTGAATGGGGTTTTAAAAGTCCAAAAAAGTAAGTTTGCAATTCCAAAAGACGAAGGGCTTCGCGTTCGCCATTTTTGATAAACCACTCGCAGGCTTTGCCTAAACCGACAATGCCAGTCACATTGTGTGTGCCGGCTCGCAAGTTAGCTTCTTGCCCACCTCCCGTAAAGAGAGGTTCTATCAGCGAAGGCTCACGCAAATAAAGCGCGCCGACACCCTTGGGTCCATAAATCTTATGACCAGAGATAGAGAGAAAATCAATTTTGAGTTGTGACACATCAATAGTCACTTTCCCCAAGCTCTGGGCTGCATCCACATGCAGAGACACATTGGGAAGATCTTGAATGGCGAGAGAGAGTTCTTGTAAGTCTTGAATGGTACCGATTTCGTTATTGCCATGAATGATAGAAATGAGAGTGGGTTCATTATCGTGGATTTTTTCTAAAATCTGATCGATCTGCAAAAATCCTTCGGATGTCACCGGAGATTTTGTTACACGGGCGCCTAATTTTTGCGCCAGATGACAGGCGCCATAAGTGGCCTTGTGTTCAATGGTGCTGGTGATGATATGAGCTTTGGGGCCATGGGCGACCACATTTTTGAGCGTCCATCCCACGATCGCCGTATGGATACTTTCCGTAGCTCCGCTGGTGAAAAGAATTTGCTCAGGATGAGCGTGGATCAATTGCGCTACAGATTTGCGCGCTTTTTCCACCGCCATCTGTCCACGCATGCCGAGCAAATGCTGACTCGAAGGATTGCCAAAATGCTGGCTCCAGTAAGGCTGCATGGCCTCGATCACTTCTGGAAGAGCCGGTGTGGTGGCGTGATAATCAAAATAAATTTGCGACAATATAATTTCCTTAGTTGGGGAGACGCCCAAGTTTAGCGAGGTCTCTCGTTATATTTTTTTGATGTGCTTCGAGTGTTCCCCCGCCAATTTCTAAGAGTTTGGCATCTCTCCACAAGCGCTCAACGACATATTCGCCCACGTAACCGTAACCACCTAAAACTTGGATGGCACGGTCGGCGATATTTTTAGCAGCGGTTGTTGCAAACAACTTAACTCCATCCGAATCTAAACGTTCCCCTGATCCAGAATTTTTTAAATTGCGTGCGGTATTGTAAACATAACAGCGTGCTGCTTGGTACTCGGCGTAGCTTTCGGAAATGTGGCGCTGAATTTGCCCAAAGTGGCTCAAGTTTTTTCCAAAGGCTTGGCGTTCGTTGGCGTATTTGCTCATGATCTCTAAACTGCGGCGAGCGATTCCCAAACTCATGGCCGCTAAAGTCACTCGTTCAATTTCCAAATTGCGCATCATGTGTTCGGCGGCTTGTCCTTCGGCGCCCACCAATCGTCCTTCGGGAATTGCACATTGGTCAAAAACCAATTCCGCCGTGTTGGAGCCGCGCATGCCTAGCTTGTCTTTAATTTTTTGGCCCACAGCAAAGCCCTTGTCAGATTTCTCAACGATAAATGTTGAAAGTTGTGGGCGACCCTTGGCATCAGTGCCTGTGCGTGCATACACCCACACCATATCGCAAGGAGTTCCTTCGTCATCGATACAACCATTGGTGATCCACATTTTTTGGCCATTGATTGTATAGTTCCCGCCAGCTTTTTTAGCCGTGGTTTCCATAGCAAGCACATCGGTGCCATAATTGGGTTCGGACATGGCCATGGCTCCGACTAACTCTCCTGAGCAGAGTCCGGGAAGGTATTTCTTTTTCTGTGCGTCGTTGCCGTTGACGGCGAGATTATTCACGCACAGCATGGCGTGCGCGAGATAAGCGAGACAAAAACCTGGGTCGGAGGCGGAGATTTCTTCGTGAGCAATGATGGCCGCTACGGCATCCATTTCCGATCCGCCAAATTCTGAGGGAACAGAGATACCGAGCAGCCCTAGTTCGCCCAGTTGGCGAAAAAGCGGTAAGTTAAATTTTTCCGCACGATCAAAAGCATGGGCTTGCGGCTCCACTTGCGAAACCACAAAAGATCGCACTGTTTCGCGAAGCATTTTGTGCTCTTCGGTGGGATTAAATAAATCAAAGCTTTTCCAATCCATAGGGGCTCCTCGCGGTGCGCGTAATAAAATGACCGATCCTTCGGGCCATTTTGTTACGTGCTTTGTAAAGGGTAAAAACTAACTTGGGTCTGAATAAAATTCAAGCTCTGTAGAGGGGGAAGTGGGGGCTTGGGCCCAACATTTCTTAGGTGGGCTCCCAGGTGGATTTTGATGCATCCGCTCTTATATTTTGGGGATCTCCGTGTTGAAGATTACCCCTCGAAATACTTTTCCCAATGATCCACAGACTGGGTGAGATAATAGGCCAAGAGACTCGGGTCCACCTTTTCAGGTGGAGACAGGCGCTTTTGCAGGTCGTAAAAGCTTATAGCTGCGGCCACAGAAATATTAAAACTCTGAACAAAGCCACGCATGGGGATAAAGACTGTTTCGTCAGCGAGATCGATAAGCTCTTTTGTAGCGCCATCTTTCTCGTTTCCTAAACACAGAGCAAAGGGTTCATCCGTGGGCACTGTATGTAGGGGGCGAGCCGTTGGGTCCAAGTGCGTAACATAAATTTTAATTTTTTGTGCGCGTAGATGCTCTACGCATTTTTTTGTCGAATCCCACTTTTGAATTTGCAACCATTTATGTGCACCTTGAGTCACACGATTGGACTCTTTGAATTTTTCTTGGCGCTCAATCATATGAAATTGATAAATGCCAAAAGCCTCCGCCGTGCGCATCACCGCACTGGCGTTACCACGATCGTAAATGTCTTCCAGAATCACAGACATTTGCGGTAGGCGCTGCGCGGCCACTTTTTGAATCTTCTCCCAACGCTCTGGTGTCACATGCTGGCTGAGTTTGTGAATAATAGCCTCAGGAGAGACGCCGCTTAAAAGATCCCGCATTATTTAAAACTAACAGTGGGGAGTGGAGTCAAAAGATCTTTATAGTTTTTGAGGACGAAACTGGGCAGTTGAAAAGACGCCCAGTGCAGATTTTCGTTGTAGTAACGGAAATCCAGTCCCGACTTACGCACACGCTCTGGGTTGAGATCTTTGAGGGGACACAATGTCTTCGAGGCAAAACTAAAGGCCCAATAGCCACCGGGATAGCTGAGATTGGTGTAAGTATATAAATGAACTTTGGGGAAAAGCTCTTTGAGAATTCCCAAAAGAGTTTTTTGCATAGCTTGTTGATAATAAGGGGACTCGCACTGGGAAACCACAATGCCGTTGTCGCTTAAACGGGCGTAAACATCTTTGTAAAAATCGATATTAAACAGCGGTGTAGCTGGACCAATGGGGTCGGAAGAGTCGACAATAATAACGTCAAATGTTTCTTTGGAGTTTTTCATATAATCCACACCGTCTTCGGTGCGGATTTCTAAACGAGGATTATTGAACTCGCACGACGTTTGCGGAAGCCACTCTCGGCAGGCTTCGATGACCACAGGATCAATCTCCACCATCACACATTTTTTCACCGAAGGGTAACGTAACACTTCGCGAGCTGTGCCGCCGTCGCCGCCACCGATAATCAACACATTTTGTGGGTTGGGGTGGGTCATCATCGGCACGTGAGTGATCATGTCATGGTAAATGAATTCATCTTTTTCGGTCACCATAATCAGGCCATCGTGGGCGAGGAGTTTGCCGTGACTGAGAGTTTCGTAAATGTCCACTTGTTGGAAAGGACTTTTTTTAGAGAATAAATGTTTGGTGGTGCGGAACTTCATTCCTAGGTTTTGTTCGTGATCCAGTTCTTCAAACCAAGTTTCACTCATAAGTCCATCTCCTGTAATAAAAAAGCAGGCTGTACTTCTTTTTGGGGACGATAGTAGTTGAAGTATTGTGTGACATAGCCAGTTTTTAAATTTTGTTGATAACGATTTTTAAGCACATAATCAGAAAAATTCTTTTCTGGTAGCGGCTCGCGATTAAAAAGCACGAGATCAAAAGTCATGGGTTGGAAAAAATCCACCACACGGCGAGCGAGTTCGAGTTGTTCGCTAGGAGCGCAAGCGTCGGTCTCAAAACTAGTGTAGTTGCCAATCTTCTCGGGGGTTACATGAATTGTGTAATAGTACGGGCCGTCTATGGCGTTGAGAGAATAACCGCAAGGATCAAAAATATGATCATCAATCTGGCCTTTAACCAACGACTGGACTTGTGCCAGCTGTTGTTGTTGCGCCTTCGCCATAGGTACGTTTTCTTTTTGAAACATCTCAATGCGCTGAGGGAGAACTCCGTGCATTAGAATTTCCATGGTGTGATCATCGGTCGCCGGTGTGTACTCGTGGTCCGTGGAAAAAAGAAAAAGATGATGTTCATCTTCTTGGCCAAAACGCATGGCCTGACCTTCAAACCATTTTTTAAGTTTGCGCAAATCTTCAAAAAAGTCGGTGGATTGATACTGAGGAAATACTTCGTTTTTTCTTTCGTAGAAAAAGGCTTCGATATGCTGTGGTTTGATGGCTGAAAGTATTTTTTTAACGGCCTGGATTAAACTGGTGCGGCCACAGGTGATCATTACAATGTAACGATCGTAAACAAAGAGACTAGATTCCGACAGCAGATAGGCATCCATATGTTCATTGCTGATGTGAGAAAGGATTTTGGCGCCCGAGGCCCAGACCACGTCTTCCCAAAAAGGGCGTCCGAGGCTGCGGAGAGCGGGAGCCGTGGGTTTAAAAATAATTTCGATTTTCTTCTCAGACCCCTCAAAGAACAAAGCATTTCCTCCACGTGCTGAACACAAACTCAATTTTAAGAGACGCACAGAAATAACGGATGTCGTCAAAGAAATCAATAAAAAGTGGTTATCTTTACCCAATTTCATTGCCAAAAGTGCCGTTTTCTTGATGAATAAATAACACAAAATGAAAACAAATCCCGCAACTCCTTTTGAGCAGCAAAATAAAGCATTTAAAGTGGCCGTTATCGGTGCGGGTCCTGCGGGTTTGGCCGCGGCATTGACGTTGCAAAAAGAGGGCGTACAGGTGGATCTCTTTGAAGCCCAAAAACACGTGGGCGGACTTTGTCGCAGTTTTACTCTCTGGGGCCATACCGTCGATCTGGGGCCGCATCGCTTTTTTTCCAGTGACGAAAAGGCACTACGCCTGTGGTTTCAGGCTGTGGGATCGGCTTTCTCTTGGGTGCCTCGGCAAACACGTATTTTTTATCAAGGGAAATATTTTCTCTATCCGCTGGAACTGTGGAGTACATTAAAAAATTTAGGAATTCGCGACTCATGGCGCAGTCTTTTTAGTTATTTGTGGCAAAAATGTCGCTTTTGGAGCAATGGCGATGATTTTGAGTCCTGGGTGGCTCACCGTTTTGGCCAGCATTTGTACAAGATTTTTTTTAAAGGCTACAGCGAAAAATTATGGGGAATTCCTTGTCGGCAAATAGATCCCGATTTCGCTTACAGAAAAATTCGCGGTTTGAGTTTTTTTGATGTGTTTAAAAATTACTTTCGAAAAAAAAGAACCTTTGTCGAAACCTTTGCATATCCGCAACACGGAACTGGCAGCGTTTACCAAAATTTGGCGGAGCAATTTGTGCGCGCGGGTGGGAATTTGCATTTAGAACAACCCGTGATCTCGCTTTCGGGTGGCGGTGAGCAAAAGGTGTTTTTGGAAACCGATCGCCAAACCGCTCTTTTTGATTATGTGGTGTCCACGATGCCGTTGTCTGTGCTGATCAAACAATTGCCACGGGTTCCGATGGCAGTACAGCAGGCCGCAGCGTCTTTAAAGTTTCGCAATACGGTTTTGGTTTACCTCCATGTGGATAGCAAAAATTTATTTCCCGACAATTGGATTTATGTGCATTCTCCCGAAGTGCAGTTTGGCCGAGTGACTAATTTTTCCAACTGGGCCATTCCTAACAATGCCAGCGCACCAGGGAGTGTTTTGTGTTTGGAATATTGGTGTTCGGAAAACGACAAACTGTGGAAAATGAGAGATTCCGATCTTATCAGCCAGGCACAAGATGAGCTTAAAAGCTCAGGGTTAATCCCCTTGTCTTTGTTTGTTCTCGAGGGCGCGGTGGTGCGTGTTCCAAAGAGCTATCCCGTTTTACAGATAGGCTACCGCGAGCATGTGCAAACTCTCAGAAATTATCTAGACTCTGCACAGCCACGTCTTTTTCCCATTGGTCGCTATGGATCTTTTAAGTACAATAATCAGGATCACAGTCTGTTGATGGGATTGCGGGTGGCCGAACATATTTTGTTGAAGCATTCGAAAATGGGCAAAAAGTGGGACACGGAAAAAATGGAAGAAGTAAACACCGGGCATCGTTACGAAGAAGACGTCGAACTCTCCGATGTTCGTTTTGATCGGTTTGATGAAGTTTAGACTATAGGAGAAAATATGAAAGCACTTATCGCATTAGCAATTATTTTAGGGGGACTTATGAGCTCGCCGGCACAAGCAGAAGATCCAGCTGATTTCAAAGAGTTTCGCAAAAAAACAGAAGACTATATTCGTCAAAGTTGGTTGATTGTGGTGGGTTTAGAATGGCTGAAAGAAGGCGAGAACACTTTGGGTTCGGCACCTCAATCCGATGTGACGTTGCCAGCCTCAGCACCTGCATCCTTAGGTAAAATTGTTTTAAAAAAGAAGACAGTCGAGCTGACTCTCAGCGAAGATAAAGGTGTTCTCATCGACGGGAAACCGGCGCAAAAAAATAAGGCTTATACGCTAAAGCCCGACGTGAGCAAAGCGCCAACGATGATCACCTTGGGCACGATAACCATGTATGTGATCGAACGGCAAAAAGGTTATGCCTTCCGTATTAAAGATACTGAGAGCCCCGCTTTAAAAAATTTCACCGGCATTCCTTGGTTTGAGCAAAAAAAAGAATTTATCTTTGAAGGTAAATGGAAACCTTTTGCGCAAGAAAAAGTGATCCGTATGCCCGACGTCACCGGTGAGGTCAACGAAGAGAAAATTGCTGGAGTGGTAGAATTCACAGCGCAAGGACAAAAAATGGAACTTTCGCCGATTAAAAAAGAAAACCAACTTTTCTTTGTCTTTAAAGATCTGAGCAGTGGCAAAACAACGTACGGCCCTGGGCGTTTTCTCTCGGCAGAGATTGAAAAATCAGGACGGGTGGTGATGGACTTCAACGCCGCCACCAACCCACCGTGCGCCTTTATATCGTTTGCCACGTGTCCTTTACCGCCCATGGAAAATTATTTAAAAATCTCCATCGATGCGGGCGCCAAAACTCCTACGAAATCGGCGCATTAAATTTATTGAGAAGCTAAAGGGGCACCGTTGCAGGTCGCAGAATTACCCACAACGATCAATTCGCCATCGCAACTATAACTAGATTGTTGTCCGTTGATATTGATACTCACGTTGCCGCTGTCCATGGAACTATCATTCAATCCTTGGTTATTTGATTGAAGTGTGTCGATGGGTGCAGGCATTGTGTTTTGTGCCTGGGGTACGCACAATGTTTGTCCATTTAAAATTCTAAAAAAGGTATTGTCTGGGCAGCTGTAGGTTGTGCCATTGTAAGTAGTCAATTGTTCTGCGGACGCAAAACCCGAAATAAGTAACGATGTTAAAATAAAAGCTAATTTCATAAAACCTCCGTAAATTTATATTATAAATAGATAGTTCAAAGGAAATGCCACGAGGCTCTGGTTTTATAGCTACCTGGGGTGCGTGCTGCGTTTATTGTTAGACAGGTGTTGAATATTTTGACTCAGCTTTAAGTTATAAGAATCAGATCGAATTGAGGCTTCTGAAGTCTTTTTTGCTGGTTATTTTTTTCCGACTTCAATTTTCTCGATGGTGCCGTCGGCGTCTATATAAATATGAGTGGGGAGATAATCGATTTCTAGCTGTGTGATAAGGACCTTGTCTTCGTCGTGATAGAAGGCTTGCTGCGGAAGAGCTGTGGCGAGGAGTTTTTTGGCCAGTTCATGGGACTCAGCAGGGTCCGTATTAATAGGAGTGACGGTTGAGCCTTTAGAGGTAAGTTCCTGTATTTTAGAGAGTTCTTGCAGGCAAGGGGCGCAAGTGACCGACCAAAAGACCAGGACGCGAGGGGTGGGGTTTGTAGCGATTTTCGGTTCTTTGAGGTGTTGAGCGAGGATGGCGGGGTCGATCATTTCCCCAACATGGTCTTTTGAGTTTCTGACGAGATAATCCGATAAGTAGTTTTGGGAAATAGACACAAAGGCCAAGAGCAATGCAAGACCTACAAGTAAGCAGATCGGAAGAAGAAACCACTTTTGTTTTTTTTCCAGTTCGTCAACATTCAGGGCTGTATTCACAGGACACAGATAAGCGAAGACTGCAGGTCAGTCAACAAGGCGTCCAAACAACTCAGGGCGCGTCGCCTTCGGTGGGAAGTTCGCCGACACCGCGTTTGGCGTCAACTGCGGGCCAAGTGGTATTGGAGTATATTCTTCTTTTAGTGGTGAGTGTGGGGGTGGCCACTGTGCTGACCAAGCAGCTCGTCAGTCGCGATCCCGATTCACCCGGCATCATCACCTCCGCCTGGGGCCAAATCAACACCGCCATTGCTTCCGACATCGTCGACTAGATCCTTCGCTCCACTCAGGAAGACGGAATCCAGAGCAAACTTCGTCATCCTAAGGGCGTAGCCCGAAGGATCTTTACAGTTCACCTAAATTTCGTGGAGTTTTAAAAAACACGTAGCGTCTGTTCTTGAGCTCATTATCCATCTCAATTTGCAGATAATCATGAATGTCTTCCGCCGTTCGACGAATGTACTCTTCGTCACCCAGAGCTTCCGCCCCACGGTCCAAATAAATCGGTGGCAGCGCTTTAATTTTCCAACGTGCGGGGAGTGGAATCACATTGAGAGGCAGCGGCAAAACCAAACCACGCAGATATTTCGTAAACTTTAATTGCGCGAGATTAATATGCGTCTCTTCAGCGCCAATAATGATCGTCGGGACAATGGGGGCTCCGGTTTCCAGAGCCATACGCACAAAACCCTTTTTAAAAGGTTGAAGACGATAACGCTTTGATGAGGGTTTAAAATTTCCATATTCACCCTCAGGAAATAAAATCAGCAATTGTTTTTTATTGAGCACGAGGAGGCCGTTTTGTTTATTGGCCTCGATAAATCCCATTTTTTGTGCGGGAATGGCGGTGGTTTGGTTGAGAAACCAAAAGTGATGGGTGAGCACGCGTGCAACTCTTTTGTTTTTTAGATAAATATGATGGCAGAGCAGAAAAGCATCAAAACCCGAATAGCCAGAGTGATTGGGAGTGATGATCGCCGGGCCTTTGCGCGGGATGTTTTCCAGGCCTTCGACTTCGACCCGTAAATACTTGGTCATGATCTCGCCTAAAAAGTGTGGCATGACTCGGTAAACGAGCTCTTCGGTGCTGAGCTCAGCGAGGGCTTTTGTTTTTTCGTTTAATTTTTTAAAAAACCAGTTCATTTTGCCTGCTCGTTTTTACCGTCTGAATTATCGGTGAATTCTTGCTTGAATTCCTTTATTCAAAATAGGACATTAAGCTCGCTACTGTCACGGAGAATAGAAAAATTTGAACTTTTGACTGAGGTACGAATGAGCGCACAGTATATTTTATCTATAGACCAAGGGACGACAGGAACAACGGTTTCTCTTGTGGATCACAAGGGCGGCGTTGTCGCCCGTGCCGATAAGGACTTTCCACAGGTATTCCCTCAGCCAGGTTGGGTCGAGCATCACCCAGAGGATATATGGGAGACCGTGCTTTACGGTGTTCAAAAGGTCTTGTCGCAAAGTCAGGTGCCCTTTCAAAAAATAGCGGCCATCGGGATCACCAACCAGCGCGAAACCGTGGTGGCGTGGAACCGCAAAACCGGCGAGCCGGCGATGAACGCCATTGTTTGGCAATGCCGAAGAACCACCGATATTTGCAAAAAACTAAAACCCAAAGAAAAAACGATTCGTGCCAAAACAGGTTTGGTGTTAGATCCTTATTTTTCCGCGTCCAAGATGATGTGGATCTTGAAAAACAATTCCAAAGCGCAACAGTGGAAAAAACAAAAACAACTTTGTTTCGGCACCATTGACTCGTTCCTGGTCTGGAAGCTCACGGGTGGAACTGTTCACAAGACAGACTCCTCCAATGCCTCGCGCACGATGCTTTATAATCTCAAAACGGGCGACTACGACGACCAACTCCTCCAACTTTTTCAGATTCCACGCGAGTGTTTACCTCAGGTGGAAGCGAGCAATGGCGATTTTGGTATCACCCACGGAGTTCCTGGTCTCGCCGATGGTCTCCCGATTCGTGGAGTGATCGGTGATCAACAAGCTGCGCTTTTTGGGCAAAACGGGTTTAAAAAAGGCGATGCGAAGATCACGTTTGGCACAGGAAGTTTTTTACTTTTTAATACAGGAAACCAATTGGTGTTTTCTAAAAAAGGTTTACTCACCACAGTGGCCTGGACTCTGCAAAAACAAAAAACCGTTTACGCTCTCGAAGGGGGCGCGTTTATTTGTGGCGCGGCCGTGCAGTGGTTGCGTGATGGTTTAGGATTTATCGAAAAAAGCGGCGAGGTTGAAAAACTTGCGCAGTCGGTGGCTGACACCGGCGGTGTCGAGTTTGTGCCAGCCCTCGCTGGTTTGGGTGCACCCTATTGGCAACCACAAGCCCGCGGTTTAATCTGCGGCCTCACTCGCGGCTCTACGCGAGCGCATATTGCGCGCGCGACCTTGGATGCTATGGCTTTGCAAAACGTCGATATTTTAGAAGCCATGAAGCAAGAGGCACGCTTGAAGTTATCACAAGTGCGCGTGGATGGTGGCGCTACAGAAAATAATTTATTGATGCAGCTCCAAGCCGACTACCTTGGACTCGATGTACTCGTGCCGCAAAACATCGAAACCACCAGCGCCGGCGCCGCCTTGATGGCAGGCTTGGGTGTGGGTTTGTGGTCTATGACCGATTTACAAAAAGTAAATCCCATTGCCAAACGTTTTCAATCCAAGATAGATAAAAAACAAAGACAAGTCCGTTTTCAATCCTGGCATCAAGCCGTAAAAAGGAGTTTTTAGGGTGTGCGTTTAAATTGATGGTCAGCGCTAAATATACGCGACATGGCAAGCACACGTTCCCTATTAGAGTGCCCTACACTTTTAGGCTACCTTGCATTATAGCATAGGCATGAAATTAATAATCACGATTGGTCTTATGTTTATGGGTCAAAATGTTTTGGGAGCTTCAAAAATTCTTGTTGTAGTATCTGCAGCCAATGAATTGCAACTGGGAAACGGAAAAAAGCACGCTACTGGTTTTTTCCTTGGAGAGTTAATAGAGCCCCTTGAAGCTTTAATTGAAGCAAACTTGGATTTCGATTTAGCAACTCCAAACGGAATCGTACCTACTGTTGATCGTGACAGTGAGCGCTGGATCTATTGGAAGTTCAATTCTTCTGGTCTAAAAAAGGCAAAGGAATTTGTTAGTCGCGATAAACGTCTGAAGCAGCCCATTCCAATCGAATCTTTAAGTGAAGAAAATTTAAAAAACTATGTTGGCCTATTTGTACCTGGGGGACATGGGCCAATGGTCGATCTTTTCGACCACCCAGATATGGCGAAACTCCTGATGCACTTTCATTCGGAAGGCAAGCCCATCGGGCTTATTTGTCATGCTCCCGTAGTCCTCCTCTCCTTGGCAAATATTAAACCTTGGCCCTACCGCAATTATTCGATGACGGTCTTTAGCAACACTGAGGAAAAAATTGCAGAGAAACTTTTTTTAGGTGGTACCGTTCCTTTTTATCCACAGACCGAATTGGAGACTTTAGGTGCAAAAATTCGTACATCTGTTGTTCCTTCGCTATCGCATGTGCAAAGAGATCGAGAGTTAGTAACAGGTCAAAACCCATCCTCGCCTCGCGATTTTGGTGCGGAGTTTGTTCGCGCCATCCAAGACTATCTTCTAAACGGTAGATTGAATTAGTCTCGATGGAGTCTGAAGAATTAATAAATTATTTAAGACGCTATTACCAAGAAGGAATAACACGGCCTTGGGAATTCCGATGGACAGCACTTCAAACTTTAGAAACTCTAATTACTGAGAATATTGTTGCTATCTGCTCTGCACTTTATGCAGATCTCCAAAAGCCCAAGCAGGAAGCATTCATTAGTGAAATCGCAATTGTTCTTGAAGAAATTCGTCTGGCTAAAAAGAATTTAAAAAAATGGATGAAGCCGCAAAAGGTAGGTTCTCCTATGGCACTCATGCCCTCACGCAGTCGAATTTATTACGAACCTCTTGGTACAGTCCTCATCATCGGCCCCTGGAATTATCCCTTTCAGCTCGCGATTGCTCCTTTGGTTGGGGCGATTGCCGCAGGAAATTGTGCAGTTATTAAACCCTCAGAGTTGACACGAAATACATCAAAGCTCATTTCGGAACTTTTTAAAAAATACTTTCCGACTGATTATATTTGCGTTGTCGAAGGGGGAATCCCTGAAACGACTTCGTTACTTGCACAAAAGTTTGATCACATCTTTTTTACGGGAAGCACGCCTGTTGGACGGATTGTCATGCAGGCGGCTGCCAAAAATCTTACGCCTGTGACACTAGAGCTTGGCGGAAAGAGTCCCGTGGTCGTTTGCGAAGATGCCGATCTTGCTCTTGCTGCTCGTCGTATAGTTTGGGGCAAATTCTATAATGCGGGTCAAACTTGTGTAGCTCCAGACTATCTCTATGTACAAAGCTCAGTTTCACATATTTTAATTGAAAAGATCAAAGCATGCATTGTTCAGCAGTTTGGAGCAAATCCAAAATCTAGCGAGAGCTTGAGCCGAATTGTGAATTCCCAAAACTGCAAACGACTGACTCAGATGATTGATGACAAAAAAGTTATTCATGGTGGGGAATTTGATTTTGAAGCCTTATTTATTGCCCCTACAGTCATGCAAAATATTTCATGGAATGATCCTGTAATGCTGGAAGAGATTTTTGGCCCGATTCTACCGATTTTGACTTTTGAAACCATAGATGAGGCCTTTTACTCTATTCTTCAAAGGCCCAAACCACTTGCCGCGTATCTTTTTACACGGTCACATGCGATTCAAAAAACATTTATTGATAGTATCTCTTTTGGTGGTGGCTGCATCAATGACGTTGTACTTCATCTGAGTAACCCTTATTTACCTTTCGGCGGAGTGGGGGATAGCGGGATGGGGCAGTACCATGGTAGAAGTAGCTTTCAAACATTCAGTCATGCCAAGAGTGTGATGCACAGATTTGGCTTATTTGACGTATCGGCTCGTTATGCCCCTTATAGTGAAGGCAAGCTCAAATTCTTAAGAAGAATGTTTCGTCTTTAAGCGGCCATCAAGGGGTAGACCCAAGAGTAGATCCAGAGTTTTGAAATTCATACAGACATGTTCTATTTTTTCCATTTTTTGTAAGCTCATTATCGAATTGACGATTCTTGGCTTGGCACTAATTTTGCTTTATTTATGACTACTCTATTCTGGAGATAGTGAAAGGATCTGAGATGTTTAGAATCATGATAGCGATTACATTTTTCAGTGTTTTGTCGGTCAACGCACAGTCAGTTGATAGCGAAGATAAAATAAAACTCTTTGAAGGTTCAAAAGGTTGGATGTTAGATCGTGGCCATTCATTGGTCCCAATAATGCCTATGACTCCTGAAGTATTAGTTACCCTTAAGCAAACCAGCGAAAAGGGTCAGGGGCGTATCACTTGCGTAAATAGTCTTCGTTATAAACAAGAGCTGGGAGATGGTAGATACGGATCTCAAACAATTTATTTAATTTTTGATTTAAAGGATTGTCACGCTCCCGAATAATGACCCTTGAATCCGAGCTAGTAGGTCAGTGCAAAAGCACTGACCTACTAGCTCGGATTCAAGTGTTATAAACTGCACCCCTCCGATTAGACACTTCCTCCGACCTTTCTGACCGCTTAGCCTTAACCGCCAAAATGTGGTAGAAACCGCTATGGCATTAAGGAAAAAGAAAATGGATATCGTGAATCCGAAGTTACCAAAAGAAAAGAATCCCACAGGCAGAGCTCCGAAGTTCAGTGCTGAGTATTATATGATGATGGCAAAGCAAGTTGTTGATAAGGGCCTGTCGTATCGTACTGCGGCCAATATTTATCAATGTTCTCATGGCACCGTTAGCCACTGGGTACGCCTCTACAAAGAAGGCATTTTACCAGGGCGAGTACGCAAAGAGAAAAGAGATGCTGCGAATACTGAAAGCTCTCTTATAAGACTTGAGCGACATGTAAAAACACTGAAGACCGAGATTGGCGAGCTTTATCTCGAGAATCTGATGTTAAAAAAAGCCCTGGAATACTCAAGCCAGCTGAAAAAGCAGGATTTATCCGTGATAACCTCGGAGCATTTGGATCCGTTGCCAGAGGATGCAGAATAATGGGGATATCAAGGGCGACCTACTATCACCAGTCTGTGCGTGAGGAGCAACAGAGTTTAAAGGATTTAGAATTGCGAGGCGAGATTGAAAAAATACATTTAGAGCTACCAGGGTATAGTTACAGAAGGATACGGCATCACCTTTTGCGCGAAGGAAAACGTGTGAATGGAAAACGAATCCAGCGCGTGATGAAAAAATACTCGTTGATGAGTTGCCTTAAAAAGATGGTGAAAACTCGCGGTGAAAAAGCTGGAATAAAATTGTATTACACCAATCTCATTCGAGGAATGAAGATCAACGGTCCCAATCAAGTCTGGGCAACAGATCTGACGTATATCAGGCTGCAGAGGGAGTACGTTTATCTGAATGCTGTGATCGACGTGTACACGCGCAAGATCGTCGGCTGGGCGATCTCTCGAGATCTTAGTCACAAGTTTTGCCTGCAGGCACTAGAGCTTGCTGTGAGGAAGTACAAGCCTCCAGCGGGACTGATCCACCACTCAGATCGAGGCGTGCAGTATGCATGTATGGAATATGTTGGTTTTTTGCAGAGGCAAAACTTCCAGATCTCGCAGTCGAGGCTCGCGACACCAGAAGATAATGCATTTATTGAATCATTTTTTAGAACGATGAAAAAAGAGGAGGTTTATTTTAAAGATTATAAAACGATGAGTGATGTGATTAAAAACTTGCCGAGATTTATCGAAGAAGTCTATAACACAAAACGACTTCACTCATCACTGGGGTACAAGACCCCAGCGGAATTTGAGAAAGAAGTTTTAACTATGAACCCGGCTAAGCGACCCGTTCAGAAGATCTGGGGTTGGACTGCCTGATCTATGGGGTGCATTCCAATCACTTTACTGCCGTAGCGGTACCAAAACTCCAGATATATCAAGCACAGAGAGCGTGAACAACGCGGGCAATGTTATCTAAAGTAGGATTGCCCTCTTGAGAGACCATTCGATAAAGCGTTCTTTCTGGGATGCGAGTTTTTGCAGCGAACTGACTTTTATTAATGACATCCAAATGAGCTCCCAGAATTTCTTTAAAAGCGACAGCATCGCCATCTTGGAGGCACTCAATCAAAGCTCTCGCTACAAAATTCTTATCCTTTAGCTGTTCAGAAGGGCTGTATGGAATCGGTCTATTTTCTACGTGCTTCTTATTTTGCTTTGTATTTTTTGGCGAGATGCCTGGCTTTTTTGATATCTTTTTTTTGTGCATTCTTCATTCCTCCAAGCAAAATTAAAATTACATTTCCATTAAGATCTACTGTAGGGGTGTAATAAACTCTCCAGCCATTGGCCCACCTTAATTCATACAGTTCATCGCTTAAATACTTGGTATCGCCAAAATAATCATAGTTTTCAATTCGCTCAAGCCGAGCGTCGACTTGACCACGACTTTTATCAGAAAGTTGCATCAGCCATTTCTGATATTCGCAAACAAACCTCACTATGCCATATATGGCATAAATTGTCAAATGACTCGAATAAACAGTTGTATGCAAATACTTAAACATTCCTACTTAGGATTTAAGGTATAAGGAGTGAAAATAGTCCGAAAATGTCGGTTTTAGAGCGGACTAAAGTTCAATAGAGAGATATGGTCAATATTTGCTGCCGTAGCGATACTAGCAACGCGTCGAAGTTATTTAAGGAGCGTGCGATCTTCGAAACCTTCGAATATATCTAGCAGTCGGCCCGATTGTGGGTCGTTTATAAATGAGGTGAATGATGATTATCCTATTAATGAATATTTTATGGTTAGTATTGGGTGGTTGGAGTACGGCACTGTCATGGTTTGGAGCTTCGATTTTGATGTTTATTTCGATCGTGGGCATTCCCTGGGCGCGTGCGGCTTTTAATATTGCATTGTTAAATCTGTGGCCTTTTGGCTCAAAGGTTATGCAAAGACCGAGTGATAGTTTCGATTTGGGAACTGGTGTGTTGGGTTTTATTGGCAATATCATTTGGATTATTTTTGCCGGTTGGTGGTTGGCGCTGGTTCATCTCTTTTGGGGTGTGCTTTTGTGCATCACCATCATTGGAATTCCCTTTGGACTGCAACATTTTAAATTAGCAAAAATTTCTTTTATGCCTATCGGAAAAAAGATTGTTTTTTAAAAAGTAAATGAGCGTGGCCCATGGAACTGGGCCACAAGATTCAAAATCAAAACAACAAACATTAAAATGTGAAGCGGCCAGTAACCGCCGAGTTAACGAAATAACCTCGAGAGATTGTATAAAAATCATCGCTGAACCAAGGTGTGGTGAGAGAAAACTCTATACCAACAGCCAATTGCTTACTGAATTGGACTAATGAGCCAAAAGCAAAAGAGGCACCAATGGAAGTGTCGTCGTTATTGAGAAATTCCATTCTCATAACATTAAATCCATGAGCCATATAAAAATCAAAGCATTCTATGGGTTGATGAAGACGAATTTGTGCGGCAAGAGAAAGTAAACCTGCGGCGGGATGCGAGAGCGCATTGTTGTTCTCGGGGAGATAGGTAAATGCAGCCGCCAAAGCTAAACCAGGGCGGAAGCTTTTTTCGTAAGCTAAACCAAAACCCACATCTTTTGCATAAGGAATGACTTGCAAAGAAATATTGTTTACGCCGGAACTGAGATCTGCAAATAAGGGTTGTGGTTCTTGGGTCTTTTGGTCTTCTGCAAAAGAAAATGGGGCGACCAACATGGTAAAGATAAATAAAATGTTTTTCATAGGACTCCTTTAATTCGATTTAAAGCGCAGAGTTAAATCAGGAACTACTGATTGTAAAAGTATTTACTTAGCTATGAAATCATCACAATCGTCGTGAGAGCGCCAAATAAGTTTTAAGCTGCTATGGCTTTTATAATTGTCATTTCATGAAGTAATTTCAGAGATTGAGGAGTAAAGCTTGTCGTTTTCGAATTGATTGTTGTGAGATATTCAAGAGTTAAGCAAATAGACTTTTATCTTATACAACTCTACTGCCATAGAGGTAGCAGAGTTGAGATGCATATCCTTCGCTTTGCTCAGAAATAATGGACGCCCCCTCTTGCCAACGAGGGCTGGTTACCTCAATACAGTAAAACTGTAAACAAAAGGGGGAAATCCATGAGGAACGTAGTATTTATTGGTTTAGATGTCGATGATAAAAAA
>JBGSUL010000071.1:0-50121 GCA_041736155.1 Bdellovibrionales bacterium
GCACAACCGTGGAATTTTTTATCATCGACATCTAAACCAATAAATACTACGTTCCTCATGGATTTCCCCCTTTTGTTTACAGTTTTACTGTATTGAGGTAACCAGCCCTCGTTGGCAAGAGGGGGCGTCCATTATTTCTGACCAATACTACCTCACCTTCCTGAGAGAAGAGAAGGATCTGCATTCACTACCGCTACGGCAGTTAAGGGTAACTGGTGTGATGCAATAATGGACCAATTGCTTGACCAAAAGTTTCTACTACCTAATCATACTACTCGAACATTGAAGGAGCAGAGCGCATGAGATTTTTAATAGTTGCTTTATTGGTTTTAAATATTCAAGCGGTGCAGGCGTTCGAGTTTTCAAAATATTACTGCGGAGTCGAAAAAGTAGAGTCAGAGACAGAATGGGATATGTCTATCGGTGGCATTGGTTGGGCTGAGTACATGACGGAACTTGGCTGGAATGAGTCGACGCCCATGAATATATCTACGGTTAAATTTTATTCAAATGACGGAAAAACATTTATAGCCGAGTTAGGCTTTTGTGGGAGCATCAGCTCCTACGGTCCCGACTATTTGCGTTTTACAATGTATTATGTGGATGGGAAAAATTTAGACATGTTGGATGGGTGCATTTTTACTGGGGACTCCGTTCAATACACCAAACACACGAAAGATTTGGTGAGCCACCAAGATATTTTGGTCGCCACGCACAAACTAAAAATCGGAGATATCAATTACGAGTTTTTGAATATCATTGGTGTTCGAGCCGATCTCGTAACGGACCCCATGGCTCTTTGTGAAAAGAATTTTAAAGATTTGGGCGTAAGCTTCAGAAGCGTATCAGAGAACTACAATCCCCATTTGCGCTGGTTCAGAAAATAAAAATACGACATTCGTCCTGAGTGCGGCAAAGTAATTTATATTCACTGCCGCAATGTTAGTGAACATAGTTCTTGAGGCGCTCTCGAAAGACACCTATCATAAGAAGATGTTGCGAATTTTATGGATTCTCCTTCTCGCTAATTTTATTTTTAATCAACACGCTTATGCTCAAACGGTAGAGTTTAAGAACAATGAGAAGCATTTTTTATTCAAAGCCGATAAAAAACGAGTTCAGTTTACTAATTCCTTATTTAAACATTCCGTCCCAGTCCAGAAATGTAATCAAAAAATCACGCGAAAACTTGTCGCCTCGCTTGGGGAAGCAGAAAAGAAATTAAAACTCAATAAGGTGGTTTTTGGTAAAAATCAGTGGGTCCGGTTCAATTCAAAAAAATATCCCCTTCTAATGATGAGCCATACTACAAAAAAAATGGAACGACTCCCGGCTCAGTTTGTAGCCTATTCGCTGGAGTCTCAGAAAGTTTGTAAAAACAAAAGGCGTAAAATATCATCAGATGAACTAACCACCGCAGACACCGTACCTTTATCCTCTGTGGCCACAGAGACTTCGGCCAGTCGGTGTGTTAATGATCTTTGCCCATCATCAGTGCATGAAACATATAAAGCAAAGGCTAGTCTTTTATATGCGGCTGAGTTAGTTCGGGAGGACTATAGCAGTGAAATCGATCCTTACGTTCAAAGAGTGATAGATTCAGAAAATACTTTTAATACAACCCTTGATGAGCAAGCTCGCCAATGGTTAGAGAGGGACGGACTAATCCGAGATCCTTATGAAAAAAAATTATTTACTGCTTTTTTAGCACAACAAATCACTGATAAGTTAGTTCTTGAGCGAAACGCCCAGGGGTCTATTGTTGTAAATCGAGCCGCCACACTCGCCGCCAGCCCAGAAATAAAAGCACAAGATTTAGATAATATTGTACTTACGATAGAAGGTCTCTACAACGGTCTTTTTTCAAATTCGAATATGGCTGTCTTATACTCTTGGGAAGATCTTATCCTGACGTATAATAGTCAAGAGCTGACCACAAAACTTGAAGAGATGATAAGCGCGGTTGAGATGTATAAAAATGAGACCGCAGAATTTACTGACATTCTAAGATTAGAAAAAATTTCAGTCATCGGAGAAATTTTTGATACGTCTCGTTTTCGAAGCCAACTTGCGAGTGGACCAAGTCGCTCTTTGCTTAATGAACTTCAAAAGGCTTTTCAGTTTTCTTTTTTATTTCATGTCGCGAACAGTAGCCAAATCGCAGTATCACCTCTGCCGCTCAATGTGAGACAGCAAGTCCTTAGATTTCTGCCACAGAATTTGGAGTCCTTTGATCGGGATGCGGCGAGCTCAGGTTCGCGTAACGAGTGTTTGATGACTTTTGCTGCTGGACGGCTCTTCTTGCCAACGAGAAACGAACTGGCAAGTGCAGAGCCACGGCTTGCAGAACTTAAACGTAAGTTTTTAAATAAGCTGGATACGATTTATTCAGTCACAACAGCCCAGGCCATTCGAAGCGATGCCGCACAGTGGACATTTCAACTTCCATTGGCAAAGGAGATTTTTCCAGAGACTTTAAGAAACGCTCTGGATGAAAAGCAAAAAAAAATGAGCACGAGATTAGCTTCTTTGCGGGCGTCTTCTTCACAAAACATGGATTTTCTCTATGCTCTCAACACTTTGTATCGTGAACACGGGGTCG
Source organism: Bdellovibrionales bacterium (assembly GCA_041736155.1). Classification (GTDB taxonomy): domain Bacteria; phylum Bdellovibrionota; class Bdellovibrionia; order Bdellovibrionales; family JAGQZY01; genus JANPLN01. The sequence continues at coordinate 2,603 of JBGSUL010000071.1, forward strand.
AAAGTGAATATTTGGCTGAAGACCTTTGCACGGGTCTTGCTCCTGAACAGATTGATGACGCCGCTTCAACGATAAGTACCAAGGTTCGCGTGAGCCCACTCAGCGTTAGAGCGGGAGCTGCTGCAGATGGCATAGTATTACATGAATTGGCCCACAAATTATTTCGAAATTTACGAACGAATCACAGGATGAGTGCTCATAGCCAAGGGATTCATCAAAATATAAAAACGTGCTTAACGTCTTTACACTTACCAGCTACGCAAACTTATTTAGATGAGGATTATGCAGATTTTATAAGTGCCCTCATCGGCGGAAGCCAAAACAGTAACCTCGCTTGCTTTTTGGTGCGACAAGATGATCCAACGTACATCTTGCAGAACGCAGATCCAGCGGACTCTCACTCGAGTGGATTTTTCCGACTTCTTCATTATGAACTGCTACAAAAAAATCAACTTCCAGAATCGTGTCTGCAAGCAGCGCGAATAGAGCAAGCCAATGGAACCATCAAAAACTGCAAGTAATTTTCAAAATGAATTCTAAAAAATAGCAAACTGCTTGTTGTCTTGGGAAAATTTTAAAACGTGAATGGCGGGCTCCAAGTCGGAGCCGAGTACAGGGATCAAAACTTCCTGCTCTGGGTCGTCGTCGACGTTGGCCAACAGCATGTTGGTCACGGACGATTTAAAGTCATAAAAAAGATCGCGCTTTTTTTCGAGCAAGAAGGACGAGATCAACTTAGAGTCTTGTGCCTTCAGCAAATACACTTCGACGAGAATGTCTTGGCCCGAGCGTAATTTGATAATTTTGTAGGAGTCATGAGGAGCGTTGCCCGAAGTGCTATTGTAAATCAGTGTTGATAAAACTTGGCGTTGGGAAGAAAAGTTTTTGCGAAAAAAGAAAGTGAATAACGAAGCTCCGCCGACGATCAGAAAAAGAAGTAAAATCAGGGTGTAAAACCGAGGGCGCACCATAAGGCCTTATCGGCGAAACGACTGGGGGAATTAAGGAGGGAGTTTCAATGGCCAGACCTAAGTCGGACCAGTTCCACTAACGATAGATTTTCAGTTCAACTCGACGGTTCTTCGCCATGCCTGCAACAGTGTCGTTGCTGGCGATGGGACGCGACTCGCCCTTGCCAATACCTTGGATGGCGACAGTGCCAAGCTCGGATTTTAAAACACGCACAACAGAATCTGCACGGCGTTGGCTTAAAGCTAAGTTATAAGCCTCCGTTCCGCGACCATCTGTATGACCTTCTACAATGATTTTTTTAAGCGCTTGAGAATGATTTTTAATTCTATCCGCTGTCGCTTGAAACTCTCGGCGTGAAGTAGGGGTCATCTCGTCGGAGCTGGTATCAAAATTGATCGAAGATAAAACAATCACTTCCGAGGGAGGCATTTCTTCGGTGATGATGGTTTCGGTGATGGTCTCCATTGCGGGTGGCGGAGCCGCGGCCACAGGAAGAGGTTGCACAGGTCCCAAGCGCCAGTTCACGCCCAGGTAAATGCGGAAGTCGGGGGATGCCAAGCCATTGTAAACGCCAGTGGTAATACCTGCGTGGCCAGTGAGGCGATCGGTAAAGGCGTGTTTTGCGCCAGCGAGAATCTCAAGATTGTGCAACTCGCGGTTTGTAGCAACGGAAGTGGAATCGGTATAGATGCTTCCGAATAACTCAGCAATCCATGTAGTCTGCCAACGTTCATCAAAATAAGAAAGCGCTGAAGAGTAAAGAATTTGATCAGAGAGAGGGATCACATCAGAGTCGGGAATCGCCGTGCCGGAATCATGCAAGCGATATCCGAGATTCACAGCCCACAATAGACCTGGGCGAATCACATAATCAAAAACCGCTTCTACGTTCCAAGATGGACCGGGATCATTGCCCGTGAAGGGACTATTTTTAATACGATCAAAGTTAACCGACCCCACTACCGCCAATGCCCAGTTGTCCTGTTGGTGCAAACGATATTTACTGTTGATGCGAATCTCGGTAAAGCCAGTATCACTGTAAGAACCCAGTTGAGCCGTCGGATCTATCGTTTGATCCAAAACCATGGGCAAACTGAGTCCCACATCCCAAGCATCGCTGATGCCGAGCCCAAGATTAAAATCAGCAGAGAGAAGTTTATCATTGGGTTCAGAAAAGTTATGTGAGCTGGGAACACCGGCTGCCTTATAGAAAGGCAGAGAATTAAATGCGTAATTGGTAAAGACGCCTAAATTAAATTCACCAGCGGGAAGAGTTTTGGTGGATTGCACGGTGACGAAGTCGAGGCCATTGGTTGTTGGATTAAAATTTTGCAGATGTGTTCCTACGACGTTGGCCGACGCGGTCCATGCAAAAAATAAAAGATAAAAAGTTGTTGCTGTTTTTAATACAGAAAAAGTTTTCATAAAGCCCCCACGACGGAATCATAGCGGGGGCTAGGCCAACTTGCAAGCGACCCTTTGCTGGGATAGAGTTGATGACATGTCTGCAATTTCAGCAATGTCCTTTACAATACTCAGCGGTTTACCAATCTTTTTTGTTTTTTTTCTTATCTCAAGAAGCCAACTTCGCTTGAATAAAAAAACATCAGGAACGGGAACAGCATCTTCCTAGAGAAGACCCGGATAACCATTCCCCGAATTGACGACGTCCAACCAATCACGTAAGTCGTTAATCGGTGTGCCCCAATTTGGTTCGGAACCTGTCGTGTCGGGGTCTCCTGAAGAGCCTAAGTCAAACTCTGAGATTTCATTCCATTCACGTATCTGCACACGAATTCGCGCGAGGATTTCATGGGCATCATCAAGGCAGGCCCATTCGTAATAAGGATTGGCCTCGTAGGTGTCGCCAACTCTAAAGGCCGTTGGAGCAGTGCCAGTGGAATAATTAGCGTAATACAGAGAAGAATAATATGGCATTATTGGTTCGAGAGTTCCTGTCTTAAATTCATCATTAAAGCCGTTGGGTTTAAATGCAATGACAGGAAGAGGCAACTGAGTATCTATGTCTAGTGGCACAGTATCGACACCTGATCCCGCTGCGCAATTGCCTGGGGTGCCGCCCCAATCTTGAGTGCTGTCCGTTGTGACTCCAGCATTCACTGTATGGAGAGCATAGGATCCTAAGCAACAATTGCGCCCATTGGACGGGGAATAATCGTAGCGGCAAACCGCTGTTCCAGTAGAGGTGAAGTAACCACTTCCCGGGGGAAGAATGGTTCCACCGATGAAAACTCCTGAGGCATTATAATTTGCCGTCACATCTGTGGGACCCGTTCCATACTCGTCTCCAAAATAAAAATAGGGATAATAGGTAACATATCGACACATACCAGGTGGAGTATTCATCACCATCTTTATGCCCTCATTTGTCATTGTTTGATAGGCGCCCTCAAGCTCCTCGACCTCGAGGATACAGGAGATATCAAGGTCTGCGTGGGCTGTAGCACTCGAGGAAATTACACAGGGGGCAGAAAAATCGCCATCTTTATGTATGTAATAATGAATGCTTGCGGGCGGGTTGGCTTTCACATAGAACCCTCCCTCGGTATCAATCACTCCTGGAGTGATTGACCCGCTGCTGGAGCCGCCATCATCCTCATCCGAAGATTTACATCCATTCAAGACTCCCACAAGCAGTGGAATTAAAAGGATTTTAAAAATTGAAAACTTCATGGGTGGCTCCCTTTAAAAAAATAAAGCGTAGTCTCTATTCTAGAAAAATTAATCTTCAAAAAAATCAAAAATACAGAGAAGTCTAGAAAATCCGGACGGGACATTAGGTGTGATTCGAGAGAGATGAACGCAATTTGACACTCTCTTAGACAAAATAACAAAAAACGTCACCTCTTTTCGTCGAGAATCAACAGGAGGGCTTTGGGGGAGGCACACATTTTGTAAATGGAGATGCGGGAAAGGAAACAGATACATGAGAAACGTCAGCGTCTTTGTCTTTTTGATGATTTTATTTATTGCGCAGAATGGATCGGCACAATCACCTGTGACGTCACAGACACCTTCAGACGCTGTCATTGCCCCGCCAACCCCCGCAAATGAGACGAGCAAAAGGAATGTCCTGAGTTATCTCGAGTGGAAAGCCGAGCGTGTGGCCGAAGCACAAAAAAAATTGGAGCAAGTCGCGAAAACCTCAGAAGGTGCGGACTGGCAAGAAGGGAAAAGCGGTGAATTAGACGCCGGAGGAACCAATCTCAAGACCAGTGAGCAAAAGTTGATTTTCAATGTCGACGTGGCCTTGCAATTAAACATTCACGACTATTTTTCTATGTATTTGAAATCATTGAGTTTAAATGAATTTTCAGAAGCGACAAAAAAGTTGACCCCGACAGAAGCGGGCGAGCTTTTGCTCGCTTATAAGAATAGCCTCGAAAAAGAAAAGAAGATTTCCTTAAAATTATCGAAAATTCCAAAAGATAACGCGAAGAGCAAAAACCAAGAAATCCAGTAAATATCAAACAAATATTCACCCCCGCCTTGACAGCTCGTCCAGGTGTTTCCATATTGCCTCAAAATTAGCACACTAAATTATAGTTTAGTTTACGAGGAGGCATTAATGGGTACTACTGATAAAATTCGTCCTTTGCATGACAGAATTCTTGTGCGCAGAATGAAAGAAGACGACAAAACAGCTGGTGGAATTATCATTCCCGATACAGCAAAAGAAAAACCCCAAAAAGGCGAAGTGATTGCCACGGGCAAAGGCCGCGTGAACGAAGACGGCAAAGTATTTCCGTTGGAAGTGAAAGCTGGCGATCAAGTTCTTTTCAGCAAATATGCAGGAACAGACCTTAAGTTTGGGACTGAAGATTATCTGATGATCACTGAAAACGACGTACTTGGAATACTAAATTAGAATCTTAAATTAATTTTTGGAGGAATGATAAATGAGCAAAGAATTACGTTTTAGCGAAGACGCTCGCAAAGCAATTTTAAAAGGTGTGAACACATTGGCAGACGCCGTAAAGGTAACGCTTGGACCTAAGGGTCGCAATGTGGTTATCGACAAATCTTTCGGAACTCCTCTCATCACAAAAGATGGTGTGACTGTGGCGAAAGAAATCGAACTTGAAAACAAGTTTGAAAACATGGGCGCCCAAATGGTTAAAGAAGTGGCGAGCAAAACGAACGAAGACGCTGGTGATGGAACAACAACAGCCACCGTTTTAGCTCAAGCAATTTATCGCGAAGGTGTTAAAATTGTTTCTGCTGGAAACAATCCAACAGCCGTAAAAAGAGGCATTGATAAGGCCGTAGCAACAGTTGTTGAAGAACTCAAAAAATTAGCTAAGCCTGTTAACAGCAGCGAAGAAATCTCACAAGTTGGTACAATCTCTGCCAACAACGATCCCGAAATTGGAAAAATGATTGCCGAAGCGATGGACAAAGTCGGACGTGAAGGCGTTATCACCGTAGAAGAAAGCAAAACAGCCATCACAGAACTTGAAGTGGTTGAAGGTATGCAATTTGACCGCGGTTATCTATCTCCATACTTCGTAACAAATTCTGAGAGAATGGAAGCTGTTCTTGAGAATGCATTTGTTCTCGTTTACGACAAAAAAATCGGTTCTATGAAAGACCTCGTTGGTGTGCTTGAGGCTGTTGCCAATGCTCACCGCCCGCTTTTGATCATCTCAGAAGAGGTGGAGGGTGAAGCTCTTGCAACTCTCGTGGTGAATAAACTCCGCGGCGTTCTTAACGTTGTTGCCGTAAAAGCTCCTGGTTTCGGTGATCGCCGTAAAGCGATGCTGGAAGACATTGCCGCCCTGACGGGTGCCACATTGATCAGCGAAGATGTCGGTCGCAAACTTGAGCAAGCCACTCTTGAAGATCTTGGTATGGCAAAACGTATTGTTGTTGATAAAGACAACACAACCATCATTGATGGTTCGGGTGACAAAAAAGAAATCACAGCCCGCATTGCCACTATCAAAGCACAAATTGAAGAGACTACGAGCGAATACGATAAAGAAAAACTCAAAGAACGCTTAGCTAAATTGGCTGGCGGGGTTGCAGTGATTCATGTCGGAGCTCCTTCGGAAGTCGAAATGAAGGAAAAGAAAGCTCGCGTCGAAGATGCTCTTAACGCAACTCGAGCGGCTGTCGAAGAAGGAATTATCGCGGGTGGCGGAACAGGCCTGCTCCGTGCCTCTACGAAAATCGATAAAGATACTTACTCAGAAGAAGAAAAATTTGGCGCGCTGATTATTAAGAAAGCGTGTGAAGCTCCCATTCGTCAAATTGCCGGAAACGCCGGGCTTGATGGAGCCATTGTTGTGGATCGCGTGATCAGCAACAAAACGTCGGCTTACGGTTTCAATGCGTACAAAGAAGAGTACGAAGATCTCGTTAAAGCAGGCGTTATTGACCCTGTAAAAGTGGTGCGTTGCGCTCTTGAAAATGCGGCCTCTGTGGCTTCGCTGATGCTCACAACAGAAACTATGATCGCTGAAGCACCGAAGAAGGAAGATTCTTCCGGCGGCGGCGGTCACGGTGGTGGCGGAATGGGTGGCATGGGCGGAATGGGTGGCATGGGCGGCATGATGTAATCATGCCGAGCCGGCGAGACGATCTGTCTTTCTATCTAAAAAGCCCGGTCAAACGGGCGTAGTTTGTTGAAAAGCCCGGTCACACGGGCGCAGTTTATCGAAAAGCCCGCTCGCGCGGGCTTTTTTATTGTTGAGTCTTCGTCTTAGTGAATGTAATTTTCTTCGTATGTCGATGATTCTCTATTTTGTTGTGAGCTTGCTGTTTTTGAATTCTTTTGCTTCTGCGCAAAACCTAACGGACAACGAGAAGGACAAGGTCCTTTTTATGGTGTTCGAAAATCAAAATAAAAAAGTCGTTTTTAATAAAACAACACCTTGTCCTAAAAATGCAAAACGAGAATGGTCCTGTCAGACACCGACGATTAAAAATTTCCTTATGAATACAATGCGAATTCAAGCGCAATCACCGGCCCTCGTTGCACAAAGTCTTCAGTGCGAGAAAATTTCTCAAGATCTACAAAAAACCGTAGAAAGCCAACCCAGAGTCACCCTCGGCCCCTTAGAGTTTCGTCGCGAAATCCGAGAGAGCCTGCGCGATCAGTGGTTGTGTATGCTGTCCGTAGAGCAAACTCTTGCCAGTGGTGTAGAGGGTTTTGAAGACACAGCGGTTTTTAAGGTCAGCGATGACGGTTCTGCCTATCGCAAAGTGGGCATTAGTTTTTTAATGAACCGCGATAAGAGCCGCATTGTTTCTCGGCGTGCAGCGGGCTGGGTAGAGCCCGTCATTCATCACAAATAAGTTCTGACTAAAACATGTAGCTGGCGCCGAAAAACGCGGTTTGGAAACGTTGGCTGCCCTTAATATTCGGGCCGGTAAAGTCGCTCATGTAAGTGGTAAATTCTAATCCGCCATTCAACAACACTCTTTCACTCCAGCGATAATCCAGACTGAAGAGAAATTGCACGATGGAAGAATCCGCTCCTTCCGAAGAACTTGGGCTTTCATGGTAAGTAGGATCAATGTACCAATACAGCGATCCGCCGAGCGTCCAAAGTCGAGCATCGTCGATGGGAGTTTTTCCTCCTAGTAAAAGACGGAGGCCTGAATACTTAGTATTTACAAATCCTGCAGGAGTTCCTATATCTACAGACATTTCGTAACTCATGTAGCCGAGAGCCGCAAAAATTTTCGCATCAAAAAAGTCATCGCGCAAGAGCACGTTATAACCCACATCCAGAGAATACTGACCCATAGAGGCAGAAAGATCCGAGGGCGATCCGCCGGTGGGATTCGAGAGAGTTCCTGTTCCTTGCGTGATCTGGGCATGAACAAACCACTCAGGGTTGAGCCACATTTCACCAAACAGAGTAATTGTAGGGTAAATGGGATTGTCTGAAGTCAATGTTGTCGAAGTTTGAGTCAACGATTGTTGGTAACGGGAAAGACCAAAACTCGCACCCACTAAACCAAAAGAAGGTGGTGCCTCGGGGGCCCATTCTTCCAGTCGCCCCTTCACATTATTATTTTCGCTTAACAATAATTCAGCGGGAACGTAGTCGTTTTTAATCCATTTTTCTGCCTGATAAACAACGGGGCGAGCACCAGTGATTTTTGTGTCTTTTTGGATAACGCCACTTTCAGATTCGGAAGTGATATCCGCAAAACTTAAACGAGGATCAACTTTAATTAATTTCACTTTCCCAATTAATATTTTCTCGTGTTTGATGATGTGGCCGAGTTTTGGATGGCGTTGGACTTCAATAATTTTACTGCAAGCGAGCTCTTGACCAGGTGTAAGGCCATCGAGCGAGCCGAGATTTAATGTAACACGATTTTTCGTTCTGCTCAGAATAAGACCATCGTAAGGAATTCGATATTTAAGCTGTTGATAAAGAACAGCGAGTTGTTGCAAAGCTTTTTCCGTGGACTCTTGGGGAAGATCTGTGGCCGCAACGTGTGCAATTAATTTTCCATCAATAGCGCTGAATAAGTACAGCGCGAGAACAAAGTCCTTGGGGTTTTTTCTAACTTCCGCGAGAAGAAGGGCATCTGTTTTTAGTGATTGACTGATTTTTATCACTTGCTGAGGTGTTTTGATTAAGTCAGCAGGAGAAAGAAGACCGCCAGAAAATTGTGAGGAAACTTTAAGCCATTGATGATCATTTTGCAAAAGTTCGGAAAGTTTCACATCAATGGGTCGTGAGAAAATACCGTCTACGTTGTCCAAGGTGGGGAGAGTGGCCACGCTATGTATAGTCATGGCGGTATCGGCGACACTGGTGAGGACAATGCCTTCTTTTTTGTCGGCGTGAGCAAAAGAAAGAAAAATTAAAACACAAAGCCCTATGAAGGTCTGGAAATTACGCATAGAAATATTATGCCTTAAACTCTCTACGAGAGGTATGGAGATTTTAAAACCCATCAAATCGTCTAGATTCAAAGAGTAATTAGCGTGAGACTTGGGTCTCTGTAAGGTCCTCGCTATAATGAAAGGTGTGAAAATCTACATTGTGGACGATGCCTCATTTATTCGGATTCTTTGTCGTTACCATCTTTCTAAGGCGGGTTATACAATCATTGGTGAAAGTTTTGAGGGAGATACCGCACTTAGCGAAATTCTCGCCAGCCAACCAGACTGTGTGATTGTCGATTTGGCATTGCCACTGAAAAGTGGTGCTGAAATCATTAAAAGAGTTCAGGAGCAGTATCCGCACATACAGTTTGTGATCATAACAGCTCTCGATAAAGATGTTTTAGATATGACGGAACCAGATTTGGGATATTCGGAATATTTGTGCAAACCCTTTGAGGCCGCTGATCTTATTAAGGCCGTTAAAAAAGTCGAAAAAGGACTAGTGAGAAAAGACCATGGATGAAGTAAAATTTGTTTTTAAAACATTTCTGATAACCTGTGTTGTTGTTTATGCCATGCAATTTAAAATTGGCGAACAAACAGCTGATCAAAAACTCAATGACTTTCTTCAAAAAGGGGCACTGACGCAAATTTTAAGAGATGCGAGCCAGGGCGCCACCCGACTGACCGCCTCAGCGTACAACCAAGCAAAAGACGGAAATTTTAAAAATCCTTTTGCAAATATCAGCGAAGCCGAAAATGTTAAGAAGAAATATGAAGAGCGCGAAAAAGAAAATAAAAGCCGACTTGATGAAATCGTGGACGAGGGCGGATAACATCGCCCTCAGCTAGAGATTCAGACTTAATTCCGCCGAAACAGGTCCAACCATATCAATAAAATTATTAAAAGCCGAATATATTTGCGTATTCGTGCTTGAACCGCCATTGTTGCTTACTTTTTTTAGGTCACCATTGGCAGCATAAGACAATTGCAAGGATCCGACAGAAGGACGTGCAATTGTTTGCGGCTTTTGGGTCTTAGGATCGTATTCGATCAAAACTTCTTTTTTTGTTTGGTCGGCAATAGAAGAAATCAGACCAAGAGAGTTGTATTTAATTTCGACGAATTGACCATCGGCACTTTTGGCAAGAATTAAACGGCGAGAGGCATCGTATTTAAATTGAGTGACTTTGCGGCGCAGAACTTTGCCGCCCTTATTAAAGTACTCTGTTGTTGTGGCTTCAATTTTCCAATCGCGATCATAATCAAAAGCCAAAGAATACTTCGTTGTTTCATCACCCTGAGGAATAAATAAGCTGACCGTTTTTTGTTTTAAAAATCCATTGTTAAGATATTGATAGGTCGTGACATCTGCATTTTTTCGAACTGATAAAGGCTTTCCAAAATCTTGATGGTAAGACACATCGAGGATTTGATTGTTTTTCTCCGTGACAACACGGCTCAGATATTTTTCTCTATCAGGACGCATTTGATACCAAAATTCATATTTGTTTTTATAAATTGTTTTACCTTTGCAAGATTTAACAGCGGTGGACCAATAGTGGTCTTTGGGATTTTCTTGTGAAAGTGTAAAGTCATAGACTTCGAGACATCCGTCACGGTCACGGAATTCTTTGACCCAGTCTTTGGACTCAACATAACTAATGGTTTTATAACTCCCGTCGGGAAAATCAATTTTAGTTAAGTTGTGATTTCCGTCGTAAGCATAGTTATAAGCATTTTGCCAGGCGTTGGTCACATGAGTTAAATTCTCACCACTCTGTTTGTAACGAAGAACCGACTGCGGGGTCGTAATCTGACGAACCTTACCTTCGGGGGTGTAGGAAAAAGTGAGTTTTTGGTTTGTATTATCAATAATTTGTGAGGGGAGAGCGCCAGCATAGGAAATGCGCAAGAAATTCTTCTGACGATCAGAAACGTAAACCAATTTCCCAGAAGAATCAAATTTTTGCTGGTTACCATCGACGAGGGCACGCACAAAATAAGTCCCGTCGAAAGTAATGCGATCTAGTTCTTTTCCATTCATAAGATAAACGGTGTTTTTTGATGGGGCAAAGCGGATCCCTGCCTCGGCGGCATAGCGGGAACGTAATTTATGGTCATTGCGCAACTGTTCGCGTAACTCAGGTGCGTTCGTTTTTTTCAGGCTTGTCAAAATTTTCTCAACGGATTCGTTGATCAATTGAGTATTATAGTTCGCCGGAAAAAAATGAGAAGGACCAAAACCGCATTCGTTGAAAATAAGATTTCCTTCGGAAGTGATATCAATTTTACTTTCCAGAGGAGAACACCAGCCAAAACCAAAGATACCAGAAAATAACGATCGACTGCTATAGGTGCGCGAAATTTTTAATAGAGAATTTTCACTTGTTTGATAATCAAGCCAATAATCAGTAAAATTGGCATTTTTCATATCCGCAAGTGCTAGGGCCAAGCGAGGAGAGATTGTCATTAAAATTAGAAGAATCGAAATTTTGCGCATTCTACACCTTGATGGTAATAATTTTTTTGATAAAGAAAGCACCAGTGCCAATAAGTCCAAAAATCGCTAATACAAAAAGCCAACCCATTGTGGTTGTAAATAGAGGCATAACGTAGTTGGGATCAGCGACATAAAAAATCACGAGGAGTAAGACAGGAACTAAACTAATAATCACTCCCTGCATAACCCCTTGCGCAGTCAAAGCTTCGATTTTTTTCTCGATTTTCTGACGTTCACGAATTGTATAATTAATTGTTTGAAAAGTTTCGGCCATGTTTCCACCAGTTTCCTTAAGAATATTCACAGCAGTTACAAACATCTGTACATCGGGACGCGGAACACGTTCGGCCAATTCGTTTAAACACTCTTCGATCGGACGACCCAGTTGGTTTTGCGAGAGAACCAAACGAAATTCCTGACTCACGGGACCTTTGAGGTTCTTGGCGACTCGATCCATGGATTGGTTCACGCTAAGGCCAGCACGAACACCATTGGCAAGAATGGTTGTAGCATCGACCATTTGGCTGACAAATTCGTTGCAACGTTTTTCGTACATGGAGCGAAATAAGTATTTTGGCAGAGTCCAACCTAAGAGTGTGAACAAGCCGCCGACGAGAAAACCGAGGAGGATGTTGGGCCAAAAGAGAATAAAGAAAATGGTGCCTAATCCGAGGCTGATCGACATTAAAGAAATCGTTAAACGGCGATCATCCACATCCACAAACATGAGTTCGAGGTATTTGGCGATTTCATCTTTTTGACCGATACTTCTTTGATACAGCCAGTTGAGGAGTGAGTCCGACCATACATAAGCAATAACAAAAGCAAATGCGGCGAGAGCAGGGTAAACAAAAAAGTTACTGGAGAAAAGGGAATAGATAAAATTCACGGTTTACCTCCACTGCTAACCTTTTTAACAGCAAAGTTCTGTGGGGCTGGCTTATTGGTCTCTGCCGCATTTGCAGCGGGAGCCGCTTCATTCGAGAAAAGATCTTTGGGAATACCAATTCCACGTTCTTTGAGTTCTTGTATAAACTTGGGGATAAGTCCCTTTGACAAGAATTGACCGACAATTCTTCTATTTTTATCAAAACCAGTTTCTTTAAATTCAAAAACTTCTTGGAGTGTGACCGTGTCGCCTTGGATCCCTTGCACTTCGGCAATGCTCATCACTTTACGACTTCCATCGGAGAGACGTGAAATTTGCACGATCAAATCTACTGCGCCTGCGACTTGTTCACGAATCGCACGCACGGGAAGATCCATGCCCGCCATTAAACAAAGAGTTTCTAAACGAGCGATGGCTTCGCGCGGGTTGTTGGCATGCACCGTAGTCATAGAGCCATCGTGACCTGTACTCATGGCAGCTAACATATCGAGTGCTGCCCCATCACGACACTCTCCAACAACGATACGATCTGGTCGCATACGCAATGTATTTTTCACTAGATCACGAATGGTAATGGCGCCTTCACCCTCCATATTTGCTGGACGAGTTTCAAGACGTACTACATGTGTTTGGCGTAATTGTAGTTCAGCAGCATCTTCAACAGTGATGATTCGTTCCGTAGAGGGGATAAATGACGACATGCAATTCAGAAGAGTGGTTTTACCAGAGCCGGTACCACCAGAAATAATAATGTTACAGCCATTTTCAACAGCGAGTTTTAAAAAATCCATCATCTGACGGCTGGTAGAGCTGTACTGGACATACTGATCCACGCCGAACGCATCTTTTTTAAATTTACGAATAGTGAGTGCCGGACCATCGATGGCCAAAGGCTCGATGATAGCATTGACACGACTTCCATCAACAAGTCGAGCATCGACATAAGGAGTTTTTTCATCAATACGTCTCCCAAGCGGGGATACGATGCGCTCAATGACATTGCGAAGTTGAACGTTGGAGGTAAAGTGGGTCTTGCTCAATTGCAAGCGACCGCCTTTTTCAATGAAAATTTTATCGTAGCCATTCACCATGATCTCGCTGATATCTGCTTGCGAAAGAAGATCTTCGAGAGGACCAAGTCCGAGAGCCTCGTCGAGGGTTTCTTTAATAATTTGTTTTTTTTCAGCTGGCGGAAGGCTGTGGGCTTCTTGATCGACAATTTTCGAAATCACAACGCGCACATCGGCTTCGAGTTTTCTACGTTTGTCGGAGTCTTTGCTCGCCTTAGTGATGTCATCGTTCTTCAAGTTCATTTCTTTGATCAAGCGTGTGTGGATCGTAATTTTGAGATGCGTGCGCGGGTCCATTTGCCCAGAAGTTCCGGGAGTTGGCGCTTCAGCTTTATCAAAACTCAAAATATTACCTTTACTGATCGTTTTGAGCTTTTGTAAAATTCCGCCCGTCAATTTACGTACAATTTCTGTATAGCTATTGGCGAGAGGGCTTTGCGGCGATAGGAGGAGAAAAGGTGTGGCACGTTTGAGCGCATTCGCAGTTGTCACGTCGTCTTGTGGCAACACGCCGAGCAAGGGTCGCTTAAAAGATTGTTCAATTTGGTTTGGGGCTAGTCCAACAGCGCTGGATTTATTAATAACAATTTGGATAGCATCATTAGGTACAGAGGCCGCACGAAGGTCATTCATCATGCGAAGTGTTTGGTTAATGGTGAGCACTTCAGGTGTGGCCACCACAATGCAGGCCGTGCACGCATCGAGGAATTTGAGTTGCAGGTCATCAAGGTCATTACCTAAATCAATGACGATAAATTTATAAAAATGGGAAAGCTGGGCCAGTTGTTTGAGTGCAATAGAGGGCGCTGCCGAAAAAATTTGACCAGGGGATTTCACTGCACCAATAAAATGCAAGGGTGCAACGGAATGAGAAGTCACAACCGAAGAAAGATTTTTAGTATTGATACTACCGGTAAAAGAGCAAAGTTCTTCGAGAGTTTTAGGTTCAATAAGACCGGTGATGAAATTTTGATCACCACAGGATTTTTGATCGGCATCAATGAGGAGAGATGTTGTTTTGAGTTCTTGTGCTAGGCGCACAGCAAGATTTGCAGAGAAGACGCTTTTGCCAACGCCCCCTTTTCCACCGACCACACCAAGAATAAAACAGTTCGTATTAAACGTCATAAGAGCGCGATCCTCCTCATATTTTTATCGGTAGAATCCGTTTAAAATATGAGGGAAATTCACCTCAGCAAAGGTCGAGTACAGGTTGTTCTCTATTCATTTAGACGAAACTTTTCTTTCACTTTATCAACACCCGTGCTGGCCGATGATTTGATGATTGGAGTCACAAAAACAACGAATTGTGATTGGTTCTTTTGAAAAGACTTAGATGAATAAAACGAAAAGAGCGCATTTTCTAGACCTGGAGGAACCTTATTGTAATCCATCGTTTGCGAATTGCCGATCAGACCAGCGACAGCAGCACTTTCGCCGCTGCGGACACTGACTTCCGTCGTCACTTGATTGTTGGCAATAACTGGCCCTAAGGAGGTGATGGACACAAGACTTCCAATATTAAAACTCATTTTAAGACTGATAAGATCAGAACGAGGATTCTCTATGCTTGGAGTCACGTTAGAAATAAGGCTCACTTCTGCCGTTCCTGGCACGGAGGCACCTAACTGATTTTGTGTTACATAGGGAATCGTCGTGCGTTGTTGTACGACACCAGCCACATCTTGTTTGGTGATCACGCTCGTGGTTTTTAAAATACGAGCGTGGCCATGGGCTTGGGCCCAATTCAGTTTTGGAAGTAAATTAGAAATAGTTCCAGTAATACTGGAGACTACACCGCTGGGCTGACGACTGTCCTGAGTGAAAGAAACGTTCGTTGTGTCGCCAACAATCGGTGTCCATTGAAAGCGCGAACTATTGGAATAATCTTTGTCCAGTTCGACGTAATGTAAAACCAACTGAATCATTTTTTTCGGTTGTGGGTCGGCAGGTGGTCGTTTAAAAATCAGATTCACAATGGGATCTTCTTTTCTTTTCTTAATCGTCTCTTGATTTTCCGCTTCTCCGAAAAAAGGAGGTGGTAAATACGTGCGTGCGATGAGTTCTGCGTTGTCTCTTTCGAAATCACCGGCGACTTCTCCGGTAAGAATATACTTCCCATTGCGCGCACGAACTTGCACGTCGGGATTGTTGATTTCACGCTCGATAATCTCAGCTATTTTTTGTTGTGCAAAGGGGCTGACTTCGACGAGTGAAGCCGCATCATTGCCGTATTGTTTTAAAACTGCAACAATGCGATTCATATCTTCGGGGTGCACAACTTTACCGTCGACGACCACTTTTTCATTGACGATTTTTATCGAAATTCCTTCAATCTCGCTAAGGAGAGCGCGAATTTCACGCACGATACGTGTGAGTTTGGTATCGCGTACTTCGATACGGTATTCAAAAAGTTTGGCTCCCTTTTTATCATGAATAGAGAGAGTGGCCACGCCCGCCTTGACCGGAGTAAATCGCAATTTTTGATATTCACGGGCCACAGCCAACTTTGTAACACCCCGCCAGTCGCCACCAAAATCTCCGTTGGGTGGTAACGTCGCGAGTGTTTCTTCGTGTTCGACGCCTTGATAGAGAACTAAATATTTTTCCCCCGCTTTAACGTCCGATTGCGCCCAAGATGGACACGTCCATGTCAGGAGTTGAATGAGAATAATGGAAAAAAACATAATTGACCTCATTATAGTTCCTCGTAAGGGCCCGATTTTTTGGGAGCTTGTGGCTTAGCAGGAGCGGGTGGCGGTGTTACGGGCTTTGGCTCTTCTGCTGGCAAACGCTGAGCCTTGATTTTTCCTAGAACGTCGTCGGAATCAACCACCTTGAGAGGATTGACGTAACGATCATTGGGATTGCGAAGCGTGGCATAGAGCGAACCTGGATTACCGCTGAGAATATGAATGAGCAATTGGACTTCACTCGGAGAGGCTTCGATGGTGACCGAGGTGAAATTATGAATTTTGCGGAGGTTGGTAATCAGAACGGTATCCTTGCCCTCATCAGAAACTTGCGCGGGTAAGGTATCGACAATATTTTGCCCCACAGCTAACACCGGAACATCTTGCATGATGGTGCGCACTTCCTTTTTCTTTTCGAGACCTTGTCCCGAGTCCATCGCCGTGATGAGATCTATGCGATCACCAGGTTTGACAAGTCGGGCAATCATTTGAATATCATTCGCTGGAATTGTGAAAGCCCGTTTTCCGGGGCTGACCTGCATGGACAGTCCGGAGTCTTTTCCCGGAGGAAGAAGTTTTGTGTTGAGAATCTGTTCACCTTTTTTAATCGGAGCTGCAGCAAATTGTCCAATGGCCAATTCGGGAGACTGGAGCGCTTTCGGTTGTACGTAGTCTTCGGGGGCTTCAGAAACTTCCACCATAGACTCATCGATGAGTGTCATTTCGCCAATGTCTTTGGAGGCGACGACCACTTGTTTTTTAGCACCAAACTTTTTGTGCAAGGCTGCCTTTTGCTCTTGCGACCAACTGTAGAGAAGGAAAACTGCGAAAATCGCACTACCTATAGAAATCCAAAGTGTTTTGGTATCATTATTTTGCATATTAATCTCCACACTGTGCCGTGAGGCAAATTCCGTACTGCGTTTTAATCCAAACTGGGTCTAAAGAAATGGTTGTGTTTCTTACACCGTTTTGTAAATCACGGATTGCGTTTTCATGATCGCTGGCGTTTCTGCCAGACGGGTCTTCTTCGGTGAACATAGCAATGCGACGTTCTGTAGGATACTGTTTGTCATCCGTACCGCGAACCTTCACTTCGTTATTTGTTCCATGGAGGCGATTTTCAAAGTTATGATAGCGGAGTGCCGGTGGGGAATTATCACGGAAATACCAAAGATTTGTGCGATGTCGAAAAATCTCAAAAGTATAATTGCGTGAAGCAATACTTTGCACAATGGCCGTGTGCGTGACGCCAAAAAAACCAATGGTATAACGAGCGAGCACCAGGAATATAAACATAATAATGACGGACTCTAAAACCGCCATTCCTTTTTCATTCTTAAGACGAGAAGTGGGTTGTTTCATCATATCAACACCCATCATCCATAATTATGGCATAGGCGCCCGGTTGAATAAAGGGGGTGCTAAAACCGCCTTTGAGGTTTTGTATTTGTTGAAAGCGCTGTTGATTGAAATCCACGCATTCCTCTTCTGTGGGTTCGCGCATCAAGTAAGAAGAGATATTGGCACTTAAATCTTCATCGGTGGTTTTTCCCATCATCGGGAATTCCATTTTTAAAATTTTGGCAATGAGACCTGTGCGCGCACCGACAAAGGTGTCAGAGTCAACGCCGCCGGTTTGTGAAAATTCACTGCTAAAGTCGCGAATTTCCACATCACTGACTTCAAACCAACCATTACGAAAGAAATTACCGAGTACAGAATTTTTATCGCGAATCAATTTATTGAATTTTTCTTTGCCGAGACGTTGTTGTTCTATTTCCGTTTTATGCGCGGCAAAGTGCGCTCGCGCGCTGGCAAAGGTGGCATACTGTGCGATTTCCACAGAGGTGAACGTGATCGAAAAAGCAAAAAGCACGGCCGAAAATGCAAACATCATAATAAATGCAAAAATAAAATCGATCGTCAGAAATCCCTTCTGATCGCGTAAGATTTTATTACAAGCACTTTGCTTCTTCATAAACAGTTTCCTATTCCGGTCGGGGACTTGCGCGACGTCCAAAATTATTCGGATGATCGTTCTGTCCTGCACTGGCTTGCGCCCAGATGCCATTTTGAATCATGCCTTGGATGTAACCCCAAGGTTCAGCCACCAGCGTCCCCATGATGTTTTTCTTCTTTATTTCCGAAGAAGCCACTGTGACAAAAGTCATACCAATGACCATGATCAAAACGGCCTCAAGGGTCATCTGTCCTTTTTGCGAACGCAGAAGACTCATAGGAGACCTCCCACCGTGGAGACAGAAAGCCAGCCAAGTAAAATGGCAAACGAGTAAGGGATTTTATTGGTTTTAACTTGCGGGGTTTTTAAAATATAAGAAGTCGTAAAAGTCACAAGCTGTCCAGCCAGAGCCATACGCAAAAGACCGATAAGCAATCCCCAAAACAGAGAATATAAAAATACATTGAGTGATGTGGAAAAACTTGTGAGCACGGTGAAGGAAAGCATTAATTTTGCATCGCCAGCACCAAACGCTTTGAGAAAAACCAGCGGGATAAGCAAAACAAAA
This sequence comes from Bdellovibrionales bacterium, assembly GCA_041736155.1. GTDB lineage: Bacteria > Bdellovibrionota > Bdellovibrionia > Bdellovibrionales > JAGQZY01 > JANPLN01. The sequence continues at coordinate 21,138 of JBGSUL010000071.1, forward strand.
AAGGCAAGACCCCAGGCCGCTTGTTGGAGACTGAGAAGCCAACCCAGTTCCACAGTTTTAAGAGCGAAAGCCGCGAGGAGAGAAGTCACAAAGAGCCAGTTGGGGAACCGAGCACTGCGCAGATCAAAGTAACTTGCAAAAATAAGAAGAAGTGTGGGGGCCATCATTGCGGCAACCCTGTCGGTGCGGGTGCGCTTGGCACCTGCCAGTTGTTGGGGGGAGTGTTAGTAAAAGCTTGGCCGGTGGCCAGTTGCTGTTCAACTCGCGCTCCAAGGCGCGGAGCAGAGTCTTTAAAAACCTGCACGGGTCCTTTGTCGCCATTAAATGCGCCCATCGCAACAAAAACAAAAAGTCCGATGAGTAAAATGTATTCGACAATCATAAAAATCCCCAATAAATCTCAACGACCTATCGGAATTCTCAAAAAAAAACATAAGTTTTTAGATGGGCTTTTTAGGTAAAAAAGGTAGAGGCCCGCCGAGCAGCTAGACGTGAGCAGGGGGGCCATCCAATTAGGACATTAGTTTGAGCTATTAAAACCTGAAATATCGCCTTCAAGAGCATCGACCTTAGAGCCAATAATGGTTCTAATTTTGTCCTTAAAGAGCATAGCAATACCGACAACGATAACGAGCATAAGAATATACTCAGTTGCGCCTTGTGCTGATTCATCTTTCCAAAGTTTCATAATTGTGTTTTTCATAAGTGGCCTCCTCACACATACATGTTATCGGTTGCTCAGTAAAAACCATAAGTCTTTTGTTGAGAATTTGAAAAAGCGTCTCAGTTTGAGACAAAGCCCGAGAAGTCTATTTTGTCACGCAACGCAAATAGAGGGAGACATTCCAGTTTTTCTGGGACGAAGCCAAAGAGTTTTGTCCTCCATCCTGTATTAATTTCAGCCAACAGCGACATTTCCTGTCTTTTCCGAAGCAAACAAAGTACAAAATGATGGATGGGCTCAGTAACACTGTTTTTTGTTTCTCTTAACAGTCTTTTAGCAGCGATTTTTACAGCATTGCTCATAACCGTTTTGGTGAGAACCAAAAATAACACAACATCTAAAAGTCTTTTGATTATCTTAATGTTATGTCAGGTGTATTCAAAAGCTTTGATTGCGCTTAAGACCAATGGTTTACTTTTCCAATGGGCGCCTTTTCTCTATCGTTCGTCATACCCTTTTGAACTGGCCTCATCGCCACTGGTGTATCTCTATATTTTGTCGATCACGAAAGTTGATTTTAAGTGGCAAAAAATTCAGTGGTATCATGGTCTTCCTGTTGTCATTGGTCTTACCTGGTATCTTTTAGCCCCTTTCGATTTAAATACCACACAGTTGGATAAGTACCTGAGAAACATTCCGATATTTTTGATTATGCTTCCGTATTTATGGGCCTCTCAAAAAGTCATCGCGCAAGCAAAAAACCAAGCGGAAAATCACAGATCCAGTTTGGTGGAGTTGCATTTACCGTGGCTTCGTTTTTTACTCCTTATTTGTTATGCCGCTCTCGTGCTCACATTTTTAGATTTGCTCACGGGGCCCGCAGTGCCACTTTATATTTACTCGGGAGTCATCACTAACTGTGCTTTAATTGGTCTGACTTATTTTGGACTCAATGCTTCGCAATTTTTTAAACAGGATGACAAGGCCACTCTGGTAGAGGAGGCCTCACCAGCCATTAATTCTGTAGAAATCGCTGAACTGAGCGAACGGCTCCTCAAACGGCTTAAAGAAGACCAGCTTTTTCTTCGTCCACAAATCAGGTTGGTGGATGTGGCGAGTGAAATGAATATAAAAAGTTATAAACTGACCGAAGTGATTAATCGTGGACTCAATACTAATTTTTATGAACTGATCAATGGTCTAAGAATTCAGCGCGCCATGGAGCTCTTGCGAGATCCAAACCAGGACCACCTGAATTTATTGGGCATCGCTATGGATAGTGGTTTTAATTCAAAATCTGTTTTTAACGACTATTTTCGACGCACCACAGGAATGACGCCCTCAGAATTTCGCCAAAAGAGGTCTAATTCTTCCGAATCGTCTAATTAGGATGTCCGTTTCGGCCAATCCGGACGATATGTCGCATTAAAAGCTTGAGAATATCTCCATAGGCGGAGGTATTTGATGAGCAAACAAACCAAAATTCTCTTTGTAGATGACGATCCCTCGATCCGAGACACCGTGTCGGCCATGATACTCAAGCGTACTGGGATTTCTTGTGAAGAGGCAAATAATGGCCAAGAGGCCCTCCAAAGGATCAAATCTTCCCAGCCCGATATTGTTATCACAGATACCAATATGCCCATTAAAAATGGAATAGAACTCATTCAAGAAGTCCGTAAAAAATATCCACAAATTCTCATAGTTTCATTGTTCAGCGGACTGGTTGGTTCCGAAATCACTAAAGAAGATGTACAGGCGCTAGGGGTTTTTAGGGTCCTCGAAAAATCGCAAATTATCACTGAGCTCTTACCAGCACTTGAAAATTATGCGAGCCAAAAAATAGCGATTTAAGTGGGGAGTTTCAAATCAATGGAGTTGTGCTCATTTCGTATTCACGCACCGACCTTCCCCCCCTTTGGCACAATGGGGGCTGGGTCTTTTCATGGCAACTATATGCGGAGGGATTTGTGAAAGAAAAAATAAAAATTCTCGTTGTCGACGATGATCACTCGGTTCAACAAAGTGTGGTCTCGATGATCCTCTCACGCACAGGAATTCGTTGTGATATCGCCAATGATGGGCAGGAAGCATTAGCTAGGATTGAGACCTTACAACCCGACATTGTTATCACAGATACCAATATGCCCGTAAAAAATGGCATAGAACTGATTCAAGAAGTGCGAAAAAAATATCCGCAAATCCGTATATTTTCATTATTCAGTGGACTTGTTGGTTCAGAAATTACCAAAGAAGATGTGCAAGAATTAGGGGTTTTGATGGTCTTGGAAAAGTCACAAATCAACCTTGAGTTATTACCTGCACTTGAAAAATTTGTGAAGAATAAGGTGAATATATAAAACAAGCCGTGCTCATATCGTTTTCAAGCTCCAACCTTCCCCCCCCTCTGGCACGGCGGGGGGAGGAGGTTGTTGTTATTTATTTAACAACATTTTTTCAAAGTCCGCCCAGTCCAAGACGGGCACTCCCAGTTCTTGAGCTTTTGTTAATTTAGATCCGGCGTCTTCACCTGCGAGCAAATAATTGGTTTTTTTACTTACCGAGGACGATGTTGCGCCTCCATGATCTTCGATGAGCGCTTTAATCGCGTCGCGGGATTGAGCAAAACTTCCCGTGATAACAAACGTGAGATTGGCGAGCTGGGCGCCACGACTTTTTTGTGCCGGCAATTGCACGTCCACGCCGAGATCAATAAGGTGTTTAATTTCTTTTCCAAAGTTTTTATTTTCCAAAGTCTGTCGAATGGCGTAGGCCACACGTGGGCCCACGTCACGGATCGCAGTGAGTTCCTCTTCGCTTGCGGAGAGAAAAGACTCCAAGGAACGAAAGTGATTGGCGAGAGATTTGGCCGTTTGCTCGCCAACATGACGGATTCCGAGAGAGTATATAAATTTTGCCAGAGTTGTTTTTTTACTTTTCTGAATACTTTTAATAATGTTGTCCGCTGATTTATCGCCTTGTCTATCCAGCTCGAGAATTTGTTCTTTTTTTAGACGGTAAAAATCAGAAAAGGTTTTCACTAAACCATTTTCAAAAAAAATATCAATCAACCTATCGCCTAACTTTTCGATATTCATGGCATTGCGCGAGGCGAAGTGCTTGAGTCCCTCTTTCATGATCGCTGGGCAAAAAGGATTTACACAGCGTCGAACCGCTTCCCCTTCGATGAGCACAGACTCTTTATCACAGACAGGACAAGTTAGAGGAATTACAAATTTTTTCGAACGCGATGGACGCTTGTCCAAAACCACTTGCACCACTTCGGGAATCACATCTCCAGCACGGTGAACAATCACCGTGTCGCCAATGCGCACATCTTTGCGGTCAATCTCGTCTTGATTGTGCAAAGTCGCATTGGTGATGGTGACACCACCGACAGTGACCGGCGCCATCACAGCAACGGGCGTGAGGGCGCCGGTGCGCCCCACTTGGATGACAATGTCTTCGATGACAGTTGTCGCTTGCTCTGGTTCAAATTTGCCGGCAAAGGCCCAGCGTGGACTGCGTGCTACAAACCCCAGCTCTTCCTGAAGTCGAAAGGAGTTCACCTTGACCACAATACCATCAATTTCAAAAGGTAGAAGATGGCGCAGGGAATGGATAAAATTGTAATAAGCAACTACTTCGTCGCTGCCTGAACAAATCTGACTTAACGGCGGTCTCAAGGGATTTGTTTTGTTTTCTTTGAGGAGATTAAAAACTTTTTTGTAATCACCGTCATCACCCAGTGTGACGGTGGTACAAAATCCAAACTCTTTAATCAGCTCTTCAAACGCACTGTTGTCTTTTAAGGCAAGGCCCTCGATCACCCCGGGTGAGTAGCAAAAAAACTCGAGGGGGCGCTGGGCGACAATCGAAGAATCCAATTGGCGCAAAGTTCCTGCGGCAGCGTTCCGAGGATTGGCAAAGGGCGCTTCGCCCTCGGCATCTTGTTGTTCATTTAATTTACGAAAATTTTCTTTTAACATCAAAACTTCACCGCGGGCTTCAAAATACACCGGTGGTGATTCCGCTTGCAGGCGCAAAGGAACAGATTTGAGCGTTTTGATGTTGTTGAACACATTTTCACCGACGTAGCCGTCGCCGCGAGTGAGGGCTTTGGTAAGAACACCGTTTTCATAAATCAATTCCATGGCCACACCATCGAATTTGGGAGAGCAATAAAATTCAATTTTTTGCGGAGCCCCCTGTAAAGCCCGCTGAATTTTATCTTCGAAATCGCGAATGTCTTGTTCGTTATAGGTGTTTTGCAAAGAGAGCATGGGCGTGCGATGAGACACCTTTTCAAAGGCATCGAGTACACTCCCCCCCACTTTTTGACTGGGCGAATCCGGGTGGGCGAGATCGGGATATTTTTGTTCCAACTCTTGCAACTCAGCAAAGAACTTATCAAATTCGCGATCCGAAATCTCCGGTCGATCCAATGTGTGATACAGGTAGTTGTGGTGTTGTAACAACCGGGTGAGCTCGAGGAGGCGTTTTTTAGCAGAGGCTTTATCCATACGAAAGAAAAAGTATCGTTTTTGGACGAAGGGGACAATACAATTTCCTGGGGAAATTCATTTTGGGCTGGGCATAATAGGTAGCGTTGTCGTGGCGATGTGTTATGAACTAAGAGCTAAGAACAAGTGATGAGGAGACCGGATGTTAGATTCCAAGGCGGTAATGAAAGTGGCTCAATTGGCGCGGCTCAAGTTGAGCGAACAAGATGCACAGGATTATCAACAGCAATTGCAAAAAGTTTTGGAAAATTTTGGCAAATTAGCAAACGTTTCCACAGATGGCATTGAGCCGCTGATCACGCCCACGCCTGTGGATCTTTTTCTTCGCGAAGATCAGGTCCTGCAAAGCGTAACGGTCGAAGAAATCATCAAGTGTGCGCCCGAATCGCGCGGAAACCTTTTTAAAGTACCACCGGTGGTGTGAGGATTTATGGATTTAACAACCGCCGGCCTGCGCGATATCGCCAGTGCCGTTCAAACAAAAAAAACCAGTGCTGTCGATGTGGCAAAATTTTTTCTGTCACGGATTCAAACCCAAGATAAAAAATTAAACTCTTTTGTGATTCTCAACGAAGAGGCTTTGACGAGTGCTCAGAGGGTGGATGAGAAAATCCACAAAGGGGAAAATCCTGGATTTTTAGCCGGGGTGCCGGTGGGGATTAAAGATCTCTTTTGCACGAAAGGGTTGCGAACAACGGCGGCGTCAAAAATACTTGGCAACTTTGTGCCGCCGTACACCGCCACGTGTGTGGAGCGGTTGCAAGAGCAGGGAGCTATCGTTCTCGGTAAAACCAATATGGATGAGTTTGCCATGGGATCGTCCAACGAAACTTCGATTTATGGAACTTGTCACAATCCTTGGAATTTAGATTATGTTGCCGGAGGCTCCAGCGGTGGTTCGGCGGCGGCGGTCGCCGGACGCTTGGTGCCCGCCACATTAGGTTCTGACACCGGGGGATCCATTCGCCAGCCAGCGGCTTTTTGTGGTTTGGCGGGAGTAAAGCCCACGTATGGACGTATCAGTCGTTATGGCATGATCGCTTTTGCTTCGTCTTTGGATCAAGCCGGTCCGATGGCAAAAACAGTGGATGATTGTATTTTTCTTCTCGATGCCATGTGCGGTCACGATAAAAAAGATTCCACCACCAGCCAGCGTGCGTGGAAACGACTGCATGGTCAGAAAGATCTTAAGAGTTATAAATTCAAAGTCGGCCTTCCCAAAGAATATTTTGAATACAGTATAGAAGACTCGGTTAAAAATGCATTCTGGAACACCATTGAAAAACTTAAAAAACAAGGCGTGGAGTTTGTCGACATCGAGTTACCTCACACATCCTATGCCGTACCCGTGTATTATATGGTGGCCACCAGTGAGGCATCGAGCAATCTATCTCGCTATGATGGAATTCATTATGGTTTCCGCGCGGAACCACCAAATAAAGAGTGGGCGAGTTTAGAAGAGCTTTATGCCACGACTCGCGCACAAGGTTTTGGCGCCGAAGTGCAGAGACGCATTATCTTGGGAACCTTCGCGCTCTCGAGTGGTTATTATGATGCTTATTATTTGAAAGCCAGCAAAGTTCGGCGCTTGATCCAAAATGATTTTCAAGCGGCTTTTAAACAATGCGATTTGATTATGGGCCCGGTCACCACATCACCTGCTTTTAAAACCGGTTCGCGCATCAATGATCCTATTCAGATGTACTTGAATGATATTTTCACCACTTCGATCAACTTGGCGGGACTGCCCGCGATGTCAGTGCCCGTGGGCTTGAACAGTGCGGGTTTGCCCGTGGGTGTACAAATCATGGCGCCACATTTTGGCGAGGAACAAATGCTGTCCTTGGCGTTGGGTGTGGAAGAAGTCAGTGAAATGAGAGGCAAGGTTCCCCATGGCGTACAGTGATTACGAAGCTGTGATTGGTCTAGAGATTCATGCGCAACTTTTTACAAAGTCTAAAATTTTTTCGTCGGCATCCACAGAATTTGGCAGTGGTGACAACGATCACGTCACACCGGTTTGTGCGGGCATGCCGGGAACGTTACCGGTTCTCAACCGCCATGCCGTAGAGCTGGGGATTAAAACGGGGCTGGCACTTAACTGCAAAGTGAACCCGATTTCCGTGTTTTCACGCAAACAGTATTTTTATCCAGACCTACCTAAAGGCTATCAGATATCTCAGTATGATCTTCCCATTTGCACGGGTGGTTATGTAGAATTTTATATGGGCGACAAACTCTGTAAGGTTCCACTGGAGCGCGCGCACATGGAAGAAGACGCAGGGAAGTCCACGCATCACGGAGATTACACTCTTGTAAATTTAAATCGTGCGGGAATCCCACTTATGGAAATTGTATCTGGCCCTGCCATGCACTCCCCGCAAGAGGCGGCTGAGTATGCGCGAGCTGTTCGTCAAATCTTGCGCTATATTGATGTGTGCGACGGCAATCTCGAAGAGGGGAGCATGCGTTGTGATTGCAACGTGAGTGTGCGCAAACGAGGTGTGGAAAAGCTCGGTACAAAAGTAGAACTTAAAAACATTAATTCTTTTAAGTTTATCGAAAAAGCCATTGAGTATGAAATTCAAAGACAGATCGATGCTATTGAGACGGGTGAGTTGATTGTACAAGAAACCCGTCTTTATGATTCGACAAAAAACAAAACGTTTTCCATGCGCAGTAAAGAAGAGGCGCAAGACTATCGTTATTTTCCGGATCCCGATCTTTTGCCTCTCGTGATTGGGTCAGAGATGGTCGAGCGCGTGCGCAAAGATCTGCCTGAATTGCCATTGGCAAAGAGTCAGCGCTTTCAAACAAAGTACGGCCTTTCAGAGTACGATGCTCATGCGCTCACTCAAGAAAAAGAAATGTCCAATTATTTTGAAGAGGTGGTCCGTTCTGGTGGCGAAGCTAAGATCGCGGCCAACTGGATCATGGCAGAACTGATGCGGGAGTTGAAAGAGAGCAAAGTCGAAATCCAAAACTCTCCGCTCTCGGCAAAATCATTAGGAGAATTGTTACTCTTTATTACGCAAGGAACCATTTCGGGAAAAATGGCTAAACAAGTTTTTGCAGAAATGTGGAAAACGCAGGAATCTCCGCAGAGCCTGATTCAAAAAATGGGTATGGAGCAAATCACCGACGAAGGCGCGGTCGCGCGTATTGTGGATGATGTGATGGCACAAAATCCAGATCAAGTAGCACAGTTCCGTTCGGGAAAAGAAAAAGTCTTTGGCTTTTTTGTGGGTCAGGTGATGAAACTATCCAAAGGTCAAGCGAACCCCGATGTGGTCAATCGTCTACTGAAGGAAAAACTAAAACCATGATGTGTTCTCTTTTTACGTTTTTTATTTATTGGGCACATGCGGATGTACAGTTTCCGACGAAAAACCTCATCTTTGATAACGGAGTGAGTGTAAAAGTGGAAATGGCACAAACTTCCGAGCAAAAAACGCAAGGATTAATGAATAGAACAAAATTGGCAGAGAATGAGGGCATGCTTTTTGTTTTTACACCACCGCAATATCTTTCTTTTTGGATGAAAAACACGCGACTTCCATTAGACATAGGTTTTTTTAATGAGAAGCGGGAGCTGCTTCAGGTCTTAGTCATGGAACCCGTCCTAGGTCCGGTGGATGATCATCAGCTACCACGTTACGAAAGCGCGCAGACGGCGATGTACGCGCTCGAAGTACAGCGCGGTTGGTTTGCTAAAAAGAAGATCAAAGTAAAAACAAAATTTCGTTTTCAATAATCTAAAACTGCACGGCGCTATGCCCACCTAGACAGGCGCTAAGAGACGACCTGGAACGCCCAGACAGTCGGTACAACCCAGACAGACGGCCCAACAACAGACACGAAAGCTGCACCAGAGACCAGTCTGGTGCCGTTGCTAAAGGTCCGGAACCTGGACTTATTCGACATATTGTTTTCAAATTTTTCCCGTTGTGCTTAAATGAATATGTCAGGAAGACAGAATAACCCCAGAGGACGGCAACTATGTGCAAAAAATTTCTTCTGATTGCAATCACCCTATTTACACTGAGCTCACTCACAGGATGTAGCTTGTTCAGTTCGGATTCCGAAGAACAAGAAACAGCTGTTGCAGAAGAGACCGAAGGCGAAAATCCTGAGGATTCCGTGGAAGAGTCAGACGCTTCTGTTGAAGAAGAGACTGGCGACGACACTGAAAGTGATAAAGAGGAAGTTGCAGCAGTAGACGACGAAGAAGAAGTGGTCGATGAATATCCAGATGACGATTACGGTGACGAAGAAGAGACGGAAGTCGCGACCAAAACATCGAGCGCAACCACCACCGCAGCCAGTGATGAACCAGTGGAGACACAAGAAGAGTCTCTTTACGTAGAAGGGTCGGACGATTCTGGCAGCACTTCGTATGCGGAATCAAACACCGCAGTTCAAGACAGCTACAATGACGGGGCAACGAAAGCTTTTCTCCCAGTCCTCAAAATGAAAAAGACACCCTACACGATGGGCGGCGTTCTGGTGAACCGACTGTACATCGCGCGTGAGGGCGATACACTGAAGTCTGTGTCGCAAAAGATTTATGGTGATGGCGCAAGATCGAAAGATCTTTTGACCTGGAACCCTAACTTTGCCGGCAAAGGACTCAATGTCGGCGACAAAGTGTATTACAGCTCTCCACGCAATCCGCAAGATAGCTCAGCCATTTTACTTTTCTACGAAGAAGCTGGGATTCAGCCTTCGTATTACACAACTAAAAACGGTGAGACTATTAATAAAGTTTCAAAAACTCTTCTCGGCCATCCGCGCAGTTGGATGGAAGTGTGGGCAACTAACGACGTGGAAGAAAAATGGGACTTCATGCCTAAGGGCACGCAGTTAAGATATTGGCCAAATGGGACAACCGCAGCACCTGTGCAAGCGGCTGTCACTCCTGAGCCAACCCAACCTGAAGAAGAAATGGCGCCCGCACAAGACGTGAGCTCCGCGGCCACAACAACAGAAACCGCGGCCATGGACGGCGATATGGGTGAACCACCTGCTGATTCCCAACCGATGGAAGAGCCACCAGTGGATGATAGCGGTGCGGCCGCAGCAATGGCACAAAACGAAGAGCCACCGCCACCTCCGCCAGAAGCGGCAGCTCCACCTCCTCCGCCACCGCCAGAGGCGATTCCAACGCCAGGAGCGGATCAATCTCCAAACGCCGGTTTAGCCGATGTGATGGGTGGAGAAAATGACTCGATGACCATGGCCATTTTAGGTGGATTGTTACTTCTCGCAGCTATGATTTTAGTTATCTTTATTCGCCGCGGTCGCAAGAAAGCGTACGGCTAATTAATACGAAGGTGTCCTCAACTCTGAGGACACACTTTTTAATCTATAATTTTACCAAAAATAGAATTAAGAACATCGCGCTTAGACTCACGGCGCGTTTTTACAAAATAAATTAAGTCATCGATGATTTGCACATCTTGGTTATTTTCAGGATTAAAATGAATTCCGGCACCTTTGGTATTTTTCCAAATAATATTCGCATTAAGTACGCGCTCACGCCCACTCACTTTTACATGGATATGAATTTGATCATTGATAGCAATATTTTCCGGAGGTAACTCTAAAAAGGCACCTGTCAGACTAATATTAAGTAGGCCACCTCGGCTGATCTGGCGAGAATAAGTTTTACGGAACTCAATAGGCATCATTAATGGAACCCGGGGAGCGGGCGTAACAGCTAATTCGGACATGACGAAACCCTCCTCTGATAAGGATCTTATCGGGACAACGCTATGAAAAAATTAAACATTCTGAGCCACATTGGCGGTTTCTGGACTGAAACAGGGCGGTAAATGCCTCACAGTGAGAAAAGAATACGGTTTTGACTAAGAGTTACACAAAGATTTCAAAAAGAGCCAAAAGAGATGAGGGGCGCCGTATTGCACATTGTTTCAATTCGAGATCGTAAATTTGACAAGCACCTCAAAATTAAGTTAGAACTGAATAAACCAAGAGATTAAGCTTCAAATACTCGGTTATTACAAAAAATTAATAATACATATAAAATAGCAAAATAAGCTGAAAACATAAAAAACAAAACAACCCAAGACAGGTCCTGTCTAAACAAAAAATCAAAAAAACCACATATCGGAGTAGTACATAATGTCTGATGAAAAATCGAACCCCCCTTCGTCTTCAGAAACGAAAGAAAAAAAGATTCCTACAAATAACATGGAAGATATCGATTCTTTAGATGATCTCGAAGATCATTCCATGACGGAAGAGCAAGAGAAGAGTGCGGGGAGTAGTGCCGGCGCCACTGGTTCTGGGCATCACCGTCGCCGCGACAACAATAATAATGGTGGCAAGAGTTTTAATAATAACAATCGCCGCAATAATAATTTTAAAGACCGCAACCGTAACGGTGGCAGCGGCAGTAATAACAACAATAAAAACTGGAAGCACAAAGACCGCGGCCCCTCGCACGGCTCGCAGTTCCACAAGAACTATGAAGATGAGGACCATAATTTAGCTCCCTCAGCGGCGGCCATGAGTGCGGCGGAAGAGCGTGTGGATCTCAGCGACGTGAACCTTACGGACGATGAGAAAGCGGCTTTGAGCTCAAAGGGGCTTAAAACCAAACACATCGAAGATATTCTCAAATTTGCGGCCAAGCTCAAACTCGAAAACGCGGCCGGTATGCGCCGCCAAGAGTTGGTTTTTGAAATCCTCAAGAGAGCTGCGCAGTTAGTTGATGTTTACGGAGATGGTGTTTTAGAAATCCTGCCAGATGGTTACGGCTTTTTGCGCTCTCCCGATTACAATTATCTCCCAGGGCCAGATGATATTTATGTCAGTCCTTCGCAGATCCGCCGCTTCGGTTTAAGAACCGGGGACACGGTCAGCGGAACGGTTCGCCCGCCCAAAGACGGGGAAAAATACTTCGCCTTATTAAAAGTCGAAGAGCTCAATCACGAATCTCCAGACAAATCCAAAGACAAAATTCTCTTTGATAACTTAACACCGCTTTACCCAGATAAACGTTTAAAGCTGGAACATGACCCCTCAGACTTCACAACTCGTGTTGTGGACTTGATGGCGCCACTGGGAATGGGGCAAAGAGCCTTGATCGTTGCCCCTCCACGCACTGGGAAAACGGTGCTTTTGCAGAATATCGCCAATGCGATTTCTAAAAATCATCCTAACTGTAAACTGATTGTTCTGTTGATCGATGAACGTCCTGAAGAAGTGACGGACATGTCGCGCAGTGTGCGCGGCGAAGTGGTCAGTTCGACATTTGATGAACCACCAACCCGTCACGTCCAAGTGGCCGAGATGGTCTTGGAAAAAGCCAAGAGACTCGTAGAGCATAAACACGATGTGGTGATCCTTTTGGATTCCATCACGCGTCTTGCGCGCGCCTACAATACAGTGGTTCCGCCGTCGGGAAAAATCTTATCGGGTGGTGTGGATTCCAACGCACTTCATAAACCGAAGAGATTTTTTGGAGCGGCTCGCAACATCGAAGAGGGCGGAAGCTTAACCATCATTGCCACGGCGTTGATCGATACCGGTTCGCGTATGGACGAAGTGATTTTTGAAGAATTCAAAGGAACGGGTAACTCCGAGATTCATTTGGATCGTAAGTTGATGGAAAAAAGAATTTTCCCATGTATGGACATCAATAAATCGGGCACTAGAAAAGAAGATCTGTTGATCGATAAGGGGGACCTCAACCGCTTGTGGATCTTACGTAAGGTTCTTGCGCCGATGAATGTCGTCGATAGCATGGAGTTCTTGATGGACAAAATGCGCGACTCCAAAACAAATACACAATTCCTTTCGGCCATGGGTGGCGGGTAAACCGCCACTTCTGCTATTTTAATACGCTGCAAGTATGGTGGTTAAAATAGCAAACACTACTAATAGTGTTTAAAAACAAGATGAAGGTCCAGATTTAGGGAAATGATGTGGATAACTTTGTGGAATAGTTTGATTTATGTGCATATCCTCCCCGGATTTGCGCAAAAAGAGAGCAACAATAGAACTAAAAGTGCACTAATTTTAATCAGATAGAGATTTATAGGGTCAAATAATCTTAGGAAACAGTAAAAATAGGGTCAAAATGCTATGGCGAGCCCCATAATGACCTAAAATTAGGCTCGACCTAGGTAAGGACTTGTGTTACTTAGCTAAATTCTCGATCAAAAATACGGAGATATGCGTTATGAAAGCTGAAATTCACCCAACATATTACACAGAAGCCAAAGTCAGCTGTGTCTGTGGAAATACTTTTACAACCGGTTCGGTTATGAAAGAAGTCAACGTTGATATTTGTAGTGCTTGCCACCCCTTCTTTTCTGGAAAACAGAAGTTGGTAGATACAGAAGGACGCGTTGAAAAATTTAAGAAGAAGTACGCAAGTTTCTACGACAAAAAGAAATCGTAAGATTTATCAGAAACAAGCTGTCCCATGCTTTTTAATAAATTAGATGAGTTGGTGCAAAAACACGAGTCGATTACGCACCAGCTGCAGAATCCTAATGTCGTCAGCCAGCAAGATAAATTTCGTCAACTGATGAAAGAGCATGCGGAACTCGAAAAGATAGTCACGCCGTATTTAGAATATAAAACACTCAAAAAAAATCTCTCTGACAACAAACATCTTCTCGAGACCGAATCGGATGAGGACATCCGCAAGATGGCTAAAGAAGATATTTCTGCCATCGAACCACAAATTGATGATCTGGCAGAAAAATTAAAATTTCTCCTTCTCCCTAAAGATCCCAACGACGACAAAAATATTATTCTCGAGATACGTGCGGGCGCCGGCGGTGATGAAGCCAGCCTGTTTGCACAAGAGCTTTTTGAAGCTTACAACTATTTTGCCAAAACAAAAGGTTGGACGACAGAGGTGATGTCGATTTCCGAAGGTAACGTCGGTGGCTACAAAGAAGTTATCGCGATGATTACTGGAGAAAAAGTGTTTTCGACCATGAAATTTGAGAGCGGTGTACACCGTGTGCAACGGGTTCCGCAAACCGAAGCGCAGGGGCGAGTACACACTTCGACAATCACCGTGGCAGTGATCCCCGAGGTGGAAGAGGTCGAAATCAAGATCGATCCTAAAGATTTAAAAATTGAAACCATGCGCGCCAGCGGAGCCGGTGGACAGCACGTTAACAAAACCGATTCGGCAGTCCGTTTGACACATTTACCGACGGGTATTGTTGTTTATTGCCAAGATGGGCGATCGCAACATGCCAACCGCAGCACGGCTAATAAAATTTTGTTTGCGCGTATGAAGGCTGCAGAGGAAGAAAAAGCCGTGAAGGATGCTTCGGACACGCGTCTTGCCCAAATCGGGACGGGGGATCGATCTGAACGGATTCGCACTTATAATTTCCCGCAATCACGCCTCACCGATCATCGTATCGGATTAACCATTCACAGTCTGACGGCGGTGATGAAGGGGGAGTTAGATCCCGTGATTCAACCGTTAATTATGCATTATCAAACCGAGGCCATGAAAGCTCAGGAAAATGCGGCTCGCTGAGGTTCTTCAGCAGACCGCCGCGCAATTCAGTAACCAATTCAATAACCAGCTCAATCATCTTGAAGATTCAAAACAAGAAGCACGGGAACTGGTGCTGCAAGTCTTAGATCTCTCACTGACAGATTTAACATTGCGTTCGGATCAAATTTTAACCCCACAACAAATAGAAAAGGTGAGCCAGGCCACTCAACGCCGAAAAGCAGGTGAGCCGCTCGCCTATATCGTCGGAACGAAAGATTTTTATAAATTTCGTTTTTATGTCGATGGCCATGTTCTCATTCCTCGCTCGGAAACGGCGCTGATTGTGGAAGAGGTTTTGCAAAATCCACAGATCACCACCATCGCTGATTTAGGCAGTGGGAGTGGGTGCATTTTACTATCGGTGCTCAAAGAACTTCCACAAACTCGCGGATGGGCGCTGGAAAAATCACCCGAAGCTCTTTCTATTTTGCAAAAAAATGCGCAGTCTTTGGGCGTGGTCGAACGAGTGACAACAATCCTTGGTGATGTGGTCGATGCGCAAATCAGCGAAAAAATGGATGTGATTGTGAGCAATCCCCCTTACATTGCTGTGGGTGACGAGCGGTTGGCAGAATCTGTTAAAAAGTATGAGCCTCATCTAGCTTTGTATGCGGGCGAAGAGGGTTTGCAGTGTTATAAAACCTGGACACCGTGGGCGTACCGTCATCTAAAGCCCGGTGGAAAATTACTCTACGAAGTGGGACAGGATCAAGCGCAGGACGTCGCCAGCATTTGTTTGCAAAATGGATTTAAAAACATAAAAATCATAAAAGATCTTTCGCTTATTGAGCGCGTAGTTATGGCAACAAAGGAATAAATATGGATAAAATGAATGTCGTCAGTGGTGTGGCTCTTCGCGGAGAAGTGGAAACTAGCGGTGCTAAAAATTCTGTATTAGCCCTCGTATTTGCCAGTCTTCTTGCTCCCGGTCGCCATCGTTTGACCAATGTTCCTCTGCTGAAGGATATCGAATCCGCCGCGGCCCTGTTAAAATCTTTGGGTTGCGAGGTTGAGCTTCCAGAACACGAGATGATCATCACCGTTCCCGAAAAATTAAAATATCATGCGGATTACGAAATCGTGCGCAAAATGCGTGCGAGCATTCTCTGTTTAGGTCCACTCTTGGCACGCATGAAACAAGCAGAAGTGAGTTTGCCAGGAGGTTGTGCTATTGGCGCTCGCCCCATCAATTTACATCTTGAAGCCATGAAAGCTTTAGGCGCTGAATTGAAATTAGAAAACGGCTATGTCGTTGGCCATACGAAACAGCTCAAAGGTGCGACTATAGCATTTGATTTTGCCACCGTTGGTGGGACAGAAAATGCGATGATGGCAGCTGTGCTGAGCGAGGGCGTAACGAACATTCAAAATGCGGCGCAAGAGCCAGAAATCGTCGATTTGGCTGAGTATCTTCGCAAAATGGGAGCGAAGATTTCGGGTGAGGGCACCGGTACGATTCAAATCACTGGTGTGGAACGCTTAAAGGCCGTGGAGCACGAAGTGATTGCTGATCGTGTGGAGGCGGGCACTTTGATTATCGCAGCGGCCATGACCGGCGGCGAAGTGACAGTCAAAAAATGCCAACCAACTCATCTGGAAACTTTTCTTAAAAAAATCAAAGAAGCGGGCATTCCTTTGCTGGTGGATAAGTCGTCAGTGACGGTGCTTCCTCACAAAGGTTATCGCTGTGTGGATATCACCACAGGACCCCATCCAGGTTTTCCCACCGATTTGCAGGCGCAATTTATGGCTTTGATGACTCAAGGACAGGGTGCCAGCGTGATTAAAGAAACTATTTTTGAAAATCGGTTTATGCACGTGCAAGAACTGCTGCGCCTGAATGCGCACATTTCTGTGGCAGCGAACACCGCTACAATTCATGGCGAACCGGGCGGTTTATTGGGCGCTCCCGTGATGGCTACTGATCTAAGGGCCAGTGCGTGTTTGGTTCTTGCTGGTCTAGTTGCTAAAGGGGAAACCACGGTCAGTCGTATTTATCATTTGGATCGTGGATATGAAAAACTTGAAAATAAACTTGCAAAATTAGGTGCCAGAATTCGGAGAATTAAAGAATAATAGATAGATGTCGCGTTGGTACGTCAAAACTCCTCAGAACCAAACTTTGGGACCTCTGAGCGAATCAGAAATTATTGAGAAATTAAAAACTGGCTATTTTGTCGGTCAAGAACTCGTGACCAACTCCACCGACGCGCGCTGGATCCCGATCACTCAGCATCCTCCCTTTTTTGAAGTCCTTGTGGATGAAATGGATCGTGAACTCAAAGAAGAGAGCGAACCACCACCCAAAGAAGAAATCACGTATACCGGACAAGACGAAGGCGGCGCCAAAGGTGTACCGCTTTGGAAGCGCTTGCAAATGGAAGTTCCACAAGACGAGGAAAAATCAGAAGTCCGCGCTCCGACAAAAGCGAAGATTCCCCCCTTTCCTCCCTCAGTGCCTGTGCCTCCTCCACAAGAAAAAGAAAAAAAATCGATAACCGCATGGGTATATTTTATCGGTGCGGTGCTTGTGGGCGCGATTTTTTTGTATACCTATAATCCCCAACCAGAAGAACGCAAAGATCGTTTGCGTTTGCGACCGGTGCATTTTTCAACGGGGCTTAATGTCAGTGCTGGTAACGATGCGCAACTAAAAAAAGCCATTGTCTCATTTCGCAAACATACAATTGATGATTACGTACGTGCACAAGATCAACTTGTAGAATTGCTTGAGACAAATACCAAATATCTCGATGGTATGGGTTTTTTATGTATGACCTATAAAGAGCTCTGGCCGTATTCACAACAAGACTCCAAAGACATAGAGACTATTTACAGCGTTTTTCGCCAGGCTTCCTTGCTCAAGGCAAGCAGCGCTTCAGCGGGCGTGTGTTATGTGATTTACCTTATGACAGTTGGGGAATACGAAAAAGCAAAGAACTATATGGAAGATGCTCTTCGTCGCGAACCAGATCTTTTATTTTTCAACCAACTCATGGGGGATTTATTAGAGCAACAGCGAAAATATTCCACGGCTGCTTACTACTTTCAAAAAGTTGCCGACCTCTGGCCGCCGCCCGCATGGGGAAAACCGCTACTCCAGCTCGCGCGCACACAGCGCAAACTCAAAAGATATGGTGAGGCTTTAGAAAATTATCGATTGGCACTTAAATATTTTCCTGAGCATCCATGGGCGATGTTGGAGATGGGCGTTTTGGAGTTTGAGGCCTTTCATCAAAATGAAAAAGCCAATCAATATATTCTTAAAGCTCTTTATTCGCAGGGAAAATTCCCATCGGAAATGCGCGCAGAAGGTTATTTTACTTTAGCGCAGATTTCTCTTCAGACAGGATTTAAGAAAAAGGCTTTGGAGTATGCAAATCAAGCGTTCTCTTTAGATTCCGCCAACCCGACGATCAAAGAGTTTATTCTCAACTTAGGCGGTCGCAGTGCTTTAGAAAACGTGCAGATCGATAGTGGCAATATGCTGTACCTGGGAACGCAGTATATGAAGATCGGCAATTATTTTGCCGCCCAAGCAGAGTTTCGTTTGGCGTTTGAAGCCGATCCGCGCAATGCGCTGGCAGCCTATCATGCTGGGCAATCATTGTGGGAGCTCAATCAATCCACAGAGGCCATCAAGTGGATTGAAAAAGCGATTCACGCCGACCCAGGTTTAATCTCAGCGTATGTAACGCTGGCTGATTACTACGCCTACAAGCACAACTATGAGGGGGCGGCGCAAATTCTCAAAAATATTTCACGACGTTATCCTCATAACAACGAAATTTATCGTGGTTATGCCAACATCGAATATCGTCGCGGCAATATCAAGGGAGCGATTCATTATTCACAAAAAGCCCTCGATGCGTACCCCATGGACATTGGAGCTTTGCAAACAATTTCTAAAGCTTATGTAGATCTCGCAGATTACAAAAATGCGTACAACTTTATTTGGCGCTCCCTCGAAGTAGATCCTCATACGCCAGAGAATCATGCGATCTATGCCAAAGTGGTGGCGGGTCTTAATGGTACAAATTCAGCGGTGGATTATTTAAACCAGAAAATTGAAGAAGCCCCCGAGGTGATTCAGTATCGTAAAGCTCTGGCCGATATTTTTATGGATGCTAAAAACTGGAGCGCGGCTCAGTCATTATTGGAAAACATTCTTGCTGTAAAAAAAGAAGATAAGAGCACAATTTTAAATTTAGCAGAAGTTTATCAGCAGCAAGGATATGTCAATCGCGCGCTCGAAATGTATTTGATGGCCGCTAGTTTTGACCCTCTCGATCCTACGCCGTTGTTTTTAGCGGGGGAGTTGTACATGAAGGCCGATAATTATAAATCGGCGATTGTACAGTTTGAGCGCGTATTGAAGATCAATAAGAATTTTCCGCGCGTATATTCACAGATTGGTCGTGCCGCTTTAGAGAATAAAGATTACGAAAAGGCCATTAATATGGCCAAAGCCGAAAAAGAAGTAAACCCGAGTCTTGCCGAGCCGTACATTCTCATGGCCGAAGCGTATTACAAACAAGAACAGTATCAGGAATGCGCCACTGAATACCAAAAAGCCATTATGCGACGAACACAGGGCACAGATATTTATATTAACCTCGCCCGTTGTTATCGTTTAGGCGGAGCTCTGGATCCGGCGATCCAGATGTTAGATAAGGCCGCACAATTGGAATCGGGCAATGCTGATATTTATAAAGAGTTGGGAGCGGTTTATCATATGCAGGGTTTGTTGCCGCAAGCCTATAGCGCCTACGAGCGTTATTTACACTTAGCCCCCAATGCTGGCGATCGCGAAAATATCGAAAAAATTATGAAAGAACTACAGTAGGAGCACCCATGAGCGAATTTACAGAAAAAATTAAAGGTAATCTCCGCGAAACCACTTACAAGATGAGTTTGTTTTTAGTGCGGTTGCTGACCGGAACTCTCATAGGTACAACCTTGGCCCTGATTGTCGGGGGGCTCATGCCCATCAGCACCTTTGTTTTTATGTTTGTGGTCATCACTGCCATTGCGGTGATTCTGCGCCTCACACGCTACTGGTCTTATGCCGGAACGATTATTCTTCTGCTTGTTTTCGCCTTGATTGCAGTCCTCCTGAAGTTGTATATCCATACAGCAGCGACTATTTAAGGAGGCCCTGTGATCTATCTCAAAAATCTCGAAGATGAAGCCTATTTTGCAGAATACAAAAAATCTTTGCAAAACCGTAAAGGCGACGTCTCCCTCCTCGATGAAGTTCTCGATCTGATGGTTCAACGAAAAAAAATGATCAGCGAAGCCGAGGGGAAAAAGGCGCAGCAAAATAAAGCGAGTGAAGTGATCGCACAGAAAAAGCGTAACAAAGAAGATGCTTCCCAAGAGCTCACCGCAATGCAGGCATTGAGCCAAGAAGTAAAGAGCTTAGAAAAATCAGCCAAAGAGGCCGAAGAAGCGTTGCACGCCAAACTCTCTGTGCTTCCCAACAAATGCCATAGCTCGGTTCCTGTGGGAGCTTCCGAAAAAGACAATGTGGAAATTAAAAAAGTCGGAGAGCCACGCCAATTTTCTTTTCCAGTGAAAGCGCACGATGATTTGGGACAAAAATTAGGAATTCTCGATTTTGATCGCGGCGGTAAAGTGTCTGGGGCGCGATTTACATTTTTATTGGGCTTAGGCGCACGTCTTGAGCGCAGTTTGATTAACTTTATGATGGATCTGCATGCCAAAGAGCACGGGTATTCAGAAATCATTCCTCCGTACATTGTGAACAGTCAGGCGATGTTTGGTACGGGGAATTTCCCCAAATTTCGCGATGATGTATTTCACTTAGAGGGAACGGATTACCACTTGATTCCTACGGCCGAAGTTCCCGTCACCAATTTTTACGCCCAAGAGATGCTCAAAGAAGAACAACTTCCCACACGGTTTGCTGCATTCAGCGCGTGTTTCCGCTCCGAGGCAGGAAGTTATGGGCAAGATACCAAAGGTTTGATTCGTCAGCATCAATTCGACAAGGTCGAGCTCATGTGTTTTGTTCACCCCGATAAATCTTACGAAGAGCATGAGCGGTTAACGTCTCATGCAGAAGAAGTCTTAAAACGTTTGGAGCTCCCATTTCGTCGTTTGGCTTTGTGTACAGGAGATATCGGTTTTGGAGCCGCCAAGTGTTTTGATCTTGAAGTGTGGTTGCCAGGTCAAAATACTTATCGTGAGATCAGCTCCTGTTCTAACTTCGAAGACTTTCAAGCGCGTCGGGCAGAGATCCGTTATCGCCCCGCCGACGGTGGCAAACCACGCTACGTGCACACCCTCAACGGCTCAGGCTTAGCTATAGGTCGCACGCTTGTAGCTATTTTGGAGAACTATCAGCAAGAAGACGGCAGCGTAATGATTCCCAAAGCTTTGCAAAGCTACATGGGCTGCGAAGTAATCCAGGCAAAATGAGAATAGAAATAATCCCTCAAGCTTCCAGAGCGTCAGCGAAGGACCTCACTTCACTACCATGGAAGCAGTAAACCTCTAAAAAATGCCATTTTTTATAAGTTTCTGCGACGCTCCACGCGTTTAAATGCATAAGAAATCTTGTCTCAAGGCCCCTTTTTGCTTACATTGGCGACCTCGTACAAATTTCTATCGCGGAGAGATGGCCGAGTGGTTTAAGGCACCGGTCTTGAAAACCGGCGACCCCTCGCGGGGTCCGTGAGTTCGAATCTCACTCTCTCCGCCAAATTTAGTAGTAGCTATAGAGAAGTTCTTCTCAAAAACCAGTAAGTCTAAGTATTTGAATTAACTGAAAAGGGCCTGACGCCCTCAAGCGGAATATTTCAAAATCTTTCGGCACATTTCGTTGTTTAGCTTCTTCTTTGCTTCTCGGATGCTTCTCTGTGCCTGATTGATTCGGTTATTAGTATTTTAAAACTACACTTTTATTGTTTATAATTGTTCTTACTCATACTAAAATTCATTTTTAAGGAAATTTTATGTCCGAAAAGATTATTAGCTTGGTAAATGTACTCAAATCAATGAAACAAAACGGTGCATTTAAAACCTACATCGATTACATCCGTTTTCCTTATTTTCGGAATTTAGAAGCGGATACAAAAATTGATTTTAATTTTCCGTTGACCGTGTTTGTAGGTCAAAATGGTGGGGGCAAAAGCTCCACCTTGCAGGCTTTATTTGGTAGTCCGGACGGAAAAAGTTTGGGAAATTATTGGTTTTCTACAGAGCTAGATCCGATAGTTGAGCCGGATACAAAAAAAAGGAACTGCTTCATCTACTCCTATAAAAGTAGTGACGTAACTAAGGAAGTTCTGAAAACTCGCATATATCGCAAGGGAGATCCAGACTATTGGGAAACAAGCAAGCCAGTGGCTCGGTATGGTATGCAGAAAGTTTCCGCAGCCGGAGGGAGGCACAAGGGTATTCCTATGCAAGTTCTTTATGTCGACTTTAAGGGGATATTAAGTGCATTTGATAAATATTTTTATTTTCATAGTCCAAGAACCCAAACAAAGCAGAATTATTTACGTGGGAAATCAAAAATTCTAAAGAAAATAATAAAGAATAATTATATTTTAGGTGTCCAGGGCCAGCCAGTAAATAAAGCCCCAATTTATTTAAATGAAGAGCAACTAGCAATTTTGTCTAGCATTCTCGGAAAAGAATATAGGAAGGCTGGCATAGTAGAGCATAAACTTTACGGAAGCTGGGGAACGTCAGTTGTGCTGGAAACAACTCATCAAGCCTACTCTGAAGCTTTTGCTGGCAGCGGGGAAACAGCAGCGGCTATTTTAGTACATTTACTTACAGGAGTTTCTGATGAAGCGCTCGTTTTGTTGGATGAACCTGAAGTTTCTCTCCATCCCGGAGCGCAAAAAAAACTTATTCAATTCGTTCTAGAACAAACAGTAAAAAAAGGTTACAGGTTATCATCTCGACACATTCGCCTACCATGGTTGAGAACTTACCAAAAGAAGCCATAAAAGTTTTTTGTGAAGGGAGTAATGGAAAGTCAGAAGTGATTTCCAATGTTAGCCCGCGAGAAGCTTTTTATCAGATTGGGCATAGCTTACCAGATAAAATTAACATTGTTGTTGAAGATGAGCTGGCAAAAAAGATAGTAACTGCTGTGGCGGAAACTGCGGGTAGTGCGTACAATTCACAGTTTAACCTTACATATCTTCCTGGTGGGGCCTCGAATATTAAGAGAAATATCACAGTTTATTCTAATGAAGACTCAGTTAAACGGTTTATTTTGTTCGACGGTGACCAGAAGCCTGCTGTCCCTATATGTGTTTTAGAAGACTTAAGGCAAGCCGATGTTACGAAAAATAATCTGCAGCAAATTATAGATATACAGTGTGGACAAGCCATTAAGTTTTTTCCAAATGGAGGTGGGGATATTTCGGACTCCTCGGAAGTTCTTTTAATGAAAAAATTCTTAGTGTTCTATAAGAAAAATGTGAGTTTTCTACCATTTACAACCCCCGAAGAATTACTTTGGGATGATGCAATTGCCTCGGGTCTCTACACAACATTTTCTGTAAAGAGCGATGTTCAAGAACAAATATCTAAATGCGAAAATAAAAAAGAAAAATTTGAAAAGTTGGCGGAAGCACTTACACATGGAGAGAATGGTTCAATAAAGACCCTTCAGTCAGCATTTCTTCAAGCATGGATTAGAAAAGAAGATAGTTACTTCTTAGCTATAAAAACCACACTTGACGCTATTCGAGATCAATTTTCAAATCTGTCATAGAATCGCTCACTTTACGAAAGGACACGTTTCGTGAAGTCATCTGTTAGGAAATTTTTTCTTCAACCAGTCGAGTACTTCGAGCTGTTCTTCAACCTTTGCGCGGCGAATTTGGGTCAATATTTTCATTGCCGTAGGTCTGTCCATCATAACGTTTGAGGCTCCTTCGTTACATACTGAGCAAATAGCTCGGAGATTTACAATATCGTCCGTACCGCCCAGAGATTTATCTATTATATGCCCAATGTGCAAACGAGTTTTCCTATCTTGGTCGTAAGGGTGCAACTCGCCAGCAACTGCTCCGCACATCTGACACGTAAAGCCATTCCTATCTAGGATGACCGCTCTTAATTTTTTTGAAATGTTTCTGCTCATGGCGGGTTGTGGCTTAGGGTCTTTTAATATGTATTCTCCCGGTTTAAGTTCAGAAAGGTCGTTCTTGCTCAAGATCTGATAACCTTCTTCATTTCTTAGCTCTCTTACTCGGCGAGCCCATTCACTAACATCCGCGATTTTTTGTATCTCTTTTCGAGTGATGATTTTTCCAATATTTTCGAGAAAATATTTTCTGATTTTATTTTTTGCTCCGTCTTTCTTTACTTTTTTACTCATCACAGCCTCATTAATTTTTCAGAAACAGCCTTTAGTTTGCCTTTACGGTAAATGCTGTGTCCACGCTAAAGTTGCTATGGGTAAAAATAATCTTCCTAAGATTTTTTAGTTGAATGCGAGCGGTCCGACATATTGATGCGAGCTGAGGCGGAATTAATAATCTTTGACAAGCGTGCCCACTTTCCAAAATTCAGTTGTTGTTAAATTAGATGCTCGGGATCAGGGGGCTTCCGTTTACCTTTGAAAGTTGCTCTTTCAACTTTTGCACGAACCTTCATAGCCGACACTAAATCAGCGACAGCCTTAGCCACTGCTTTAGCCAACAGGGGTGGGACAGCATTACCGATTTGTTTAGCAATTTCAATTTTTGTTCCCGTAAACTGAAAATCATCGGGAAAAGATTGGATTCGCGCAGCTTCTCTGTGAGTAATTGGTCGATGTTGCTTAGGGTGAAGATAACGGCCCTTTTCTGGCTTGAAGAATTCAGTGCGTATAGTAACTGATGGGCGATCCCACCATAGTCTACCAAAAAGGTCAGTGCCTCCAGATTTTTTATTTATCCAACATCTAGGAGTAAGGTGTAGAGCTCTCTTTTGAAGATCGAAACGATTCATGCCCTCTTTGGGAATGGCTTTATAGCGAGCTAAACTTTGCTCTGTTGGTGTACGTCCGAAGTGCAAATCAAGAGGCGCCTTAGTTTCTCTGATTTCAATTCCCTCAGGAGGCGGTAGGTCACCAATTGCGTCTTTAACAGTACGCCATGGTTTAGGATTTTTGATATAAAGATCCGGAAATTTAATATGCTCAGTTCCTTTAGGATTAAAGTGTGTACGCTTGGGGGGAAAATGTGTGCCAGGATCTATATCTTTAGCGCCGACAATAAAGGCTCGATGGCGCACTTGGGGCACACCATAATCGGCAGCACACAGTTTTTTTGAGATTACTTTGAAGCCAAGAGAATCAGCCTTCGAAAGAATGTCACCATACTCTTCGCTGCCGAGAAGCTGTTGTACATTCTCCATTACGAAAATCTTAGCGCCGCATCGGTCAACTATATCCAAAAAGGGAATCCATAAAGCTTTTCTAGGGTCATTTTCTCGATTCTTATTTAATAAACTGAAACCCTGGCAAGGTGGCCCGCCGATTACTACATCAGCTTTAGGAATTTTAAACTTATCATTAGAGAGGATATCTACTATATCACCAAATGAGCAGTGCTCACCAAAGTTAGCATTATAGGTTTCCGCAGCCCATCGATTAAAATCATTTGCCCAAACAGATTTAAAAGATTCGTTTGTTAGATCGATAAATCCACAAGACATTCCGCCTGCGCCTGCAAATAAATCGATAATCTCAATCTGATCTTTCTGATTATTTTTCACTTATTTAATCCCCTGAATAAATTATTGTAACTTATCAAAAATGTTAAGTCTCGACCTTATGGCTTTACGCAATACAAATACGAGCCCATATTTTAAGCACATATGCAATTTTAGATATCGTACTGAACACACTTAAAATTTAAACCGAGGGTATTAGTCCGAAAAGCGTTTTCATAAAGTCGTAAAGTAAAAAATGTGCTTATGTTTTATGCTCCTCTGCATCCGTCATTCTATCGGACAGCTATCGGAAATTTTATGTCCGATGCAGAAAATACATTTTAATTTACGAATGTTTATATCTTAGAAAATTCAGTAAATTGCGCGCCCCAGGCCTTTTTGGCTCGCCCTCTACGGTTCAAGACCCCTCCCCCTCAACGTTGTTGTAGTGGTAGGGGTCTTGAACACGGTTGAACCAAAAAGGCCTGGGGCTGGTGGGGAATATGGGAAATCTTAGAAGACGGGAAAGATTGTACTGAAATCGCACAAAATTTTTGAAAATTGCTGGAATTATGTTTCTAAATCTAACTAGAGGAAGGGTATTAATTTCAATAATAGAATTGAACTGGTCAGTCATTGTGTTTTTACGAATTTTTATTAAATAATGAGCATGGCTAAAAACGCTGATCCAGAAAAATGGGTTACAGATCTTGAGAATATTTTAGGAGAGAACAGCAATCCTCCCGTGCAACTGAAAAAATTGTTCGGTGAAAATGACATATTAAACGCGAAGACGGAGCATTTGGATTTATTGCTAAAGGCCCTTCTTAAAGCCAATATTGAATACGATCTTGAGTCATACGTAAGAGCAGTAAGTTACGAGTTAGAAAAGCGGATGCAGCAAGCCACTCACAAAGAAAACCGTGGCTTAGCAATTATCGCTATAATGATTTCGTGCCTGG
This sequence comes from Bdellovibrionales bacterium, assembly GCA_041736155.1. GTDB lineage: Bacteria > Bdellovibrionota > Bdellovibrionia > Bdellovibrionales > JAGQZY01 > JANPLN01. Next base: position 47,535 of record JBGSUL010000071.1, read on the forward strand.
CTGCCGCATTTCAAATAATTGAGTTTTTCACCTGTAATTAAACTAGCTTATATTTGCGCATGTATTTGAGCCTTAATATCCCTTGAGGGGAAAAATCTAAAGGACTAATATGCAAAACACTATCACTCCGTTGGCTTTGGCTGCGGAACAGCTCTTTGACAATCAGAATAGTAAAGAATGGCTAACAACAAATGAAGCCGCAAAGTTTTTAGCGGTTACGCGTCGGCGTCGACTGCGCTTCCGATTGAGGGATTGTCGGACTCTTTTCCTAAGGAAAGGAGCCTAATATGGCGATCCGAGAAGAATTTAAAAATGGAAAAAAACTGTATGAGGTTTACGTTACGGGTTCTACCGCTCGCGGTGTACGTATCCAACGCAAACGCTCTAACATCGAATCACTTCGCAAAGCCGAGGTGATCGAGTTTGAGCTGAAGCGTGAACTTGCGATTCTAAAAGAATCAAAAGTGGATCTGCGATGGGAAGAGTGGATTGTGTTGTGTTTGAAAATGATGAAGGTTAGTTATCAGCCTTCAACTCTTCACAGTTACGAAACCACCCTGAACAAATGGGTCAACGGCCACTTTAAAGGTAAAGAATTGGGTCAGCTCACAAAAGCAGATATTCATTCTTTTATTTTTGAAGTTATGCCGCCAGAAGCCACCATGTTTACGCGTCATTATGTTTTGAAGATCATAAAGCGTATTGTCCAAATGGCTGTAGACAGTGGCGAAATGAATCGCAACATCACCGCAGGTCTTCGAGTTAAGGTGCCGGAGTCGGAAAAGAAAGTTCTTACAGTTCAAGAGGTAGAACTTTTTTTACGAGAAGCTAGAATCACAAATCATCGGTTTTATCCGATCTGGATCATGGCTCTTTATACCGGAATGAGGTCCGGTGAACTCTATGCGCTCAAGTGGACGGATGTGGATTTGGACAATGCTAAGATTTCTGTTTCTAAATCTTGGAGCTCTAAAAATGGAGTTACAAGCACGAAGAATCAAAAATGTAGAATTGTTCCCATCTCCGATGAACTCTTGGTTTATCTCAAGGAGCTTAAGCTCGAGTACGGGAATCAAGATCACGTCCTTCCTCATCCATTAGAATGGACGCGAGGAGGTGCGGCCAAGGTCACCAAGGAGTTCTGTAAATCGATCGGGATTACCGAGATCAAGTTCCATGACTTACGAGCAACGTTCATTACGAACCTTTTGAGCCAAGGGACGAGCATCGCCAGGGTGATGTCGATTGTCGGGCACTCGGACATGGACACCACGAATGTCTACTTACGCATGGCTGCGGTAGATATTAGGGATGCGACCAACAATCTTGGTTATACGCTGCCCGTGAGGAGAACCCAAAATGTTGTACAATTGCGAAAGGAGCCGAAATAATCGGCACCTGCTTCTTTGAGCTTCTTCTTGCTATTACTGAACTTGAGATCGTAATAATCTCAACAAGTTGGTGGGCTGGGTGCTAAATCTCACTCTCTCCGCCAAATTTTGCGCAGCAAAATTTCCTCTATTTACCATTTTCCGCCAAATTAAATTCCCACCTGCGCGGGAATTTCAATCACAGAGTAATAACTTTCGAGAAGTTCTTCTCAAAAACCAGTAAGTCTAAGTATTTGAATTAACTGAAAAGGGCCTGACGCCCTCAAGCGGAATATTTAAAAATCTTTCGGCACATTTCGTCCGTTAGCTTCTTCTTTGCTTCTTTAAAAATACGATTACTTTCCCCAAAGTGCGTAACGGTCATAAAACATCGATATGTGGCTGCCAATTGCTCCCACATCACCATCTTTGCACGCGAATCCTGCTGACTTTTGATTCACAGAAATTCTGCAGCCAAACGCCTCAAAAGTTGCAGTTTTTTCAGAATAATTTAACTCAAGCAATTTAACATCTCGAGTTTCAATGTGGATAGATTTACCGGTCAGGTAACTCTCGACAGATACACAATTGTTACCAGTACATTTGATATAAAGATGCTGCACATGTTTTTTGGGATCAGGTTGCTTGGAGCTATCATTGAAAATGAAAACGCCAGAAACTTGAAGGCTATCGTCATAAAAAAAGATATCATTACGAAAAAATGCTGTGTTCATGCGCTCGCTATAGAAAAAAAATATATTGGAGAGGAGGCTAACAACCAATAGGACAAGTAATAACTTTGTTTTTTTTAAGAACACTTGAATACCCAAACGTGAGCGTACAGACCACTGATATCGTGGGCCTTTAATTGGACGAGAAATTGACCTTTAGAACTAGAAACAAGTCTCCATAAGAAAATATTTCCAGAGGAGGTGCGCTCAAGGAAGGTGTCAGTAGCAACCACCTCAAGTGGAGACTCTCCAAGGTTTCCTTTGAACATCGCTTTTTTTCCAGAAACTACTAGAGTAATAACAGTACCTTCACTTGAGGGATCACTGATTTTCCCCTGCAAGCCAGTGGACTGCGGGCGTTTAGTGGGAGTCGAACCGGCTTAGAGTTGGAACGATGGCCGACTGACGTTTAATTCTGTTGCTATCTTATTTTCAAATTCCTCTGGTGGCAAGTAGCCAATGGCCGAGTGTAGCCGCTTCTTGTTA
>JBGSUL010000086.1:0-17658 GCA_041736155.1 Bdellovibrionales bacterium
GTTCTTAAACTTCTACCGGAATGGTTTGCAGATTATAATCATGTTGCCCCGCACTCTGCTCTTGGAATGCGAAGTCCGATCGAGTACAAGAAAGCCGTGAACCTTTAACCGTGTCCAATAAATCGGGGGTCACTCCACAAATGATTTATTTCCCTGTATTTATCTCTATGAGGTGACTTATAGACATTAACGATAAACTCAAGCAATTCATTCAGTTTCGCCGATGAACACCTTGTTGCTAACCGAGACAATACCTCCGGAATAATTCCCGCGTAACTTGTCCCAATATTTTGATCTCTCCAGTGATCAACACTTTCTATATCCTCAGTTAAGTCCCTTATAAGTTTTAACTGAGCATCTACTAAATTATCAATCTTCACCGTAGTAACTCCGGCTAATTTTTCGCGATCATAAAGAATATCTACATCCTTCGAATTTCCAGCGCGAAACAATGATACTGTAGCCCAATTCGGCGAGTACTTTCCGATTCTTTCAATAGCACCTTTTGCCGACTCTACTGCCATCGTCATATTCTTTATTCTGAGTGGGATACCTGTATCATCTAGATACCGAAGAAAAAAGAAGCCCGCTTGCGCCGCTCTATTGGCCAGAGCCAAATAATGAGTAGTCGAACTGTATCCGATATCAAAGCCATCTATTCGTTTGCGACTTACTAACTCTTCAAACGGCTGCGTAAGTTCAGCCTCAAATAATCTTAGCTCTCCCCATGGATCGCATTTATATTGTTTTATCCTGTCCCATCTCAAATGGGCCTCTTCTCGGTGCGACTTCTCTTCTTCTTTTTTGAATGAACCCTTAGCGTCTTTGATAAAATTCGTAAGTTGCAATATGTAGGCCTCTTGAGAGATAAGACTGTAGTCTGAGGTAATCGGCTGTAAATTTAGTTGAGATCGCACAAGCTGCAATGCCTTTTCTATAATTTCCTCTGCCTCATCCAGCTCACCAAGTTCTGCTAAGAGACCAGCTTTGCGAGATTGCGCAAATGGAGAGCTATCATTTGGCTGCCATGACCTAATAGAGGATTTCAGTGCTAAAAGATCTTGTCGAAATAAATACGCTAAACAAACTTCATATTGAAATATATCATTTTCTTGCGCGGTGAACGGCTCCTTCTCACGCAAAATACTCGCGTATGTCTCCCATTTATTTACAAGTCCTTCCTCACGAAAGTATCGAAGTAAGCTGAGCAAAAGGAAGGACCACTTTGATTTTAAGTTCTGCACATTGGTATGTTTGCCGGACTCTAAATGACTTGAGTATTTGTTGACGACAATTTCAATATCAAAAACCATATCGTCATAGATGGGAGAAAGAGATTTTTCTAACCTCCATACAAATTCATACCAGAATTCAATATCTAAAGATTCTGGTAGCTCGATCTTTAAATGTTTTCCACCCAACCAATTTTCGGTATTTCGCCATAATGTCTGACGACAGTCACTGGGGCATATAATCCATCCTGGATACCGTTCTCTTGATGCCCTCCAGGCTACGACTGCCTTTCCAACCGCCTCTACTTTTTCTTCATTTTTTGCTGAATAAGACGGTGCGTATTCTCTTTTCTCTTGAGGCAACGGCCAATCCAGCCGTACTTCATCTTTTTTCTTTTGATGCAAATAATCTAAAAAGCGCTCTAATGATTTCTTATACTGTTCCGGCCCCTCAGCTGCTAAGGGAGAAAGATCAATAACCGTAATATTACGCTGATGTAGCACCTTAATTTGCGTGCTAGAAAACCTGAAAGCTCCAATTAAAAAAAGTTTAGGCGAATTAGTTCCTAGGTTATCTCGTATCCATCCTATCCAATTGAGAAAATTGGGGTCATCCCCTGAAAATCCAACTAAACACAAGGCATTTTCTATCAAAGACTGCTGTACAGTGTTTACAAAGGGAGCATAAGAAACTGGGTACGTTCTATAATCTTCCTCAGTAATAATAAATGGTCTCGTTGAGGGAAAACTACCATGTAATTTAATTATTCTGGGACGCTGAGAGAAAACTAAGTCGGTTTTATTTAATACAACATCGTACTTCTGGGAAACTTTTGTCCTCTCCAATAGTGTATCATAGTTAGTGGTGAACACATCGTTCCACTGCAACTCTAATAATTTCTTATGAAGATCGGAGGGACTGTGCTCAAGATCTGGCAATGAGGTTTGCAATAGCTTTTCCAATACAGGCCTTCCAAATGCCGCACAAAATTCCTCAGCCAACTTTAAAGGGTTTAAATAATTTTCTTTTGTACTCGGTTCGCGCCCATGTAGCTTCTCAAAAAAAATATTGCTGAGTTGATGCCAGTTTAAGAACGGCTTGCTTGAGGGAGAATTTTCGATAGTATTTTTGCTAAAGCCAGCGCCAACCATAACAGACGCGTGTCCAGACCATAGCCGTTCAGCAATTTCATCGAGATGAATTTTTAATTCTTCTGGCATCGCCATTTAACACCCCCCTAAGGCACTACCCAGAGGGAAAGATAACACGTTTTTAGGCTTTAAAAATGAGTAGCTTTAAATAACATCTATTGTCATGCCCGCCGCATCTTAGTTTAAAGATTTACATCGGCCCTTATTGAATTCAACTTTTACGCCATATTTGCAACGCTGATTGAAGGTTGGGGGCCTAAGCTAATCAAATTTAAAATTGTTGTTCTTAAAACGATTTTCGTACGCGGATTCCAATTTTTTTAAAATCGTATACTCAATAACGTGACACTCGATAAACTTGTCCACTGTAGGTCCACGTGGACCATAATCACCGTTTGAACCACAGAAAGCATACACACTTAGGGTAAGCTCTCCATCAAACCATAGGGCTGAGGCAGTTCTATCGTTATTTTTACTTATAAATTTAGGCTTGGGAAATCCATTTCCAAACATCTCCTTTACCTTCGGGGCGTCATCATACATGTTACACTTACCAGTATATTGAAGACCATGCTTGACGACTTTTCCTGTATTGGAGTCTGCGTATATGTGTCGAGTTAGAGAAAGACATGGTTTGAACTCTTCGCGATAATACGCAAGAACACAGTTTGGGGGATTCGTACATACATATTTGGTATTAGCAGAGAAGGTTCCATATTTTTTTGTTGCGCCTTCGAAAAGTTGATCTACGTAGTGATCTTCATAAAACTTTGTAGATCCAATTCCACCCGCAGCAAAAGCAGAACAGAAACAAACAAAGACTACGGCAACAAATAATATTGATTTCATATAAAATCCTTTGATACTTTTTTGAGATTATATTTTCCCGAAAGCAAACACTTGATTCAATCTTGAATCATATTAATGTAATTCGAGATTTTCTCAAGCCATCAAAGAATCTGGAAATTGCCGTGAAAGCCTTTATCACAAGGGGCTCCGTGGCTTTCAGATAAAAGTCGGGTAAATACGTTTTAACGTATGAAAAAACGATAATATGAATTTTTGTGGTCTCAATGATTTATAATGTCGATAATTATATATGCCCAGAAAGAAAAGGTCCTCTCGCGACAAAGCTCCGCTTTCTCAATTTTTGCATCGATTGCTGAAGGAAAAAAATCTTACGCTAAAAGCGGCTGCCGAAATAGCTGGTACTGCAACGTCCACAGTACAGTCTTGGCGAGATGGAGCAGCTCCTAGTGAAACTGTGTCTTGCTTCAAAAAACTGTGCAACATCTATGGATATACCCTGTCTTATGCTCTTACGGGAGAAAGTGACGACATCGACGGCGACTTATCTCATCATTTTAGCGAGGATGAGTGGTTCGATGGATACGCGAGGATAAAAATTCTGAAGCTCGTTCCGAAAAAAAATAAAAAAAAGGCTTGAGGAGGAATTTATGAGAGTTAGATTATCAATGGCACTGATTGTCCTTCTAGTAATCGGTTGTTCGTCCGTAGAGAAGAGAACTCGATTCACGGATAAGAATATGCGAGTGATGATCGACCCCGACTCAATACCTATTGAGGATTATGTCCGCATACAAAAGGCGCTTGTGGAAAATGGACGTTTTGCGATCATTGACCGAAGCAAAGGTATGCAGGCCATTAAAAAAGAGCAGGAGCGACTGCACAGAAATGAAACGGATAGATTCTCAGACCGCGAGAAATGGGCGCACTGGGGCCGCCTTTACGGCGTTGGTGCGATTGTTGTGGCGCATACACAATGCTACAACAAGCAGTCCTTTTGGAATCAGCAATCTGTTGTGCGAGCGTGCGATCAATTCCTTTCGCTAATGGATGCCAATACGGGCGAGGTTGTTGTGGCCGTGGAAGGAAAGGGTGAAGCACCGACAGTTGCGTATGGCGGTGTCCCTATGTCCCCGTCATGGGATGACGTTGTGGATAGACTTGTTAAAAAATACCCAGACAATTTTGAGTTTACTCCCTACACAAAGAGAATCGTTGAGTATCAAGATCTCAGCGAAGAGGGCGCTAAACGCCAACGTGAATTAGCAAATGAAAAAGATAAGTAATTGGCGAATACATCCGGGTAAATTAGTCAGGAATCTTCAGATCTTTCCGTAGTTTCGGATTCGGTGGCCGTGGTTTCAGTAAACTGCTATATCTCTTCAAAAATTTAGAGTAGTTGTTCTGCCGCAGTTTCGGATCACAAATATTCAAATAAGATTTGCCTGTTCCATGCCTGAAAAATGTCGTTAGCATCATGAGAATAATATTCAGCATTACGACGGCGTAAAGTAGTCTCAGTCATTTAAACGACTGGATTTTCGTTTTACAGTTGACTCACATCTCGCTACTAGACTGAATAAGATTTCAATTTTTTGTAGTCCTCACTATGCTGATGCCTCACTCCTATGAAAGGACAAATTCCCATGAGATTCACACAACTCAGCTCAGTAGAGAATATTATTGCCGTTAATGTTGGATTCTCTAAGGACAATCCAACAACTGGATTTGCTTTTCGCATCAATGGAATTTCTGATTCTGGACAGCTTTCGTTTGCCGATACTCTTCATAAAATTCATAACCTCTTGCAAAGCTTAAAGGGCTCCGTGGTTCTTATTCTTGCAGCACCACTCAGCTATTACTTTCAAAGTAATAAACCTTACCCACGACTTTTGAAGCACGAGACATTGATCGAAGTTATCGAGCGCGGTGATCGAGCATGGTACATTCACTCAGGTGCCTTAGCCGCATTAGCGGCTCAAAGATTTCTCGTCATGTTATTTACAAATATAGATCCAGCGGATAAAGAAATGATGATCGTCGAAGGTCTTTTCGTAAACGGCAAGAACCAGGAGTCACACGATAACCCTTACGTTAGAGACGCCGAACTCTTATGCGACGGCTTTGATCCAGAGAAGCTGATGACACCCGTAGTAGATTATTCCGTACTAGATCTTTTCGGGAGCGATCATACGGCCCCCAAAGTTTTAACCGTTAGATACACTTAACGGTTTTTTTCGGAAACCCGCGAAGCTTTGTACCGAATCTTCGATACCCAGAATTTTTCTTACCTTTTCTCCAAACCGCATTTCCAAAAGTGCCTCTTCGTCTGTCGCCGCTTCAGCGTAATGCTTCATTTCCATTTCGGTAATTAATTCGAGATGTTTATCAGCGACGCGCCCGCTAATCATATATAGACCGGGAATCTTGTGGCGGGAAAAAAACGAAGCAAGCATCTTACGGTAGGAATTCGCCGAATACTTAGACCCCAAATAACGGAACGACAACTGACTAATTTGCGTGCTCATCTTCGCAATTGAGAACAATGGTTCATTTGGTGAATTCTCGCGAACATACTGAAAATAAAGATCGAAAATTTCATTGAACCACGGCGGTAACGCCGTACTCGCATACATTGATGATTTCCCGTGATTCGTTTTACTTGGTTGATAGCGAACAAAATAAAACTTCCGGCCATCTAAAGTTTCACGGCGCTCAATATGCTCAAGTCGCAGAGTATTTTTCAAATCCTCTGGACGCCACCCAAACTCCACCGCGAAAACCGCAAGGACAATTTTACGGAGAGAGCGCGCAGAGGTTGTGTTGCGATTTTTTTTGAAGTCTCGTAGGACGTTTTCATAGAATTCTCGATAAATCTTTTCATAAACAGGCAGGGCCACGCGGGCCTTACCCGCTTTTTCAAAATAATCTTCGAATCTATCAAGACGTAACCAAAGCTCATCCGTTACATTTTTTTTAAAGTCATCATCGTTCATCTTGAGGTAGCCTAGACTACGAAGATGATGAAAACACGCGATCAACGCTGTTACCATGCCACTGGCGGTCGCAGGTGCCATAGGTCGTTCACCATTAATGCTCATTACAAATTCTATAATTTCTTTCCAATGAACAATTGACGTCCAGTCACGACCGTCAAAGCCTCTAGTAATTTGATAGTTAAGATAGCGGATAAAAATTCTTTTGTTTTTCTTCCAGGTAATTGCACGAATTGGTTCCTTAGCTTTGCCAAAATCCTCGGCTAAGAGGTCTACCTTAGTTGCAGATGCTCGATTCAGTCCCATTGCCGAGGTCTCCATTTCTTTGAGCAACTTTTCATACTCTGGCAAAATGCCGTAGGAATGCTTGATAGATTTATCGTCATAGAGTCCTGCCGCAATTAGAATTTTCCTGAACGCCCGCCGATACCTGGTGCCACTTTCAAACGGATTGATTCCTCGCTGTTCAAGGAAACCTGTAAACGCCATAAGTTGCTCATGAGTGAGGGGACCAACCTCAAGACCCGTTTGCATTACCCAAGTAGCTACGTATTCTACTGTCACTGGCCTCATAACGGATGAGTTTTCATTATACTGACTAATCAGCGCCCGCCATTTAGTCGCATTTACATGGTCAAGAGTCCGCTTAGGCGAAGCCGCAACAATTTTGTAGAACATCGACATTAGATTGTTCGTGTATCCCGAGCTTAACCCTTCGTTGCGAAGATGCGCTTTAATCGCATTCTCTAAATCTAATGTCGAAAGTTCCGGCGGCAACGTCGCCGTGATTGTGGCAAGCTTGTCGCCGCAAATACGCAGGACACGTTTTTTTTCGTTCGTAGCGGCCTCATCGGCCAGTAAGTTTTTAAGTCCCATTTGCCAATTTGCACTTTCATCAGCCCGCATTTCCATAATGCCCTCCTCGGCGTGTGGGCGTGTTCGCGCCCAATCACACCCAAATACACCCAAAACAAAAAAATGTGAGTGTCAGTTAAACGAACCCTGTTAACCAGGTACCCATTTTTTTTCTCACACGCCCAATGGGCGTATGGGAAAAAGGAGCCCAAACGCCGACTTACCGACGCGGGCCCCATGTGAGCGCGATACGCCCTATGCGCATTACGCCCATACAAACTAAAAACCACAGCGCGCGAGATAAGCGCGCACCTCGCTTTCAAGTATGCCGTAATGGCCATGATCCCCTTGGCGAGCTGCCTTTAAACGCCCCTCCTCGATGTACCGACGAACTGTCTTTTGCGAGCGATTGATAAGAACACCTACTTCTTTTGTTCCGAGCACCTTGTCCTTCATAGACTTCTCCTTTTTTGCGCAGCTATCGCCGCGTGAGCAAACATTGCCCTGCGGGCAATATAACCATGCGGAAGAGCGGTCTGTGCCCGACCTGTTACAATGTGCTGGAGTGTGCTATCCGCACCGCGAAATCTCGCCACGGTTATCTTAGTAGGTTTTCCTTGGAGCACCGGAGGAACAGTATAATGAATCGGCGTTGTATAGAAGAAAGCCAGCTATTATGTTTACCACATGAGCTTCGAAAACTTTTTCAAAGACGGCGAACTAACTGTCATCGGCGGAGTAAATACCAGTGCACTACGCAAACAGCTCACTGCCTATCTCTCATCGCTTGGTGTTATTGCGCTAGATTACTATGAGACTTTTTGGCAAATGGACAACAATTCAAAATTTCCTACTAAGCGGACTAGCGAAGAGCTGTTCACCGAGATTAACAATAGTCTACGTGCTGTAATGAAAAAGGATAGCACTGCGATGGCCGTAATAATTCAAACACATCGGGAAACTGGACAAGTTCTGCGATCTCAAGATTTAGATTTCGCCCAAGATCTTAGACATCTATCGAAGAATATTTACTTTATCCACAAGCCAGAAAAATCAAGAAAGAAAAGCAATCTCATTGAGCTTAAGTTTCGTCGGCACGACAGAGACCTGCCAGAGCCGCTCACTCTATATTGGGATTTTAAGAAGCGCCAAATTATATCTGTCGTTAAATAAGATGTCCTTTATCTTAATTCTGGTCAGCATTGATAGTAATACGCCCATCTGGTATAAATAAGTTGTGTTATTATTCCACTAGCGAAATTGGAGCAAAAATGATCGAAGTAGTAGCGGTTGGCGCAGGAAAAATGATTTTATCAGCGGCGGCGAAAGCGTCCATCGGAGCTGCCATCACAAAGTTTCGAGAGGCTCGATTTAACAGTTTCCTAGAGTCCCTTGCTGAAAGCGGCGTTTCCGAGAGTCAGCTAAATAGTTTTCTAGAAAGCGAAACTAAGTGCGCGCTTCTCGAAAAAGTCGCGGAAGCAGTAACTAAAAGTGGAACGCGCATCAGTCGCTTAGCACTCGCGAGAATTCTCGGCGAGCATATCAAGGATTCGGGTAGATATAGATCTTTTGAAGTTTCCCGCGCAACGGAATCCATCAGTGACCTCGACGATATCGACGCTCTAATGCTCATCGCTTGGGTGGAGGTCTCAAGAAATTTTCATAGCGATGTTTCCAAACAACTCTCCGTTCGCCCATTAACCGATGGTGTATGTCTTCCATTAGCTTGGAAAGTAGTCGAACAACATAGAGAATTTGTGCCTGACGTGATTCGCACTGAATTTGAGTTGGATGAGGTCATGCACCGCCTAATCAAGCGAGGAATTTTTCATCAACTAGTGGGTTTTTCCGATTACAATGACAGTCAGGTAAAAATTGGAGAATTTGGATTAAAATTAAAAGAAGATCTCGCAATCGCAGCTGACCTTTGTGAGCACAAGGTACCAGCGTCCGATCACTAACTTATAGGGAACTGAAAAAATGTATTCAAAAAATAATTTACCTTCGAACGGTGATTTCATCAGAGTCGACTTAATGTATATCACAAAATCTTGTGGACCGCGTATGATCGGTTACTATGTTGGTTCAACCAAAGATTATCTTTTGCTTTCAGATCTACCTTTAGGGGGAAATGTCGCCCAGGTAGGCTGGAGCGCAATCACTTTAATCACTCCCGCTAAAGACACCGATCAAGTCTGCGTTGAATTTTAGCTTATCCTAAGTAATCTAAACAGCCCACTCGATACCACCCTTAAGGACTATGGTAATTTCACCTTCGTTTGTAATACTTATCCTTGATACGACACTTTTAAGCAGATCACGCTGCTGATCAAATGTAAGGTCAACCGATAAATCCATTTTTAAAATTGCGCTTAAAGCACTTGATATATCTGGATGGCTAGACAGACTTCGAATTTCCATCTTCGTACTAATAACCTCTTTTTCAAGATAGTTCTGACGCGCTTTGATTTCTTCGATCTGCTGAGAAAAATCACTTTCCTCAATCGTACCAACTGCCAACAGCCGATTCGATCTTTTGCGGCTACTTTCGAGGCCTTTGATTTCAGCAATGTACATTGCAACCACCTTCTCAAGCTCTGCCTTGCGAATTGCCCTATTCGTGCGCGATTCGCTTGATGCAAAAAGTGACTTAAGACTTCCAGGACTTTGAATCATTTTCGCAAATGAATTCCAGACAATGTCATCAATCGTCGCAACCGGATGACACTTGTTTGATGAACAACGAAAACCGCTAACCTTGCGTTTGCGAGCGCAAGTGTAATACAGAGTTGGGGGATAAGTGATCATTTCACCAAGCGCTTTTACAAATCGCTCAACATATTTTGGACGTGCAGCTAGACGGATATTACACTCCTTACACACAAGTAAATCTTTACAAAGGTAATCATGTTTTTGGTTACGTGTTGCCCATTTTCGACGACGGTTTCTCTTAAGTTGTAGAAGATTCCAATCTTCATCTGATAGAACGCGCGGCACTTTGATCGTATAGACTTTTCTATCAGACAGTCTCTTATTCAAGTTACCAACAGCTCTTGCTTCGAGCATCGATACTTCAAAAGAGCCACAGTAACGATCCTTACAAAGCATTTTATCGACAGAAGAGGCGTTCAAATCACGACTTGTACAGCTATTAATTCTCTTGGTCATATTAGTTCGTACGTAAAAAGAGTGCTTTGAGAATCCGAGGGTTGATAGTGCTTCAGCTACGGCCTTATCTGACATCCCGTCGGGATTGAGCTGAACTAAGCATTTGACCTGAGGATTCATTTCTTCAAATATTTTCCCAATTGAAAGTCCGACAGCACACTTAAAGAGGATAACTTCACTTTCGACAAGCGACCATTTCTTTTCGCGCTTATCCCAATGAAAACAGAACGGCACTCTTCCTGTTGGAGGCCGCCCCTCTTTCGTTATCCGTGAGATCTTGGCTTCGTGACAGGTGCGAATAAACGCTCGCTTGGAATCTGCACCAATGGCTGATGTAATTTCCATTGTAAGTGAATTTTGCGAGATTTCTCCAGTCTTCGCAATAACACTCACATTATTCTCACGAAGAATATCCAAGATGCGTCCTCGAAGAGCATTGGATCGTGACCGGAATAGACGATCACCTTCAGATACATAAATGGCTTGAACTTCGCTCTGCTCACATAAAGTCATCAATTCATGAAATGCTTTCGTTTTATCCCAGGATTCTAAGTTAAATCCTTCATCAACAAAATACTGATCTGCTGGTGATCCTCCGGGATGACGTTGATAAAGATCATACGTTTTTGATAACTCGGGCCACAAAGACTCAAAAACGTCGATCTGACGGTAAATGGTATCATCATCTTTTTGGGCCTGACTGGAGTTTCTGAAGAATGGTGCAATCCTAGGTTTCATCGCCAACCTCTCGAATTTTTGGGACGGCAGACAATAGGATACGAAATATCTTGTTTACTTCGGTCTTCGACAGTTGTTCTTTGTCGCTGACGCGAACTTGAACCGTGTACTTGAGGTTTTTTTTGGTAGCAGGTTTCACCCACTACTTTTACAAGCCAGCGATAGGGTCTAAATCTCAAAAAGTACGATTTTTCAAAAAAAAGTACGCGAATTAAACACAGCCAAATAGAAATAAACCGGGTCTTGTTTTCAATCGCTACTGACGCGAAACGTCGCAAGCGTTGATAAGTTCGACACATATTTGCACCTAAACAAGGGCTCGTTTAGTGTCAATTGAACGGCGGACTTCGCCAAATAAAAAGAACCACCGAAAGGTGGTTTTTTTATTTGTTGAGCGTTGATGATTTGAGCTGTGACGGCGCGGTTCGATAAAAATAGCAGGATGCTATTTTTACGCGACCAACGGAAGCCCGAAGGGTCGAGGGCAGGAGCCCGAGACAATCCGCCTTTCTCCACCCCACGCACGTAGATGTGCGAAGTTGTTGTCGGGAAGATCTTTCGACCCACTGCAGTCGCGCCAGTTCAGCTAGATCATATCTTGGCGCTCGTTACAGAATATGGATTTGATTTTTAGCATCCTCCTCGCTAAATGGAGTTAAATTTGGAGAAATAATATGTCTAGAACACTCTACATACTTGTCGCTATCGTTTCCACAGTTACCGGCTTGAATGCTAACGCCTTCACGGCGATCTGCGATCGCCCCGTCGAGGTTCGTAAGATCCTCGAACAAGGTTATGGAATAAAATGTGAGGCGCTTACTGAAGCCTACATTAATAGCCACACAAACGTGTTTGAGTTCAACCTTTCAGGGACCAGTCTCACAAAAATCAAAAAGGGGGACTTGGAAGGACTTCCTGTTTATGATTTAACAATTTCGAATAACCCGATGCTCACGGAGATCGAGGGCGGAGCTTTTGACGACGTAGCTCTCAGCGGGGGAATCCAAATTTCGGCAAATCCGTTGCTCCAAAAAATCGGTTCGCATGCTTTCCGTAATGTTCATCTTGCCAATGGTGCATATTTTGTTAGCGCGTTCGACGGTCGCATTGAAATATCAAACAATAGCTCTTTGATTGAGATTGCAAGCGAAGCCTTCCTTGGACTTACGAATGTAAGACAAATAACAATAACCAATAACCCGAACTTGCAAACCATTGCCCCAAGAGCGTTCAAAGATATTACTGTAAATTATAACGGTGATGAGACCATGGTTGTTGATGTTCACGACAATGCTTCGCTGAGAGCACTGGGCCCCGCATTTTTGTATAATGTAGCTTCGATTGGGCAGCTGACGATCTCAAACAATAATTCGTTGACTACTTTGCCGGCCAAATTTTTTGACCAGTGCACATTTGATCGTTACGGCTATTTGCCTACGATCGAAATTCGTAACAACGCCAGTCTTACCGATATTCAGCCGGGACTTCTTACACCATCGATCTATATCTCGAAACGCGTTGACGTCACGATCGCTGAAAACAACTCCTTACCTATTATTAAATCCGGTACATTTGCGGGAATCGACATGGATTTAAACTCCGTGACGATTCAAAACAATGCCTCACTGGAGCTGATTGAGCCTCAGGCCTTTCAGCAACTGAATGTGAAGTCTATTCTGGTCAAGGGCAATCCATCCCTCAAATTTTTGACGCCTGGATTTATTGCACCGACAGTGAATTCAGATTCCATTGAGATATCGCAAAACAATGCGTTAGACGCCATCGCAGCCGGAACATTTAAGGGATTTACCTCTGGTAAATTAAAAATCTCTCAGAATGCGGCACTTAAAATGATCGAGGCAAAAGCCATCGATTCGATTTCCAATTTGTACAACGTTAACATCGAAGACAATGCCTTGCTTGAAAATCTTGAACCGGGATTCTTGACGCTACCTCAAAGTGATTTGACTTTACCTTATAGCGATTTGAGGACCACTTCTCTTGTCATTTCAAATAATCCGAGTCTGGCTCGCTTGCGAGCGCAAACTTTATGTGGATCAAAATTTAGCTCGGTTGAAATCACAGATAATTCCGCACTGGAAGTGATTGAAGAATCGGCGCTGTCTATGCACTCCAATTACTTTACCTTAGCACGCAACAACGCCTTGCAAACTTTGAACTCCGGAGCTATTTCGGTCACTGATGCAAGAGGAGTGCGTATTTACGACAATCCCTCTCTGCAAAAAATTGAGAGCGGTGCCGTGAACATTTTCTTCATGTACGCTACCCCTGGCTGGTCCGAGCCCGATGAAAAAATTCTGTCGATTTCAGACAATCCTTCGCTAACCACAATTAAGCCAGACTCTTTAAAAATAGTCAGCGGCGGCAGTCCAGAAAAACTCGAGATTCTCCGTTCATCGATTAAAAATTTTGATCCGTCTATCTTCGCTGGGACAGGACTTGAGACCTTTTCAACCGACACTCAGTTAATAGAAAATATGGCCCCCATCTATCCAACTGTGGTGACTGTGCTCCCTCACCTCGAACTCGTGAGCGTAGGCGCCCTTCCTCTGCCTTCCGGTCTTTTCGCAAAAAAAGGACTGCAATTTGATTTACTCACCTTTGCTAACTCCAGATTCAATAGGATTCCCTCCAATACTTTTACCATGGCTCAGCTCGGGCTCTACGCGCCATTGGCGAAACTTGATTTGTTTGGAGTAGAGATAGAAGCGGGGCAAGTTTCGGTCGATCCAGGAGCATTTAATGAGGTTGGCCAAGTCTTCAACTCCCCGTAAGCTCAGGGCACGCAGTTATATACTCATCCACCTGTGCCCGCCAAATTTTGCGCCAGCAAAATTTCCTCTATTCTCCATTGTCCATTCTCCGCCCCACGCACGTGGATGTGCGAAGCACAGTAGCGCAAAATTTAGAATCTAGACAATAGAGAATGAACAATAGAGCTGAATTCAGTATTCGGACTTCTGCGCTCTAGCTGCAATAGCTTTTGTTTTAATTGCTATTATAATTTGCATCCATTTGAATTATGGCATTCCAATTATCGAAGTTCTACGAATCAAAAATATAATTACTGATGAAAAGAAGTCCAACTTTCGAGATCAACTCGAAATCTTAGGCAAAATGCTTACTCGTTTGATACAAGTTCATGAAAAATGAGAATTCAGGAAAAAAATATCTCGTTTGTCTTCTAAGTGCAAAAGTCTCGATACATTCTATAAAAGAAAGGGTTCTTAGTTAAAAGAGTTTTTTGGGGGAATTCTCGGGATTCTTTCCGCGAGATTCTAGGGCATGAAGTGCATGCATTCTTAGACGAATACCGCCTATTGGAGCATTTTCTCATTCAGTGCTGGCACAGCCATCTATGTTTCCAAAATTCGCAGTTTCCTTGGTCCAACCCGACCTTCCATTTTTCAATTTAACCTGCGCCCACCAAGTGCTCTTTGGCTGTTTATTGAGTTTGGCCCAATTATTTTTGGATGCATTAGGACCTTTTCCCCTTTGTCCTTCTTCATCTAGAATTTGATAAATATCAGCATCTTCAGATACGGTCCCATTGGTCCATATTTTGTAGATACCCTCGCCTAGGTAAGTAAGAATATAAAGTTCGTCGCCCGTTTTAAATTTTCCGTGAGGAGAACTGACCGTAACCTTGCCTGGCTCGGTATGAACCTCGCCAGATATCCCAGTAACTCGTTCGCCGCCTTTTGCTGTACCAACGACCTTCTTTCCATCGATCGAATCAAGAATAGGCGTGTCGGCTTTCACAATCCAATCACGATAGGTACAACATTCAAAAGGACAAGCACCCTTATCCACGAATACTTTTGGCGGTTCAACTTTTGCAATAGCGGTCATCGTAATGAGCAAAACGGCTGAAATTATCATATTTCTCCCTACTGAAGAATCTGGCTCTGACGATTTACTGTCAACAACCCAAGGTTTGCGGTGCACCAAGTGCTAACAAAAGCTCCATAGACCTGCTCAGTCTATGAAATAACCCCGCAAAGCTTGACCTCGTCGGTCTATTCAAGAAGTGCCAATATTTAATACTCACGGGTAGAAACCATCCGGCAGTCTGTCTCTTAAAACCTGGAGATTTTCGATTTAAGCAAAAAAAACATTCAGTTATAACGTCAGTTACTTTTACCCGCCAACTTAAATTCAGCTCACGGTTTTTCGGCCTTGAAGAGCAATGGCTGTGCGAAACGTTTGAGTCTCCTCCACTCGCAAATTAAACCTATTCAGGCACTCGACGATTTCATCCAGGCTATGCAAATAGAGTATATCCGTCGACTTTGTCCCATCTGATAATACATTCGTACCTTCAAACTTTATCCCGTTTCTTTTTGATTCTGAGTAGGTGCGAGTCCAATCCTCATACGAACCCGGATTTGCAGCTACAATTAAGAAATTACCATTGCCTCGGATGACACGAGATAATTCTTTCGAGGCTTTTGCTTTATCTTCGAGAAGATGCCAGACAGCAATCGAGAACACTCCATCGAAACAACTTTCTTCAAATGGAAGCGAATAAGCATTTCCTAAAACAAACTGTGCATTAGGGTTTTGGCAGATTTGCCTTGCTCGATCCAAGAGAAACGGAGACGGATCGACTCCTGTATAGGAGCAAGAGTTCATATTCATCTGATGAGAACAAGCGCCCTGCCCACATCCTAAATCAAGTACGGACAGTGGTTTGGTTTTCTGTAACCATTGACGAAGATAGGGATAGAGGTCAGCTGCACGAACTCGGCTACCATCCCCTTCTATTGTGGCTATCCACTCATCAGCCGCAGCTTTATCGAATTCACGATCATTCATAATGCTCATCCTACAATTTAATTAAAAATAGGACGAATAAAATCTAATCCTTTGAAGCGTATTGGCGCAAACTCACAAGAGTTTTGTAAGCTGAACCATCTCAGATTCGGCGGTAGTGATATGATATCCGTATTTATGAAATAGATTAAGCACGCGAGTATTATCCGTCGCCGTATTGTAAATGATCTTCGCTATGAGGTTTGCTGAAAACCAGGTTTCAACTTGAAACATCAAGGCTGTGGCAATCCCCATTTTCCTCGATTCTGATTCCACAAAGAGCGTTGAGAAGTAACCATACCTCTCTCCGTTCGCAGAACTCTCGATTCTTGCGATGGCATGGCCCGCGATATGAGCGTCTGCCGATTCTGCAAGGAACACCTTTGCAATTGTGTTTTTGGAATCCAGATGCCACAAGATGCGATCCTCTAGCCAATCCATTGAATACATCGTGGCGCCGCGCTCTTGTCCAACAACCTCGACGAGGGTTTGCCGCATTCGGCGAGCAACCAAGTCAATTTCGTATTCTGAGAGCGGGTTAATTTCTCGAATACAACCACCCACCAATTCCCATTTTTTACTTAGCAAGTTGTTTGTCATCCAACTCTATTCTTAACGAGACGGCGCGATGATGTCCATTCCGTTCGTTTCTGCGGACAAAGCGCAGCATTCAGCTTGAACCTTGCCAATTTGAAGTAGGAGTACATTTGCACGTACCTCGTCTATTAAAGATACCGTTAAGATTCTGTGTTGTTTTAGCATTATATTTCCACTGAGACCCTATTAACCAAAACTCAACACGCTTTTTATTTAAAACTCGCCTACATCTAATATCTATATCACCGAAAAAAAGGAGTTTTTATGGAACGGTATCTGTTTTTGATTGAAGGATTTGGCTTTTCCGAAGAATGGAAGGCGCGGTTTTATAGCTCGAGTCTTCACGTTACAAATAGTGTGGCCCTGAGCAAAAAAGGAAAAAACCAAGCATGCAAAACAAATCCACGGAATGATGATGCTACAAAAAATAGGACTGCGTCAGTCCACATAGAAAAGACTTCAAATCACATTTCCCAAGACGCCGTCTGAACGGACCAATAAATTTGACCAATGGTGTAGTAAGGGCTTTCGTTCCTTTGAGCGCAAAACATTCGGTTATAAAGCCATCCATCTGTTCCCGCCAAATAAAGAGCTTATTCTTTAGGTGGTGTTGTTTTATTTCTGATGGGAATCCAAAATGAAAACGTTGATCCGTGGCCCGGGCTACTTTTGACACTGATTTTGCCACGATGCTGCTCGATAAATTTCCGTGATATTGCAAGTCCCAAGCCTGTGCTTTGTTCTCCTTCTGTTGGACGCGTGGTTGTTTTCCAAAACTGGCGAAACAGTTTGTACTGTTCCTCTTCTGGAATCCCAAGCCCTTTATCTGTGACCGAAAATACCAACCTCTCGTTTTGAGATTCTACTGAAAATGTAATCTTGGAATTTCGCGACGAAAATTTGACGGCATTACTAAACAAATTGTCGAGCACACGACAAATTGCTGGAGAATTGAAATCAGCACAATCTGGTAAATTCACAAACGAACTTTGAAATGAAATGTCTTTTGTTTTAGCTAAGCTTTCTCCACGTAGAGCCATCTCTTTGCAAATTTCGGAGACACTTTGAGATTTCATCTCCATTTCAAATAAATGAAGCTGCGATAAATCGTCTAAAAGCTGAAACATATATCGAGTGTTTGGACTGCGGGCGTAAAGCTGGAGTCTAACACGGTGAAGAAGTTACAATAGCGGGCTGGCCCAAGCTGCTCTATATTCAGAGCATTTAGGAGTCAGGAAATGGGAAAGCCAAAGAGAAAATTCAGCGACGAGGTAAAA
>JBGSUL010000087.1:0-20738 GCA_041736155.1 Bdellovibrionales bacterium
GGATCGCTATTCCCGTCGAAAAGTGCTCTTTAACGATCAAACTCTTCTTTTTCTGTGTAAAACGTTTACGCTTTGTAGGCGTTACTTCCATAAAGACCCCCTGGGGTTGGGTGTCCAAATCAAATCGGGGTCACAAACAAACACTACTTATAACTAATCGCCATTTCATATGCGTCCCCTTATACAAGAGTATTATTGTTCGGTCTTTTGTCGAGAAAACATAAATAATAAAGTTTCGAATTGAGAAACTTGTCTCAAATTGAGATCTCTTGTATTAATCTGGTTTCCTCGTCATAAATTTTGTGAATTTAAGCTTTTAGGTAATAGTTTGAGCGTTAAAGAGTTGTGATTTTTGGATGAGTTTGGACCAAAAGATAGCAGTAGAGGGTGAGAAGCCAACCAAAACTTCGTAAATAATTTTTTTACTTTTTACCATCATATTTTTGGTAAAATTGTTACAGCGCTCGGTAGAAATAGGTTCCGGATATTAGAATTCCGATATCTGAATTCTAATATCTATGTTAGTAGAACTTACAGAAGGGGCGGGAAGAACAGAGAGGCCCCCCATGCTGATCGCGACTTTCATTTTCACACTATTCCTCTCTCAGGCCGAAGAAAAGCCCAACGAACAACAAGCGCCGACACCCCCTCAGACTCCCCAAGAAGAGGAGTTCACTCCCGATGTTATCTCCTACAGCAAACCCCTTAAAAACCGATACTCCTTGTTTTTGCATAAAAGAAATTATCTTCTGCCCCTCACTTACAACCGAAAAACCCATAACGAGTTGTATTCGGGTTTAGTATCTGGCTTGGGGTCTTCGGCACCGAAGGAACCTTATTATCAAGATACCGAAGCCGAAATGCAGATCAGCTTTTTTGTTCCACTTTTTCACGATGTGCTGAATTCGGGGTGGGATATGCTCTTTGCTTACACTTTTCACTCGTACTGGCAGGTCTATAATTCGGCGTGGTCTAAGCCCTTTCGCGAAAATAATTATAATCCCGAATTATTTATGCGTCGGAATTTAGAATCATCCTGGCTAAAAAAATCGTTTATGGTCAGCGTGATGGATTTTGGTTTTATGCATGAGTCGAACGGACAAATTCAACTTTTGTCGCGCAGCTGGGATCGCGCTTTTGCGCGCATGCATTTGTTAAATCAGCATCTCTCGGCGATTGTTACCGTTTGGTATCGCCTTCCCGATAAACCAGAGAAAGATGATAACCCCAATATTTATCGCTATTACGGTTATGGTGAGATCACTCTGCAAAAATCCATAGGAGCGCACACTATCGATTTTAAAATCCCTTTTTCTGAGAGACCAGGTTTGGAATTGAATTACTCCTATCCGTGGAAGGATTATGGAAGATTTTTCCTTAACCTTCGACAGGGTTACGCGCACTCATTGATCGAGTACAATAAAGAAATTCAACGCATCGGTATTGGCATTACACTGGAAAGTTTTTCCGATAAGCGCAGCGTAAACACGATAGGAAAACCAGCAGCGTTGTGAGCCATAAAATCAGGAGTTTATAAAATTCCTTATGACCTTAATTACGTCAGTGCCTCGGATTTCGTGAACTTTTTCAAATTTCAGGCGGCCCTTGCATAAGGCGTGGGCCTCTTGCAGGGTATTTTGATTATGATCTTCTAAATTTTTAAGCAGAACAAACGCTTGGCCTGTGGGTTTGAGTGAATACTCAATGCCATTGAGTAAATGAGGGAGATCTGAATCTAGAAAAAAGCGACAACGGTTTTTAAATTCCGACGGCGAAAGTTTTCCTTGCGTGGGCTGAAAGTAAGGAGGATTGCAGACGATCAAGTCATATTGGGGGCTATGGGGATGCAGCTGGTTGTAGTTTATGGGTAAAAATTGTGTAGGCGTTTGAGTGAAAAGCGCTGCATTTTTTTGAAAATGCGACTGGTAAATTTCTTGAACTTCCAAAAAGTCGGCCCGCAAAAAGGATTGCTGCCTTTCATTGTAAAAATGAAAGAGGAGATCAAGACCGATGATTCCACAGCCAGAGCAAAGGTCGAGAAGTTCATAACTTTCTATATTTTTATCTTTATAGATTTCAAATACATAACGCGCCAAAAACACTGAATCGTGGGAGAAGTGATAGTCTTCAGGCTGTGAATAGTGGAGAGTGAAATGACGATTGATAGTGCTCATATTGTTTGAGACATATTAGAAACATCCTGTTTCGTTTGGCTAGTCATTTTTTGGAATTTTTTGAGGTCAAAATTTTGAATTTTAATAAAAAGACAAACTGCACTTGCGCCATCGTGAGCGCAAGTGCAGTTCAGTTTTAGAGCAAACCAGCTTGGGTTGCTATGAGCTAATGGTGGAGTTGTTGGGGTGACTCACTATTGATTTTTTGTAGAGTGTCGTCCTCATCAAAAGCCTCTATCAGCTCTTTCTCTTCTAAATAAAGAGCTCCTATCATTTGACGATCTTCAAGGTCGGAGTTTTTCTTAAACTCAGGGAAGATTTCGTCTTCCTCCTCATCAATGTGGTGTTCGACGAGTTCAGCCAAAACCTTAACTCTCGCCGACCAAAGATTTTCATCACTTGTTTGTTCAGCAGCGGCCATGATCTCTTCGGCTAAATCATGCTCGACGTCGCCTTCCAGGCCTTCTTCCTCCATATCAATCTCTTCTTTGAGAAAAACATACAGAGATTTTTCTTCGGCTTTTGCGTGTTGGGTGAGGAGGGGATAGAACTGATCAAAGGCCTCTTGTCTATCGGCAAGACTTTGTTCGGTGTCTTTCATGACTTTAATTAACTTTTTAAGTGGCTTGTGGTCTGCTTTGAGTAGGGCGATCACATCTTCACCATCCGTCTCGTCGTGTTTGTGGTCAGACATTTTTTTTTGTTTTGCGGTTTTATATTTTTTTGACATTTGATCCTCCAGTAGAATTTTTCTAAAACTTACTTGAGCAAATAAGATGCCAACCGGCGGGGGCTAAATGAAAGGGTAGCGAGAATTGTAGTGCACACTCGACGGGATAATTTTCCACATCTAGATAAAGTCGGTGGAAAAATATGACGTTTTCAGCCTAAACTTAAAAGAGTGCGGAGAATTCTGTTGGAATGTCCGTTTTAAAAGAGTGAGATAAAATATCAACGCTGAGGCAGTGTAAAAACATGCGTTTCTGTGAATACAGTTGGGCCATTTTTTCGTTGTACTTAGGATTATTGTAACGTGGGTCGCCGACAATGGCATGATTGTCGAGCGCGGCGTGTTTGCGAATTTGATGTTGCCGTCCAGTGATCAGATCAAATTCACAAAGTGAGAAGTACGAGCTTTTTTTCACTACTTTAAATTGGGTTTCGCAAGGTACGCGGCTTTTAGAAAGGCCTTGGGGATTTTTTCGACCTTCGGCTTTATCCGTGAGTGGTCGATTCCATGTTCCTGCATCTTGGTCCATTGCGCCTTTTAAAACTCCACAATAGATTTTTCGGGTGAGTTTTGCCTCAAACTGCTGCGCCCAGAGTTGAGCTGTTTTTGTATTTAAAGCTAAAATTTGTATGCCACTGGTTTCTTTGTCTAATCGATGTACGGGAAATAATTTTTTAATTTCGAGTTGTTTCTCGAGCACTTGTAATAAATTTTGCGGATCTTCATTGTTGTGCACAGACAGTCCCGAAGGCTTGTTTACAACTAAAATATTTTCGTCATTAAAGAGAACGGGGATGGTGAGCATTAGTAGTGCGGCGGCTTTTCGTTTTTAGGATTTTGTGAGCTGTCACCCACGGTGACTTTGTCGATCAACATCTTTACGTTTTTTTCCATTTTCTCTAAGGTGAGATATTGGTCGTTGACGATTTTTTGTAGATCTTCGATGAGAATTTCTTGAAAAGAAATTTTCGTTTCTAAATCGACCAGACGTTTATCATCCATACGAGTTAAAACCCTAAAATATCAACGTAGGTGGTACCTTTAGCTAAGCTTGAAGTAGGTTTGGCTCTTTGCCCTTTGATCAATATATGACCATTGTTAAACAGGGCTTTGAATTTACTACGACTCATTTGCGTGAGAGTGGGTTGCTCTGTTTGAGATTTCATGGCAGCCAGCAAGCACGAATCAAGGCGATTCTGAGCACGATCCAGATCGAGGGTGATACGGAAGGATTTTTCAGGCTGAGGGGGGATAAAGTCTTTCATGGTCTTGAGCTCCTAGAGATCCGCTTATATATACAGACGCCCGTCAATTATACAATTGCAAATGAAAATCATGAAATTTATCTACAGACAAAGCTGCTAGAATTGCGGTGGATGGTGCCTACTCGGCGAGGGTCATTCTTAGGTCGCCGCTGTTCAACTCTCCGCGGCCTTGGTTTTCGGTGACTTCGGTGAGTTTGGGGCGGCCGGCCCAGAATCCCATTCCCATGGTGTTGAGAACGTAATAGGTTTTGTTCGCCTTTACGTCGATGGTCGCCACATCTCGAACTTCACCGTTAATAAAAAACGTGTATTTGTCAGGAGTTAAGTGCTTGTAAAAATAATTTCCACTCCCCAGCGCCCCTAGTTTTTTAGGTGTTTGTTCGTTTTCCCAGATGTTGTAACTCAAGGCCCAACCAAAAAAAGCACTCTCACGGTAAAAATAGACAACGCCATAACCCGCTCTGGGTTTTGCCATAGTATTTTCTTTAGCTACTTTAACACCAGCACAGGCACTGAGAAGAGAAAGAGATAAAGCAAGAGTGGTCATTTTTAATTGCATAAATAATAGATCCTTTATTTAATTTTTATCGTCTTATCTTTGCAATTTTTGGTTTCGGTGTTGCCCCAAAAACCATTAATGTAGAGGTAACACTCTTCAAACACCAGGGTATCCCCATCGCCTTTTGCTAGGTTTCGAACAAAGGGACCGTGAGTTGCACAACCACATGTTATTAAGAGAGCAGTAATAAGAATAAGTGTTTTCATTTTAAATTACCTGTTTTTAAGTTTGAATTTGGAGGTGGTAGAGGAATTCGAATCCCCGTACACGGATTTGCAGTCCGCTGCCTAGCCACTCGGCCATACCACCAGAAGAGCTCAGGTTTATCTCATTAAAAACACAGCGAGAAAAGGGAGTTTTAAGGCTTTATGCGCGGCGCGAAAGGTTTTGTGAGCCACTATTCCATAATTTTTTGCCAATAAATTGCACACAAAGTCCAGTACAGGTCGAGTCTAGTCGGTCATTTCAAACCTACTTGAGTCCTGAAATGGGCTCCAGAGGCTCTTCTTAAGGGGGCGCCAAAACCTCCGATGAGTCTAGTGAAGAAATAGGGGAGGCATTATGAAACAAATAAGCAAACTAGGACTGGCCCTGACCATGATCGTCCTTACTGTCGGATGCGCAGATCATCAATTTAGTCAGTTAGAAACCACGCCGGTCGAGGATGGGAACTCCGTAGATCCTGAAAAGCCTCAAGGCCCATCGATATTAGTGTTAGAAGCGCCAAACAGTGTTTTGGGAATCCACGATGAAGTCGCAGTGGCCTATCAAGTGGTACCGGGCACAGCTCCTGTTGAAAAAATTGAGTGTGTATGGAACACGATCAAAATCCCATGTTCTCCCGCGAAAGATCGTCTTTTGCTATTGGGTGGTAAACTTGGAGGACAAAAATTAAAAATCGAAGTGACAGATAAAAATGGTTTGAGTGATGTAAAATCCATTCCATGGGAATTATTTGAAAAATTTAAAAAAGAACAAACAAAGTTTTCCGTGGCGGATCATTCAAACCAAGTGGATGTACTCTTTGTGATCGACAACTCACCCTCTATGGTCGATGAACAGAAGAGTATGGCTGCGCGCTTCGAAAGTTTTATGGAGCGTGTAAAAGGACTCAATTGGCAGATCGGGATTACAACGACAGATCCGAATCATGGTGTTTATGGAGATGGTCGACTTCAGGTTTTCCCCAACGGAAAGTATATGCTGACGTCGGAATTGGATGTGGCCACCGCTCGGGATTTGTTTGGTAAGACCATTCAAAGAAAAGAAGTGGGAAGTTCATCGGAGCAAGGGATACGTGGAACGTATCGTGCCATTCAGCGCTCTATGGGTGCGGCTGAAGAGATACATAATGACTTTTTCCGTGAACATTCGGCTCTCAACGTCGTAGTCATTTCGGATGAGAATGAATCTGGCACACAGTCTTTTAACAAAGGCACAGAGTTACAAAAGCTTGTGGAGACAAAGTGGGGAAGTGATAAAGCGTTTCGTTTTCACTCCATCATTGTTCGTCCCAATGATACCGCTTGTAAGGCCGCGGCGACAACGGGGGAACATTATTACGGATATGCTTATTACACTTTGACCAAGGCGACGAACGGAGTTCTTGGTGATTTGTGCGCAGATGATTATGGCAACCAGTTAACCATGATCGGTCAGTCCGTGGTGAATTCAAAAACAACGTACGATTTAGGTTGTATTCCTAAAGACATTAATGGCGACGGAAACCCTGATGTAAAAGTTCAATCCAGCGGAGCAAAACCTGTTCCTAACTTTGTAATCAGTGGTGAGCAAATTATATTTTCGCAACCGCCACCTGTGGCCAATTATACGGTGGATTATTTCTGTCCACAAGATTAAGCCGGTTTTACAGTTCGCATTTCTAAAACTCCCTGCGCAAGGGAGTTTTAATTTTCTCCACCGCTGAGTACTTGCCTTTGCTGTCTAATTGCACTCGTGCAGCAGCGTATTCATTATCGTGAGTAAAATAGAACAGGGTTTTTGTGAGATCGAGTTTTTCGTACAGCGCGCGCTTCTCGTCGATCAGCATTTCTGGAAAACGATCGTAACCCATAGTGATGGGGAGGTGCACCCACGACAGCCCAGGTATTAAATCGCCACAAAAAAACAAGGAATCGTGATGACCATGAAAGAGCGATAAGAGTTGTCCCGGTGTGTGTCCGTGGGAGACGGTGAATTCCAATCGTCCATGAAATAGCTTTTCGTTCCCTTGCACAAGACGGAGTCGCCCAGAGTTTTGCAGTTTTTCCACCAGGCCTGGGATAAACGAAGCACGATCGCGATCATGGGGTTTTTGCGCACGAGCGAATGCTTCTTGGCTCGTAATAAACTCGGCATTTTTAAAAAGCAGATCGCTGTGACCGTCTTGAATTTCATGAAAGGGCGGGAGCAGGCCGCCTGCATGATCAAAGTGCAGATGAGATAAAACCACAGTGGTGATATCTTCGGGTTGAAGATTTAATTTTTTTAAATTTTCACGAAGCTGATGAGTGCCGGGTGTCTGTACACCAAATCGATCGGCCATAGCGGGATCAAAAAAAGCGCCGATGCCGGTTTCAAAGAGAATTTTGTGAGAATCATATTCTACTAATAAGGTCCGACAAGCGAGGGGGATGCGTCCCAGCTCATCAGGTGGAATCCATTTTTGCCAAACAGCGCGGGGAGCATTGCCAAACATCGCTCCGCCATCGAGCTTTTGCGAATTTCCTAAAACTTCTGAAAAGTAAAACTCAGACATACTCTACCTATAACAGGTAGAGCCTTGGAGAACAATGTTTTGTGTAAAACGGCGATGAGCTTTTGCTACACTTTAAAAAATCCTAAATTTCGGTACGTGAGTTCGCTTCCGATGACCGGGAAAACTCCCGTGGAGGTTGTCAGATCACTGAGAGTGGCGTGGGTTTTAATCACCTCACTGCCGGGTAAACTCAAATGACTTGTAAATATATTAGCAAGAACGAGACGATAATCGTTGAGAACTTGCAGGGCCGTTGAACTCTCAATGCCGTCCGTTCTTGAGAAATCCCAGGCTTTGGTTATTTGTGCGCTGGTCGGTTGTTTAATTTGACCACCAAAAACCATCATAGTGCCACCGCGACCATGATCCACGCCTTGGTTGCCGTTGGAAGAGAGTGTTCTGCCAAATTCACTCATAACAACAATGACGGAGTTGTTCCATTGATTGGCGGCGATAAGTTTATTTTTAAGCGTTGTAAGACCAGTAGCCAAGTTGCTGAGGAGTCCGCCCTCGGGAAGCATGCGTTCCGCAGCGTCATCATGAATATCCCAGCCCCCGACATCGATTGTAATGAGTCGAGGTTTTAATTGGGATAAACTGACGTCAGCCGCAATCGAGAAAGGATCTGTCGATGAAGTATCAAAGGTTGTTTGATTGGCCAGTTCCAAAGATTCATTGGCCGCATGTGCTTTTTTACAAGCAATCGCATTATCTTTGCAATCCGATAAGTCTTCTCGTGACGATAAAAAGCGCAGGCGCTGTTTGAGACCGACGGCGCCTGTACGTGCGAATCCATTTGTGGCGTTTCCTGTTCGCAAAAGATCTTGCAAGCTCTGCAAATTGTTAACGAGAAGCGGGTCGGCTCCGCCACGCATGGAGTCGGGGACATTGGGGCCGACAGAAATATTATGCACTGTTTGGCCGCCAGATGTTTCTAAGACATCGGTCAACCGAGATAGATAACCCATTCTCAAAATTCGCTGTGCAGATCCGCCCTCGATAAAATCCTGTTGTTCAAAATGAGAGCGTGTCGTGTTGAGTGAACCTGTGTGCGGAAAAATGGCGGCATCTGCTGCTAAAAGAGAAGGCCAGCCATATTTCTGCAGCACCCGAAAGGGCGCTCCTGCAAGGGGGGCGTAGTTTTTGGCGCTGTAGACATTATCCATGATGACATTTCCTGAAGAATCCTTAAGAGGCAGTCCTGAGGAGTCAAGTCGGGCTTCGAGATGGGTGGAGCGCAGGCTGGCCAATTGCTGGAAATCAGCATTGTTTGCGGGGGGGAGTAGCATTAAACCGTCGAAGCCACCCCGTAAGAAAACCACAAAAACTCTTTTTTGTGCGTTGGTGGCTTGTGCAAAAACAGGTTTGAGGTTTAAAAATTGTAAACCACAAACAGCAGAGGCGACAGCCGTTGTATTTTTTAAAAATTGACGACGTTTTACTTGTTTCATAAAAACCCCTTACCTTCTCATCTCGTTTATGTGAGCTTTCATTAATGAATAAACCGTTTCGATTACCGAGCGATTGCCATCAACAACGTCGAGTTGGTTTGAGCTTGTGCTCATATCACCAATCTCAATAAGGTCATCCGCCTGATCACGACTTAAAGTTGCTATCGATGCGATACCGCGCGCAGGAGCATAGACAGTCTGAGCCACACTTGCCGCTGTGCTGGCATTTGTCAAATTGCGAAGACTTTGCTCTTGGAGAGGTGTGATTGTTAATGCACGTTCACGGTAATTGCTGTCCAGTAATTTATGAAGATGGGCGTACTCAAACGAGAGTCGTGCGTGGTTGAGTAAATAGCCTTGCGACAGCCATTCAGGGCCGCGCATTTCGTAACCTGTAGGGTCGCCGAACTTGCGATAGGATAAGCCCATATCAAGAATGGAATCTACCATAAAATTGGCCAGACGAGACATACTTGTGTTGCCAAGATCTCCCACCCCGAGCGTGCTGAACGGTATGCCCAAAGTGCGAATATTTTTTACGACGATCTCTACGGGGTTGCCGAGTTGCTTTTGGGCAGAAATAAAGGTCCAGAATTGAGGACTATGTACAATACTCATGTACATGCGCTGCAGCTGAGTGCCGCCATTACCAGCGCCCGTCTCTGTTTGTAATTGAGCGAGACAGCTTTGATAGATCGAAGCGTGGGACGTTCTTGAAGCAAGTACGAAACGTGTAGTAAATTTACTGCAAATATTTCGCAAAACACGAGGATTTTGCGAGAGTTGATCTAACATAAAGTCCAAACGATTTTCTAAAGCCGTAGAATCCAGTGTTGCTAAACGACTCTGATTAAAAAACAAAGGACGTGTTTCTGCTGATCGTTGTGTAAAAAATTTGGATACATAATTAATTCGGTTTGCTGATATTTGCGGGACAAAAGTATAAACACTATTTCGAACAGTGTGGCCTGTAAAAATCAGCGAAGCCACTTCGACATCGGATTGATTATAAGGACTCGGTTGTTCTATTGTGTTGGGGCCGAGACCAAATGTGTGGAGTTCGAGAAGCTCTCGACCTAGATTCTGGTTACTGGCGATTTGATCAACAATAATATTAGAAGAGTTCTTGATATTAATAATAGAATTAGAGTCGTTGTCCAAATACTGAAGCATTCCAGGGTGTTTGATGACGGCGCCGAGAAGTTGTCGAAAACTTGTGAATTGATTTTGTGTAATTGTGTTTTCGTAAGATTGCAAACCAAAGGCAGGAATGCGTGGTTTACTGGTGTCTATATTAAAGTGATTAAACCAAAACTCGTGGATGACTTTATCGTAACTCATTTGCAAGTCTTTAGCGACGGTGCCATTAAAATATTGGGTGCCAAAGGCTGCGTCCAGAAGTTCTTTTTGCAAAGTGATGAGAGAGAGTGCGTTCGAAGCACCGGTTCCGGGAAATGCACACTCTCTTGAAGAGCGCGGTGTGATTTGATTTTGTTCGGCTATAATCTCGCGCATTTTTTGATCGAGAATAAGGGTGGGCATATTGGTGAGGTTCAGCTGACCATTCATTTTTAGTACATCTCGATTAAAACAACGAAATGCTTTTCTGCTGACGGTACTTTCACTGACTAAGCGACCGAAAACATTTTTGCGAGTGTCCAATTGTAATTTTAGGCCTTCCAGAGTGGGATCTTCGCCATAGACTTGACTGTAAATAATCCACGCTACCTTGGGGAGATGGCTCGCCGTCATACGATCCGGCAAAAAAGATTGATCTATTGTCGAAAGTCCGTAACCCAATCGATGAGAAGCATGGTCAAGGATGCGAGCCGGAGTGAGTGGCTTGGCGCCAGCTAGCAAATCTTGGCCAACCCCTTCTTCCATGGCATTTAAAATAGTCTGACACTGGGGCTTTCGAGAGCATTCTAGGGAGTAATTAGGTTCCCCTGATGTGTTTGTAAATAAAATCCCAAGAGTCGCTAGGACTATGGCAAAAAAAGTACTTAAAACTAATTTTTTATTTAGCATGGAATTCCCCTCCGAAACACTAGCTAGATTATCGGCGAGGTGTTGTTTTATCTTTAGGCAATTTCAGCAAAATTTAATATGCCGGAAAAGTGTTTCAAATTGAGGCAAAAAATATCTTTTTGTTTGAAAATCAACCTTGTGATCAGACTCATGTGTCAAGTACGCTCAGTACATGCGGTACATCTTTAAGCTTATATTTTCATCGATTATATCGTTATCAGTTTTGCAGGCACAGGCGCAGATCGAAGCGCCTACCTTTTATCTTGGCGCACATGCGGGGTTTTCCGATGCCTCTGGTCCGACCACGGGCAAAGAAGCACAAGTGTCTTATGGTGCGCGCTTAGGTTGGTTATTTTATGAGCATGTGGCTTTAGGCGTCTTTACCTACTTTATGCAATCCAACCAAACACGAGAATCCATTGGCTATGTGCCTCTGTTAGCGGAAGTAACGTTTTATCCCTATGGTTCACCGCTCGAGAGTTCTGCTCTCTTTGTCAGTGCTTATTTTGGAACGACTAAAATTGTTTACGACCAGGGTCTGAATCAGGGGACAAATAACCAAACCACATTTGGAGTCGGTGGCGGTTATTTGTTTTTTATTGAACCGCGCTATTCCTTAGGGCCAGAGTTCCAGTATCTATTTATCTTCGATAATGAAAAGTACGCGCTATGGAGTGTTCTCGCGACGCTGAAGGTGTGGTTTTAAAGTCGCAACCGTTTTTCAATTAGAATTCCTTTTAAAAAAAATGAATCAAAAAAGCTCAGACAGTCCTCGCTTCGCTGCGGAACTCGTTTTTTGAATCATTTTTTTTAAAAGGAATTCTAATTGAATAACGGTTGAAACTGTCTTGAGCAGTGTGTAAGGCGGCGTATTAAGCATTGCCTCTTTATAAAAAGCACATACATTCGTCTTCTTGAGCGGAGCGAAGGATCTCTGCCGATCTATTTTCCATAAGGAGTTATTATGAAATTAGGCATTTTGTTAGCAGCACTGTTGGTGAGTTTTTCAGCATCCGCTGATTATTTTAAGGCGGGTTTGGGATACGGAATCGGTGGAAAAGAAAAATTTACGGATGATACAAGTTCATCAACTCTTCAGCTGGATAATGCGCTCATGACGCCTCTTGTATTGGCTTATGGTTTTGAAATCATGGGGGATGTTCATGGTGAAGTTGAGCTTGCCTACAGAAAAACAGAGTATGACGAAAATGGTGTGGCCAATGCGGAACCTTCTGCACTGACAGCAGGATTTAATGTGGTTGGAAATGCACCCATGGGAGTTGTGACTCTTACTGGTGGAGCTGGTCTTCTTTTTGGTTCTTTCGATTCTGACATTGTGGGAGATGATGCGGGAACCGCTTTTGGTTTACAACTATTTGGTGGTGTCGATTTTCCAATCAACGAGACAGTCACTTTAGGTGGCGAACTTCGTTATATGACAACGGTAACCAAAGCTGATGTGGGCTCTGGAACAGACATGTCTTACAACAACACATCGCTTATTTTTACTGCAAAGTTTGGAATGTAATTCGTAGATGTTAAAAGTATACAATACGCTCACGCGAAAAAAAGAAGACTTTGTGCCACTCAAGGAGGGGCAGGTCAGTATGTATTGCTGTGGTCCCACGGTTTATGATTACTTGCATGTCGGAAATTTTCGTGGAGCGGTTGTTTACAATTTTGTGAGAAATTGGCTCGAGAAGTCTGGTCACAAAGTGAACTTTGTGTATAACTTCACTGATGTAGACGACAAAATTCTTCAACGAGCTGTGCAAGAGCAAACTACGGCCCATGAGATAGCCGAACGTTATATCGCAGAATTTAAAAAAGACTTTGCCACTTTAGGCCTGCGGCCGCACACCAGTAATCCGCGAGTGACTGAACATATAGACGGCATTATTCGCCTGATTCAAAAACTCATCGATAATAAAAAAGCCTACGCTGTCGACGGGGAAGTTTTTTATTCCATTCGTTCCTTCAGCGAGTACGGAAAACTCAGTCAGCGTAAAATTGATGACATGATTGCCGGCTCGCGCGTGGAAGTGGATACTAAAAAACAAGATCCTCTCGACTTTACTTTATGGAAACCGGCAAAGCCGGGCGAACAAAGTTGGCCTTCCCCATGGAGTGCGGGGCGTCCCGGGTGGCATATTGAATGTTCGTGCATGATTCATGATATTCTCGGTGAACAAATTGATATTCACGGTGGAGGGATGGACTTGATCTTTCCTCATCATGAAAATGAAATCGCACAAGGTGAAGGCGCTAGCGGCAAGCAGTATGCGCGCTATTGGTTGCACAACAATATGTTTACCTTTAGTGGTGCAAAAATGTCCAAATCCTTGGGTAACATTCGCACCATGCGCAGTTTTCTCGAAGAATACCCCGCTGAAATATTTAAATATCTAGTGATGTCTGTGCATTATCGCTCAGAGAGTGAATTTTCTGAAAACACCATTGCCCAAGCGATTTCTGGTTTGGCGCGAATTTACTCGGCGTTGAAAGTTGCCAACGAAGGTTTAGGGGATGGTCTTGCGAGTGCCCCCTCTCCGGCAGCGCAGAGTTTTGCTCAGCAGATTCAGCAAGCACAAACACAGATGAACGAAGCTTACGATGACGATTTTAATACCTCAAAAGCGTTTGCTGATCTTTTTGAAATCATAAGGTTGTTTAATCAAAAAATAAAACCGGGAACAAAGTCCACAGCGGACACGCAAGCCATTTGTGGCCTGTTTAAGAATTTTATTTTAGAAAACGGTAAAATGATGGCGCTCTTCCATGAGCCGCCTCAAGAGTTCTTGCGCAGCCTGGACCGCATGCTCTTGCGTCAGAAAGATCTGGATGAAAACCATATTGAAAATTTGGTGCAAGAACGATGGTCAGCGAAGCAAAAAAAGGATTTTGCTCGTGCAGATCAGCTCCGCGGGGAACTACTCGCCATGGGCATCGAGGTTCGCGACACATCGCAAGATAGTTCGTGGGAAGTCATTAAGTAAATCCTAAGTCATTGAATTTACTAATAATTAATATGTAAGATCTGTCATCAGAATGCCTAATCATTGCCCATAATTTTTTTGAAAAAATTCCATTGTTAACATTACAAAAGTCTAGTTAGAATTTTTCCACGCCAAGGATGAATCCAAGGTACCAAGGAATGGGGGAAATATGAAAAGTCTTTTGTTTATTACAGTTTTCGGTTTGTTCGCTCAGGTAGCACAGGCAGAAAAAATGATTGTTCGTTTAAAGCCAGGGAGTGCGGCACAGCTCAGTATTTTGGGCGAAAAAGCACATCTTGAACCAGTTGTAGAAGAATTGGGAATTTATACAGCAGAATTGCCAGCACGAAGCGCAGTGCCTGCTCGCACGTTTTTATCGCAATTGCGCAAACAACGTCAGGTTGTTTATGCACAACAAGATCATCCAGTAACGATGAGAAGTAACCCGCCGAATGATAAAAGTTTTGCTCAACAATGGAGCATGAAATTGGACAATGCCAACCGTGGTATTGATGCTGTTTCAGGTTGGTCTACATTTGGTCAAGGTGGCCTCGATGTAGCTGGCAACGATGTGGTTGTCGCAGTTGTTGATGGCGGTGTGGAACTCACCCACGAAGATCTTGCTAACAATATTTGGATAAACAAAGGTGAAATCCCAGGC
Organism: Bdellovibrionales bacterium; assembly: GCA_041736155.1. GTDB lineage: Bacteria > Bdellovibrionota > Bdellovibrionia > Bdellovibrionales > JAGQZY01 > JANPLN01. The sequence continues at coordinate 14,623 of JBGSUL010000087.1, forward strand.
AATGGCATCGATGATGATGGCAACGGCTACAAAGATGATATCAATGGTTGGAATGCCTACAACAATACAGGCAACGTTGCGTCTGATTATCACGGGACACACGTCGCTGGGATCGTTGGAGCTATGGGTAACAACAGCATGGGCGTCGCTGGTGTGAATTGGAATGTAAAAATCATGGCGGTCAATGGATCGACCAACAATACATCGACAGTTCTCAGAGCTTACGGCTATGTCCTTAAACAGAAAAAACTTTGGTTACAATCAGGTGGAACAGAAGGTGCTAACGTTGTAGCAACCAACTCCAGCTTTGGTGTTGATTATGGAAATTGCAAAAGCGGCCAATACGCTGCTTGGAACGATATTTATAACGAAATGGGCCAAGTGGGAATTCTTCACGCCATTGCGACGATCAACGGTCACGAAAATGTAGATGTCGTGGGTGATGTTCCAACTGGTTGCGACAGCCCGTATATCATCGCTGTAACGAATACAGAAAAAGATGGTAAAAAGAACGCGGGTGCTGGTTACGGTGTAACAATGATCGATTTAGGCGCCCCTGGAACAAATATTTATTCTACGCTCGAAGGCAATAAGTATGGAAACTTAACAGGAACGTCGATGGCGACTCCGCATGTTGCTGGTTCCATTGCTTATTTGCATAGCGCAGCGTCGACGTCTTTTAACTCTTTCTATGTCAATAATCCTGCTCAAGGTGCATTGGCGCTAAAAGACATCATGTTGCAAACAGTGACGCCCGCAGCGTCTATGAAGAACATGACGGTATCTGGTGGTATTTTGAATGTAAACCAGGCCGCTCAAGCTATCAGCACATACACGAATTAAGGTTTAAACGACCATTTTTCAAAGAAAAAAGGGGATGTAGGTCCCCTTTTTTTTTACCTTATGCCTTTTACTTTTGCCTTTTACCGGGCGCTCCAGTACAACTTTTCTAATGGCAAAAGATGATTTAATACAATTGGATGGAAAGATTTCTGACGTTACGGGTGGTGGCATGTACAAAGTCATGCTCGATAACGGAGTGGAAGTCAGCGCGCGCCTGTGCGGTAAGATGAAACGCTTTAAAATTAAGGTGATTGTTGGTGATCGTGTCACAGTCGGTGTTTCCCCCTACGATCCCACTCATGGTCTCATTACATTCCGACATAAAGGTTAATATATGGTGTTCGAGGATCTGAAGGCTCGAGGACTTGTTTATCAAACAACCCATGACAACTTCTCGCAGTGGTTGACGACTCCTAGAACTTTTTATTGCGGCGTGGACCCCACGTCCGATTGTCTCCATATTGGCCATCTGCTTCCGTTAACCACCATGCGCCGTTTGCAAATGGCAGGGCACAAACCCATTGTTCTTCTCGGTGGTGCCACGGGCATGATTGGTGATCCGAGTGGCAAAGGCCAAGAGCGCACGCTTTTGGATCGCGATGCTATCGAAAAAAATATTTTTGGAATTCGCCAAGTGTTGGAGAAATTTATCGATCTCAAAGGCCCGCAAGGGGCGATGATTGTGAACAACTCCACCTGGATGGAAAAATTCACCTTTATCGATTTTTTGCGCGACGTAGGTAAATACTTTTCTGTGAACTACATGATGGCTAAAGATTCAGTAAAATCCCGCCTCGAAAGTGATCAGGGGATCTCGTTTACAGAATTTTCTTATATGATTCTCCAGTCCTATGATTTTTTCGTTCTGAGCAAGAACTACAATTGCACATTACAAATCGGTGGCTCTGACCAATGGGGCAATATCACCGCGGGCGTAGAATTTATTCGCAAAATGCGTGCGCAAGGGAACACGGTGAAGGAAGACGCAGTTGGTATGACCATTCCTTTGGTGACCAAAGCCGATGGCTCAAAGTTTGGCAAAACGGAATCGGGAAACATTTGGCTCGACGGACGTAAGACAACGCCTTATCAGTTTTATCAATTTTTGATGCGCATTCAAGATAACGATATCATCCAAATGCTCATGTACTTTAGTTTCTTGTCGGTCGAAGAAATCAGAAGCTTAGAGCAGCAGATGAAAGAAGCTCCCGAGAAGCGTCTTCCGCAAACGGCTTTAGCGCGCGAGCTGACTCAGTTGGTGCATGGCGAAGAAGAGCTTAAAAAAGTGGAGAAAGCCTCACAAGCGCTCTTTTCTGGAGATTTGCGCGAACTAGACAAGCCGTTGTTGCTCGAAGTTTTTAGCGAAGCTCCCTCAGTAAAAGTGCCGCGCGCGCAAATGGCAACCATGAACATTGTGGATTTGTTAGTTGAGTGCAAGTTGGCCACATCAAAGGGCATGGCTCGTAAAGATGTGCAAGGTGGCGGTGTATATATCAACAACCAACGTGTCGAAGCGGAAGACTTTATTGTGAAAACCGAAAATCTTCTCTATCAATCCATGGTTGTTATACGTAAAGGCAAAAAAACGTACTGCCTTGTTATGTTTGTGTAGGGCTGCCGATGAAATTGACCTTTGTTTGCATTGGCAATGATGAGCTTGAGCACATTCAAATTTTACTCCCACAATTACAAAAACTTGGCGACGAAGTGATCTATGTGGACGGCGAAAGCCGTGATGGGTCTCTTGAGTACGCACAAAAGCTGGGAGTGAAAGTTCTCAGTAAGCCACGTCATCCCAATGCGGGCGTGAACCGTATGGCGGGCTTTGCGCTGGCTACGGGCGATTGGATTTTTTATGTGGATCCGGATGAGCGTTTTCCAGAAGGAATATTCACAGAATTTCGTCAGCGTATCGAGAAAGATCCAACGATTTGTGGTTTTAAACTGCCGCGTAAAAACTTTTATTTTGGCTGCTGGTTAAAGCATGGCGGTCAGTATCCGGACCATCAAGTGCGTCTGTTTAAGCGTGGAAAAGGTTCCTTTGCACTCAAACATGTGCACGATCGACTCGAGGTGGATGGACCCATTGCTTTACTGGAAAATGCGATGGAGCATTATCCGTATTTAACCATCGCACAGTTTATTAAAAAATTTGATTTCTACTCTACCTTTGAGGCGCAGTTTCTGGATGAAAAGGGTGTGCAGGTTCATTTTGTGAATAGTTTGAAATATCTATTTTTAAAACCGCATAATCGCTTTTTACGTCGTTATTTTTTAAAACAAGGATTTCGCGATGGCATTCCAGGGTTTTTCGCTGCGTACTTTGATGCTATCGGCTGGATGACCCGCTATTTTAAACTGTGGGAAATCAAAAAAAATAAAAAGTCATAAATATTAAAGCTAACTAGTAGGACGAGACGCTCGATTTTTTGCTGCTGCCTATAGGAATAGCTATGCCCACTTTTAACGAAGTGGAGATGGGTGTCCCATAGGCTGACTCTTCGATGTACATGAGATGCTCAAGCTCAGCAAAGATCGGGTAGGGTGTGTTGCGATAAAACTTTATTCCTGCGGCTACGCTGACAGCAAAACTCATAATGTTGTCTTTGGGATGTCCTGCGCTGGAATGGTTTTGTGAATACCCAATGCCCATACCTGCTCCGGCGTAGGCTGTGGTGTTGGCTTCAGGATCACTAAATGAATAACGCCCCTTCAATTGTGGGCAGAGCATGATCAGATCGGTGTGCTTAAAAGACGTGCCGAAATCGGCAGTGAGAAGAAGGTCGAACTCGGGATCTAAGTTCCAAATATAGCCGCCAGAAAAGATAACGCCTGCGCCGCTGGTATTGAGATTGCTGTAGGTGGTGGGGCCAAAACCTAAGAAGTAGCGTTGAGCAACCTTGTTATTGCTCTTTGAACTTTTTGCGGGTCCCTTTGCGTCTATTGCAAAAGAGCTTGCCGCGACGAAGAGGTTCAGGAAAAGTAGTAGGCTAAGTCCAAGAATAATTCTTGCACGGACTCTAAGGTTCATAGTTAAAGTTTATATGAGGAGTGAGTGATGTCAAATGGGTTGTTGGGATTTCATGCGCAGTCTGTACTTTCTCAGTGTCAATGGGGAGAGGCTCCGCAAACGCAAGGTTTAGCGCGGATCTATTTTTTTGGAGCTAAAGAGAAAGTAAACTTTAAAGATAACGATCTCATACCCTTCGAGTGGCAAAAACCAAAAGATAAAAACTGGCCGCTCATTCATAAATTCGCCAGTGCCGATGGTCCAGTGTGGGTGATCAAAATGCATCTGCCCACGAATTCCGCTCATCATGGACAATTTCAAATTTCTGGTTTTGCAGCCGCCCGTGATACCTTGGGTACAGTCTGGCGCGAAGCTTCGACCTCGGAAGTGGTGCAAATCAAATATTTCGGTAAAGATGCAGAAGAATTTTCGGGAATGATGGTGGGTGTGGAAATGGCTCAGTATCGCTTTCGCAATTACTGGCCAGAAAAACCTGCAGATAAAAAACATGAGGGTAAAAAACTTTATGTCGAAGCGAAGGGTTTGGGTAGCGGCAAAAATATCCAAGCTAAAAAACTTCTCACCAGTGCCAAGAGTCTCGGCGAGGCCGTCAATGTGTCCCGCCATTTGGTGAATTTACCACCGAATATTTTAAATCCAAAAACCTACGCTCAATTTTGTCGAGAACTGTTTAAAAATAGCAAATGCAAAGTCGATGTATGGAATGATGAGCAGCTGAAAAAAGAAAAACACTTCTTACATGTAGCTGTCGGCCAAGCTTCCGAAGATCCGTCGTGTTTAGTAAAGATTTCTTATCGAGGCTCTGTAAGTGGGCCGTCACAGAAAAAGCATTATGCCTTTGTTGGCAAAGGCATAACTTTTGATTCTGGTGGGTTGGATCTCAAGCCCGCAGCAGGAATGCGCGAGATGAAAAAAGATATGGGCGGTTCGGCCTCGGTCGTGGCATTGGCCTATTGGATGAGTCAGACAAAACCCAAAATCAATGTGGACTTTTATTTGGCCATTGCCGAGAACTCGGTGAGTGATGAAGCTTTCCGACCAGGTGATGTGTATCAAACGCGCGCCGGAAAAACGGTCGAGATCCACAATACCGATGCAGAAGGCCGTTTAGTTTTATGTGACACTTTAGGTTTGGCGTGCGAAAGCAAACCAGAGTGGGTGATGGATTTAGCAACGTTAACAGGCGCAATTAAAGTAGCACTTGGAGAAACAACGCCGGGCCTTTTTTGCAACAACGATAAGTTGGCTAAAAGTATTCTCGCGGCTGCTCAACAGACCGGCGACAACTGTTGGCGCATGCCACTCGATCCTTCGCAAAAAAACAAACTCCGCTCAGATGTTGCTGACCTCGCCAACGCCCACGAAGGTTTTGGTGGAGCAGTGACAGCCGCACTCTTTTTAGAAGCGTTTGTTGGCACCACACCATGGGCCCATTTTGATATTTACGCATGGACTGGTTCAGCGAATGGAGCCTTGTCAGAAAAGGGCGGCAACGGCCAGCTTGTACAGTGCTTAGCAAACCTTTGCGAGCAACTTTAACCCCCAAGGAAGCTTGGAGGCGAATCCTTCGCTTCGCTCAGGATGACGAAATTCGCGCTCCGTCATCCTGAGCAAAGCGAAGGATCTAAGTATAAAAAATCAGCACGTAACTGCCGCTACGGGAGTGGAAACAACTTTTCGATTATAAGTAAGCGCTATCGAAATACTACGTGTTATAAAATAGTTAGATTTGAATGAGCCAAGTCAGTAAAGTAACTGCAATGGAAACAGTGCTTACTGTCAGAAAACCAAGTTTAGTGATCAAACGGAATTCAGACTCTTTGATCTGACTTTGAATATGCAGTTGCGATTGAACAAAACGATTCTCTGCTCGTTCAAAACGAGTTTCAATCCGCTCTTGAAAAACTGCAAAATCACTCTTTGTCACTAAACACCTAAAACCATTTGTACTTGTGCTTCAGCTTGATTTCTCATAAAACCCGCCGCTTCAAGATCCTTAATGTACTTCATTGGGTTAGACATTACTAGGCCTCCTTTGTGTCTATCTCCAGTGTGCAATGTAAGGCGGTAGCACTTCGCAATACAGTTAGATATGAGCCCGTTTGTGGAGTGACCCCCGATTTATTGGACACGGTTAAAGGTTCACGGCTTTCTTGTACTCGATCGGACTTCGCATTCCAAGAGCAGAGTGCGGGGCAACATGATTATAATCTGCAAACCATTCCGGTAGAAGTTTAAGAAC
>JBGSUL010000089.1:0-81563 GCA_041736155.1 Bdellovibrionales bacterium
GCACAACCGTGGAATTTTTTATCATCGACATCTAAACCAATAAATACTACGTTCCTCATGGATTTCCCCCTTTTGTTTACAGTTTTACTGTATTGAGGTAACCAGCCCTCGTTGGCAAGAGGGGGCGTCCATTATTTCTGAATGCTTTTGGAACTCGGTTGATGAATCAAGATCCAATAGTTGGGATAACGAGGTAGCTCTGTTAAAAAAGCCGATAGCTGCTGGAGGTCTCCCTTAATATTTTCAATGCAAATTTCATATATTTTTAAAAAAGTGGCCACTTCTACCCAACTGGTATCTTTCCGATCGGCTTTCAAATGCTCCCTGACTATCTGCAAAGCCGTTCCTTTGGGAACGGCTCCATTGCGCTCGAGAGCGAACAAAAGCTGGAGTGCCTCTAGCAAATTTGTTTCAGTGAGGAAATGGTTAATATTCAAAGTTTTCTTTTTCGAAATAAAAATGCGCTCCACAGAAGCTAAGGAATTGGAATTTGCCATCAGAAATTTTATGTATTTGACCACTTCATTCGCAAACTCTGGTGTTTTTTGAGCTAACTGATCAATCTGAGCCAGCCTCAAAGACCTATAGTTTTCTTTAACAGTCGTAATCTCGGGTCTATCAAAAAAAACCTCAAGGGCTTTTAAATTCACTCCAGACCGCACCAACGTCAAAACATAATGTGGTATATGTTTTACTTGTTCTGCAGAAAATTGAATGGGCTCAAAAATCAACGACGGTTGCGAAAAGTAATCATTAATCTCCCGTATTTCCTTCTTACTCAATTGGCTCATGCGACCGCCTTCACCCGAGAGAAGTTTGTAGTAGGGCTGGTTCTGAGCCATGATTGGACTTAACGAAGTACCTGTTTGATGCCCATCGGGAAAGAAGGTGATCACCTGCTGATTCCTATCAATGATCAATGTGAATAAAAAGCGTCCTTTGTGTTTTAAATTCGGCGGAGTAATATCCAGTGCAAGTCTGAATTGTTTTGTGCCCTCAATACTTCTCAATTCCTCAGGATCAATTTGCCCCACCGCGGCTTTGATGAGAGTTATAATTTTTTTTTCATTATAACCGCGAGGAAATAAAGATTTACCGTACCTACTGGCAAAGCCCCCCGCATAGGACTTCCTCACCGCCTCGCCGGCTTGAGTGGTGAAAATAACGGGATCTAAGAAGACCGAAGGGAAAGCGGCGTTGGGACGACTCATGGCAATGATCGGAGACATTCCTGCATCAAGGCCAAGAGATTTACGAAATTTTAAAAAAGCTTCTAACCCTTCCATCGTGTGCAGGCCCCCGCGCAAACGACCATCGGGGGTCCATTCCCCCTGGAGGATATGATTGAGTCTTTCTTGAGTAATGTAGACATCTGCCCCTGCCCGACCGACATAGATTCCTTGCGGCTGTTCTAAGACGAAAAGATCTCTGCAAAAGAGAGTCTCTGCCTGTGAAAATGAGCCTTGCAGCAAGAGGAGGGCAAATAAGAAATTCATCATGCTTGTAGATAGAGCAATTCGTATGCCTTATTGGGCTTTATATAAGTGAGGCCGCAGTCACAGGAGGTTGCAAGAGTGAAAAACATGCATAACTGTCATACGTTTAGACAGCAGAAACCTTTCCCACTCAGAAATTCACTGCCGCTACGGTAATGAAAACAGAGTTAGAGGCTCTCGACCTACACTTTCTTCACAAACTCCGACTTCAGATAGATCTGGCCGAGGCCATCGATTCGGCAGGAGATATCGTGTCCATCCGGGCCGTCGACGAGGCGGATGTTTCTGACTTTGGTGCCCACTTTTAACGAGGACGTGGCGCCTTTGATTTTCAACTCTTTGGTGACCGTTACGGTATCACCCTCTTGAAGGAGAACGCCTGCGGCATCTCTCGTTCCCTCTACCGCGGAAGCCTCATCTTGAATCGCTGCTTCGGATGCACTTTCCAACGCACTCCACTCATGCCCGCATTCAGGGCAATTCCAGAAGTTTCCGTCTTGATAAATATGGGGTGATTGGCATTTTACACAGTTTGTTGTCATTTCCCAGAGCTAACACGCGCCCTGAGATTTGTCCACAGCCCCTAGTGCTCAGCTTCAGGCGGTCAGAGCACTAAATATCGCAGCGTTCTTGCTTCTTTTGACACTCGAGAAGGGCTTGGCGCAGGAGGGTGCTCTTTTCAATCAATTCGGGCTTGGTGATTTTTGCTAAATACTTGAGCGGTTTTTCGCGATCGCCGTTGCGAACTAATGAGTAGGAAAGGGCGTAGAGGATTTCCTCATCTTTTGCCAACTCACTTCTTTGAATCACCGGGTCCATACTGGCAATCAATGCGTATCGGTTGGCGTCCACATAGGTGGCAATTTTTTGTTTGAGGCGTTCTTTTTCTTCCACCACGTGACTGTTAAAATACAAAGAACGTTCATAGCGGCCCGTCTGACGATTGAGCTCGGCACTGTGATAGTAGTACTTGCTGTCTTTTAAAGAGGCGCGAGCAAACCCTTCTTCCGCCACAAATAAAAATCCTTTGTGAAAGTAAACTTGGGAAAATGCTAAGTTGATATCCATGTTTGTTGGATGGCGAAGTCTGCCCAACTCCAACACCTTGAGCGCCTGCGTAGACAATCCTTTTGCCTGAAAAAGTTCGGCAAAATTAAGAAAGTGCGTGGCCGGGGCATCGTGTTTTACCAACCAGACTTGTGCGGTTTGCCAAGCCTGGTGATGGAGTCCCAACTGCAGTTGGAGAGTGAGCCACTCCGTTTCCGCTGTGTAACTGGCAAAACGCTTTCGCGCCTGTAAAACTGTTTCCCACGCTTGATCGTAATTTTTTGAGCGTTGCGCGCATTGCGCTCGCAGTAAATAGTCGTTTTCCACAACGTCAGTGCGTTTCAAAAAGTGAGGAACTGCCGACAGACATTTCCCATCTTTCTGCAATTGCGCATAGGTGCGCATGAGCCAAACGTCCACATCGGCAAAGTTTTTATTCGACAAGGAAGTAAACAAGGCGAGGGCTTTGTTGTGATCACCCTTAAGGTAATTCCATTGCCCGCGATAGTATTTCCCAGAAACAGCGTCTTGCTTTTCTAATTGTTGGATTTCACTCTGCGCGAGATCCCATTTGGCATCTTTTAAAAGTGCTTGGATCAGCGCGATGCCTTCGAGATCATCGTAGATTGGATCTTTGACGAACGCATGGGAACGCAGGGAAAACAACAGTGACCCCGCACACAGTAATAATAAAAATCCTATTTTCCAAACTATTGTCATCATTAGTTCAACTCAAATTTAATTTTTTGCGAGGTCCACGCGGCCATCAACTGACCTTTGACCATGGCAGGTTCAAACTTCCAAGTTTTAATTGATCTTGTTGCCGCTTGTTCAAAATAACCGCGAGGTTCGCTGTCTTGAACCTCCACAGATTCCACCAAACCATTTACGCCAACGAGAATTTTTAAAATCACAAATCCTGCAATACTTCTTTGACGAGCTTCACTGGGATACTCCAAAGGTCCCTTCATCATGAGCCGGGGTGGACGATTAACCTGCGCCCCATCACGAACGAGCGCACCGGCTTCTGTACCAAACCCACCGCTGCCACCGACAGCAGGACCAAATCCTCCTGAGCCAAAGGCCACGCCCGAGCCAAAATCTTGCGGTCCCGAGAAAGAATCGGGGGCGAGTGTTGTTAATAGACTGGCTTCTTTTTGCGGAGGAGGTTCTGGTGGCTTTTCTTGCGGCGGAGCTTCGGCCACTTGCACAGCAATAGGTGCCGGAGCTTCTTCAACCATGGCGATCAACTCCGATGGATCCCAAGCTAAAAAGCTCGCAATCATCGAAATGATCACCACTCCGATAAATAAAATCCCAGTTATAAAAAGCCATTGTTGCTTCTTCATCTATACCTTAATCAGGGCTCCAAAGAGACCAGCCACGAGGAATAAAATCAGGCCAAGAAAAAGTAACGGACTTAGATCCGCCAGTTTTTCTACGAAACCACCGTGACGTTGGATTTTCGCTTCACGATGGAGAGAGTCGAAAAGATAAAGATTTAAAGAACGACTCGTAGGTGGCGCCGCAACCTCTAAAGCTTTGAGCAAACCCTCCCCATCAGGACCCAAAACAAAATGTTGATCCTGAACAGAACCAATCGCAGCACTACGACCAATGCGCGTGATCGTTCCTTCCACTAAGTCACCTTTTTGGTTGAGGAAACTGCCAGGGAAAGTCTCCGTCTGCGTTGAGGCTTCCAGAAGTTGTGCTGATTCACCCATGAGTTTTTCAAAGTCATCAAAACTCAATTCTTCGGGAATCACGACTTCGCCCTTTTGTGGAGCCTCAAAATGCAAACTCTTCGCAAAATCTTGCGAACTCACACGCGCCTTCTTAAAAGTATTTTCTAAAGAAGATCCTTTTTTCTGGAGATCTTTTTTTCGTTTATCCAAACTCATCAACAATTCGTGCTGTTCATCGTTTTGCGAGGTCAAAGCAACGAGTTCCTTCTGTAAAGACTGAGTCTGCCCCTTTAAGCTCGAAATACGTTGTTGAAAGTTTTTTTCTAAAAGGCTTTTTTGATTTTTTAAAGCCTGCTTTTGCGAGCTCATATAAACGTATTCACGCTGGAAAGATTTTTGCAAACTCTCTTCTTCGTGAGTTGACGTCGCTCCTTTGTTCATTTCCAGAGCTGTCTCTTGCGCTGAAGCCTGGAATACAAACAATAAAGTCAAAATGAAGATTTTCATAAACTCGCCCCTACGTGCTGTCCCTCGATGGGAAGTTGGTAATATCCAGAGCCATTTTTATTTTTTAAATTCTTCACCAACATAAGAACGCCCTCGCGGTCTTCAGGAGAATCAATGTCTTTCCAGCTCCATGTGTTGGCGTCTTTTTGCGCCTTAAACATTTTTCCATCGGGAGTCACCACAAAGAGACTATGCAAACCAATGCGCGCCACTTCACATTTTTTGCTTTTTCCAGCAAGTTCGATATCAACAATTTTATATTCGTTGGTTTGTGCCAACTTCATCTCCGCCTCTACAAAAGCCCAAAAGTCGGCAAGAATAAATTCCACCGGCTCTTGTGATTTCTGTGCACGTGAGCGCAAGGACATTAATGTCTGTCTACGGCTCTCGTGGAGAAAAGGAATAGAACTCTCAACCCAATTTTCGTAGCGTTCTATCCAAGCTAATAAACGTTTTTGGGCGCTCGGGTCTGTTTTACCCTGCAAACGCACACGTGACTCGTTCTTTTTGACTTTTTCGGAGATCTGTAAAGAGCGCAGTTTTTCTTTTTGCACTTGTGCTTCGAGCTCTATTTTTCTTTGCGACCATTGCTCCACATCGGCCTGTTTTTCCTTCTGCAAAGAATCGATCTCTTTACTCAGGGACTCCACTTCCACTCGAGATTGAGTGAGCTTTTCCACTAGCGCATCCCAAGAATCCGCGTTGGCTTGTAAAGTGAAAAATCCACTGATTAATAAACTGAAAACGATCAGACTTTTCATAAGCTTCTCTCCTGTGTCACAGGTTTATCTGTGGTCACGGCAAAATTTTTAACTCCTGATGATTTAACCCAATCTAAAACTTTAATCACTTGTCCATAGGGCAGATCGCGATCAGCAATCACCACCGCTTGCACGTCGGGATTGCGCTCCACTTCTTCGCGTGAGATTCGTTTAGCGCTGTCTTCATCCACATCTTCGTTATTGATCTGCACCAAACCCTCTGCGGTGATGGCCACATTGAGCAAACTCGGCGTGGTCTCATCCCCCGAGGCGGCTTCGGGAAGGTTAACTTCCACGCTGGGTTTTACCAATGCGGGTGCCGTCACCATAAAGATAATCAGCACCACCAAAATAATATCAATCAGCGGGACCATATTAATGTCAGCAATGGTCTCGGAGCCTCCGCCCCCAGCTTTCGCGCCCATCTTAGTACCCCTTCATTTTTCCGTAGGCCATCATGATGTCTTTGCAGCTTTCGACACTGCCGATGATGGCTTTCACTTGTTTTTGAAAATAGTTGTAGGCAACAATATTCGGAATCGCCACAAGAAGACCTGCTGCGGTGGCAATGAGCGCGGCCGAAATCCCCGCCATCACCGTCTGCTGACCGGCATTGGTGGCATTGGCTAAATCGTGAAAGGACTTCATAATCCCCAACACGGTTCCAAATAGACCAATGTACGGAGCGTTGGAACCCACCGTCGCCAAAAAGGCCAAAGATTTTTCAAGCTTCGGTTGTTGGAACTTAATAAAGGTGTCGAAGGTTTCTTCCAAACCCTTTAAACCGTTTTGTTTGAGATGTTCAAAGCCGTAGTTCATCACGCGACCTTCGAGAGAGCTTGCATCCAAGTGCACGTTCTCTAAGTCACCGATACGAACTGCTGACATCGCCTCTTCTAGCTTCTGTCTTTGCTCGGCGCTTTGTTTTGCCAATTTATTGAGCTTGAGAAAACGCTCAACAATAAGAGCTAAACTCACAAACGTCAGACCGATCAAGAGATAGAGAACTCCCTGATCTGCAAAGTGAGCAATGGCAAATATACGATCTTTCATGGCATCTCCTGTTCAAGGCTTGCGCCTTCGACGTTTTCCGCTGGTTGTACTTCGCCGCCCATAGCTAACAACGCAGCTTTCACTTTTTTTAAATTATTAATATCAGCATTCTTAGTCACTAGCGGCTCTAAGATCAGAACCCACTGTAATGGACTCTCACCTTGTTGATTACAAAAATTGACATCGGTGGCAGTGAGAGAAAACTCCGGATCATCCCACTCGATTATCTTTAACGCCGTTAACAATAAACTGGATTTTTTCTGAGCTTGAAATGTTTTAAACGCCAGGATCAGTGGGGTTTCGCCATTTTCGTTGTGCACATTAGGATTCACACCGGCGACGAGAAGATTGCCCACGTTGGTGGTAGAACCTGTGGTCACATTGGCAAATAAATCAGCTTGATAAGTCAGCGATTTACTTTGATCTAACATCAATTGAATCCTGATTAAATTGTTGGCGATGGCATAATCCATAGCCGTTTTTCCTGAGGCGTCGGCGATGAGGGGGTCAGCACCTTTTTTGAGAAGCTCTTGGACGAAGTAAGGTTTGTTACTCATCACACTCTGCATCAGATATGTGCGTCCCTCTTTGGTGAGAGCATTGATGTCTGTTACCAATTCGATATTCTTTTGAAACTCGACCTTGTCATCTCCAGAAATGGCTTTGAGAAGTAACTCCTCCACTGTACCCGCTTGATCTCCTTGCAGTGTACTTTTACCTTTGATCTCACCAAAGTTACTCGACTCATGTTTGCCACAGCGGACAAAAACTATCATGCTTAAAAGGAGGAAGACTACTTTAAGGTTTGGTTTTATCGCCATTAAAATACCGCTCCCATCACCAAACTAAAAGTGCGTCCACGTCTCTGTGAGCGCACCATCTCGTTGCCTTGTGTGGACTCTACTTCGGGATCGAGTAAATTGCGTGCTCGCAAACTCATCGTCCATGTTTTGTTAATCGACTTTGTCCCAACAAAATCCAATTGCCCAAAAGGCTGTTCATAGGTGTCGGGAATTTTACTTGTGCCTACTTCGGTAATACGTTTCCCCACCACATTGTAAAGCGTAGTGGCCGAAAGACCCCATTGCGGACGATCATATTGCAACTGAAAATTGATCGCATAAGGCGATTGTCCTTGCAGGGGACGTTCTTTGGAGGTTTGTGTTCCCAAGTTTTCTTCATTGAGTTCAATTTGCGAATTAATATAAGTCACATTCGACAGCACTGTCCAACGGCGTAGGGGTCGCGCAAAGTGTCGCAAGCCTACACGCCCTTCCAATTCGATTCCATAGTTTTTTGCCGCTTTGGCATTTTCAAAGGACTGTATGCGATTCACTCCCGGCAAAAATATAACTTCGATGGGATTTTGAAACTCTTTGTAGAAAAAACCGATGGAAGCATATTCATCTGCAGTAAAGTAATACTCCCAACGATGGTCAAAATTACGGATCACTGTTCCTTTTAAATTTTCGTTTCCCTTAATAAAGTTGCCTGTTTCATCATCAATAAAACTGCTAATGGCCATTTCGCGAAAATCAGGGCGCGACAGAGTCTCACTATAGTTAAAACGGGCTCGCACTGAGGCTGTTGGTTTCCATACCACCCCGTAAGATGGCAAGACATCCGTCATGCTAATTTCCGATTCGGAAGATGGATTTTGTGGATTTTGGTAAAGAAAAGTTTTAACTGTCTGAACTGATTTTTCACGACGTAAACCTGCTTGGAAAGAAAGAGATTCTAAAGGGTTCACTTCAACAAGTGCATACTGCGCTTGTATCGTCTGCACACCTTGATAGCTATCTGTGTTCGTTGATGAACTGTTGAGAGAGATAGAGCCATTTGTTTTGTTTTCTTGAGAAAGTGCCGTATCAGAATTTGCTTTTTGCTCTGGCGTAAGTTTTTGGGTATTAAAATTAAAACGATTTGTGTCTGAATCGCGTTGTTTATCAATATCCATCAATCCGACCTTTACCTTCACCCACTCTCGGTCATTGATGAATATTGGCAAAGTGAGATTTAACGCTTTTTCGACACTGTTATCTTCTAAGAAACTGTAGATTGTTTGATTGCCAGTTTGATTGTCGAGAAGTGTTTTAGAGCCATCACCATTCAGCATGTACGCCAGCTCCATACGTCGTGGACTGTCGCGGCGAGCATCTGCCCATCCCCAGCGCCAATCCAGCTGCAAAGGCGTAGTTCCCCATTTCCAGACTTCATGCTCGCCTTTTAAATGGCGTGTCCACAACTGACGCTCGGTAAAATCAGCCGTGTACGTTTGCGTCGACGGATCGCTAACAAAGGTCGTTTGATCGATCTGCGTGAGTTTTGTTGTATTACGCAAAAGGAATGTGTTGGCAATCAAGCGGTGCTTTTTAGCGACCTCCACACCGACTTCGTAGCTTCCACCTAAACGCGTCTCAATTTCTGAATATTCTGACAAACGCTGCGTATCGTTGGCCAATTTCCCACCAGCACCAATACTAAAAGTTCTCACCGTGCGACTTAACTGATCGGTGTTTTGACTGTAGATCACACTGCCTGATGTGCCGATCTGCACTTTGCCTTTTTTCATTCCAGTGCCGGTTGTCAGGCTGAGTCCCGGCATCGAGGGAGTATCTACCCGACTGAATTCAGTTCCCGAAGGAAAACTTTGCGTGAGTTGGGACAGCTCTTGCGCACTGACGCCGCCATTAAAACCAGGCGTGTTCACTTCCAGTTGTTTGCCCTGTGCCAACACAGCTTGCACATTGGCTGGCATCTTCCGAGTGCCATCGTCCATACCCAGCCAATCTAAACTTCCGCCTTGATGCTCTAAACGATTGTTCACGTTTTCATAAAGAAAACTCACATTGCTGCGTAAAAAGAATTTTTCGGGAAGACTGCGTGTTTTGAGTTGAATGATACCTCCACCAAATTCACCCGGGAGATCTGGTGAATAACTCTTTTGCACGATAATGCTTTCCATAATGGACGTAGGGAAAAGATCCAGCGGAACCACCCGTCGCGCCGGTTCTGGACTCGGTAAAGAAAAGGAATTCATTTGCACGCCGGAATAACGTTCTCCCAGACCGCGCACGTACACATACTTGCCACCAACCAGGGTCAATCCTGTCACCCGACGGAGCGAAGCCGCCGCATCGCTATCTCCGGCGCGCGCCATTTGCTCTGCACCTAAAACATCGGTCACGGCAGAGCTCTGTTTGCGAATTTCCACGAGGGCCGACAAACTGCCTTTGATTTTGGGAGCTAAAACCACCACGTCTTCTAATTCGTTTTGCGCGGGCTTCAACGAAACCGCGAGGTTCGGGGTCCCCTCGGAAATTTTAACACCGCTTAATGTTTTTGTTTGAAAGTTGGGATGAAAAACACTGAGGGAGTATTCACCCTCGGGAACTTTTTCTAAAATTTTTCCTTGGCTATCGGTTTTAAAAACTTTTTCCAAACCAGAAAAGAGTATCGTCGCCTCGGCGATGGGTTTGCCATCACCATCAGTCACATCAAAACCCACAGATTGTTCCTTTTGGGATAAGACTTTATCTACAGGCTTTTCCGGTTCATTAACATCCGCGGTACTCTCTTTTCCTTTAAGAAGATGCAAAGTCACTTGAACTTCTTCGTCCTCCACCACATTGACTGAGAACTCTTGGTCCGTGGAAACAACTAATATTTTTTGTGTCACCGCTGGTAAATCAAGTGAAAGAACTCCCTCTGAATTGGTGGTGAACAGTCCGCTGAGTGTTCGCACCGCCACACCGGAGGCAGGTATCCCATCTTGAAAAGCTACGACAAGGACACGACCTTTTTTTTGTACTTTATTATTTTCCAAGGCCATTTCAGATTGTTGTGCAAAAACGAAAGAAGGGCCTGCGAAGCAGGCCCAGCAAACAAACAACAAACTAATAAACGAAAACAACTTACGAATAACTTACTCCAATTATTTCGTCCAACCGGCTGTCCAATCAGCTTCGACTGGGCTAAACGCACCAACATAATCTACAGAATCAAACTGAAAACCACCGGGAAGTGCACCATCCGGAGGTGTCATGCCAGTGTCAAGAGCCATGCTGCCTTCCACAGGAATGATTCCAGACGCATCGACTACTTTTTCTGAAGGAGCTACAACATAGTTATTGAGATTCACATCACCTGTGAACCACTGAGTGATGGACCATGGATCGGTCGCCGCATCCTCAAGGATTTGGTTATTATTGCACTGAAGAAGCGCATTCTGCATAACCAAACCGGTTTGTGTCACAACACCACCAGAAACCTGGCCACCGTTACTGAATGTTTCTGCATCATCGATGTTTAAACAGTTTTGAAAACCACCGCGAACGATCATGTTATAAAATTGTGCGCCTGTTCCGCGACGTAATTGCACACCGTTAAGAATTTGCGGGTTTCCTGCTTTTGCGACAACAGTCACGTTGCTCAAGATGGGGTTTGAGCGAGGTGTTGCTGTGTGATTGTCTTTAAAGTTATCAGCTTCGATACCGTTAGGATCTTTTTCCGAAGCATTTTCGACTGTAATATATAGATACTGAACAGCACCTGTCCAACCTTGATCCCAATCAAAACCATCATCATCATTGTCAGTTGAAACAACATATTTCATGTTCACAGTTCCACCAAACAACTCCACGCCATCATCTGCACCCATGTAGGATTGAATGTACTCTACAGTTGTTCCGCGACCGACACCGTAAAAAGTGATACCGTTCAACTCGCTGTCTTTACCAAATGTAAAACCTGCGTATTCCACACGAAGATAACGAATGACTCCGGAGCTATCATCGTCATTTAAACCACCGTAAAGGGGAGCTTTTGCTGGATCTGCACCTTCAATAAAAGACTCGCAATAACCTTTAGGTCCCACTTGTGTACAGTTGTTGATCTTGGCGTTACCTGCGATCACCAGACCGCCCCACTTGCCTCTTTCTGCTGTCAATGCCGACATCACCACAGGGTTTGTCGCCGAACCATTGACGAAGATTTTAGAATCACGAGTGATAGTTAAAAAAGAACCAGGCATTCCATAAACTGTCGCGCCAGCTTCTAATGTTAATGTGGAATTGTCTTTTTGATCACCACCAATGCGTACATCACCGCGCAAAATCCAAGCATGTTCAGCGCTGAGAACTAAATCTGTTTTGCCATAGATGCTGACTGGAATGTCCGCATCGTTGGCTGGTTTTTGACCGAGGTAACAAATGGATTTTCCTTGCACCATTTCAGTGGAAGCTTCTGTTCCCGCTGGGCAAACAGCCCATACTTGTGAGGAAGCGAAGAGGCCTAAGGCTAAGGTAGCTAAAGCTTTCATATAATCTCCTGGTTTAAGTTGCCGATGTTTCGCATCGACTGTTTTTGTTCCCCTCACTTATCTTAAGCTCACAACAATTAGTAAAATTAGGAAACGGTTAAGGGCCATTCCTAACAGAACCCTAAATGACTCATCTCATTAGTTGCATAAAATATAGGAAGATAGAAAATGACTAATGTAATTTTGCTATAAAGAAAATTCTTCTTAATAGAACTGTGACAATTCCTTAACAAAACCCTAATATTCGCCCCATGACCAATATTCTTATTCAAGTTATTTTTTTGCTGACCAATTCATCATTTGCTGCGGATCAAATCTTGCCCGAAGCCAGTTTTGGTGAAGACGGAATTGTTTTTAAATATGCACCTAGCTCTTTTGTGATGAAATCGCGCTTTCGTCTGCAAGCTCGCGCCACCTATGAAGACTATGATTCGAAAAATACCACCAACGAAGACGTCGTAGATTTTAGTATTCGTCGAATGCGTTTACGTTTTGATGGAACAGCCTTTGATCCCCGCTTTCTTTATAAAGTGCAACTCTCCTTTGCTCCGCGCGACACCGATTTTGAAAACTCTGAATTCCCCAACTTCTTGCGCGACGCTATTGTCGGCTGGGCGTACTCGGATAGTGGCACACTATGGTTTGGTCAAACCAAACTTCCGGGCAACCGACAAAGGGTTATTTCTTCCAGTAACCAAGAGATGGTGGATCGTTCTCTCGTGAATTCGATCTTCACCCTCGATCGCGATATCGGTGTACAACTCCACCAACGTTTGGGGGAAGAACGTCCACTGTGGGTCAAACTGGCGCTGAGTAATGGTGAGGGACGCGGCCGCGCCAATGAAAACACCGGAGTTTCCACCACGGCGCGTGTGGAGTGGCTCCCCTTTGGCAACTTTGCCCAAAATGGTGATTATTTCGAAGGCGATTTGATGCATGAGCGCGATCTTAAGTTATCCATGGGAATTGTTTATAACAACAACCCCAAAACCAATCGCCTCGGAGGCCAGCTCGGTCCTCTTTTTGATGGGACACAAGTGCGCAGCATGGATACGTGGATGGCGGATCTTTTAATCAAGCATCGAGGTTGGGCGTGGAGCACAGAGTTCGCAAAAAGAACCGTCGACAATCCTTTTGTGATTATTGATGGCAGTACAAAAGCCATTTTTAAGGGTTCCGGCTATACAACACAGCTGAGTTATATCTTCCCAAATCATTGGTCGCCCGTAGTCCGCTACACTCGCACCACTCCTGTGAGCGCCATTTTATCAGAAGATAATACAACAACACAGTATATAGTCGGTTTGACTAAATATATTGATCGCCATCGCATTAAAATTCTTGGTGATGTGACACTTGAGGAGAAGACCAACTCCTTCACCCATCTAGATCAACAAAACTGGATTGTACGTGTCCAAATGGAGTTTGGAATCTAGATCAGATCTTTCGCTTTGCTCGGACGACGAGGGCCGCGACGCCCGTCCGCGTGTCCGTCTTAGCAGAAGATGTTATCCTGAGCGCTAACGAAGGATCTCGCCTTAACCTAACTGTTCAAGGATATATTCTTTGGCTTTGGCCAAATGCTTAAGCTCAAACCAGCGGATGGCGGCGTCTTTTCTAAACCAGGTCAGCTGCTTTTTAATCAGTTGCATATTGGCAGTTACAATAGCCGGCACTAATTGCTCTTGAGATAATTCTCCACGAAGAAAAAGTCCGACCTCCTTGTAACCTACACTTTGCAATGGCGCCCAATGGGCAAAACCTTTATTGAGAAGCTCCTGCACTTCTTCGATAAAACCGGCCTGGAGCATTTCTTCGGCCCGCAAAGTCACACGTTGGCGCATCTCATCTTTGTCGGCATACAAGGCCACTTTGATTTTTTGAAAGTCCGCAATGGGACTAGGTGTGAGTTCCTGATCTAATTCGCTCGGTTTTTTTTCCGACAACACCAGCATTTCCACAGCCCGACGAATGCGATAATGGTCATTCACATGCACAGTTCGCTGAAGGCTCGGATCTTTATCTATCACCCAACGGTGAACTTGCGCCCAGCCTTCGTCGGCAATGCGCTTTTCGATCCTTTGGTTCTGCTCGTCGTTCACTTTAGCCACCGGAAACATTCCTTTGACGAGCGCCTGAATATAAAAACCACTTCCCCCGCAAAATATCAGATCCCGATGGAGAAAGTCGCGGCCCTGGACTAATTTTTTAACGGCGCCCACATAATCCGCGGCGGTGATCTGCTCACCCTTTTCGACAAAAGCATACAGACTATGGGCCGCCAGCTTCATATCTTGCGACGATGGCAAAGCGGAACCAATTTTTAGGCCTTTGTACATTTGAATACTATCGACGTTGATGATCGGCAGCTGTCGAGCGATGGCGAGCTCGAGAGCAAGTCGTGATTTTCCTGAGGCCGTAGGGCCTAAGACAAGGACTGCCTTTTTCACGGCAAACGCCCAAAATCTTTTTCAATTTTTGTCAGTGGGATTTCTAAGTAGACATTGCGGCCGTGAGGACAGTAGCTGGATAACCGAAACTCATCCATTTGCTGAAGCAGACTTTTCATTTCTTCCAAAGACAAAGCTTGTCCGGCGCGCACTACAGAATGACAGGCCATGGTGGCAAAAATATCAGCCACTTTTCTTTCAAAAGAAAAACTTCCGCCACGAGTGCTCGTCTCTTCGGCAAATTGGGTCAGGGCTTTGACCAAGGCTTTTTCGGAAATAAAACTGGGGGCCGATGAAATAAGCAAGGTCTCTGGCCCCGCTTTTTCTAACTCCACGCCCATGCGTTTAAACTCTTCACTCAGGGAGATCAATTGATCCACTGATTCCGCTGGCAACTCCATGGATAAAGGAAGCAGATAACTTTGCACATCGAACTTTCCATCTTTCCAATGAGCCATCAAACGCTCAAAAACCACACGCTCATGGGCCGCATGCTGATCGACAAGGAAAAAGGCGCTTTCTCCTTCTGCGACTATGTAAGTAAGGTGCGATTGACCAATCACTTGCAACTGCGACCAAAAAGACAGCACCTCGTGAGCCGAAGCCACCGGCGCCTGCAATACAGAGGCAAACGATTTTTCAAAGTCATCGACCGTCGACTGCGGAGTCGTGGTCTCGCGCAGACTCTCGCCCGCTTTGCGTAAAGCGTCCATGGAAAACGTTTTTTGCTGAAATTGTGTTTTGGAAAAATCACCCGATGAAAAACTCAAATTCTTTTCTACAGCCACAATTGGCACACTCGCAGCCGGGCTTTGCTTCGCTGAAAATAAATCCGTCTTAGATCCTTCGGCCTCGGTGGAACGGCTCATGCGCGCAATCCACGGCGCCTGTTCAATTTCCGTGCGCAGACTTGCATGAACAAAACGAAAGATCTGCGAAGAATCCGTAAATTTGACTTGTGATTTTGTCGGATGAATATTGACGTCCACGGTGTCTTTAGGAACCTCTAACTTCACCACCACAAAGGGATATTCGCCATGCATAAGGAGACTGCGATAGGCTTCCATAATGGCCGCCTGGATTGTGCGATCCGCCACCCAACGATTTTGCACAAACGACCAAATCTGTTTGCTGTTTCCAGTCGTGGCCTGAGGGCTGGAATACACACAGTCGAGACGATACCCTTGATATTCTCGTGTGAAAAAAAATAAATCTTTTTGCTCAAGCACCGCACGCGCTCGAGACAGAAGATCTTGCTGAGGTGGATAAAACAAAGTCATCTTCCCTTGCTGACGCAGTTTAAACTCCACCAGGGGATTCGCCAGAGCCATGGCCTTGATCACATTTTTAATTTGTGTGGTTTCCGCAGAGTCGGATTTTAAAAATTTTAAACGAGCTGGCACATTGGAAAAAAGATCCTGAATTTCTATCGTGGTACCCACTTCGCGGCCGGCCGGAAGAGGCTTTTCTTCGCGACCAAATTGATTTTCCAAAGAATAGGCCTGTTCGCTCGTCACTGCACGGGAGATGACTTTTAAGCGACTCACGGAGGAAATACTGGCTAACGCCTCCCCCCGAAACCCAAAGGTCTGAAGTCGCCACAAATCATCCGCTTGCGAGATTTTGCTCGTCGCATGGCGAGCGCACACCAAAGGCAGATCGTCGCGATGGATTCCTTTGCCATTGTCGGAGACTTTTATTTTTTTGCCGCCTTCGTCCACATCCACTTCGATTTGTGTCGCTTGCGCGTCGAGGCTGTTTTCAATAAGTTCCTTGAGAAGATGCGAAGGACGCTCTACCACTTCACCAGCTGCAATTTGATCGACCACCTCGGACGAGAGAACCTGAATTTCCATGAAATAGATATAGGTGGATGTAGCAAGGCTGTCTATAGTGCCGCAGAGCGACTTTTAGACAGGCGGCTCCGTCCATTTATAATCTTTTACTTTTTTGATAATGGGACGAATATCGGGCTGGGGTTTTAAAAGATAAAGAGGGTCCTTCTTTCTTTCGGCAAGAAAGGCCTTCACAGCGTCCGCAGCCACTTGAGGATTTCTTTTGTAAACGACCGGATCAAAACCGCAAGCCGAACAACGTATCGACATACGCCAACGCATTTGCGCCACCATCTCTGCCGTCACCGCGAGGATCAGAAAAAGCACGACACCCGTCCAGTGAAAATCCTGCCAAACAAGATAGGTAAATACGGCACCGACCACCGTCAAAGCCAAAATCACAAAGACGCCAATGTGTTTGGATTTGTAGACTTTTTGTGGGAGCTTGCAAAAAGAGCAGTAGACTTTCTGTTTCAACTAGACCTCCGGCCCTATTCCTTTGAACCTCAGTGAAAAGTCATAGTTCGCATCTAGGTTTGTTGCTAAAGTGAAACTATGAAACACATCTTTATCCTACTCGTCTTTTTTACGCCTGTCTGTTTTGCAGCTGAGAAACCCTACGAAAGTTATGATGAAATCGTCAACAAACTCAGCAAGTACCGCCGCGAGCAAGCCAACGAGCAAATGTCATTGAGCGTTCCTCGTCAAAACTTCCACGTCAGTTTTGGTCTTGGCAATAACTCCACGCGCATAAGCAACTCTCAAGTCGGTGCTGTTAGCCAAAATGGTTTTATCTTTGGCGTGGCTCAACCCTGGTATCACAATTGTTATTTGCCGAAGTTTTTGGAAAGTTCTATCAAGATGCCAAAACCGACAGCGTCACCAGCGAACTTCAGCAGTATGAACTGCGTATTAGTCTCAAAGAAAAAATGGATTTTGCTATTCTCAATTTTGGTGTGGGCACGGCGGCACGATTTCTCTCGGTGCAAACGCCTTCGCTGAAAAACGACTACCGCATTCCGAGCATGCTGGCCACCATCGGTCTTGAGCGTCGTTTTACCTCTCGCCTGAGCATTGCTGGCGATGTGGCTTTTCATCGCAGTCTCAAAGAAGATAGTAACGGTAAGAATGCGACCGAGATTGTTTTGCGACTCAATTACCACCTCTGAGGAGTTTATGGTTAAGATTTCTAAAAGTGATTACTATCGCGACTGCGAACGAATGAAAAAATTCCTGCCAGTTTTTCTCAAGAACCCTTTTGAAGGCATACAAAAGCCACTCATTCTTCCTTGGCAAAGCACAGCGCTCACCTTACTTTTTATCAATGTCTTTTTCGGTTTGATTCACGGATTTTATAAGATGGATTTAATACAATGGGTGATCAGCCTGTTGGTGACACCCCTCATCGCCCCCGGATTTCTTCTTCTCATCGCCCTTTTTCTTTATTATTTTTCCCAGTATATGTTCGATGTCACACATAACTTTGATCATATCTGCAGTGTGATTTTTTGGGCGTACGTTCCGGCATCCCTATTTTTTATGGCGTCGCTGTTTTACCCACCGATTTATCTTTTGGGTTTATTAATTCTTGCTGTGCTCAGCGTGAAAGGTTTAATTGAAAACTTTCAGATCCCCAAAAACACTGTGGTAACTCTGGCGGTGATTGGTTTTATGGTGGCGTTGGTGTTTTGGATTCTCAACGAGGTTTATGGCTATAAACCCCCATTCAAACCGAAATCTTTGGATCAATTAGAACAAGAGCTGTAAAGGTTGAGTCAAGCGCTCTCGCTTTTTAACGTCCGTCTGGTCTAAACTCTGCCCAGTCGCGCTGAAGAAGAAATCCAAAATATCCTTTATGATTCCATCCACCATATCCTGCTTCCACATCCCAGGCACAAAGAAGATGATGTTTATCATTACGATTAAAATCGCGACATGTTAAGGCATGCGTTCCATATCTAGTGCGTGCCACCCAGCGAATATTATTATCTTGCCTGTATTGGGATTCCCACACAAAAACCATATTTCTGTTTCCATTCCAATTTTCTATTACTAAATTTCTATTTTGATCAATCCACATCAATCCCATAGGAGAATCATTTGCCACATTATAAACCAGCAAGGGTTGTCGAGGGTTATTAGGATTTTGCTTCATATAGAATTCATTGCCGCGGTGCCCAGTGGGATTTACATAAGTCACAATAACCCAATTCGCCTGCCACGCTTGCCATGTGGAATTATTGATCTCATAGAAAGGAAATATACCGCCACCAAAGGTGGCAGTTGTACATGCATAGGTGTGCGGATTCACTCGAAAGTCACAATTTGTGCTGGTGACACAATAACCGCGCGAAGCATACGGATCAGCGGCTATATCGGGCGGTAGCGGTATATTATTGGAGTAGGGGTTCGAAGGGCAGACGGCTGAAGTTCCTTGCCCCTGATACCCTGCTTGGTAGTTGCCATTGTTGAGTGAGTTACAGCTTGCACAAACCAAAGCAAAAAACACAACAGCAACAAAATATTCGATGCATTTGAAAGTAAAAGAAACACCCACGCACAGCCCCCTTGCTAGAATGTTTCCTCAATTTGACATAGTGCTAAATTGAGGAAACGCCCTCTTGCTCCCACCAGTGAGTCTTTTCACCTTGGGCGTAGAGATTCACTGGTTAGAGCACTAGTCAAAATTATCGAAACATTATAATGCAAAGACAAGTTCTACTGTATTAACGTAGGTCAACTGGACTATGGTTTGCCTTACTGACAAACTGGGGGTTGCGTTCTCTTAGGGAGAAAGTTTTCCCAATCCGTTCTAAATAAAAACCCAATGTAGCCTTTGAACTCAACTCTGTCTTGGGCGTATATTTGATCGTACTGATAATTGGGCCATGTTCTGTAAGTTGTGGACCACTGGCAATTCATATGATGCTTATTGTTGCGATTAAAATCCACACACTTAAGATTTTCGCTCCATCGACAACTCCAACTCTGACCACCTTGGTAGCGGGCAGGGAGGCGGCATGAAGGGTCGATCCAAACCCATGTGACTATATAATTGCTTTCTTCAACATAACTGCTCTTCTCAAAAACAAGATCTCGCCCATTCCAATTATTAATTCTCATGCTTTGGTAATAGGGATCAATGGTCATACTGCCCACCTGCAGATTCGTCACTGTGTTGTAGACACCCATGGGTTGACTTTGATGATAGGGGTTCACTGCCATCGTAAATTCAGGACCGCTGTGAGAGTCTGAAGCTCCCACATAAGTCACAGCTACCCAACTATCTTGCGCCCACACATTCCAATCTACGTTGTAATAGGGAAAAAAACCATTTCGTCCTTGGCGAATAAAGGACAGGTGATTGCAAGCTATCGTATGTGGATTTTTTCGAGCATCACAAGTGCCACTTGAAGCGGCAAGGACAGCGTCGGCTGCTGCGTAATCAAATGGGATTTGTGGGTTACATGCCTGCGCCATACCATTTTGATATTGTTGTTGTGGCGGATTGTATTGTTGCTGAGGAGGTGGATTATGCTGCTGAGGTTGATTGTTGTAATTAACGCCCTCATCAATATATTCCACCGGCAAAAGGCCATCCGCACGGGTGGATTGAGAATTTAAGAGGGTGAACGTCAAAAGCATTAATAATTGCTTCACGGAGACTCCTTATTGGCGCCACACTGCTGTTGGTGGCTTGAAAATTTATAAATACAAAACCCTTATTATACAATGCGTTAAAAAAGTAAAGTTCACCCTATTGATGTGAAATAATTACTTAAAACTCCCTAATTTTTGACACTTTAAAATGCACTATG
This sequence comes from Bdellovibrionales bacterium, assembly GCA_041736155.1. GTDB lineage: Bacteria > Bdellovibrionota > Bdellovibrionia > Bdellovibrionales > JAGQZY01 > JANPLN01. The sequence goes on from JBGSUL010000089.1 coordinate 19,973, forward strand.
GAAGGCAATTTGTCGCATTTCTGCCAAGTTTGCAGTGCTTAGTAGACAAAAAGTCCGGCTTCACCTAACTTCGCTTCTACGCATTGAGTAGGGTTAAAAAACGTCAAATTTATAAGGGTTTGGCGCTAAAGATGGGGTTACTTGTTCATGAGATTCGGGTTCTTTTTTCTTATTCTGAGCTTGCTTGCAGGGGTGCCCCAAGTCCGAGCGCAACACTTCGTCGTTACGGACTGCCGTGATTTCGCTACATCCGACGACCTTAACCTGCGCCTCTGTGATTATGTCTCCGTTGATAAACTCAAAACCGATGTTTTAGCCCTCCTCGTTACTGAACAAAAATTGATCGAAAGTGAATTGTTTCTTGTTGTAGACGAAGCCTCTACCCAGCGTTTGCAAACACTCAAACAATTCTTATTTTTCATCGAACAGTCTGCTCTGCAGAAAATAGAAGAAATATGCTCACTCAAGGGTTCGACCATTCCTTCCGCTTCCCACCTTGTTTCTGGGTGTATTTACAATCAATACAATTTGATCAAAAATTATTTATTAAAAGTCACCAGTCATAACAAACAAATCCTCCCTCGCACCCCCTGGCTCAATGCCATTGAACAAACCCATTTTGACGAATTTATTAATGATGTGCTCTTAGAGCTCGCCGAAAAAAGTAAAAATGATTCGGATCTGAGCGCACAGAAAAAAATTCTAATGGCGGAAGTCTTAAAAATTTATGAATCCGATGGAAAGTCTCTCTACGAAGCTTTTCAAGGAATTTGTGGTCTAAAAATGTTTAGTGAGTCCCCTACAGATTTACTCGATATCCAAATCGCTCTCACCTGCGAAAAAGATCACCTCGACGATCTCACCACTATCCTCTTTAAAACGTTAGAATAGTGACGACTGGCTTATTGACAATTTTGGCAAAGGCCACGAACAACAATGGCGTCTGTGGTCATGCGAAAACGCGCTTCGTTTTGTAGAAAATCCGACAGCACCTGTAATGTTTTGTCCGTTCCGCCCACATCTTGGACAGTGCCGCACTTTTCGCAAATAGCTATGACGTGTTTACTGTGGCCGCAGGCTTGGTGTTTACAATAAATATATTTTCCATCACCCACAGAGTGGACAATTTCCAGCTCTTCGAATTTTTCTAAAATTCTATAAACAGTCACCCGATCAAAATCTTCGTTCTTAAATTTTTTTTGTAACTGAGAGAACACTTCTGACGGCGATAAGGATTTGCGCGTCAGCTCAAGGAGCTGCAGTATTCGTAGACGCGACTGCGTGAGCCGCAGTCCTTCGTCTTTCATTTTTTTAAGGACCTGCTCATTGAGGTCTAAATGCTCGTGATCCTTTTTCATGGATTAACTGAAACTCCTGTGCTTCCAAAACCACCCGCACCACGCTGAGTATCACTCAGCTCCTCAACCAGTTCCATGTCTGCCTGAAGTACAGGGCATAAAACACATTGAGCAATACGGTCTTGATCTTGAATTACAAAAGGTTCAGCACCAAGGTTGATCAATATCACTTTCACTTCTCCGCGATAATCCGCATCGATGGTGCCTGGAGTGTTCAGGACCGTGACGGATTTTTTAGCGGCCAACCCGCTGCGTGGACGCACTTGAATTTCGTAACCCACGGGGATTTCAAAGCTCAGTCCTGTCGGTACCATCACCGAGGCTCCTGGCGCTACGGTGAGTGTGGTTTCCACTTGTGCGCGAATATCAAATCCACTGGCTAATTTTGTTTCGTACTTAGGAAGATCACCCTTGTAGTGTGACCATTTTTTGACTTTCATTTTCATAACCCCTCCATCCATTGACGATCTTTAATTTCTGAGACAGCCCCCATTAAATAAAGACTCATTGTTTTTAGATCCAAAAATTCTTCGATATATTGATTCACTTGTTTTAACTTAACAGATTCCATCTCTTTAATCACAGACTCCACCGAACGGTATTTACCATAGGTCATTTCGTTGGTAGCGAGAGAAATCATCCGGCTCTCCACGTCTTCAGAGGCAATCAACAATTGTCCTTCGACCTGGCGTCGGTAAAAGTCTAATTCTTTTTGCTTCATTTTTGTTTTATGGAAAAGGCGAGTTTCCGAAATCACTTCTTCCACTAATTTGTGGTAGGATTTTTTATCCGTGGCTGCATAAATGATCTGCACACCAAAATCTGTATAGGTGTTGAGCATGCTAAAGATCGAATAGGCCCAACCTTTTTCCTCACGAATCTTTTGATAAAGACGCGATGTCATGCCACCGCCTAAGGCTGCGTTGACCATAAAGGCTTCAAAGCGTCGAGGTGAACCAAATGGTAGCGAGGGCGCACCCAGAACAATGTGAACTTGTTCACTCTCACGCATTTTTGCGTCGAGCAGAGACTGAAGTCCTCGTGTCGTTCGCTGCACCTCTTGTTTGACCGCCGGCATATGGCCCATGTACTTTTCCACAAGTTTAACCACTTTGTTGTGCTCGACATTTCCCGCAACGCTCACGACTAAATTTCCGGCGAGATAATTTTTTCGGTACCAAGAGACCACATCTTTTTGTGTGATGTTTTTTAAAGACTCTTCTGTTCCTAAAATAGGCCAGCCAATGCTGTCTTGAGGAAAAGCTTTGGCGAAGTACTCATCAAACACCGAGTCTTCGATATCATCGCGACTCATAAAGAGTTCTTGCAGAACAACGTTTTTCTCTTTTTCAAATTCTTCTTCATCAAATTGTGCAAACTGGAAGAGTTGGGCAAGTATCTGTACACTCAATTCTAAATCTTCTTTGAGCGTGGTCGCATGGAAACACGTATTCTCTTTAGACGTAAAAGCATTGATTTCGCCGCCCACCGCTTCAATCTTTTGGGCGATTTGTAAGGCCGAGAACTTTTTCGTTCCTTTAAAAACTAAATGTTCTATGAGATGGGAAACACCAACGTATTGGGGATCTTCATCACGCGTACCACGGTCGAGCCAAAAGCCGACCACCGCACAGCGCGTAGTTTTATGGGATTCGGTTAAAACACGAATCCCATTTTTTAATATGGTTTTTTTAAAGACAGGCTTCGACATAAGACCCGTCTCCCTTCTGACTAGGCTTCACCTTCTGCGCCGTCTGCAGGGAGCAAAGCTCTGCGCGACAATTTTACGCGACCGGAACGATCCACTTCCATGACCTTCACATCTACTTTATCGCCCTCTTTGAGAACGTCAGTCACATTGCGAATTCGCTCGTTCGAAATTTCCGAAATATGGAGTAGACCTTGAGTTCCTGGAAGAATTTCGACAAACGCTCCGAAATCGACAACTTTCACCACTTTTCCAGAGTACTTTTGGCCGACTTGGGCTTCTGCACAAATAGATTCGATGATCGAAATCGCTCGGTTGGTCATTTCTGGATCCGAAGAAGCAATGTTGATTGAACCATCATCTTGGATGTAAATTTTAACGCCAGTTTCTTCGATAATGCCTTTGATCACTTTACCGCCAGCACCGATCACTTCGCGAACTTTGTCTGGCTTAATTTTAATGGTAACGATACGCGGAGCAAAAGGCGACAATTGTCCTTTCGGCTGTTTAATGACCGCATCCATTTTATCTAAGATATGGAGACGACCCGCTTTGGCTTGCTTAAGTGCTTGTTCCATCACCGCAAAGCTAATGCTATCAATTTTGATATCCATTTGCACTGCCGTTACACCTTCACGAGTTCCGGCCACTTTAAAGTCCATATCGCCCAGATGATCTTCATCGCCCAAAATATCTGTTAACACAGCTGTGCGGCCACCTTCACTGATAAGGCCCATCGCAATACCCGCCACTGGCGCAACCATTGGTACACCTGCATCCAGGAGAGCCAATGTTCCCGAACAGACCGTGCCCATGGAGCTTGAACCGTTCGATTCAAGAACTTCACTCACGATACGAATGGTGTACGGAAATTTATCAGCAGCAGGCAACATGCCTTGAAGAGCGCGTTCTGCCAAATTTCCGTGACCGATTTCACGGCGACTTTGTCCACCCATACGACCTGTTTCGCCAACGCTGAATGGTGGAAAGTTGTAATGTAGAAGGAATTTCTTTTTGAATGTTTTGTTAAGACCATCGATCATTTGCTCATCATCACCCGTTCCAAGAGTGACGGTGCCCAAAACCTGAGTTTCCCCACGAGTGAAAAGACCGGACCCGTGAACACGAGGAAGGAGGTTAATCTCACACGCAATCGGACGAACCGTCGTAAGATCACGACCATCAATACGAGCCCCTTTATCTAAAATCGCTGCACGAGAAATGCGATATTTGAGATCTTCGATAATCATGCCCAAATCTTTTTTGCGAAGTTTTAAAACATCATCAGCAAAACCCTGACCTTTGATCAATTGCTCATTGGCCAATTTAGAGATGGTTGAATATTTCATATAACGCTCGTTTTTTTCACGAGTGTTAAGAGCATCGGTGATTTTGTCAGTTAACAATGCTTCCGCTTTTGTTTTGAAATCCGCATCGATGGTGTACGGAGTAAATTCACGCTTGGCTGGTGCTTTTGACTTCTCACGAAGTTCATCTTGCATATCCAGAAGTGGCTTCAATTGCTCATGTCCGTATTTCAGTGCTGCTAAAAAGTCTTCTTCGCTGATGAGTTTGGCTTCGCCTTCCACCATGAGAATTCCATTGCGCGTTCCCGAAACGATGATGTCCATGTCCGAAGTCTCAAGAACTTCAGGACTTGGATTGACCACAAACTGACCGTTCACGCGACCGATTTGAATGGCCGCCGTAGGTCCGTTAAAAGGAATATCACTAATGTGAAGAGCCGCAGAAGCGCCAAGACTTGCCAACATTTCAGTCGAGTATTGTCCATCATAGCTGAGTACTGTCGCCACCACTTGCGTTTCGAAACGATAGCCTTCGGGAAAACACGGGCGAATCGGACGATCAATCAAACGCGATGTTAAAGTCGCGTTGGTTGTTGGTTTTCCTTCACGTTTAAAAAATCCACCGGGGATTTTGCCTGAAGAATAAAATTTTTCGACGTACTCTACTGTCAGTGGAAAAAAGTCCAAATCCGATTCTTTGCGATTGGAGACAGCAGTGACGAGCACCATGTTGTTTCCGCAAGTGACGAGCGCCGAACCATCGGCTTGTTTTGCCAAGCGACCGGTTTCGATTTTAATCTGCTGGCCACCTAATGTTGTTGTAACTGTTTGAACCATGTTGAGTTGTCTCCTTCTATGGATCTAGTCTGTTAAAAACGGCCGCGAATTATTTGCGGAGTTCTAACTCGGTAATGACTTGTTGGTATTTTTTGAAGTCTGTTTTTTTCAAATAATCCAAAAGACGACGACGACGATTCACAAGCTTAACGAGACCCACTGTTCCGTGATTGTCTTTGGGGTGTTTTTTGAAGTGTCCAGTAAGTTCTTTGATTTGAAAAGTCAAAAGCGCAACTTGCACTTCAGAACTTCCAGTATCAAGATCTTTGCGTTGGAACTTTTTTACGATTTGCGTTTTTTGCGCAGTAGTGAGTGCCATATGTCCTCCTTTAAGAACAAACCTCTTAGAGCGTCATGGCGATCGTCTCCAGAAGTTAAAATAAGTTTCGACAAAGTATGTCTAAGCCCTTGGCAGGTCAAGAGAAACTGCTGAAATCTGGTGCCTAGGCAGGGGCTAAGGCTTGTTTTGCCTAATGCTTATTTTGAAAGACCCGGCGAATAGAGAAACCTCGCTCATCGCGAGTCAACAGCGCCATAAGGTCACTGTCTTTGCTATCGAGGACTTTGACCCCCCGAAAACGAGGGTCGGAAAACTCAATTTCAAGAAAACGTGCTAAACGGTGAGAAATCTGTCCATTTTTAAGCAGTTTTTCGTCCATCCCCCCCACTTTAAAGGAGGGCCAATCTGGCAAAGTCTTATCAAAGGGCACCCAATGCGGACTGCCAACTTGTAAGAGTTTTTCATCGGTCAACGGCAAAGCACTTTGCAGATCATAGGGAAAGGAGCTTTCCCGACGCAACATGGAGACTGTGGCTCCACAACCGAGCTTTTCCCCTAATTTTTCCACCCAAGTGCGCACAAAACTTCCCTTGCTACAATGGAGGCGGGCTTGAACGCGGTTTTCGTTAAAACTGATAAATTCGGCTTTATAAAAGGTCATCGACTTACTGGGAGGCGTAAAAACTTCCTGATTTCGGGCCTTTTCGTAAAGTTTCTGCCCTTGGACTTTCACAGCTGAGTAAATAGGAACCGGCCAAACAAACTCGCCCTGAAGCTCCTGCACGGCTTTTACAACCTGGTCCATTTGTACGTTCACGGTTTTGGTTTCAATCACGGTACCATCGGTGTCACCCGTGTCAGAACGCACACCCAAAAGAGCTTCCACAATATAGGATTTGTCACCCGAAAGGATAAAGTCGGAGAGTTTCGTAGCTTCACCCATCAGCACTACCATCAACCCTGTGGCCAAAGGATCCAAGGTGCCTGCATGCCCCACCTGTCTTTGTGCTGATAAACGGCGAACCGAACTCACCACATCGTGGCTCGTCATTCCCCTTGGTTTATCAATAAGGAGTAATCCACTTTTCATACTAGTTTTTTATCTTACTCAAGATTTCATCAATTTTTTGGCCAGAGACCACACTGTCGTCATTGACGAACTGGAGCTTCGGGCAAAATTTCATGCGCAAATGTTTCATGATTTGTCTTTGCATTTCGCCGGCTTGATCTTGCAGCTCTTCCAAAGTTTCTTTTGACGCCGCATCTTTGCCCAAAGCACTGATATAAACTTTGGCGGCTCGTAAATCTTTAGATACGCGGACTTGGCTCACACTTAAGAGATGTCCGGTAAAATGGCGAACTACAAAACCGGAGACGATTTCACGGAGTTCTTTTTCAACTCTTTGAATACGTCTCCCATCACTCATAGTTCACGAACCACGGACTCTTGGGTATAAGCCTCGATTTCATCGCCGACTTTAATGTCGTTGTAATTTTCGATACTGATACCGCACTCAAATCCGGTTTGCACTTCACGCGCATCATCTTTAAAGCGTTTGAGGTTGCTGATCTTTCCTTGATAAACAACTTTGCCTTCTCTCAACAAGCGCAACATGCTGTTGCGAGTGATCGAACCATCGGTCACGAAGCAACCCGCAATGGTTCCCACTTTGGGAACGGTAAAGATGTTGCGGACTTGCACACGACCCAAAACTTTCTCTCTAATAATAGGATCAAGAAGTCCGGCCATCGCTTTTCTCATGTCATCGACGAGTTCGTAAACAACGGAGTACGTTTTGATTTCGACGCCTTTATTTTTAGCCGCAGCTTGCGCCCCTGTATCCGGACGCACGTTGAAACCGACAATCATGCCCTTGGTTGTACTCGCCAAAAGAACATCAGACTCGCTGATCGCGCCAATTCCGGTATGAATCAGTTTTAATTTTACTTCACTGGTCGAGAGTTTATCAAAAAGTCCCTTTACGGCTTCTACAGAACCCGTCATGTCACATTTCAAAATGACCGCAAGTTCTTTCACATCGCCGGTTTTAATCTTGGAAAATAAATCTTCCAAGGTTGGTGGTTTAGCTTCTTTGGATTTAGCGATTTCTTCTTTGCGAACGCGGGCGATTTCTTCTGCAGCTTTGTCGTCTTTACAAACGTCAAAACGATCCCCGGCATTGGGACTTTCCGGCAAACCAATGATCTCCACTGGCATACTGGGTCCCGCTTCTTTTAGAACTTTCCCCGCATCATCATTAATCACACGCACGCGGGTGACCACAGTGCCAACGACTAACGATTGACCGACCTTGAGTGTTCCATCTTGAATTAAAAGTGTGGCAACGTTTCCACGTCCTCTTTCCACACGACTTTCGATCACAATACCCGTGGCCGAACGATCGGGACTGGCTTTAAGTTCCAATACTTCCGCGAGAACAGAAACTTGTTCGAGAAGTTCGGCAATCCCATCACCTTTGAGCGCGGAGACAGGACAAAACTGTGTAGAACCGCCCCACTCTTCGGGAATCAATTCATACTCTGTCATCTGTTGTTTAATACGGTCAGGTGAAGCGTCAGGTTTATCCATTTTATTGACGGCCACAATGATCGGCACTTTGGCCGCTTTGGCGTGACTGATAGCTTCAATGGTTTGTGGCATCACACCGTCATCGGCGGCTACCACAAGAATCACGATATCCGTGAAGTTGGCTCCACGCGCACGCATCGCGGTGAACGCTTCGTGGCCGGGAGTATCAATAAAGGTCACTTCCCCAAGTGTGGTCTTCACGCGATAGGCACCGATATGCTGAGTGATCCCTCCGGCTTCGCCGGCGGCCACTCGCGCTTTACGAATGGAATCCAAAAGTGTGGTTTTGCCATGATCGACGTGACCCATAACTGTAACCACAGGAGCACGGCTGACGAGATCTGCACCATCTTGTAAAGACGCTGCTTCTCTGATGAGTTCCACATCTGTTTTTTTGATATTTTGTGCTTCAAATTTAAACTCGGGAGCCACTAAGGCAATGGTGTCAAAATCGAGTGTGGCGTTGATATTTGCTGTCACACCATTGGTCATCAAGGCTCTGATCAATGCTGGAGCTTTAATGCCTAATGCCGCTGCAAGCTCTGATACCGACATGCTACCATGAACTTTGACAATGCGTTTGTGAGCGGCCGGCATAGTAATTTGTGTTTTTCTAATGGGGCCCTCGGCAATTTTCTTTTTCTTTGGCTGGAAAACCAGCTCGCGCTTCATAAAGTCAGCAGACACAAAAGATGGAGGTGCTTGCTCTTTATCTTTGGCCGGAACGACCGGTGTCATCACTCGACGTTTTTTATCTTTATTACGATCATCGGCCTCGCTGGCAATTGGCGGTGCTTCTTCGGGAGTTTGCGAAATAAAACCTGTTCGCAAGTTACTGCGATTGGTTGTTTTTGTTTGGCGCGCCTGTGGCAATTGGCTGACACGATTGAGATCCATACGGCCAACAATGTTTCTCTTTACAGAGCGAACACCACTGATGGGTCCATCTTCGGTCATCAAAACTTCGCGCTTACGTGGACCTGTCACGGCGGATTTGTCTTCGACAGCAGAGACAGGTGCTGTCGCAGCAACAACAGGAGCCACAGCGACGGGGGTTGTTGTTGCTTCAGGTGTCGACGTCAGCACAGTAGATGTCGGCGTCGATTCTTCTTCTGCCTCTGGGGTTACAACGGCTGGTGTTTCTTCGCCCTCGAAGGCTTGTGCTACTTTTTCTTCAGCGACGGCTTCTTCAGCCTCTGTCTTTTTACGACGAATCACTGTTTTTGATGCGACTTTGGCTGCAGGTTTGACCTCAGCTGCTTTATTCGCGAGTGGAGTTTTTGTCGCCGCTTTGACAACCGTCGTTTTGGTCGGCTTTTTTGCGACTTTCGCTGGCGCTTCTGCGTCCGCGTCTTTGCTTTCGCTGGTGGCTTTTTTAGCAACTTTCTTAGTCACTTTTTTCTTACCGGAGTCGTCTTTCCCCGATTTCGACTCTTCATTGAGCTTCGTACGAATTTGCTCGATGAGATCGTCTGTCAAATCAGCCATGTGGCTCTTGATAGGCAGTCCCCACTTACGGATTTTATCCATAAGAGTGAGCGTTTCCACGCCGATTTCTTTTGCAAATTCATAGACTTTTTGTGTCGTCAAATGATCTCCCTTGAGAAGCTTAAGTAAGCTTCACATCCTCATCGGATGTTGTTTTTTCAGTGTCGGCCGTCTCAGCTGTCTCTTCTGTGACTTTCAGCTTCGCCATTTGTTCTCTCAGTTGTTGTTCTGCTTGTTGTTTTGCATCGCCTTTGACTTCGTGAGCTTCCATGGTCACTGGCGCTTTAGGAATTTCAATTCCTTCATCTTGATACTTCTTCACAAGGTTCTTCGCTTCGTCGATCAAAGCTTGCGCTTTTTCTTCAGCTTCGTAACCCGCAATGGCCATCACTTCTTTCACGTTGGCATCCGCGATGGATTGGAACGAACCAAAACCACTTTGAAAAATATTTTGTGCCATCGTATCTGACATTCCCGGTAACAACATAAGATTGAAAATCGACTCGGCAGTCCGCGCCGAAGCATTGGCTTCAGAAATAATATCGATTTTCCAGGTTGTCAGCTTAGAAGCCAAACGCACGTTTTGACCTTTTTTACCAATGGCCAAGCTCAATTGCGAATCGGCAACCACAATTTCCATTTCTTTTGAATTCTCGTCAAGGAACACGCGCGAAATTTCAGCCGGTGCTAAAGCATTGCACGCAAAACGGGTAATGTCCTCGTCCCACTCAACGATATCGATTTTTTCGCCCTTGAGCTCTTGCACGATGGTTTGCACTCGTGAGCCCTTCATGCCCACGCACGCGCCCACAGGATCAACCGTCGAGTCTTTGCTGTAAACGGCAATCTTAGCACGCTGTCCTGGCTCTCTCGCGGCGGCCATGATTTGCACAATGCCGTCGTAGATTTCTGGAACTTCCGCTTCGAAAAGTTTTACTAAATAATCAGGATGAGCCCGCGACATAATGATCTGTGGCCCTTTGGTCGTTTGACGTACATCGAGAAGATGTCCTTGAATACGATCGCCGGGTTTAAACGTTTCACCAGGAATTTGCTCACGCGGCGGCATCAATGCTTCGGTTTTTCCCAAATCGACAATAATGTGATTACGCTCAATACGACGAATGATCCCAGAAGCCACTTCCCCTTTGCGCGCTTCAAACTCGTTGAAGATAATTTCGCGTTCGGCATCGCGGACTTTTTGTAAGATAATTTGTTTAGCGGTTTGTGCGGCGATACGTCCCAAGTCAGACGTGTCTAACTTAATACCGATTTGATCATGCATCTGGGCATCGGGATCCAGCTTGCGAGCGTTCTCCATGGTGATTTCGATTTCTTCATCTTCAAAATCTTCATCGGGAACAACTTCATTAAATTGGAAAAGTTCCACTTCGCCGGTTTCTTCGTTGTACTGGGCTTCGATATCTCTGTAAGTGCCATACACTTTGCGTGCAGCTACCAACATACCTTGGACCACGGCATCGATGATTAATTTTTTTTCGATTCCTTTATCCTTACCTAATTGGTCGATCACTCTGTTTAGGTCAGAAAACATTCCATCTGCTGCCATCGGTGCTCCTTATTGCTTTTTTCCGTAATCAAAGACCACATTGGCTTTTGCCACGGTCTCGAGGGGAACTTTTAACATTTTTCCTTCAAATTCGATGTCTAATTGCTGGTCTTGAAATCCGGTGACCGTACCGGTGAGTTTTTTGCGTGCTGCCAGGTGAGGTTCAATTTGCGGGAGAATTTGTCCCAACGGTTTGAAAAGACTGACGGCGATGGACTTGCCCACGCTTTGCTCATAATGCCACGGCTTTTTGAGTTCGCGCTCGATCCCAGGACTGGAAACTTCCAGATTGTAGGCTCCATCAATGGGATCCTCCACATCTAAAACTAAACTCAGTGCCTTGGAAAACTCCGAGCAATCCTCTAAAGAGACTTTTTCTGTGACGTCGGCGCGGTCGATAAAAATACGCAATGTCTTTCCGCGACCAGAACCAAAAAGCTCCAGATCATAAACCTTTAGACCCTTGTGGCTGGCGATACGATCCGCCAATTCTGTTAATTTTAAAACAGTTGAATTCATAAGCTCTCAAAATATAAAGGCCCCATAGGGGCCTGTTGAATGTCCGTTTTTAACAAAGCCTCAAAAAAAAGGCAAGACAATGCTCAAAAATCTCTTAAAAATTGAATAAAATCGCTGCGCTACCGTCGCGGTAGTAATGCGGGCGACGGCCCACTTGGTGAAATCCTTTTTTTAGATAAAGATCCCGTGCGGTTAGGTTGTCTTCGCGACACTCCAACCAGATCTCTCGCCCCGCCTCTTCGGCAAGAAAGCGCTCTAAAAGCCGCCCCATAACTCCGCTATGCCGCACGACAGGCGAAGTGCCTAAAAAAAGGATCTCCACCAGATCTGGTGCCGGCCGAACGTAGCTGATCAACGCGGTGAGCTCTTGCCCGCCCGTTTCCACAAACAAATGGTTTTGCACACAATTTTTAAATAACAGATCGTGTGTCCAACCATTTTTAAAAAGCTCTTGAGCACAGAAAGAATGAATCCATGTTTCGAGTTCCCAATCCTTGGGCGCTATCCTTTGCAGTCATGCCTCCTTGGCCTCTATCACCAGTTACTTCACCTTGTAGCCCGAATAATAGACCACTCCATGGGTTCTAATAACGGCAGCCATCCAATCGCGAAAACGCTCGTGGTTTTTCTGCGCACGCAAGGTGTTCTGAATCTTCTCGCGCAACTCCTCGAGGGGTTTATGTCCCAATTGATTTTTATTTTGCATATAATAGCTCTGTACGGCCTCGTCACTGACAGCATAGAGATCTCGTGGCATTTTGAGATTGAGGATCTGCTGCACGGTCAACTTCCTTAAAACATGCGGGCGTAACTCCGCAGGAGGCACATGCAAACTTTGCCATAGACGATCCTTCTGCAATTGTGCGGACCATTTGTTCTGTGTGCTGTCTAAATCAGCATCTGACACTTTTACCACCAAAAGCGATTGCGCCTCTTTGACGATCAGATATTCACTGACCAGGTCTTTCAATGGGTCGGCGCGATCGACAAAATCTTTGAGCGGATTGTCAATTTCGTTGAGGAAGAGATGAATTTGCAAATCGCGAGACGTGATCACACTGTCCCCGACACGCGCGAGTGCCGCCACAACAACCTCAGGTTCTGCCGCCATCGATATATTTAAAACGAGAAGTAAAATTCCCCACATAGGTAAACACTAACATTGTCGTGAGGCCTGAGACAGTAAAAAAAAAGCCCAGTCAGGAGCTGACTGGGCGTGTGCTAAAGGGGGACGCAGTATCTAACTTACTTGATTAATAAATGGACCATTTTGCTGTTAACATAAGAATCTGTTTGTTTTGTGCTTCAATAGGATCCGAGTAGTTATTATAACCGCCGTAGCGACCATAATTTCCGTTACCGTTGTAACCGTTATTACGATAACCGCCACCACCGTAACCGTTGCTGTATTGGCTGCCTCCGTAATAAGTGTTATCAGAGTCTCTCTCGAAAGTAATATTGCTCATGAATGTATAAGCTAAGGATACGCTGAGTGTTCTGCTCACTCGAACATCCACACCCACAACTAAACCACCATCCAAGGCTGTCGACGAAGTGCTATCGTTTGAATAACGTCCGCCACCGTAACCACCGTTATTCCAAGGATTTTGGAAATCACGATAGGTAAAGGCGAGATTCGCTCCGATAAACGGCGTGATTCCATAACCGACACCAAAATTATAGTTAAGACCTAATCCCAAAGTGTACTGGTCGACATCCTGATAAGCCGGAGAGTATTGGCCATCGATAAGCTCAGAGCTGTAAGGGCTCATTTCTATATTGGAGTATAAAAATGTTCCGTTAAAACTGAAACCTGTTGCGTAGTTGGTACCAAATTGTAAACCATAACCCACATCACCAGTGATATTGTCTGGCGGATTCATAAAAGCCAAAGTGGGCCCAACAAAGAAGGAATCATATCCAAAATACGAATAATTGGAAGTTGCATAGTTGCTGTTGCTTCCGTAGCTGTTGTTTCCATAGCTACCACCGTTGTTATAGTTGGCGCCAGTGCCGTAAGCCGCTCCGCCGTTATTATAACCATCATTGTTGTTGTTATAGTTGTTACCGTTATTGTAACCACCACCGTAAGCGCCATTGCTATAGCTGGTGTTAAAAACTTTTTGTGCGCGATATCTTTCATCTTCGATGCGCGAATATTCGAGCTGGTTCACAGCTGCATCGTTGACTTGATACTCTAGATTTCTACGAACATTGGATAAATTCGAACCATATTGATTATTGTAGTCAAGCTGGCTATTCGCATTTGCGTACCCATCAGCAGCTGATGTTGTCGCCGCTTTTTGTTTATTCGCATTCGAGTTCGCATTGTAAATATTAATTTGCGGACTGCTTTGCGTATTGCTCGCATCGTTCGCACCTTTGAAATTATCAATTTGCGAAGTATCCGCGCCATTTGTGTAATTGTTGCTGGTGTCTTGACTCTCATTATAGTCAGGATCATTCCCACGATAATTGTTATCTACATAGGGACGCGCATATGCAGGTCCAACGTTTTGATAACCAGGTCGTATGTTGCCGCCATATTGTGCAGATGCCACACTTGCACCTAATACAACCAGCAACGTTAATAATTTTTGTCCCATCTGTTCCTCCTAAGCCTTTAGCGTTTTACGTCACCCTAATTAGCAAGGGCCGTTCCACTTTTTTACTCATGCAGATTATTCGTGTATTTTATTGATTTTACTTAGTTTTTTCGATCAACTGGTTCCAGATTGGAATCACTTATGGTTGGCATAACATTTTTTTTGGCTTGTGTTCACTAGCTAACGATTTGACACCTCTGAAAATAATTCTTGCTCGTCGCGACGCTATCATTTAGCTTCATGAGCTCTTAATTTGTTCCTGTGGCCTTTTGGCGGAACTGGTAGACGCGCACGATTCAAAATCGTGTGGGCTTACGCTCATCCGAGTTCGATTCTCGGAAAGGCCACCACTTCAAAGATGGCGACCGCTGGTCGCCTTTGCTGGCTCCGTAATCTTTTGCGTTCTGTTGATTGGTCGCTCCGCTCCGGTTCGTGATGACCACGTTTCTTGCCAGTTTTTGCAATTTCTATTAGGATTTATTCATGTGGATCTTAAGTTCTCTCATCTCAATGGCCTTGGCTTCTTCTCCCACAGCTTTTTCGGCGCGCTTTGAATTAGGGGTGGCACAAAATACCAAAAATGAGTTTCAAATCCCCAACAACAGTGGCACAGCCTTCTCTCTTCCCAACAATAGTGTCCCTTATGGCCGCTTTGAAGGCGTTTGGAATATGAAACCCTCCCATGCCCTTCGCTTGGTCATCGCCCCCTTCGAGATCGAAAACGAAATCACCTCTTCCACGCCTCTATTATTTGAAAACCAAAATTTTGCGGCCAACACACCGACCACTGTGGGTTTTAAATTTAACTCTTACCGTCTTGGTTATCTCTACAACTTCCACAATTCAGAGCGCTGGACGTGGACTTTGGGCGCCACATTAAAGGCTCGCGATGCCTCTATTTATGTCGAACAAAATGGAGTTCAGGAAAAATTCACAGATTTTGGTTTTGTTCCCCTCCTTTATCTTGGCGCTCGCTACCAACTTTCAACGGATTGGTTTTTCCATTTCAACCTTGATGGAGCCGGCAGTCCTCAAGGGCGGGCCATTGATGCTCTTAGCGAATTCCAATACACTTACCGAGAGCAATCACAAATAGGCATTGGCTTTCGCTGGCTTGATGGTGGCGCTGACAACGAAAAGATCAAAAACTTTGCGACGATTCAATATTGGCTGGTCAGTGCCACACATTTTTTTTAGCCTAGAGAAAACAACGAAAAATAGAATTGGATCTGGCAGAGGTTACTTTCACCTATTATCTTGCGGATACCCCGCCCTTAAGTAATCATTGACCCATGATCAAGCATGTTCGCATTCACCACAATTTTATGAAGGATTATCTCAGAGATCTCTTTAAGGCGCTCTTTCGACCCGCCATGATCTTTCTCTTTTTTTTATCATTATCGTTGATCCTGGCTTCGGCATTTTTATTCTTTTATCTTGAGCATCCTATAAATAAAAATATCAGCGAGTTTTTAGATGCTCTTTATTATATTGTGTCCATATTCACAGGAGTGGGCCTGGGCGACATCGCGCCGATCACCAAACAAGGACGAGTTCTTTCCATGTTTGTCATGTTTATCGGTACGGCTATTTATGTCAGTCTGGCTGGGGTTGTGGCGGCGACAATTATCGAACTTGAATCTGCGAGACGGAAATAACCCCGCCTTATTGTGATGTGAGGGGGCTTGCTCAAGAGGCTGTCATCTTGAGCAAAGCGAAGGTTTTCTACGACTTAGATAACGGAAGATATTTTGCAAATGGCTCTGACCTTTGTGGACAGCACTCGTTTGCCATCGTGGTTACGAATTTCAGAAATCTCTATAACATCTACTTCGACTTGAAAATCAGAAGTCTTATATCTATTACATTGTCCTTCTACCTGATTCATCGCCGCATCGAGACTATATAAATATCCAGACTCAACAAACCTGTTCATGGGTTGTGATTGTTGGGCGTGGGCGAACGGTGCGATCAGCGTGCTGAGCACCAATACTGAATTCATTAGACAAGACTTAAACATGCTTTCTTGGGTTTAAATTTAGGAACTAGGAAGTGTCTATGCAAGCGTGCCAATTTCGTTTTAAGCAATATAACAGATAACAGAGCGCGCTTTACGGCACTGTGGAGACCAGCTTGAATATGAAGGGTGAGGGCTGAGGTCCTTCGCTGCGCTCAGGAAGTCTCGATGAGTCCTGAGCGCAGCGAAGGACCTACTGTATTTAGAAGTAGAATGTCGCGAGGGCGCCGGTGCGAAATTGATGGGCTTCGATAGCGTCTTTGTCGATGACAGGTGTCGCTGTTTGCTCGATAAAGAAATTGAGGCCAAAAACATTTCCTAAGCGCAGGTTGTATCCTATTTGAATCGGTACAAATAAAGACGATGCGGCATCTTTTACGCAGGGATAAATAGAGACACTGTTGTCACTTTTGGCGGAACAGTGTTGGGTTACTGGTGTGGCCAAGCGGGGTCCAGCATAGAGAGAATGTTTACCGCTCCCTAAAACCAACTCGAAATAAATAGGAATCTCAAAACTTAAAACTTGATAAGATGTTTCGCCCGAACTCGTCCATAACCACCAAGTGTAATCTTGCGTGAGCTGACGATAAACCAACTCACCACCTGTGCTCATGGCAAATTTGGGAGTGAAGTAATGCCTAACGAGAAAACCACCAGCGCCACCGATTTCGGTTTCACTTTCGGGATCTTCATAGGACCCTTGGGGATTGATTTTAGAATTTGCTACTTGAAAATCAAGACCAACCACGGCTCGCCATTGCCAATCCTCACGCTCTTGAACGTTGTGGTGAGCTTCTTCCTGCACAGGCTCCACGGGCACATAGACAGGAGGCGCTGGCGACACAGGTGCCACGACCGCTTCTGGTTTTGCTTTTTTGTTTTTGGCAGGCGCACTTGGTTCTGCGGCAAAAACAGATGAGACAAAAACTGTCGACAAAATTATAATTAAAAACGATTTCATGGAGTTCTCCTTACTCTGCTTTGTCTGCTTTTTTCCAAACAAGATTGTTAGCTATTTTTTTACCGGTGATTTTACCATCGCCGCTAGGATTGTCATAAACACTGCCAATAGTGATTTTATAATCGCCCTTGGCTTCCTCTTCGTGGCGGCACACGAGGCCAAATTTCTTTTGCTCATGGGGCCTGAAATCAATAGTTCTTTCTCCGGTGTTAAAAAAAGTGTGTTTCACTTCACCATGACGGGAACCCCGGTCACAACTGATCTCGTAAAGATAAACAATTATGCCCTTATCACTCTCATTTTTAATGACCATTTCAAAGTCAAATTTTTCTCCCTTGTCTTTGATCCAATTGACCCACATCGAAGCCACACCCGGTGCCGTCACTGGTTTTTGATCGGTCATGACTTTCTCTGAGGCTTGCGCGCCGGAGATAGTAAAACTGCTCAAAAAGAAAATTCCTAAAAATATATGTTTCATACAGACTCCTTGTCTTTTTTCGGTAGAGCTGCAAATTCCCATCCATGCTCGCGTCCTTGTTTTAATAACAGTCTCAGCGTGCACAAAAACGAAAGCTGATTCTGCAACTTCTGTCTATCGTGTAAAAGAAGGATGTCACCACTTTGCAGGCGAGGCAATAGCTTTAACACCTGCGACTCTTGCCAGGAAAAAAGCGTGTCGTAAAAACGACGATTCCATAAATAAAGCGGTGTGTGAATCTGTCGAAGTGCTTGCAACAGTGGCGGACAAACCACACCACTGGGAGAACGAAAACCCACCGTTGCTTCCCCGAGGATTTGACTCAAGGCATCCTCACTGCGCAAAATCCAATCACGCAGATGCGGGACTCCTTTAAAAAAGTGTGCGTACGTGTGGTCCTCGGAGTGATTACCCACTCGATGCCCCTGCTGATGGATTTTTTTTACTAAGGATTTTTCTTGCTGTGCTTTTTGTGCAATTAAAAAAAAAGTAGCCGAGACGGAATATTCGCTCAGTACGGCAAGCACTTGCTCAGTAAATACGGCATCCGGACCATCGTCAAAAGTTAAAAACAGAGTGCGCTCATGAACAGGTAAAGAGCGAATCACTTGTTCATTGCCAAAAAGTTTTTGCGTTATGACATCAAACATGAAGTGCCCAACGGATTTGTGATTTTCCACCATTGGGTTTAGCCATATTTAAGGGCGATGAGTCTTTGCGAAGCACTGCTTGTGCCAAAGATTCTATCGCTTGTGAGTCGTAAAACTCACCCGTCGCAAATTGCTCACCGACATGATGAAACGTTTGCGACTGACAATAGTCAATTTGAGGAACCTGCAGAGAACCCAAGGGAGGCAGATTGTGCTGCTGACAAAAACTTTCGTTGGCAAGAACAACCGCTCCCGCCCCCTGCCCCCAACCCGCATGAGGAAATCCTTCGCCCTTGAGAAAAGAAAAACTTTCGTGAATGCGTGTATCGACACCAACCACGGCCACTACTGGACACAACCTTGCGGTCAAAAGCTGCAACGCCATATCTAACGCTTCTTCTCCGCTAAAATAATGATGACTGAGTGTGAAAGTCGGCGCCGTGATGTGCTCGTGCAGAGATAAAAAACCCGTTGTTGAATTGTGCAGGCTGCTTTGAAAAACAAAAGGACGCGCATGTTTATGGACCGCCCACTCTTTCAAAAATTCAATGGTGGAATTAAACTCACCGTGACCCGTGGCCAAGATCAAACTCATCTGTTCCGCAAAAGCGGGAACAGCTTGGCGCAAGGGACCGAGGGCCTCGCTCAAAACAGCGCTGGCCATTTTCATATTGAGTGTGGCTTTGCGAAATTCGGCGCGTCGATCGAGCTCTTGAACATGAGCGGGATTTAATGCCGCAGCGGCGATGATTTGCATTTGCTCCATCAGACCCGCCCCAAAACCAGGCTGGCATTGACGCCACCAAAACCCAAAGTGTTTTTTAAAATGATATCCACCGGCTGATGAGCATGCTCTTTGGCAATGCTCAGATTGATTTGTGGATCGAGATCTTGCAACCCCATGGTGGCAATTTGTGTTTGCTCACAGAGTCCTTGATAACTAATAACAGATTCAAAAACTCCCGAAATACCCAGCGTGTGTCCGTGCGACCCTTTTGTGGAGCTAATAAAAGGTCGATGATTTTTTAAAAGATATTTGAGAGCGGCACCTTCGGCCAAATCATTGTTAATTGATCCGGTTCCATGCGTGTGCACCCAACCGATTTGCTCTTCACTGATTTTGGCTTTGGCCAACGCACTGGCCATGGCACGGTACGCTCCTTGGCCTTCGGGGTGAGGCGACGTCATATGGTAGGCGTCCGAAGACAAACCGTACCCAAGCAACTTTGCTTTGGCTGAGCCCTTGTCTTTCTGTAGACACAAAAAAGCGGCACCTTCCGAAAGATTAATACCTGCACGTTGCTGATCAAAAGGACGGCACGGCTGCGCCGAAAGAAGTTTCAAGGAGCGAAAACCTTCGACGGTGAGATCACACAAAACTTCGGCACCACCCACCAAACAACGATCTACCTTGCCGGTTTCAATCCACAGACTGGCCAGTGCCAAAGCTTGGGTGGAGGCCGCACAGGCCGATGCTATTAACGTCCGTGGACCCGTAAATTCTTGGGGAAACCCTAGGTACTCTGGAGCCGAAACACAGAACTCATCCAAGACGGTTCCCAAAGGATGGTGCTTAAACGGTGGTGATTCGGATTGGTGTTGAAATAAATAGGCGAGCTCTTTTTCCCAAACAATAATTTGCCCCGTCGTGGTGGCAAAAATAATTCCGTCGCGCGGGGAAAAGTGGGTCCAACCGGCTTCGTGAATCGCTTCACGAGCGGCCCACAGACTCATTTGCAAAGGCCAACTTTTTGATTTTAATTCTTGTGCGATAAGATGCCGATCACCGTCGCCCACATAACCGAGACCTTGCTCATTGAGGCCGATCCGTCGCTGATACAGCGCTTGAAAAAGTTTTTCTTTTCCAAGGCCGAAGCTACTGACCACACCGGCGCCAGCGATCCATATCGACATTAAGCGCCCTGGGTCGCGATAAAGTCCACCAAAGTTCCCAAGTTTTGCATGTGAACGCGGGCCATCTCAGCATCGGGAAACTTCAATTTGTACTTTTGCTCAATGGCAATTACAATTTCGAGAATATCCACAGAGTCCAAACCTAAACCCGTAGCACCAAAAACAGTCTCACGCTGGAAGCTCTCACGGGGAACGTGGCGGAGATTGACCGATTCGATTATTAATCCCACAAGATCTTCAAAAAGAATTTGCTTATTTTCAGACATTTCCTGGCTTATCATGATCGCTCCACTTGACTCTCGACTTCAGAACCTTTTAATACAGTTAATTATGCGCAGTCCAATCTTTTTACGTAGTCTTCCCCTTCTGTTTTTCGTTTATGTTGCACATAGCCGAACCCTTGCTGCCACTCAGGTGAGCTCTCAAGAACTTTCGCAACTCCTTGCCCCCTATACACAAATCCAAAAAATCAGCGCCGACTTTAATCAAAAGAAATTCCTTAAAGATTTAAAAATTGAACTTCTTTCCAACGGCTCCATGACTTTTGAACGCCCGCAAAATATTCGCTGGACGATCCATAAACCTAGCCCGTTGGAAGTGGCCATTGATAACGACAAAATATCCCTCACCACACAAAATGGCGACGCACCGGTGGTGATTCCTTTTTCTCAGATTGGCAAAAATCAAAACACCTCGGGGCTTTCGTTGATGATTCCCTGGCTGGCTGGAGATGCTGAGCAGATTTTAAAGTCTTTTGAAGTTACGAAAGAGGGAGATCAACTGTTTTCATTGGTTCCGCGGACGTCGGGCTCGCTCTTTCGCTTGATCCAAATTAAAACAGCTTCGGCAAAAGGCAAAAATCCCGGGTGGATTGAATCGCTCACGCTCAATGAAACATCTGGAGATGCCATCGAAATCCGTTTTAAGGCCGTGAAAATTGCAAAAACTCGCTAGTTTCTTTTTACTGACTCTGCTTGTCCTTCCTGTTTCTGTCCGTGCCTTGTCGTGGATGGACCGTTCGCATTCGGTATTTTTGCCAAACAGTCTTAATGCCCAACTCACCATGCAGATGGATTTTCCATTATTCTGGTGGAACTTTGTGATTATCGAACCCCAAGATCAGAAACCGGCTTTTGCATTGGCCAATGAATTTTGCCAAGCTCTACGTCAGCACACCACCGGCCCCCAAGCGCCCATTAAGAAATCGGCGTGTCCTGATCTGTCTCCACTCCTCCCCTTAATCACCAGTTGGAGTCAGGATCTTTTTTCTCGTGAGCCGGCCCCCTCGCGTGTCCAGGTGCAAACACAATTTTCGCTCGCGATGACCAAAGCCAGTCAGCCCTTAGATCGTGCTCTATTGGATATTGTTCGGTATGATCCGATGAATTCGGTGGCGCAGCTACAGAGTCGTTTGTTGGAAAATGTGTCTTTTGGCTTCACCAAAGAAAATGGTTTTTTTGTCGATAAAACCACAAAGCGAATAATTCTCCCCTTCCAAATGACTTTTCCTCCCAGCGATACACAAACGACCCGCCAAATAGTCAGCGCCCTTCCACTTCCCCCTACGTTTTCGCTGATCGGCCCGCATTTTTCCACTTTGGAGAATGAAGACAACGTCATGCAAAGTTTGGATCGCACGACTCTTTTGGGAGTTTTGCTTTTGTTTTTGCAAATTGCTTTGGTGATTTGGAAACGGCGATGGAGTTACTTTCTACTCATTCCTCCAGTACTGGGCGGAATGCTCGGAGCTACTCTTACGACCGTGGCGATTTATGGATCGATTCATGGACTCACTCTCTCGCTCGGCGCGGGACTGATTGCCCTCGCTCTGGATTATGGTTTGCACAGTGCCCATAACATTCGTTGGAAAGGCGTATGGAAAGCCAATCTCTTCGGTTTGCTCACCACGTTTGCGGGGCTCTTGTCGATTGCCCTCAGTGATATTCCTCTTCTGCAACAAATGATGGTTTTTGCATCCTCAGGTCTGGCACTCTCCTATTTATTTTATTATCTCCTCCATACGGCTTACCCACAGTGGACTTACGCCAAACCTTTTGCCATCACAATTAAAACCCATAAGCTCAAAACAACCATAGCTTTAGCACTTTCCGTTTTGGGAATCATCTGTGCCATGGTTTTAAAGCCCGACCTCAATATGCATCAATTCGATGCGCAAAGTCCTGCGACACTGGAAAAATTGCGCTGGCTTTATTCGCATATTCATCAGCGCATGCCACTCTTCTCGGTGCGTCCTCTTTCCGAAAACACCTGGCGTGAGGCCGAACAACAAAAGACCTGGGCGCAACAGCACTCCCTTTCTGCCAGTAATTTTTCCTATTTTGTAGCTCCGCCTGAGGAACAGTTGAAGAATCTCGAGTCTTGGAAAAAACTATGTCCTTTAACATTTTTTAACAATACCGAAAAAATTCTTTTTGATCCTTTTCTCTCTCACTGGCCCTGCGAAAACTTACCTACGGTTTCTTTGCAGTCACCGCCTGAATATATCAAAGACATGGTGACCAAAACCCATTGGCTCACCAGTTGGTTCCCACAAAATGATCAACATATTAAAGAAATTCAGAGCGAAGATCCACTGGCCCTTTCTTTGCGTGAACTCATTCAAAAATTTCCAGAGATCTTACAAAAAGAATTGCAGTGGATGTTGCCGCTATCGATTTTAATTTGTCTCGCCTTACTCACGACCTATTTTGGTTTTAGAAAGTGGCGCGAGTGTATCATCTGCTTGCTGCCCTTCTTTTGTGGCGGTGGGGCTTACTTTTTTTGTGTGCTTGTTTTTGGTTGGAGTTTTAGTTTTATCAGCGTCGTGGCATTGATCATGGTTTTTGGCTTGAGTCTTGATTACGGGATTTTTGCAGCTAACCTGTATCTTCTCGAACGCCCCCCTCCTGCGGAAGGTGTGTGGTCGTGCCTGGCTCTGTGCGCCCTCATTACTATTCTTGGATTTTTACCTCTCGCCGTTTGCCAACATCCCGTTTTGCGCCATTTAGGACAAACCTTGGTGATGGGTTCTCTCGGCACTTGGATTGGCACTGCGTGGGGAATCCCCGGAGTGTTTGCATGGCTCAAAAAGGAACCTTTGTTGTGAAAAAGTCCATACAGCTAGCAAAAAAACTTTTTTTAGGCGGGATTTTAAGTTTATGGCTTTTGTGGTCGTGTGCGGTGTTGATTTTTCATTGGGGCACACTCCCACAAAAAGATTTCCTCGCTTTGCAAAAAATTCCGATAACTCATTCAGCACTGTGGATCAAAAGCACTCCCGAATTTCCCATGCAGCATCTGGTTTTAGAGGGGTCGGCTTTTGAGCGCGGTTGGCTGGCTGGCCAACACACTCAGCATCTCCTATACGAGCAAGAAAAAGAATTGACCACACTTTTAAAAAAAGTTTTCCCCTACCGTTTTTTGTTTCAAACTTTTGAACTGGCATTGATTCCCCTTTTTAAAGGCACCGAAAAAGATATTCCTCGCGATTTCCTCGAAGAAATGTACGGAGTGTCTCTCGCCACTTCGGCCGAATTTGCGCCTTACGCTGAAGCCTTTACTCGTCAATTGGCCTATCACGGCCTCTACGAAGTAGGACAAATGATGGTGGATCAGTTCCATGATGACCGTTTGGAAAATATGGGCTGCACGGCTGTTCTCGCCCAACAAGAAAACTCGTGGATGGTGGGACGTAACTTTGATTTTGAAGGCGGCCCCACACTCGACGAGAAAAAAATTCTTAAGTGGGTCTTTCCGGAAGGAAAATATGCCTACCTCTCTGTGATTTGGGCAGGTATGGTGGGTTCCGTCACCGCAGTCAATGAGCATGGCCTGTACTTATCTATCAACGCCGCGGGCACTCAAGAATTCCGCCGCCAGGGTGTACCCACCACACTTCTTCTCACGCGCGTGATGGACTCCGCCCGAAACAGTGACGAAGCTCTTCAGCTATTGCAAAACACACCAACGATTTCATCGGCACTTTTTGTACTTGTCTCCGCCCGCGAAAACAAAGCCTTTCGTGTAGAAAAATCTCCCAATACCACACGCATAATCCCCATCGCAGAAAATACCGCTATCACCAATCATTTTATCAGTGCTGATTGGGATCACGACCCCATCAATCTCTTTCGCAAGGAAGAACTCACCAGTCAGTATCGACAAGCGCGCGGGCAAGAGCTTGCGCACGCACTGACTCCACAATTTCAAGAAAAAGAGATGGCTGAGATTTTGCGCGACAAACACGGTTTGCACAATGCACCCCGCTCTCTCGGGCATCGCCAAAGTATTGATTCTTTGATCGCCAACCATTCGGTGATTTACAATGGTGAAAAAGAGCACATTTATGTCAGTGTAGGCCCCCATCTGATCAACGACTATTTAGGTTACGATCTGAAAGCGTCTTTTCAACAACGTCGTCCGCAATTTGTGCAGAAAATATCTGCCGATCCTGAGGTGACTCCCGAAATTTATGAAAACTACCTAGGGTTTCAAAGACAGCTCGAGGAATTGGCCCAGCACTTACACACGAATAAAGATGTTGGCTGGCTCGCCACCTCCCCTCTCTTGCGAGAAATGCAACAAAGAGTGCAAACATACCCACAGCTAGAAAATTCGACCTACAATGAACTCCTTGGTCAACTCGCCCGTCGGCAAAATCAAAAGGACCAAGCTAAAAAATATTTTCTACGGGCTTTACAACTTGTTCCCGCCTACAAACGCGAGCAAACTTATATAACAGAGGTGCTTCATGCTTTATAAGTTTGTGTTTTTTGTCCTTCTCTTAAGTCCATTGAGCTGTGCGCACCGCCCACCGTTTCGCCATATGAATTCCCTTTTTCCGGTAGGCACTTATAAACACACTGTGAAGGTCGAGGCCTTGAACTTGCCTGCCATGTCCTTTAACGGCATTCTTTCCCTCAACGCTGACGAATTAAAACTTTATCTTTTAGGTCCAATGGATATCACTGCCGCCAAGGTGGTGGAAAACTTCCCGCAAGAAAAGTTGGACATCTCTGTGCATTTACTTCAACTGAAACAGTACGAGAGCCAAATAGAAGCTCTCTACGAGGTGCTGCGTTCCTTTATTCTTTTCCCACGCGATCAAGCAGAGTGGGGACTTTTGCGCTTTCAGGAGGATGTTTACAAAGGGCCAAGGCAACTAGAAATTACTGTGCAAAAAGTCTCGCCAAAAGATTTTCACCCCACGCATTTTACGCTGAAAAATCCTCAATTCACTGTCCGTGTCGAGGAGCAGCTATGATGCGAACCTTTTTCTGGTCCTTCCTTGCCGCCTGCTTACTGCTGAGCAATGGGATTATTTTATACCAACGCTGGTGGTTGATCCAGGTCCCGGGACAGGTGCCGGTGTCTCTGGTCTACTCAACTCTTCTAATAAATGGTGGGTTAAGTTATTATTTTTTTCGTCGTGCACGAAGCGCGGCAATGTGGACCAAAAAGGGTAAAAGTTAAACCACTGATAGGGAAACTGACGGACCTTGCCTTCCAAATCCTGGGCGAATTCTTGTGCCCAAGCAAAAATTTGTAAGCGTCTATCCATTTCGGCGGAATACTTCATTTCGTTGTGTTGTGCCGTCTCACGAGGCTGTGACGAAATAAATAAATATTCCTGCGAATTCAATCTATACGTGTATGTAAAAATCATCGGTGCCCGGCAAGCGGCGGCAATACGATAAGGGCCCACCTCAAAAGGTGCAAGTTTTCCCATAAATCGTACCAATTCAATTTGTGAACCCATCGGGCGATCGACAAGAAAACCCACATGCTTTTTATTTTCTAAAAAGTCTTTCACCACCAGACTCGAATTAGCAGATGAGTTGCCTAACGAAGTGGACGAAGACGAAAAGACTGAAGATGAAGACGTGGTATGCGCTGCTGTGTTGGCCTTCGCACGAATACTATCCACCTTGAGTTGCTTTTGCGACTGAATCATTTTTTCAAAGGTGAGTCCCTCGGCGATAAAATGAACTTTTCCTAAACGTCCCATCTGCGGATTTCTTTGCATAAAAACGGTCGAGAGATCCCAGCCACCGACGTGGGCACCGATAAAGACCCAGCCTTTTTGTGACTCCACAACATCGTAAATATTGATGGGACCAGCCGTGGAAATTTTAAATTGCAAGGTCTCGTGGAACGACTGATACATACGATCCATGAGAACTTTTCCAAAAGTTAAAAAATGTTGCAAAATATGTAACTGTCGACGCGTCCACCCCTGCTGCGACATTTGCTGCCAGTACTGATTGAGACCGCGACGTCCACGAGGGGCAAAAAGATAAAAATACGGTACAATGAAATAGAGAAAAAAGTATCCCGTTCGCAAACCAAAAAATCTGAGCATGATTTTTAAAAAACCATTTCCTATAAAACCGCCGCGGGTTTTCCCCGTCCACGCTTCTTTCTTTTTTAAAAAACGTTTTTTGATAAAATAAATGCTCACCGTTCCTAACGTGCCAAGAAGCACTCCTAAGACGATTGATCCACACAACCAACGAAGAAAAAAAGAAGGCGTTGGGCCCAATAAGAGTTTACCTAGCACCGCCGATCCCGAAACTAAAAACGGCGCCACCCATGGAACGCTGATATTACTTCCAACAAATAACCAAAAGAAATTCAGACGAAAAACGACTGCGGCAGCCATGGCGATGAACACATGAAACCCAAAAAAGGGGGTGCACCCGATAAAAATGCCTACCCCAAAAGCCAAAGCCATCCGCCACGGCGACGCCGATGTGCGCAGCAAGGAGAGCATGACCAAAATGGTATTCAATACCGAAATGCGCACATTGTCCCACCATTTATCAAAATGGCTGACCCGTTCTTCAGGTGGCGGATAATAAGCTTGAATCTCCACCTCACGCACTTCGACCTTGGCCCACAGCAAGCGAATTAAAATTTCGATCTCAAAATCATATTTTCGCGTGATCAACTTTAAATTCTGGACGTAAAATAATGGGTAAATGCGAAAACCACTTTGCGAATCCAGAGCTTTGTAATCTGTTTCGTATTTGACCCAAAAATTAGAAAACGTTCTGCCAAACTTAGAAACATTGGGCACGTTCTCCTGGAACTTGCGCGAGCCGATAATCAACGCCCACGGATTTTGTCGAGACTCTTGCACCAAGTGAGCCACTTCCTCGACAAGATGTTGACCATCGCTGTCCATGGAAATCACATGCGTTTTGTCATTCTCGAGCGCCCATTGAAAAGCGGTCTTGAGTGCCACACCTTTCCCGCGATTACTCTCATGGCGAAGAAGGGTCAATCGTTGCGACTTCAGCGCCTCTTGAACGACAGAGCTTTGTAAGAGTTCACTCACTGGAACCGTTGAGCCATCGTCAACAATCAAAACAGGAAATGCCGTGTTCGCTAAAACCTGCTGCGCCACATGTTCTATGGTTTTTGGATTGTTATAACAAGGCAGTACCACGACATAACGTAATATCACTGGAGCTCCCTTAACATCACTTGGCGGACATCGGCACTGAGGGTTTCCGCGGAGGAGTATTTAGCAGAGTGGATTACGGGCAACGTACGCACGCGCACTGTATGTCCCGCATGAAGTTTCATAGAGTTTTTGGGCCAAGCCTTCTCTGTACCCGTGATCACAATGGGCAGAATTTCTGTCCCCGCCTGCTGTGCCATGCGAAACGGCGGCAACGTAAACTCCTGCAAGGTGGATGAGGAACGAGTCATTTCCGGAAATAACAAAACCACTTCTTGTCGTTGCAAATATTCTTCGACCGTTTTCAATGATTCAAAATAGGAGACCACACTCCCTCGTACGATGGGGATCTGATAACTCATACGCATGATAAACCCCAAAAAAGGAATGCGAAAAAGAGTATCTTTAGCCACCACACGCACGCCGCGCACATAGGCAAGAAATAAAAATACATCCAAATGGGAGCGATGGTTCGCCATTAAAAGTTTTCCGCGAGGGGAAAGGGGCAATTGCACATCCAACCGCAACCACGGCTGGAGGCTCATCAACCCCCCGATGCCGCGCTGAAGGATGAAATCAGCGACCGTCACGGCGGGTTTATAAAATCGTGAAAGGATATAAAAAGGCACAGCCAAGCAATACGCCAGCACGAAGCCCAACACGGCAATGGTAAAAAGAAAATACATCATCCAAACCATAAAACATCTTCAAAGAGAATTGTGTTGATTTACCAGCCATCTCATTATTAAAGTCGCACTTTAAATGTTATTTCTAAAGGATTTCAAGGGGTTTGATTTGAAGCGGGTCGCCATAGTGACAGGAAGCTCCTCGGGCATAGGACGAGCCATCGCCAAACGTTTGGCAAAGGATGGTTTTTACACGATCGTCCACTACGGAAAGAACCAACAAGGCGCTGAGGACACTCTTCAGCAGATTGAGTCCCTGGGTGGACAGGGCCAAATTTTCCAGCTCGACGTCTCCCAAGCCGCAGGTGTGGAAGAAAAACTCGACACCCTTTTTAAACAAATCCCTGAAGCGCGTTTTGAAGTGTTAATCAACAATGCGGGTATTCATAGTGATGGTTTAGCGGCACTTATGTCAGATGACCAATTTCAAAGAGTTCTGCGCACCAACATTGAAGGTCCCTTTTATCTGATGAAATTTGCTGTTCGACGCATGTTGCGCCAACGCGCGGGTTGTATTGTCAATGTAGCCTCCCTCGCAGGACAAACCGGCAATCCCGGACAAATCAACTACGCTGCCAGCAAAGCGGCGTTGATTGCTATGACCAAAACTCTGAGTTTTGAAGTGGGACCTCGTGGCGTTCGTGTCAATGCCGTGGCCCCCGGTTTAATCCAAACAGAAATGATCACTAAAATTCCACAACTAGAACAAATGGTGGCGCGCATTCCGCTTGGCCGCGTGGGCCAACCTGAAGAAGTGGCTGGCGCCGTATCTTTTTTATGCTCTCCCGACGCTTCTTATATCACGGGGCATACCCTCAGTATTAACGGTGGCCTTTTTCCATCATGAAACACGTCGATGTTATTATTTTAGGATCAGGAATTTCGGCACTCACTGCTGGTCTTATTTTAGCCAAAAACAATAAATCGGTCTTATTGTTAGAACAACACACTAAAATCGGTGGCTATTTGCACTGCTTCCGCCGTTTTGGCGAACGTTTTGATACCGGCGCACACTATGCTGGCTCCCTGGGACAAGGAGAAGCTTTTCAAAACTTACTTAAATATCTAGAAATATGGGACCCCGAGGACTATTCCCCTCTCGACCATGAAGGATTTGACGAATTTATCACTCCCCACTTTCATTTTTCTGTGCCGAAAGGTTATGCGGCGTTTGAAAAAAAATTGATTGCGCAATTTCCGCATGAAAAAGACGGCATTCAGTTGCTGTTACAAAAAGTGCAGTCCGCAGTACAATATTTTTCCACATACCAGCTCAGCGAGTTTTCACCGCAAAATTTTCCGCCCGAAATCTTTGATCGTTCGTTGGCCTCTGTCGTGGAAACTTTGATAAAAGATACCGATCTTCAGCAACTTTTTTACATTTACTGCGCTCTCCACGGCGCCTCTCCCCGAGAGGTGAGTTTTGGTTTTCACTCCGTGATCATCGACACCCTGCTGACTGGTGCCTATGGGTTTCGCCATGGAGGTGATCTCCTTGCTCAACGCTATCAAAAGGAAATTGAAAAATACGGAGGGGAAATATTAACTAAACACAAAGTCATTCGCCTCGAAACCCGTGAGAAAAATATCACCACCGTCCACACCTCCAATGGTGAGGTTTTCACCAGCACATGGGTGATCTCGTCACTCCATCCGCGCAATACTTTTGATCTCGTCGATCGCCCCGAAGTTCTCACTCCGCTGTTTCGCAGCCGTATTCAAAATCTCCAAGAAGGTCCGTCCTTTTTTGGAATTTATGCACTTCTTAAAAATGATGGCTCTTTTCGCCACGACAAAAATTACTTTTTTATCAACTCTACACAGCCAGATATGTTCCCCCAATTACCTGACGTGAATGATCCTCAACTGATTATTTTTATGTCACCCGCACGCCGCACCCCACAGCCCGACGCCGAATTTTTCCCAGTCAACATTCATGCCCTTGCTCCCTACGAATGGTTTGCACCATGGGCAGAATCTACTTATGGCAGACGGCCCGAAGAATATAAAAGTTTCAAAAAAGACATTGCCGATAAAGTTTTGGCCAGCATTGAATCTCGTCATCCTGGCTTCTGCGATAAAATATTTAAATTTGAAACCTCCTCCCCTCTCAGTCATTTACATTTTAATGGCTCGCACCAAGGTTCGGCGTACGGAGTGAACCACAGCATGAGCCAAAGTGGCCCCCGCGCGATTGGACCGCGCACAAAAATTCTCAATTTATTACTCACTGGCCAAAACTCCCTCTTCCCTGGCCTGCTCGGTTCTGCTATTTCTGGCATGCGCACCGCTGGACATATTGTTGGCCTTAAACAACTCGTGAGCCAAATGGCCCAGCAGACCGATCATCCATCACAAATCGAAACTGTGGTCGTGAACCAAGGAGGAATTTCGTGAAAGTTTTTGTCACCGGCATGGGATGTATCTCCTCTCTCGGCAATACGCCCGACGAACTCTACGCGTCTCTGCGCGGACAAAGTAGCGCATCGCAGTTTTATCCTGAGTGGCAAAAATTAAATGGTTTACACGCGCATTTAGGAGCGCCCGCCCATTCTTACGATGTAAAAAGTCTCCCGCGCACAGTGCGCAGAACTATGTCCCGTATGTCGGAAATGGCCAGCCTCGCCACTTTGCAAGCCCTGCAACAAGCTCAACTCACACTGACGCCTTCTTCGCGTACACTTTTAATTTTAGGATCCACCACCGGCAGTCCCGAAACCATGCAAGCTTACTTTAAGTTAATGGAAGATCGTGGCGGCCCCGAAGGGCAAGTCTCCACCTCTTTTTTTAAAATCATGAATCACTCGGTGGCTGCCAACGTCGGCGCCGCTTTGCAATTCAAAGGCCCCTACCTCTCGCCGAGCACCGCCTGCTCCACCTCTTCGCAAGCCATGATTTTAGGTTGGGAGCTATTGCAAACCGGACTCTATGATTGCGTGATTGCTGGCGGTGCAGATGAGATGAGCCCCCTCACGTCGGCGATTTTTGATATTGTTTTTGCCGCCTCGAGAAAGTTCAACGAAACTCCCCAACAAAGTCCGCGCCCTTTTGATCAAGAGCGCGATGGTTTGGTGGTCTCCGAAGGTGCCGGCGTAGTTGTTCTTGAAACCGAAGACCATATGCTCAAAAGAAAAACCCGAGCCCTGGCAGAGCTGGCTGGGGGTGCCTATGTGGCCGATTGCAGTCATATGAGCCAAAGTCATAAAGAAGCCATGCTCATCACCATGAACGAGGCCCTTAACCGTGCGAAATTACCGGTTCATTCTGTGGATTACGTCAATGCCCACGCCACCGGCACTATGCAAGGCGACATTGAGGAAGCTCAGGCCATTGGCGCCATCTTTGGCTCGCAAGTGCCTATCAGTAGCCTCAAAGGACATATGGGACATAGTCTTGCCGCCTGCGGGGCTCTTGAAGCTATTGCTTGCATAAAAATGATGGAAATGGCAGAAATAATCCCTACAAAAAACCTGCACAAAATCGATCCATTTTGTGGCGGTGCTATGTTGTTAAAAGAAGGACCTCCACTCAAACAAAAGGTTACGACGGTGATGAGTAACAATTTTGCTTTCGGTGGTATGAACACAAGTTTTGTCCTTAAAACTGTTTAAAGTTGGAGTGCTTGCCATGACCGAAAAAGAGATCGTTGCCAAGATCAACGACGTTCTTTGTACTGGATTCGAATTAGACAGCGCACTGTTAAAACCAGAGGCCCGTTTAAAAGAAGATCTCCAATTAGATAGTTTAGATGCCGTCGATATGCTTGTTTATCTCGAAGAAAATTTTAAAATCCAAGTGGAAGGTGAACGCCTCACCGAAATCAAAGTTCTGGGTGATGTTTACAAACTGGTGACTGACGTTTTATTGAGTACGAAGGCCGATACGCAATTGAGCGAAAACATCTAAGTTATTTGTGTCTTTCCAAACAACCTGCCACAAGTTTTGTGTAGTGTTTATGAGTGTAACTTCCAAGTTAATGGTCGAATTCGGCCGCACAGGTTGTGAAAACTTGGCATCCACCACTTCCTGCAGTTCCATATTTTGTGGGGCTTGCGATCTTTTTAAAAAATCCACACTGAGATCTATAATGGCCACCGCTGGAAGTACCGGGTTATGAGGAAAGTGTCCGTCAAAATAAAAAAGATCGGCGGGAATAGTGATTTGCGTGGTCATATCACCTTTCATAACAAATCCTTATTGGGCTGTCTATGTGGCTCGTAGCTTACGGCGCCGCCACCTCCGCTGGCCCCACGTCCACGCATCTGTGGAATCAGCTCGCACGCGGTGCCAATTCGTCATGCCCGATTCCCTTGCAGCTTCTTAAAAACAAACCAGATGTTCTCCCTGATTATCGTATTCATCTGCGCCTGGATCTGCCCGTCACTCTGACCCATCGGCAGCGTCTTTTGCACCTACTGCAAGAAGCGTGGAGCGAAGTGTGCGGAAAAATTTCGCCGCAGGATTTTCATGCGCGCATGGGAATTATTTTTACCAGCACCAAAGGGTTTGCCGAAGATTTTGTGTGGAAATCAGATTCTTTTGTCGATGGTCTTACTCCGCTTCTGCACGATTTTATCAAAGAGCAGAAACTGGCGCCGCAGGAAACGCTGGTCCTCAGCGAAGCTTGCTCATCCGTTGCCGCCGCCGTGACCATGGCCGAAGAGTGGTTGAATTTAGAGATGGTAGATCATGTATTGGTGTTGAGTTGTGATAGCATCGGTGAGTTTGTGATTCGCGGTTTTCACAGTTTACACGCTCTCACTCCCCGCTCTCAAGCTCAGCCCTTTGATAAAGAGCGGCTTGGGCTACAACTGGGAGAAGCGGCGGCGGTGTTGTTGCTGTCAAAAAAGATTCCTGGTCCATCGATGATTTCGGCAAAAATCTGCTGCGAGGGCGTGGCCGCCACTCGGCCCGATCGTCATGGGCGCAGCTTGCAAACAGCGTTGAGCCAGGTGATTGGCGACAAGGCGCTGCCGGTGCTGATCATCGCCCATGGTACCGGAACGGTGATCAACGATGTCACCGAAGACTCGGTTTTTCAAAATATCTATAGCCAAAAATCAGCACCCCCACCGTCTGTCACCTCTTTGAAGTGGAGTATTGGCCATACCTTGGCGGTCAGCTGCGCGCTGGATATTATTGCTGCGCAAGAATGTCTTACCCATGGACGCGCCTTTGCACTCGCGCAAACCCAAACGGTGGATGAGACTTTTCGCTCGAATTATCTTTTAAAAACCTGGGAAAAGCCCCTTTCTGCTGTTTTGGTTTCTTCACTAGGCTTCGGCGGCGTCCATGGTGGCGTTTACCTGCAAAGGAGCCCTGATGTTTAACCTCACTCAGTGGCAACATCCGCTAGAAACTTTACCCACCTCGCCTCCTGAGTGGGCCTCTTTGGTGGAGCGCTGGTACCAGCTCGACGCTCCTTCCTATCTGCTTTGCCAAAGCTACTGGGAGTCTAAAAGCAAGCTGACAGCCCCCCCTGACCTGATCCTCCTCAATAGCCCACAAACCTCCTTTGTGACCGACAGGGCCTTCTGTCAAACTCTCAGCCCTTCGAAGTTTGTTCACACCTTGCCCAACGTACGGAGCTCGGCCCTTTTACAGCTTCTGGAGTGGCGAGGCCCTCTCTTTTCTTTTGTTGACGAGAAGGCAAAAATTTTAAAGTATGCAGAAAATGTTTTAAACAAGACTCCGGTGAGTCGAATTTGGGTTCTCCAAGTAATGGAACAGCCTGTGTTGAAAGTAGATTGGTGTGTCTATGAGAAAAAAAATACTCATTGATAATCAACGACTAACGTTGAAGAGTTTTATTGATTATTCCGTTGCTGCGACCGACGATTCCACTGATTCAGAAGTGTCTTTTTCTCCGACAACTTTAGAAAATGCCCAAGCGTCGCACATGCAACTCCTTCAACTCATCGAAAACAACACACCTCTTTATGGCGTCACTACCGGTTTTGGCGACAGCAGTCAGCGCAGTCTGCATGCCCATCAATCCGAAGAGTTGCAGAAAAATTTAATCAATTATCTTTCTTGCGGCACGGGTCCCTACTTATCAGAAGAAGTGTGTCGAGCTATTTTATTAGCGCGACTGAAATCTCTCAGTCGAGGTTACTCGGGCATTCGCCCACAACTTCTTGAACAAATGCGTTTGTATCTCAATAACAATTGGATTCCCGCCATCCGCTCCGAAGGTTCGCTCGGCGCCAGCGGTGACTTAGTACCGTTGGCGGCCATCGCGCAGTGTTTGCAGGGACAAGGTACGGTCTATGTGCAAGGAAAACTCACCGACGTTGCGCCTTTGCTCAAACAACAAAACCAAACCGGCATTGCACTTTTTGCCAAAGAAGGTTTGGCTCTGGTGAACGGTACATCGGCTATGGTCGGAGCCGCGAGCATTAACTATTCCCATATCCGTCGTTTGTTCGATCTTCATATGGTGGCCTCCACGTGGACCTGTCTCGCCTTGGGCGGACGCCGAGAAGCCTTTGGTCCGCTGGTCAATTCCGTAGCGGCTCAGCACTCTGGCCAAGCTCTGGTGGCAAAAACCATTTCTACTTTTCTCGAACAACAAAATTATCAAAATAAACCGTTGCAAACGATTGCCCGTGTGAATGATCTGTTGGAACAACCGGTACAGGATAAATACTCTTTGCGATGTGTTCCGCAAATTCTCGGACCCGTGCAAGAAACCCTGGCGCTGTGTGAGCGTTGGCTAGAAGACGAACTCAACTCCACCAGTGACAATCCACTGATTTCTGCCGAAGGTGATTTAGCTAACGGAGGAAATTTTTATGGCGGATACATTGCGCACGCCATGGACTATCTTAAGATCTGTCTTGTGCAAATGGCCGATTTGGCCGATCGCCAGTTGATTCAAATTATGGATGAAAAATCCAACCGTGGTCTGCCTTCTAATCTGGTCGATTGGGATGGACTTCCTCCGAGTGATCGACATTTGCATCATGGTCTCAAAGGACTGCATCAGAGTGCTTCAGCCATCACTTCGGAAATTGCCGCACTCAGTTTAGCAAACAGTATTTTTTCTCGATCTGCCGAAAGCCACAACCAAGATAAAGTGAGTTTGGGCATGAGTGCCGCTAATCAGTGCCAGTGGATGATTGAAAAATCCTACACAGTACTCACGCTGCATCTGATTTGTCTCGCGCAAGCTTTAGATCTGCGCGGTGTTCAACTGACGAGTGCACCTCTGCGCGACGTTTATGAAGTCATTCGCAAGCATGTGCCCTTCTGCAAAAAGGATACAGCTCTGCAAGAACCCATTCTCAACCTTACAAACCATTTAAAAACATTTAATTTAATTCAAGGAATACAAAATGAAAAACTTTGATGTGATTATTATTGGTGGTGGTCCCTCAGGAAGTGTCGCCGCTTCTCATCTGGCTAAAAATGGAATTAACGTGGCTGTGATTGAGCGCGAAAACTTTCCGCGTTTTCATATCGGCGAATCTCTTCTTCCAGCCTCTATGCCCATCTATAAAGAAATTGGGTTTTTCCCTAAATTAGCAGCCGGAAAATTTATCGAAAAATACGGTGCACGCTTTATTGATTATACCAATGACGACGAAATCTATTTTGGTTTCGGAAATGGGTTTAACCCAGATATCCCTATGGCTTTTGAAGTGGAGCGCAGTGAGTTTGATAAAGATCTTTTGGATCATGCCAAAGAATGTGGCGCTATGGTTTTTCAACCCGAACGCGTAAAAGATGTAGAAGAGCACGCGGACTATTTAACCATCACGACCAACAAAGACCAGTACCAAGCCAAATATGTTTTGGATTGCACCGGGCGCGATGCTTTTTTAGGAAAAAAACAAGCGTTGCGTTCGGCCGACAAAGATCTGAATAACTTTGCGGTCTTTGCGCATTTTGTGGGTGTTCAACGTTACAGCGGAAAAAATGAAGGTGACATTACAGTGGGTCTCCTCCCCAACCGCTCATGGACTTGGATTATCCCATTTAAAGGTGAAAAAACCTCGGTGGGTGTGGTGGCCTCATCGATCAATGTTCCTCCGGGCATGGATCTCAACGAGTACCTGGACACGCAACTGCGCCAAAGTCCGCGAGTGACTAACATTATGAAAAATGCTGAGCGCACCATGGAAGTTACGACCATCGCCAACTACTCCCAAACTTGTTCTCAATATTACGGCGATCGTTGGATGATGTCGGGTGATGCTTCGACGTTTTTAGATCCCATTTTCTCATCCGGCGTGCACGTCGGTTCGCAATCCAGTCTTTTTGCGGCGAAAACCTTGATTCAAGCTCTGCAAAAGAATTTGAAAATCACGGAGCAAGGACTGGGCGCCGATTATGAAGCGCAAGTGCGTAAAGGGATCGCTCGTTTTAAAAATTTGATCATGCTATTTTACAATGGAAATTTTGTGACGCAGATGAAACAAACGTTGGAGCGCAAGAACATGCGCGAAGGTTTCACTTCGGCCGTTGCGGGCGATGTGTGGAATGATCGCAATTTCCTTTTTGAAAAGGGTGTTTTGTAAGTGAGCGGATTTTCCGTTCACCTTTATAAGGGCTATCATTCGCCGCAACTGCCCACGCTGCTTACATCCTCGCTGGAGAAGCGCGAATTGTTTATTTTTTGCCCACCGTCACTCAACGATTTTTCGTTTGTGCAACTTCTCCCAGCGGGTGAGCTGGTTCTCCATGGTGAATGGACTGCGCTGGAAAAACAACACCTGAGCGAGGTGCCTCGGCAGACACCTCCTTACCCACAAACTCCGATTTTGGGGCTCTTTACCAGCGGCACCAGTTCACAAGGTTTAAAACTGGTGATGTATTCCATGGAAAACATCGAAGCCTCTCTTGCTGGAGTTCTGTCTTTTTTTGATGTGACAAGAATCAAAACTGTTTTTTGCTACCCACATCCTTTTCACACCTTTGGACTTCTGCTCGGTTACGTCAATGCGCTGATTCACCGCTGGAACTTTGTCACCCTTGACGGAAAATACTCCTCCTCCTTTCATCAAAAGTGGTTGGAAACTGTGAGCGAAAACACTCTCACTCTTGGTACCCCCACCCATTTTATTGATTTGCTTAAATTTGTACGAGAAACCAAGAGTTCGCCACACCCTTCTTATTCATGTATCGTCGGTGGCGCACCGGTGCCGCCCTCACTCTGGCAAAACATTCATCGGCAACTTTTAATTCATCAACCTTCGGTGGGCTATGGCTGTACCGAGGCTTCGCCAGCGCTGACCCACTTGCCGCCGGGAGTTTGCCCTGCCAATGACGGCCATGTGGGATTTGCTATTCCCCAGGTACAAATGGAATTAGCTCAGGATGGATTTTTATTTCGTGGACCTAATGTTTGCACGGCTTTTATTCAAAACGGTGTGTTGGAATTTCCTAGCGAGATTTTTATTCGCGATCAGCTACAACTTCATGCCGATGGCAGTTTTTCGTTTTTAGGGCGCAGTGATCTGGTTCTGAACCGCGGCGGCGAAAAATATTTACTGGAAGAAATCGAGGCCTTTTTATTAAAGACGCTCGATCTGCGAGTGATTGCTCTCGCCACGCCCCATCCACGCCTCGGTCATGATTTAGGACTTTTGATTGAAGAAAAAAAAGGATACGATCCCACCATGCACGGAAATATTCTCGAAGCTTTAATGACTCGCTACAAAGCGCGGTTTGATGATCGCTACTTTTTAAAAGTGGCAAGTCTGCCCACCAATCCGTCGGGCAAAATCCATCGCCGTGAAGCGCAGCAGATTTTCCACAGCCAGCTGCATGGAGGTACCGTATGAAACCCCTGTCGAGCGCTGAACTTTACCCCTACTTGACCCATCGCCCACCGATGGTATGGATTGACTCGGTCGTGGCCGTGGAAGAAGCCGCCGGTGCGACCTTAACGCAACTTAAGCCGGATGGATATTACAGCACGGACGGCGTTTTTCGTCCCAGTTCTTTTGTTGAATTGATCGCACAGAGTTATGCCTTTACTTCTTTGGTGTATCTTCTTAACCAAAATACTCCACCGACATCGCAAAAAAATTATTTAGTGGCCATTAAAGATTTTAAGGTTCTTGCCACCAATCTCCCGCAAGCTCCGCA
Organism: Bdellovibrionales bacterium; assembly: GCA_041736155.1. GTDB lineage: Bacteria > Bdellovibrionota > Bdellovibrionia > Bdellovibrionales > JAGQZY01 > JANPLN01. Next base: position 58,502 of record JBGSUL010000089.1, read on the forward strand.
AGAAATCCGCACTGAAGTGCAACGCAAGAGAGTTTTTGGTCCCATCACTTTTATCTCCGGTCAATGCTATTGGGTCGATCAAAATCTCAATCGCCAACTCCTCGCCACCGGCGACTTGAAAGTCTTTAGCGAACAATAAACTCTAGACACTACAAAACTTCCATGCGAGCCTATTCACGATGGCTTACAAATTTGTATCCTTTATCTTGGTTCAGCTGTTAATCACTCAAATCGCACTGGCGACACCACAGAAGGTCGCTTTTACATCTGACTATGTTCTTTTTTATTCATCTCTTAAAGACACGCACGCTCTAGCGAAAGCGGCTCTCCCTTATCAAAAAATGAATCGCAACGTTCCGCTTTCTATAAAAACTCTACAATCGTTGCCAGCACAAAAACTTCCCAAGCTGACCTTGCGAGGAAGAGATTTAGTTTTTCAGTCTTCCGGAACAACCACGACATTGGTACCTATGGGCGGCACTCGTTTTTTATTAGATGGCCAGCGTATTGATCTCAAAGATGATCTTAGCAAGTATTTTACAAAAAACACCCCGTGGCCCTTGTTGATTGAAGAAGCTCATGCCATTGGCCCTTTCATCTGGGCTCTCATTGTTGCTTTTTCCGTTGCTGGAGCCGGGGCTTGTTTTAATTCCACTGTGAATAAATATCTCAGTCATGTTAAAGACGAAATACAGGCAAAATGGGTCAGCGCTCCAGGGACATTGAATAGCTATTTTCGAGAAGCCAAGAATCTTGTGAGACCTATCTGCCCAGGCGCTGCGTGGGCTGATGACACCATGGCATTTGATTATGAACTTTTCTTTGATAATTATTGTTCGCGAGTGCGCGCGCAATCGACATTGCCGGTACAAACTCATACCTTTGATGAAAATCTCGCTACCAATTTTTATGGTGGTTCCGATGAGGTCGATCGTACTATAATCAAAGTGGCCATGGAACAGGACCCAGAGTTTATTCTCGAATGTATCAATAAGCCTCGCCTCATCAATCAGGCGCCGACCACGCCGGTGGAATCCCCCACCCCACGCGCTCAATAAGTTAACATTTCCTTGGTTGTCATTTTGCATACCTGCTATATATTCGGCCCTAAGAATTTATATGGAGCATTTATGGCAAAATTTTTCCAAGTTTTGTGTCTCTTTTTAACTATTTTTGTCACTTTAGAATCTGCCTGGGCGCAAATTACGCCACGAATTGAAGACGGTCTCGCCATCACCCACCCACGTGTTCTCGGCACTATGGAACAACGTTTAAATGGTGTAGGTATCGGTCTGGGTTATTATCTCGACCCCACTGGACGATCGACACCCAAGCTCTCTAATAAGTTTTTAGCAGAACTCCCTGTCTTTCAAACTATTTTAAGAGATCTCGAATCAGAACTGGCTCTATTTCAAAGGAGCTTCACCTCCAATTCCGATACCGCGGGTGTGGGGCTTAACTTTCATAATCGCATGTTTGACATTCGCTTTCTTAAAGAAGATCGCGCTGTGCTTTCCCTGATCGGCGTGGTCAATCGCATGGATCAAGGCTATAAAAATTCTGCCACATGTGGTGAAACTCGCCTCATCTATCGATTGGCTTACTCCGTAGAACTTCCGAGTGATCAAGGTCCGAAGCGTGTTTCTTCGCGACTGCCAATGACCGTGAACCTTATCCTCAACGCCCGTCCCGCTAACTCCTCACTCTCCTGTGCCGATATTGCTCGCCGTTGGAAAAACATCAATATCAATGGTCTCTCGGTAACCCAAGCCGTAGACAGCCTTTTTAGCGACGAAGGTCCTCTCAGCCCAGAGCTTCGCGATCGAAGTTTGATCAAACAACTGGAAATCAATTTACAACTTTCGCGCAAAGCCGCAGCTGTAAGTCCTGACTTTGGTGGGCACGCAGTTTATTTACTCAAGGTTTATGGTTGGAACGCTCAACAACAAACCTTCTCTCCCATACTTCTTGATAACCAGGTGGATCGACAAAAATCAGAAGCCTTTTTTACATGGCTTCTCGCCCCTGCAAATCTTCAACAAAATCTCACTCAACTAGATCAGGGAACTCTGCGTATTCCGGAAACATTTTTAGCGCCTCGCGCTTATTCCATTGCTCCCGGTGGTTTAGGACGTGCGCAGAACCATGTGCTTTTTAACACACTTTCAGATGACAAAATTCAAACAGCACTTTCTCAGTGGCACCCCCCATCGCCGCGCAATATTTTATCGGTAGATGGTTTTAAGCGTCGCCTCACTGATATGAGCTGCACCGGATGTCACCAAACCCGCGCCATCGGTGGTTTTCACTTTATGGGACAAGATCCTTACCGATGGAATCCTGACAACAGCAGTTTTTCTGGACTCTATCCTGGCAACGCCGTGATTGTTCCGGCTTCAGCACATTTCTTTGCCGATCTAGAACGTCGCCGGCGCATTGTCGATGCGATTTCGCTTGAGCAACCCGTGGATTATGCTTCGGGTTTTTCTTCGAAACCCGATGGATCCAACAGTCGGCTCTACACCAATTGGGGCGCTCATTGTTATGTGGGCCATGATCCGAGTTTTAAACAGTGGACCTGCTCAGCACAATATCAATGCTTGCAACTTCACCAATCTCCACTCGCACCAGGCATGGGTGTGTGCGTTTCAAAAACTCTGAAAGAAATCGGCGACCCTACAGAAACAGGACGAATCACTCTGACCGGACGTACATGGTATTCAGATGCCTACAATCGCCAACAAACATTTTCGCTTCCCAACGACAAAGACTACGTAAACTCTCCTCAAAGCGCACAATCGGGAAGCAAGACGGGTGGCTTCCCTGGCGGATCTATTCGTACGAAAACGTGTGATCCCACTGTGATGTCTCGCCACCCTGAAGCTCTCTGTGGCGCTTTGCCTGCTGCCAAAAGTGGGTTTAATGCATGCCTCACTGATCCCAAACAAAGTTTTAAAGATTGCATTGATGAATACTCAACAGGAGTGGGTTTAAGAGGCTGCAGTCGACGCAACCCTTGTCGCGATGATTATATTTGTGCCGAACCCCTCAACTCTAAAGATCAAGATGCAGGAGTTTGTGTGCCTCCTTACTTCTTGTTTCAATTTCGCGTCGATGGGCACCCGATTAGGTTTTAAGTAATTCCAGAATGCGCTCGCGCAACTTGGCGGGCGTTGTTGTAGGTGCAAAACGTTGGATTTTTGTGCCATTGGATGACACTAAAAATTTTGTGAAATTCCATTTGATATTTTTTGTTCCTAAAAAACCCGGAGCTTGGCTTTTGAGAAATTGATACAGTGGATGAGCATTTTCACCGTTGACCTCCACTTTAGCGAACATAGGAAACTTAATCCCAAAAGATGTCGTGCAAAATTGCTCAATAGCCGCCTCATCACCTGGTTCCTGTTGACCAAATTGATTGCACGGAAAACCCAAGATCACTAAACCTTTATCGCCAAACTCTTCGTGCAGTTTTTCGAGATCAGCGTACTGATTGGTAAATCCACATTGTGAGGCTGTGTTCACAATCAACAAAACTTTTCCGCGATATCGTTCGAGCGATACGTCACCCTCGCGAATGGATTTGGCCGTGTAACCGTAAATACTCATAAAACTCCTAACTCAATTTTTGACAATACTGTACAAAGGCCGCCGTCAGTGCTTTTATTCTTTCCGCATTTTTAGAATCCACGAATGTTCCTTCTGCCGTGAAAGCTTCGTGGGCTTTTGCTAAACCAAATGTCTGCGGATAAACATAGGAACCCACCACCTCGAGTGGAACTTTTCCGTGCAACAACCCTCGCACGCCACCCAAACCTCCAGGACTCGCGGCCAAGAGAAGCACAGGCTTTTGCTCGAGAGGAACAGGTTTGAGTCGCGACAACCAATCAATGGTATTTTTCAACGGACTCGAAATCGAGCCATTGTACTCGGGGGAAGAAATGACCACGCCCTGCGCGCCTTGTATCAGTGTCGCCAAAAGCTGCACACCTTCGGGAATTCCCTCCACCTCAACATCACCATCGTAGAGAGGAATATTCAAAGTTTTAATATCCACCACAGTGGCCTCCACCGAAGTTGGTAAAAGCTTTTGGGTCGCTGCCACTAATTTTTTATTGAGAGAATCTTTGCGTAAACTTCCTGCAAAAAGAACCAGCTTCATTGAAGCCTCCTATTTTGTTGACGCTTTTGCGTCGTTTCTTACGTCGTTGTTAGCGCAGCGCCTCTTCACGTCGCTGTTTCAATAATCAAAAGAATAATGCCGATGATCGATCCGCCGGCAATAATGCCTGCGCCGATGGACTCTTTGTTGTCGATCACATTTTCATAAAACTCACTGCGCAGACTTTTTGATTTTCTTTCTAATAACCAGAATACAAAAGCGCCCATAAACATCAAAAAAACATCAGTAAATGGAATCACAAACGGCAACCCCAGGCCCACAGGTGACAGAGGGAATTTTCCATTGGATCTTTTAACCATCATCTCAAGAACCACACCTAAGACTGCGCCCACCAAAATAGCCCATTGCGCTGAGATATGCAGGGCTGAAATTCCCTTCGATAAAACTTCGGCGACAGCTTTCCACACCAGAGCACTCGGCATCGGAAACTGCTCAGTACCAAACACATTGATGTCCCCGTGAAAAAGCATGTAAAACACCGGCACGGCGACCAAGCCTCCAGCAAATATCCCAATCACGTGTCCCACGGCTTGCTGGCGAGGCTTAGCTCCCAACATGTAGCCTGGTTTAATATCCATTAAAAGATTACTCGCGTTGAGGGAAACTTCTGAGGTGATACCGGCTGTGATAAGACTCACATTCATATTTCCAGGAGCGAGAAAACTAAAGAATACCTGAGTGATTTTAGCCAGCGCACCACCCGGCGTAATGGCCGTAAGACCCGTAGATTTCACCGCCATGATACTCAATACAAAAACCAAAGGCACGGAGACAAGTCCCAGCCAATAATCCACAGCAAAAAAAGTATGCCCCATCCAAGAAATGACCAAAGCCATGATGGGAATTCCAATCAAAGAAACTCGCGACGGTAATTCGATGTCGGCAAGAATATCTTTCTTTTTTACAGTTTTTGTCGCTTTCTTTTTAAATAATTCTCTCACACTTTGTTTGGTGGATTCAGAAAAGAAAAAGGAATAGAGAGAGGCCGTCGTCATTAATGCAGCTCCACCCCATAACGCCCATAAAGAGATATTACGAAATCCTCCTGCGGCCGGAATAATGCCTTTTTGAATCATGATTGGCGCAAGAATTCCGTAATTGATAATACCACCGATCAGCATGGACATCGCCACACGCATGGACATCAGCATTCCTGTTCCCATCATCACGATAGACGAATCGTAACGAAGAAGGAGATCCTTCATCGGTGTGCCTAAGATGGTCGGTGTATAGAACTTATAAATAAATTCATCCCAGTAATGAGGGATGGCCAAAAACGGCACGCCGATTTTAGCCAGCACAGCTTCGCTACGCAAAAATTCGATCAACGCGGATACACCTGCACCGCACGCTAAAAATTTGGCGCGCAAAAGTCCTACTTTAGCATCTGAATTGTGAAGATTATCCATCACCACACCCGAAGCGTAACCTTCCGGGAAGGGCAATTGCTCGTCGTTAATAGAACGTTTTTTCAGAGGGAACGCATAGAGAACGCCCAGCAACCCCAAAGCCACGCACCAACAATACACTTGCCACATGGGCGGAATGGTTCCCGACACCATCATATAGCCCGAAATAGAAGCCATCAGAGGCGCTGTCATATAACCCGCACTGGTGGCAATGGATTGCATGGCATTGTTCTCAAGGAGAGTCATATCTTTAGCAATATTGGCTTTGGACAGCATTTTAAATACGGCAAAAGAAACGATCACCGAAGTGATCCCCACACCCAATGTCCACCCTGTACGAATCCCAATATAAAGATTGGTCAGACTTAAAATCATACCGAGCAAAGCTCCGGTGATCGCCGAACGCACCGTCAGCTGGGGCATATTTCCGCGGTAGACATTTTCCAACCACCACTTGTCTTTTTGTTCAAGAGTCCAATCGCGGATTTGTTCTTCGGTCAGTTGTTTAATAGCCATACTCTCTCCCCTTCAAAACTTATTTTGTGCAATTCTCGACGACTTCGGTGGATAAATTCAATGAAACCTGTGACCAGGTTTTTGATTTTCCATCGGGACCTTTATGCAGATCATAACAAGTCTTATTTAAGGCCTCGAGAGGTTTTTGCATTTTAAAATCGAGGATGTCGATGTCGGTTTCGGCCGAGTATTTGTTGCCTTCGATTTTCATGCGGAAAGGCACGACACGATTCTGTCCGTTCATTTCTATTTTGATTTTGCTAATCGCCGGATCAAACGCCACCACAGTGCCTTTGATTTTTCCACCGATCATTTTTTTAAAAAAAGATTTACGTAAATTTTCATCGCGACCGGAATCGCCTGAATCTACACCGAGCGGGTCGATCTCAATAGACGTTTGCGTAAAGAGTTCGACAAGGCTGTTGGCCGAAGCTGGGGCATTTAATTTAAAGGATGCAGGCGAAAATGATGCTTTTACGCCTTTTTTCTCTGTGAACTTATAGGCGGTCCATTCAATCACCAATGAGTCTGGTTTATAAGAATAGGTACATTTGGCGGGCTGCTGAGCAGTAGCGATAAAGAACGATAAAAAACCAATCAAGAACATAGTGACCTCCTAAAGAGGTCACTGTATTCGACTCTATGCGTGGGGGCAAGAAACCGGGGGCTTATCGCACCCCGATAGACGTTTTTTCAGCTTATGATGACCGCACAAGTTTACGTGTCCATGAACTGATCGAGGATGTCTGCGTTTCGGCCATATCACAGAACTGCACTCCGTAAGACTTGCGTTCTTGGCTCCACACAACTTTCCCGAGGACTTGCACGCGCTCTTTGCCATCCGGACTCATAATATTCATCTCGACGATGCCGCCCTTTTCGAGAAGAGCTTCGGTATCAATTTTTACACCACCCAGAGAAATCGAGCTCACGGAACCGACCAGCTCTTTGTCACCCATACTAATACGAACTTCTGACTGTATGTTGTAACGATGGTGAGTTCGACGCTCATCTTCCTTCTTACGACGTCTCTTGAGAACAAACGCCACAGCAAAGGGACTGAGGACGATCATCATCAAAAGCATGCGACCGAGATTATCTGTACCACCTGCTGAACTGCTGCTCAGGCTTTTAACCAATCCACAACCACCGGCGGCACCACCGCTGTCCGAGGCCAGACCACGCGTTGTATACGTGGCCTCATCCGGCTGTGTGGCACTGATGGTGTTGGTTTTTGCATAGTGCACTGATTTGTAAACATTCACGCGGGAATTGGTATTCACCTTGCCATTCACGTTGCCCACATTCGCATCCCCCTGACCGAAGAGAATTTGCGCCGCTTGATAACCATTGATTTGTGTTTGTGCTTCGCGCTCCATCAGAGCGACGATACCGGCCACCAAAGGGGCCGCCATACTTGTTCCTGAAGCGTAAGCATAAGAATCGTTGGGCAGAGTGCTTAATATGCTCACTCCTGGGCTGGCAATGTGCACCGTATTTTTACCGAAGTTTGAAAATCCCGCCACAGTGTCACTGTCGTTGGTCGCCGCAATGGAAATTAAATTTCCAATAGAATAGTTCGCCGGATAGGTCGGACTAGAGTCGTTATTGTTGCTGGCATTTCCAGCAGCCGCCACAAAGGTCACTCGATTGTTGTAAGCTTCGATGATGGCATCGCGAAGGGCTGCACTGTAGCTTCCGCCACCCCAAGATGCATTGATCACAGAAGCGCCATTTTCGATAGCATAATAGATCGCTTCCACGGCATCAGATGTAGCTCCACTGCCCGTGTTATCCAAAAATTTGAGCGGCATGATTTTCACTTTGGCCGGCGTGAGTGTACTGGCAAAAATATCTTGAGAAAGGCCAAAGATAATTCCCGAAACGTGCGTTCCATGGTCTTCATCGTCCATAGGATTATTATTGTTAGCCACAAAGTTCCAACCGCGCACATCATCTATATAGCCGTTATGATCGTCATCGATACCATTGGAGGCGATTTCACCCGGATTACTCCACACCGCACCGGTAGAAGCAAAGACTTCGTGATTGTAATCTATACCGGTATCGATCACCGCCACCACAGGCATCACCGAAGATGAGGCCGATAAATCCGCCCAGGCTTCTTCTGTCTGAATATCGGCATCCGATTGGTAATAGTTCGTAGTAAAACTGGTGTTGACTGGAGATGAAAATCCTTGCACAGCTTGGCTCTTATCAAACCGTGCGCTTTCGATGCCCACACTTTGTTTGTGGAAAATATAATTGGGCTCAGCGTACTCTACATTGGGATCCGCTTGCAGCTGCTTTACCAACTGCTCAACATTTTCTTGGCCGACTTTGGCTTGCAGCTGATGCATATTGAGCACTGACCATGATTTTTTAACTTTCATGCTAAAATTGAGAGCTTTGCTACTGAAATTGGCTTTACCCTGTTGTTCTTTTTTAAACTTCACAATCACTTCGCCAGGAACATATTCCTGTGCCCACGCCGAATGAGTCACCAACGCGAGAAGTATGAATGGTAGCGATTTAGTAAAATACACGTGAGCTCCCCTTGTGTATGGCCTTTATCCCTATCGGACAAAAGTATAAAAAAACGAGGGGTTACGTAAAATAAATGACAAGTTCTCCGAGTGAGATACCGAGTGTCTCAACTTGGCTCAACTATGAAAAAAGACTTTGTCAAAAAACTCAAAAAAGTGTTCGATTTTGAGTCTGACAAAGCCCTATTTGTGATTACTGATTGATCACTTTTTGGTTAATTTTAATGGAAGCTGTTTTGCGCAACTGCTCCATCCACCCTTGGAACATTTCAAAGGATTTTTGGCGAGCAAAAATCTGTTTGAAAAAGTCCATATTGGTCTCTTTCTTCTGCGCAACAGTTTGTTTCGCAGACATGTCTTTGCGTTTGATGATGTAATAGGAACCATCTTTTTCGATGACTTGTCCATACACAGGGTTCGCAGCAGTGAGTGTCAGCGCGGCTGACAACACTTCATTATTGTCGCCCAGTTTAGGAATCATCATATCTCCTAAACCAAAAACGCCTGTCTCTTCCCACTTCCAACCTTTTTGCGCCACCAAGGCATCCGCTTGACCAGCTTTTAACTTTTCATTGATCGACTTCACCACGTCCGTCTTTTTCTCTTGTTTCACGAGATCCGTAGCGATTTGCTTTTTCACATCATCAAAGGAGGGTGTAGACGCTGGTTTCTTATCGTTGACGAGAATGATGTGATAACCAAACGAGGTTTTCACTGGCTTAGAAATCTGACCAGGGGGCAAAGAAAAGGCCATCTCATCAAACTCTTTCACCATACGACCTTTTTCAAAAAAGCCGAGATCACCACCGCGATCTTTTGAACCTGGATCTTGACTCCATTTTTTTGCCAATTCGGCAAAATTTTGTGGAGTGGCCTGCCCTGCAATCTCAGTAATGGTGGCGAGCGCTTTGTTGTCATCGATCTTTTCATCAACCTTGATCAAAATATGCTGCGCTTTGACCGAGTCTTTTTGCATAAAAGAGCCTTTATTTTGATCATAAAACTGCTGCACTTTTTTGCCGTTCGCGCTGAGATACGCATCCACATCCTGCGGGGTGATGGTCATATCTACCACCAGCTCGGGTTGTGATTTTTTGATAAAGTCGATGTTCAATTTCACTTCGTTAATGGCCTTTTCTTGGTCATCAATCAGCGAACTATCTTCTGTGCTGATTTGGTAAAATTGATTCATCTTTTGCACAATTAGATCTTCGATGATTTGCTCTTCAAAACGCGCTTCTGTGAGACGTTGCATGCGCAGGATTTCTTTATAGCGCAAGAGTGAAAAGACGCCATTTTCTTGGAATTGGGGAATCTGTTTTAGAAAATCGCGAACTTCTTCTTGGCCTACCACAACACCTTGTTCTTTGGCCGCTTGTAAAATCAAAGTGCGGTTCACCAGGCTGTCCACCACTTCTTGATTGAGACGATTGCGCTCTTCGTTGGACATTTTTGCAGCACCACGATTTTCTTGCACACGATCGAGATAGCGCGAAAACTCGCTAAAACTGATCACTTTGCCGTTCACTTGTGCAACCGAGGATGCTGAGCCCAACATATCTACATCTGGAGAATAACCAACAAACATAAAAATAACGACCACAAGAATCAAAAGTCCCCATCCTGCAATATTGAAGAGAGGATTTTTTCTTTTTTTATAAATGGCCTCAAACATGACATCTCCTTAGTTACTGAGGGTGCATTACAAAATTTTTCCCTCTTTTTTTCAAGGAGAATTCTTGATCTACAGCGACTTTTTGTTATCCTCTTTGTTGATATGCAGTTTTTTCGACTCGATTTTCAGAAAGTTTTTTCAATTGCGGCCTTTTTTGCTGTGTGTGGAGTGATTTATACACTGCAACAGGCAGCGGAACCCTCCGCTTTGCCTATTGCCCCCACTTTTCTCACTGCTGCTTTGCAACCGAGCTATAACAAAGCTGCTGATATGATAGGCACAACCACCCGTCAGTATCTTGATCTGCTCTCCCTCAAAGAGAAGATGCTGCAAACGCAAATTGAAAATCAGACCCTCAAGGCGCAACTTTTAGTCATGGAAGAAGTTCGCTCGGAAAATACGCGACTCAAAGAAATTTTCAAACTGCACGAAGCCCACCCCCAATTTGAATTTGTCGTAGCCAAAGTGACCGCCAAAGATCTGTTTACCGATCATTATTCGCTGACCATCTCCAAGGGCTCCGAAGACGGCATCGAAAAACTGAGTGGTGTTATTACCGGCGATGGCGTGGTGGGTTATGTGGTGGACGTGCAAGATCATAGTGCCCGCTTGCTTCTTGTCACCGATCGTTTAATCAGTATTGATTCCACCATTCAGCGCACACGCGGTCGCGGAATTATCTCTGGCCAATCCAAAAGCGAGTCGCTCTTAAAATTTATCGACCGTCCGCAAGATATGGCCGCGGGCGATGTGGTCGTCACCAGCGACGATCAGCGTATGTTTCCTATTGGTTATCCCGTGGGTAATATCGTGCGTGTCCAGGTCAGTCCCTTTGGTGTAGGTCACACCGCCATCGTCAAACCGTCGGTAGATCCTAAAAAACTGGATGAAGTGATTGTCCTAAAGGCGAAAAAATGAGGATTCTTTCGCTCCTCATGCCCAGCCAACTCCTCATGTTTTTAAGTTTTTTGTTTTTAATTATCTCGGCACTGCTCGCGCAAACGACGGTGTGGTTTGGGCTTTTGGGTTGGCTTCCCTGCCCCAATTTGTGGATTCCTCTTTTTGTCTACTTAATGCTCAATCGTGAAAAAAAACCGCGCATCTTATGGTTTATGGGGATCTATCTCCTTCTTCTCACTTGTACCGTCGCTTCGGCGATGTCCACATTTCTCTCGCTAGTGCTGACCTATTATATTATTCATTTTTTACAAAGCCGTTTTTCGACTTTGAGCATTTTCGATCTGGTGCTGCTAAGCTCTGTGGCGAATGTCACGTTTCCGCTCACCTATGCTCTCATGTTGTGGATGACTTCATTGCCTTTTTCTTTCGACTGGTTAGGCCACTTCCTCTCACTGCTTCTTTCGCTTACGATTATTCCAGCACTGCTCATGCTCTGTCGTCGTATTGATCGCACCTTTAATCCCAACAACTCCTTTGATGATTTGGTCCTTGAATTATGAAGATCCATATCTCCTATGAAGAACCCGCGTTAAGAGAGCTGCAAAGTCGTGCCACGATCCTCTACGGCGGTTTGGGATTTCTGTTTTTTCTTTTATTAGTTCGCCTTATCGTCCTCCAAGTCATCCAAGGAAGCGCACTCTATGCCTTCTCGGAAAAAAACCTTTTAAAAGAAATTCGTGTGCAGCCGCCACGGGGAATAATTTACGACCGCGATCATCGCATCCTCGCTGAAAATCTTCCCAACTTTGCTCTCACTCTGTCACCCCAGTTTATCAAAGACTTGGAGCCCCTCGCTCGAGAGATTGGCAAAATCATCAAAGTCCCACCCGAAGATCTGATGGCTCGATTTAAAAAAGAATCCCGCATCAATGGCGCCTTCCGCCCCGTCACTATTAAAAACTTCCTCTCGCGCACTGAGATCAATCAGCTCGAGCTTCTTAAAATTGAGTTCCCAGGTGTTGATATCGAAGAACTGATTTTTCGCGAGTACCCACATCACGATGCGTTTGCCCATGTGATCGGCTATATCAGTGAAATCTCCGATACTGAACTCCCGCGTCTGCGCGAAAGAGGAAATCGTATTGTTCAGCAAGGCGATGTGATTGGAAAAAGTGGGCTTGAAGATCGTTTTGATGATTCTGTTCGCGGCGTCACAGGGATCTCCTACGTGAAAGTGGATGCCAAAGGACGCGAAGCCTTAGGAGAATCTCTTAAATTTTTAGGTCACATTGAAGATTTACCTCCCAAAGCAGGACAAAGCATCGAAACCACGCTGGATCTCGATCTCCAGCTCGCAGCACAAGCCACTTTTCTTAAACACAATCAAACCGGCGCATTGATTGCCATCAATAAGCAAGGCGAAATCCTCGCTCTCTATAACAATCCGTCGTTTGACCCAGGGCTGTTCTCTCGCGGAATCACCAGTGATGTATGGTCTAAGCTCATTAACAATCCCGATAAGCCTCTGCGCAATAAAGCCATTCAAGATCATCACTCTCCCGGTTCGACATTTAAGCCTTTTGTCGCTCTCTCCAGTTTACAAGATGGAAACATCAAGGAGAACACGCTGGTGCATGCGCCGCCGGTTTTTATGTTCGGCAATCGCCCTTATCACGATCACACCAAAACCGGCCAAGGTTATGTCACCGTCACACAAGCCATTGAATTGTCGAGCAATGTGTTTTTTTACAAACAAGGCTTGGCAACAGGTGTAGATAAGATCGCTCTTTATACCAAAGCTCTGGGATTAGGCAGTCGTACGGATATTGATCTAAAGAATGAAATTCCTGGTTTAATTCCTACCTCCGAATGGAAACAAAAAAATCGCGGTGAACCATGGCAAGAGGGTGAAAACCTGAGCATTGCCATTGGCCAAGGTTTTGTGTCGGTCACCACACTGCAATTAGCAGTCGCCTACATGGCCATCGCCAACGGTGGATTGGTTTACAAACCCATGATTGTTAAAAAAATTACGGACACCGACAATCAGACACTGCAAGAATTTTCACCCACATTGGTGCGCGACCTGACCGATGCCACTCAGCCTTATTATATTTCTCCAGAAAATTTTAAAATTGTGCAAAAAGGACTTTATCTGGTCGCCAACGGACCGCACGGAACCGCTCGTGGCGCAAAAATTCCGGGTTTTATCATCGCCGGAAAAACCGGAACCGCGCAGGTTCGTGGCTTCTCCGCCGATCAAGTTTATTCCAACTGTTACACGCGCCCTAAAAAGCAACGTCACAATGGTTTATATGTCGCTTACGGTCCTTTTGAGTCACCCGAAATCACGGTGGCCGTCCTCACCGAAGGCTCCTGCGCGTCCAAAGAAGCGGTGCCTTTAGTGCGCGACTTCTACGAAGCTTATGCTCGCAAATATCATCCGCAAGCCGTGGCCCAAGCTGAGGAACAAAGTAAAAAGAAGGGAGCTCACTGATGCTTCATCGCAGTATTGCCATGCCTCTCGGCCAGAGCTCCGCCTTTAAACGTTTTAACATCTATATGGTATTTTGCATTCTCTCGCTCAATGCCATTTCGTTACTTAATTTGTTAAGTGCCACCACCAACATTGCTAAACATCTCAAGGGTATTTTTTATTCCCAACTGATGTGGATTGCCGTGGGTTGGGGAATTTACTGGCTGCTGACCTTTGTGAACTATCGTATTTTTGTGCGCCTCGCTTATGCCTTTTACTTTCTCAATATTATTGCGCTCATTGCGGTGATGTATGTGGGAAAAACCTCCTATGGGGCCCAACGCTGGATCAATCTTGGATTTTTTAGTTACCAACCGTCGGAGACTATGAAACTAGCGATGATTTTGGTTTTGACCAAACATCTTTCCAAGTTTAATCCCAGCGATGGCATTGGCTTTCGCGATTTGTTAGTGCCAATGATTCTGGTCGGGCTTCCTTTTGCTTTGACAGCTAAGCAGCCAGATTTGGGAACAGCCCTCCTCATTTTAACAATTTCTGGCTCACTCCTTCTCACCATGCGTGTGAAGTGGCATGTTTTGATCACCGCCATGTGCGTGGCTCTGGTGGCGGGCCCCTTGGCCTGGCAGTATGCTCTCAAGCCTTATCAAAAAAACCGGGTGATGACTTTTTTATATCCCAACAAAGATCCACGCGGCGCTGGCTACAACAGCATCCAGGCCAAGATTGCTGTGGGCAGTGGACAGATTTTTGGCAAAGGCTTTCGTAACGGATCGCAAAGTCAGCTTGAGTTTCTTCCCGAAAAACAGACAGATTTTATTTTTTGTGTTCTCAGTGAAGAGCACGGATTTTTAGGCTGCCTTCTCACGCTGGGAATTTACACCATTCTGTTGCTGTCTATTCTACAATCGGCATTTAGCGCCAAAGATCTGTACGGCGCCCTCTTATCCATAGGAATCTTTTCACTCATTCTCTGGCATGTGTTCGTCAATGTCGGCATGGTGACGGGGCTCCTCCCTATTGTCGGAGTGCCGTTGCCCCTGATCTCTTATGGCGGAACCAGCAGTCTCACCATGATGGTGGGACTGGGCTGGGTTTCCAGTGTGTATTATCGCAAAGACATGTTTTAAACGTGCTTCGCAAGCATTGCTTTGATGCTGTCTTTGGGGTGGTTGCCAACCAGTTGGTCAACTAATTTGCCATCTTTAAAAAGCATCAAAGTAGGAACACCACGCACACTGTACTGGACCGGCGTCTGTTGATTGCTGTCGATGTCTACTTTGCAAACTTTCATCTTGGCATCGAACTCAAGGGCGAGTTCTTCAAGTTTTGGAGCTAATGCGCGACAGGGGCCACACCACTCTGCCCAAAAATCCACAAGGACAGGAACACTGGACTTCAGTACATCTGTATCAAACGTCGCATCACTCGAATTCATAATATTTTGTGCCACACGCACCTCCTTTGGGGAATATGAGTACCTATTAAATAAGATCAAGTTCGAGTACCCAATCTAGCCAATGGACCAAAGTCTGTCATGTGTTTCGCCTTGCGTCTGAAAGCTTCGAAATTGACCCTTAAGACTAAACAAAAACACCATTGTTTCCGATACCTTGCTTATGGATAAAAAGATCAAAGTTCTCCTCGTAGAGGATGATAAAAAATTCGCTGAATCGCTGCAAAGAATCCTCACAGAAGAAGGCTTTGAGTGCGTCACTGCTGAAAAACCGCAAACCGCCCTTTCTTTAATCAAAACCCATAATTTTGATGTCGCTCTTGTTGATTGCATGCTCCCTCAGATGAATGGAATTGATCTCGCTCTCAAAATCAAAGAGGCGGCCGGCGATTCTATCGTTTTGTATCTCATGAGTGGTATTTACAAAGATAAAAATTTTTCGGTCAATGCGCTTAAAAAAACGGGCGCCCAATCTTTCCTTATCAAACCTTTTAATGCCGACGATTTGATTCAAATGATTAAAGACTCTTTTAAAGATGTCACCAGCGAGATCAGTCTCAAAACAAAATCCATCAAAGGGCTCTTTTCTCAGGAACATTTGAGTCAAGGCCTGATCCTCAACATTCTCAGCAGCAATCCCATCATTAATGGCAACGAGCTGCCTTTTGTTTTTAACGCACTGATGGCCTATAAATGCCTGGGCCACATGCGTTTATCGTATGGCCAAGAAAACTTGGAACTCTATTTTCATGATCTGCAAATTTCTGCAGACCCAACAAATACCACACCACAAAAACTCAAGACATCCCTTATCGGCGGTGGCTGGATGCTTCCCGAAGATTTAGATTCTATCACCCCTTCCGAGGTCAGCCCTTTGCGACTTTTAGAACTCAACTTGGTCAGCCCGCATGCCTGTGTGCAAGTTGAAAAAGATTTCTTCTTTCAACAATTGTCGCGATTTTTTGTCAATGACTCTGTCCATGTAAAGTTTTCTCTCAATCGCAGCGAACAGAAAAAATTGCGCTTTGAATATTCTGAGATAGAGAATCAAATTTACAACTATACCATCAATACGGATGTCAATTGGCTCAAAGCCTTTTATCTCAGCCAAATGGGAACACAGATTCGTAAAATGAGCATGAGTCACAATAAAACACAGTTTTTACCTATCGTCGCCGCCAATAAAAATGCCGTCTCCATTATGATGAAAAATCAATCTGCGACAGATTTCTTAGCTGAAAATAAATTGACTGATGATGAAAATTATCGACTGTTACATGTTATGCTCGTATTCCGCGAATTTTACCTTGGCGATGAGCAAGCGGAAATCAACTACGATTCACAAAAAGAGCGTCTACGTAAACTGCAAACAAGCCTTGAGCAACAAAATGCTTTTGAACGTTTAGGACTTACCGATAAGTCCAGTGAACAAGACATGAAGCGTTCCTACCAAGAGATGTCGCAAAACCTCCACCCTGATCGTCTGATCAATGCGCCTCAGGAAGTACGCACACTGTCACTTTTGGTCTATGAAAAAATTCAAGAAGCTTATAATCAGATTAAAACCCCTGAAAAGCGTGAGCTCTACTTAAAAAAACTAGAAAGCCAAAGAAAAGAGAATCTACAAAAAGCAGATCTTTTTTTCGATCGTGCCATCACCACCCTCTCGCGCGGCGATTTTACAGAAGCGGAACGCATTCTTTCCGATGCAAACACGCTAGCTCCCTACTCGCCCCGCCTTAAGCTTTTGCAAGGTTGGTTGCATGTAAAGACAAAACAAACCCCTGTCGCTCAAATTACCAGAACCTTACAAAGTCTTCCTCAAGATGAAAAAGAAACCACTATTTATTTGTATGTACGTGGTCTCCTCCATTTAAATGCGAATGAAAATGACAAAGCCGGTACTTTTTTTAAGAATGCTCTCAGTAAAGATCCCAATTTTATGCCGGCTCGCCGAGAGCTCACGGCTTTAACAAAAGATGAGAAAAAAGGGGCTAATCCCAACATCCTGAATGCCGATCTCAAAGACGTCGTCGGTCTCTTTTTTAATCGTAAAAAGAAGTAATCAGAATCTATTTTTTTAACAGAGCTTTGACAAAGGCTCGCTTCTTTTGCAAGAGATCGGTCGTATTTCCGCCTGGATCCTCGCGCAGAGACTTATCCAATTCACGCATAGAAAACACTTTATCTTGAGGCTCAATTTTTTTGGCGAGATCTTTATACTTGCTCGTGCGCGCGGAATCTTCAAAAGGATCAGCTATGCCTTTCACAAAGGTGTGTTTTGCTGCTGGTGCTGTGGATGCCGACGCCGTTTTGCTCGATGTTGTTGAGTGACCCATTAAAAGTTTACGGTAGGTTTGTAAATATTCAGCCTCATCCAACTGAAACAAACGGCACACCGACTGAATCAAAACATCGGGCTGAATCGGTGTGGGAAGGTTGGCATCAATCAATTGTCGCTGTACGGTGGTCAACTTATCGAGACGAGAGGCGGCCCCCACCCAAATGAACTTCGGAGTCCCTCGCGCCTGTCGCACCTTAATAAATTCACTTAAAAAGTCAGCATCCGAACCGAGAACAGACGTAATCACCAATTCGGGGAAGTTCTTGCTCAGCTTCTCACGCGAATTATCGCCTTTTTGTAGCCACACGACTTGAAAACCCAATTTTTGTAAGACCGTTTTCGTAAGATCAAACTCGAGCTGGTTTTCCAAAATAAGAAGAATGTTACGCATTGTCAGATTGTCTCCCTTTGCTCTGCGGAGAACAATATCTAAGCTATTTGACGCGTAATGCTGACAATGATACTTTTGAGTAACTCATGAGAAAGAACATTTCCTTTATCTACATTCTAAGCCAGATTCTCCCCACCTTTTTACTGGGAATTACTGTCTTTATTTTTATTATTCTGATGTTTCAATTTCTCAAACTCACCGAGATGATTCTGATTCACAATGTGGATATGTCCCGTGTGATGCAACTCCTTCTCAATATCTCCGTGGGCTTTTTACCCATCATTTTACCGATGAGTTTATTGTTTTCAGTGTTACTCACCTATTCCCGCTTGAGTTCTGACTCCGAAATCGTCGCTTTTAAAGCCCTGGGCTATTCCCACTGGACCCTCGCACTGCCGGCCATCGTCTTTTCGTTGGTGATCAGTGTTATATCAGCGCAAAACCTCTTCGAGATGGGACCTCGGGCGCGCTTGCGTGTGGACTCTCTCATCTCACAAATTGGCAATCAAAAAATCATAAGTACAATTCAAGAGGGAACCTTTTCGGAAAGTTTTTTTGATCTTGTTCTGTATACCAATCAAATCGATAAAGAGAAAAAAATTCTCTACGATCTTTTTATCTACGATCGACGAAATAAAAAAAGTCCGGTGGCGATTATCGCCAAACACGGAGAAATTTTCACCGAATCCAACACCGCAAACCAATCGGCGCGAATTCTTTTAAAAGATGGCAATATTTATAAGCTTGGTGAGGCTTCGCATACCAAAGTGAAATTTGACACTTACCAACTGAATATTTCTTCGCCGGTGTCGATCATCAGCGACGAAAAGGACACCGACGCACTCACCTTGCCGCAACTCTCCTTCTTGTTGGAAAATAAAGAGCTGACAGATCGCCAGCGCGTGGAGTTTTCGTCGGAATATCATGGCCGCTGGGCTATCGCTCTGTCTTGTTTGCTTTTTGGTTTTCTCGGCGCTTCATTGGGCTCGCAGACCAATCGTCGATCCAGCGCCTCGTCGGGTTTTATCATCAGTGTGATTTGTATTATTTCGTACTGGGTTCTATATGTGGTCGCAACAACGCTCGCCAAAAAAATGCTGGCGCCGCCGGCTGTGCTCATTTGGATTCCCAATGCCATTTTTCTCGCCGTGACCATCTGGTCGTGGAGAAAACACGCCGGCGAAGCTTAGAGCGATTCCTCCTTTTGACATAGTGCTAAGTGGAACTTACAAAATCCACAAGATCGCGATGATTGGCGATAAAAAAGGCCCCTTCTTTTAATAACTTTATGTTTCCCGAAGATTCATAGTGTCCTGGAAAATCTGGTAAGGTTGCCACTTGTGTGGCCACATCGAGAGCATGTTTCACCGTGATCATTGTGCCACTTTTCTCCGCGCATTGAACAACTAACAAATGATTTGTTAATGCGGCGACAAGTCGATTTCTCTTAAGAAAGTGATGCTTGCGCATGCACTGATCTGGAAGGTACTCCGTCAAAAATGACACTTTGGGGTCGCTCCACCAGGATTTTAACAGCGTCGGATAGAGAGCGTTCAATCCGCTGGGCACCACAATCAAAGTGTCATGATGATGTCGCAAGGCCACCCGAGAGGCTTGCTGATCCACGCCCCATGCGCCACCACTGATTACGGCTCCACTAAAATGTCTTATGAAAAGTCCAAACTCATGATCCATCCATTGACTAAATACGGGCGCCATATTGCGACTGCCAATCACGGCTACATTCTGTTGCTGGAGGATTCGCCGTTGTCCGTGGTAATGCAAAAACAACGGCGGAGTGTGCAACCGCTCAAAGCCTTTTGGATAATCTTCGTGACCCCAAAAAATCACATCCTGAGGCATGACACTCTTAAATTCGCTGTGAAATTGACTTTGTTGAAGATCGCGCTGCTCACGAGTCCAACGATATCGATCCTGGAGCGCCAGCCAGAGATCGCCGGGAAGAGCTCCGCGATATTGAAGAAATGTATCTAGGGATAGATTAAAAAAGGAACAGAGTGCTGCATGATAAACGTCATCCATTCACCAGGGACGTTCATCATTTATGCCGGTAAGAACGGCCATAAATTACAGTTGATTAGAACCAGGAGTCTTTTTCGGATTTTTGTGGCGACGAAATGGACATTTGATCGATGGCCGAATTGGAATGCAACACGACAGCCGTGGCATAAGGCGGTGATACCGACACCACTTTTAAAACACCATTTTGCGTGTAGTAATCGATACGGCGATCAAACTGATTGTGCATTTTTATCAGATCTCCCACATTGACATCGAAAGTTTTCATTTTTAAAAAAACGATATCTCCGATAGACCAAATCTGCTTGTCTTTACTGAGAATCTTGAGATTTTTTTCTTGCGGCTCCCCTTCCGTACGCATGTTGACATACTTGGGGATAAAATCGAGCACTGCTGCTTTACGATAAAGAGCATCAAACTGGCGTAAAACTTCTGCTTCGTACATACGAGGCGCAATCATTTTTACGACTTTTACAATCGAAAGAACCCGCACCCCAAACCCACGTTCCAGCTCTTCAAAATCTTCATTGACGATGCTCAGCTGTGCGCCTTCACTCAGAGTTTTGTCTTCTTCCGTTTTTAAAATGACGCGATTGGATTCACCCGAAACCAAACGATCACCGCCAATCGACTCCACTTGTGCCACCACCGCTGGTTCTTGCGCAAAAATCTCATTGGTTAAAAAGAAATCACTTTTGTATTCCATGGCTGGTCGAGGGATAACAGAAATTGGTGCGCCTAGGCGCAAATCAAGCGGAGGGCTTTCGATAAAAAAGGACGGCGGATTGGAATAGTAGTTTTGCTGACTTTCCCCACTATACGAATCCTGTGTTTTGCTTATTGTGAGGCTTTTATTGTTATTGCTTTTGCTGACCGAAATGGAGGGCGCCATTTTAAAATTTCCAGTAGAAAAGACAATCGTGTCGCCGACCAAAATAAGATGGGGATTCGTAATGTTTTGATTCACCGACCATAACTTAGACCAATAGTTTCCATCGCCAAAATAAATCTCACTGATTCCCCACAGCGTATCGCCTTTTAAGACGGTGTACGACTGCTCTTGAATACCAGCGATCATCTCACTCCAATCACTATCGAGAATGGGACTGTGATAATATTTTTCGTAAATACGATGAAGACGAGCTTCCGTTGAATCCTCTTGCGCGGAGAGATCTCCTACGAGGAAAAAAAAACAAGTGACCAGTATCGTCTGTTGTAAAATTAAGAAGCAAGATTTATTTTTCTGATTCATTTAAAGTACCTGCGCTGTCTCTGATGATGCTTCTCTTATTCTAAATCAGCTGTGGGAAACTGCTATTATAATTAGCAAAAAACTGAACCTAGAGCGGGTATATTGCATTAAAAACATTCATTTTTTTTTAGTTTGAAGACTTATCCACATAAATTGTGGAACTTTGACATTATCTTTACATTAAAACCTTGATAATACTGACATTCAGCGAATTGCACAAAAAACAATCATCTATAACTTATTGATTTATATAATGTATTTCATATTTTTTTAGTTTTTTTAAGATAGATTTTAAGTTCTTAAATCGACATTCGGACAATCTGCCCTCAAACATATTTTATGCGTTCGAGTCATGGATTTTGTTTTTGCAATCCAGCGTGATCTGGACCTGCTTTATCATTCTCTTTTTCCGACTTTGGTTTTTTGTGGATGGGCCACCCTTGCCATCCACTAATCATCTCCACAGCGCGTGCGTGCAGTGGAACACCACCTTTGGTCTAGATCCCCTTTTTGCAAGTTTGATATGCGGGAGCGCACTCCCTATCCAATACCGCCAGCTATTTTTAAGTCTAGGGATTTATCACTGGTTTATTGCCTCTGGGAGCCATCTTATTCTGCTGATGCAATTTCTAAAAAAGATAAAAATAACCAATCTTAAATTTTTAACACTTCTACTTTTTCTCTACGCCATCACCACCTCTTGGCAAGCCCCCATCGTTCGCGCCCTCCTGCTTTTGTTGTTATCACTTTTTTCTGAACACAACGAATTGCAGCTGACCACTCAAGAAAAAAATCTCAGCGCATCCCTACTTTGCCTTAGCCTGAATCCCGAGTGGTTTTTATCTCTCTCCTTGCCCCTCAGCTGGTTGTGCGCTCTCGCCTGCGATCGACCTTCAGTACTCTGGAAGGAAAGTTTAAAAATCTCTCTTTTTCTGCTGCCCCTCTTCTACAAATGGTCGGCACTGCACGTGTTTTACAACATCTTGCTCACACCGCTGTTTTCTCTTTTTCTTTTTCCACTCTCTCTCATCTTTTTTCTCTTAGCGCCTCTCGTTTCGTGGGGGAATTTTATGTGGGCGCAGGTGGTGACACTGCTGCAAACTTTGCCCGGTGACACCAATTCCTTAGTCTTTGGTTCTTCCTTAGAGATTGTGTGGCTATATACGTTTCTTCTGCAATTTCTTCTCCTTATTTACGAAAAGAGCTCCAATGATTAAAAAAATTCTTATTTTTTTGTTTTTAATAATCCCGCGAACGATTACGATGCCACCGTCTCCCCACGTGGTGATTTGGAACGTGGGACAAGGCGCGTGGTTCACTCTCGATAAAAATGCCTCGTGCGTGCACATCGACATGGGAGGCTCCGTGCGCCACCGGCCCACGCCGTGTCCCGAAAAAGACAACCGGCTGTTTATCACTCACTATGATCAAGATCATATCTCCTTGGTCTCTTCGCAAGCTCACAAGGCCCGCCACTGCCTCATGGAAAATCCTCCGCCCCATCTCTCGTCCCGCAAACAAAAGATGCTGGCGACTATTCCTCGCTGTTTAAAAAGGAGCGACCCTTCGGTGCAACGTTTGTATCAATCACGATTTCAGAAGAGAAATGAGAGCAATGCCTATTTAGTCGCCAACACATTCCTCATCACGGGGGATGCTGATAAAAAAATGGAGCGTGCGTGGGCCACAAGGGACTTACCACAAGTTTCTTTTTTCCTGAATCAGAATTTAGAAAATCTCTCCGACGCGGCGTAAGCCGCGCGGGTTCTATGTTCGCAAAGTAAAATAGATTTGATAATTTATCACCCAATGGGTGAACTGGAAAACTCTTCATTTACCCAAGTTTTACGAGGGGG
>JBGSUL010000109.1:0-109059 GCA_041736155.1 Bdellovibrionales bacterium
GATAGAATTGAAAAAATAAGCGCGTCTCCAATTTTTAAAAAATTTTGTGAGATTGTAAATCTCCCGCAACTGTTTAATTGCTTTAGATTTTTTAAATTTGCGGAGAAATATTTTAGCAAGTGCGTTGCCACAAACACTTCATTTGTCTAAACTCTTTTGTAATTTATCAAAGTCTTCCGGAAACTTCTTTTTAAGAAGTAAAATATTTTCACAAGAAATCGAAACACCAGTAGTTTTTGCTGTTGTTTTATAAACAGAGGGCAAAGTGACTTGTTCAACGGTCTCATTCCAAAGACTCCATTTACGGCAGGGTACGGGCCATTGCACAATTCGACCGCCATCACTTAATTTCTGCTGACTGATAACTTGTCCTTCAAAAAAGTAATAGGCTCGGCGAGCTTTTTCCTGCGATTGTAAAATCCATGACTGCGGCTCAAAGGTATGAAATTCAAAACGTGAAATAAATGCGATTTTAAAAGCAATCGAGCAACCTAGGCTATCTATGGTTTTTGCAAAGTTTCGGATTTCGATATTTTCGGTGACATAGGATAAATAATTCGCCGCTTCTGGTTTTTTACTAAGAATTCTCTGAAGCTCTTTTTGTGGAATGATAAGTAGGTCACCCGCAGATTCAAATCGAATAGAATAATTAAATGGGCGTTGACGAAGTGCTACATAGGTGTTGACACTGCGAAATGGCTGCACAGTGCCACTTGTGAGAAGTTCTTCGAAGTTTTTAGAAAAGATTTCTATCTTTCCGGTAAGTGGAATAAGGAGGCCCTCAGGAACTTCTCCTTCGTTGGCTATAATATCACCAGTGTTATAAGTACGGATTTCAAACGTATTCATCGCAACGAAAAATTCATCCAAATCATAAAGAATTTGTAAAATTGAATAATCATACAAATCCGGCATATTGGTAATATTTTCAGCCTCAGACGCTTTTTTTAATAAACAGATGGATAAAATGATATGAATTCAGAATGTATTTTAAAAAAAACTAAAACAAGGAGTTTACATGAATAAGATAAGTTTTCTATTTTTCTTTATTTCTCTAACAGGTCTGAATGCGTTTGCAGCGAACATGAACTGTTTAGATAAAAATGCTGATAAATATCTGTGTACACAAGTCGTTGACCTCAGCAAGCTTATATATATTGATTGCTTAGGGGATCTTGGTGATGGTTTTGAAGAGAATCTGTGTTCGAACATTACAATTCCTGCTGAAGATGGAACGGATGTAATTTTTGATTGTCTTAAAGATGGTAAAAATACAAATGATCCATACATCATCGACAGATGCAGTAAGCTGCCAAACCCCAGTAGCGTTACAAAAGTAAATTGCATGGAAGAATTGGAAGACGGTTATCAAGTTAACTTGTGTAAATCTGTTGATTCCGTTGAGCAAGAATCAGTACTTAAAAAATTGAGCCAACAAAAATAAGTATTTCTTATAGAATTAAAGAGTATCTATTAGGGTTTGGAAATTTATTCGCTTGAATTTTCAAACCCTTAAAACCTAAGAGTTTAAACTTAGAAGAGTGATTATTACCTTTTGTTGATCGATCGCTTCGTTCCAGCCTAATCAGCTATTGGAATAACCACGCATCTAGAGAGTAGCTGCCGGGACCTAACAAAAACATCACAATACAGATTACTGCCAAATTGAGGGCATACTCCGCACCGGGAGGGTTGTTGGTGATCAGGTATCCGCCGCCCTTGTGACCAATCGTCACCGCCATCACCATGGTGCTGAAACACAAAATCAATCCTACGCGCGTGCCAAAGCCCACAGTGATCATAACGCCACCTACGACTTCGGCGAGCATCGCTAAACGCGCTTGGACTGCGGGATAGGGGAGTCCCAAGCTCTTGAGCCAGCCGACAAAACCGGCCATATTTCCTGTGCCCACCAGGCCCAGTTTGCCCAGGCCATGCACGACAAAACATACGCCTATAAATAAGCGTGCGAGTAAAATTGCTGAATCGATCATTAGCGAATTGGTTTGGAGAAGATAATTGGTCATATTTTGTCTTTTGTTTTGGTTGTTACAAATTTCTTTTAAAGCACTGTCCTGCTGTACGAGGTCAGAGCCGAGTGAGTTTCATTAAGCCTTAAACGGCAAGGCTCCGAGAAAGTCTTTTTTACCGATGTCCAAGCCATTGTGACGTAAAATTTCATAAGCGACTGTGGTATGAAAATACACGTTCGGGATGGAGTGCTGAACGGCATATTCAAAGCCTGAAAGCGTTTTTCCTTCCCAGCGTGGCGTGGTGATACGGCGCTCGAGAGCGCCGGCAAAGTCTGGCTCCCGAACTGTTCCAAGATAGGCGATTGTTTCCGCAAGACGTGTGCGCAACTGAGTGAGCGTGGTCTCTTTGTCATCATGGGTGGGGGCGTCTTTGAGGGTCAACTTAGCTACACAGAGTTTGGCAGAATCGCTGGCGATCTGAATCTGCCGTGTGAGATTAAACTGATCGGGTGCGAGTCGTGAATTGAGCAGAACATCGACTTCAATCTTCTTAGAATCGGCGTACTGGGCTGCTTTTGCCAGAATCGCATCGAGGTTTTTTAATATTTTGGTGAATTGAACAACGGTTATCTCGTAAATCATGGGCTAGCTCCTTGAGTCAGTTGCTTACCGACAAAAATTACCACGCTCATCCAAGTTTACAAGGTCTTTTAAAAAGCCGAAATTTTGTGCAACGTCACTTCAAATTTTAAAGCAGAACCACCCTTGATTTCGCTGCCGGAACCCGCATCTCCGTATGCCGTGTTCGATGGACATACAATCACAGCGGAGCCACCCACCTGCATTCTTTTAATGGCTTCGGCCCAGCACGGAATGATTCCATTTAAAGGAAAAGAAACAGGCTTTCCTTTGGGAGAGGCATCAAAGACTTTACCGGTGCGCAGGGTACCTTTGTAGTCCACGGTCACGGTATCTGTAGAGGTCGGGTAGGGACCTTTGCCGACCTTAATGGGACGATAAAGCACCCCAGATAATGACTGATCAGTTTTTGCTATCTTTGCCTCTTTATCGATAAATTTCTGAGAAGCTGCTTTTTCTGCATCGAGCTCTGAAGCGGAAAAGCCCAGATGAGTAGCAAAAATCAAAACCATTGCAAGAGTCAGTTGTCCCATAAAAATCCTCACGTGTTGAATTTATACAGCTCACTGTATGCGAGAATCTGATTTTTGGGAAGGCAGTATTGCACAGCAATACAAAAGAGAAAGGGCAACACAAGAAGATTTTTTTAAAAAAGAAAAGTGACGAGGCTTTTGAAGAATTGAAAACGAGGGATCGATAAGTCTGCGGCTTGTAAGAATATAAGAGACGACTTTTCTCCAACATCGGGCTGCGTGGCGTGCTTCTTGCTCTGTTGGGTCCAAGACTCAGTCCGTTGCCTTTATTTTGGAGTATTTATGAAATTTCTACTGTTTCTATCTATAGTTTGGACAGTTTCTTTAAATCAACGTGCACAAGCCGAAGTATCGACAGAGCCGGGAGCCCTCGTTGTCGCAGCAGGGGGTAGCTACAAGCAATTTCACGGGGATATAGTAAAACGCATTATTGTCGAGCAAATGGATATCAATGGCACGAGCTATTTTACGCCAGAAAATAAAGAACTTTTTATATCAAGATGTAACATTATAAAAGCAGCCATCGCAACTCCTACAGATAGCGAGGCCATTGCAAGCAGTACAACTCAGTGTAATTTTCCAGATTACACGTGCGAGATCACAACACCATACACGGCTTTAGAATCATTATATATGGCTATATTGGACTGGCAAAATGGTTATGGCTTTGTCGCAACAGATGAATATTGCGTCAGCAAAGTTTTACCTGAGTAGAACTGTAGCCTCATGAATTTACGT
This sequence comes from Bdellovibrionales bacterium, assembly GCA_041736155.1. Lineage (GTDB taxonomy): Bacteria > Bdellovibrionota > Bdellovibrionia > Bdellovibrionales > JAGQZY01 > JANPLN01. Next base: position 3,884 of record JBGSUL010000109.1, read on the forward strand.
ATCGGAAGCGTCAGATTTCCTGCCGCGGACTTTCAAAATATTTACCGTCATCATTATGTTATTAAGCTTTACGGCATACTTAATACATCAGCGGTACTACTTGCGTTGGGATCGGCTTTCAGCACGGCTCCCGTACGTTGATCTATGAGGTAAAACACATCCGACTTTTTTGATTTAACAAAATCTGAGATATCATAGAGATGAAGGCTTACTTTTTTACGAGTGTAATGATCGGAAAGAGAGAACTCATAAATACCAGCACTCCCCCTGTTGAACATATCAATACTGCTCGTCACGTATAATTTATTGGGGTCTATTGTGCTGAGTGCCGCTTCGGTCAGCTCTTGAACAAAGTCACCCTTGCTATTATAGCCTGTATCGATGATGACTTTTTCTTTAGTGGTCAAATTGAGAGTTCCGTAATATTTATAGTCGACGTAATTAAGGTCATTAACCCACCAGGTTATGTAAAGAGAGTTTTCGGCGGGGTTTAGATTCATACTTGTGATGCGATTCATATCATATGAGTTACCCCCTGCGCCCCCTTTTCCTAAGAGGGTGTCACTGACGCGAGTCCTAAGCCCATTCTGCAAATTAATAGAAAGAATTTCGCGGCTATTGTCATTATAGACATAGGCGATGGTTTCTGCGCTGTTCACAACCATTTCGGTTGGTTTATTGAGATGAGTACCCGTACCAACTGTCGAGCTAGAGAGAATTGTTCGGTCTCCGCTGATTAAATTAACCTTGAATAGTGCGTTAGCTACTGAATCTAAAACAAGTGCAATCGTATCGTCCTTTGTAACAAATATTTTAATGGGTCCTTGCAGTTTTGCTCCGGATCCAATGACAGAGTTGGAAATTGTTTTTCTTAATGCTGTTGAGAAATTAACTTCAACAATCGACTTTGCACCTATGTCAGCAATATAGGCTTTTGATTCTTGAGAATTAACGCCAATACCTTTAGGGCTTAAAAAGGAAGGACCCTCTCCCATTTTTGAGCGGTATACTTCACTGAGTGCACTTGTTGCGAATGACCATTTAAAAAGTGTTCTTTGTTTTTGATTTACTAAATATAAAAACTTATTATCAGCACTCAACTTAAGCGAGGTAATTGAGCCCACGCCCTTTGTGGTCGAATCTAATATTGTGACTCGACTTCGAGTGCTTAAATCTAACTTAACGACACTTTGCGATTTAGATTCAAAATAGTAAGCAAATTGCTCCAGTTTATCTAGAGTTATAGCCATAGGCCAAACAACCTGTGTTCCCGTCCCAACAGAAGAGGAGGCTATCAATGAGCGCATTCCTGTTACCAAGTTCACTTTATAAATTCCGGGAGGTATAGATCCACCGTTACCAAAATCCGTAACAAGAGCATAGGATTCATCTGCACTCACGGCCACGGAACTTGGTTGAAAGAATTGTGGACCTGAAGCTGTTGTGCCACTCGATATTTCTTTTTGAGCTAAACTAGCTAAATCAATTTTTGTAATTAACCCATAGATTCCTGCTATCCAAGCAGACGAACGAATGTCGCAAGCATAGATGGAGTGTGTCCTGACAAGAGTTTTCTCTGCATTGGTCGTGAGATCCGTCATGCTTATTTTATCACTTCCACAAGAGTAAACTTTGTCTTCAGAAGCATTTAAAAATGGGCCTTGCCCGTATTTGCTATCGATCCCACTCTTCACAATTGAGCGACTGCCATCGGCAAGATTTATTCGAAGAAAATTATTACTAACTTCATCAGATACATAAGCATATTTTTCCGCTGCATCAATCTCAAGAAACTTTGGTACAAAGAGCAGCTGAAAGAATTCATTCCAACCGAGTGAGAGAAGAAAAGGATCAAGAGGGTTTTTAGGCATAATCTAATGAAGAATATTAATTACTTTTGCAAAGGATGCAATCTCCGACGGAAGTTTAAGTGAGCATTTTAAGTGGACGACGAATGTCTCCCATGGCATAAAATCGCCATGACGCAAAATAAAAGCCCGCTGATTTCGGTTGTCATTCCTGTGTTTAATCGCAGGGATTTGCTCGCGCGGGCCTTGCACTCAGTACAAAAGCAAAGTTTTAGGAATTTTGAAGTCCTGGTGGTGGATGATGGGTCCACGGAAGATCTCAATCCAACGGTGAAGACCTACGGAGCCAGACTGTTGCGTTCGATGGGCAAAGGTGTCAGTGCGGCACGCAATGCCGGGGTACAGGCTGCGCACGGTGACTGGATCGCCTTTTTGGATTCCGATGATGAATGGGGCGCCGATAAACTGCAAAAGCAAGTGGCGTATCTCAAGCAAAATACCCAGTGTCGTTTTGTCCATACTAATGAAATCTGGATGAGAAATAATCAACTGGTCCCTCAGCAAGCCAAACATCAAAAAGAGGGCGGACGGTTTTTCACGCGCTCCACCGAACTGTGTTTAATTGCGGCCTCGACAGTTCTTATCAAAAAAGATTTCTTTTTAGAGCTTGGTTTATTCGATGAGACTTTTGTGGTGTGTGAAGATTTTGATCTGTGGTTGCGGGCGACAGCTCAGGAAGAGGTGGGTTTTATCGAAGACGCCCTCACCATCAAACACGCAGGGCACAGTGACCAGCTCTCTCGCCAGTATCATTCCATGGATTTGTGGCGCGTGCGCGCTTTGGCCAAACATCTAGGTAGCACGAAGATCACGAGTGAAGAGCACTCTGCCTTGCTGGAGAGTCTAGGTCGTAAGTTAGAAATTTTATTTGAAGGTTTAAAAAAATATCCCAATGCTGATTTGGCTACAGAACTTCAAACTCTGCAAAAACGACTGATTTAAAATTTTACTGTTTTACCTTCAAGTAGTCTTCGTAGGTCGTTTCGTTATCAAAAACCACGCCTTGTTCAAGTTCAATGATACGATTTGATACCGTTTGTAGGAATTCGTGATCTTGCGAAGTAAACAGCACGCTGCCTTTAAAACGGCTCACGCCGTCGTTGACGGCCGAGATGCTCTCTAAATCCAAATGTGCTGTTGGGCCGTCGAGGATGAGCACGTTGGCTCCACTGAGCATCATCTTGGAGAACATGCAGCGCACCTTTTCGCCCCCAGAAAGCACGGTGGGCTTTTTCATGGCATCGTCGCCGCTAAAGAGCATTTTGCCCAAAAATCCACGCAAGAACGATTCATCTTTTTCCTGCGAGTACTCGCGCAACCATTCCACGAGTGACCCTGCGGGTGAATTTTTAAAAAATTCTGAGTTGTCTTTGGGAAAGTAGCTTAAAGAAGTTGTAATGCCCCAATGGAAACTACCAGCATCAGGTTGCATTTTTCCGGCGAGAATTTCAAATAGCGTGGTCATCGCCACATCGTTTTTGCTCAAGAACGCGACTTTGTCGTTCTTCTTGAGAACGAAGCTGACATTTTTTAAAATAGATTCACCGTTAATAGTTTTGCTCAAACCTTGCACGGTCAAAAGATCGTTCCCAAGTTCGCGAGTCGGATTGAAGCCCACAAAAGGGGTTCGACGGGTCGACACTGGCATATCGCCGAGATCTAATTTTTCTAATTGTTTTTGCCGTGAGGAGGCTTGGCGCGATTTGGAAGCATTGGCGCTAAAGCGAGCGATAAAACTTTTGAGTTCTTCAGCTTTGTCGGCATTCTTTTTATTTTGGTCGGACTTCAGCTTGAGATTGAGCTCAGTGGCCTGGCGCCAAAATTCGTAATTTCCTGTGTAAATTGTGATTTTGCCGTAATCGATATCAGCCATGTGTGTGCACACGGTGTTGAGAAAGTGGCGATCATGCGACACCACAATGACAGTGTTTTTAAAGTTGAGGAGAAAGTTCTCTAACCATTGAATCGCGATGATATCCAAGTTGTTGGTCGGTTCATCCAGTAATAAAACATCAGGCTGGCCAAATAAGGCTTGGGCGAGAAGCACCTTCACCTTGTCTCCCGAGTCCAGCTCTTGCATCAATTTACCGTGAGCCTCATTGCCAATGCCCAGTTCGGCAAGCATGGTGCTGGCTTCGGATTCGGCTTCCCAACCGTTGAGTTCGGCAAATTCAGCCTCTAGGTGCGAAGCGCGTTCGCCGTCGGTTTCCGAAAAGTCAGGTTTGGCATAAAGCTCATCTTTTTCTTTCATCACTTGAAAGAGTTTTTGATTTCCCAAAAGAACGGTTTGTAAAACGGTATAGTCGTTAAAGGCGTTGTGATTTTGTTTGAGAACAGAGAGTCGGGCTTTTGCGGGTAAAATCACTTCGCCGGTGTTGGGTTCAATTTCATGTGACAGGATTTTTAAAAACGTTGTTTTCCCTGCGCCATTGGCGCCAATCAAACCGTAACAGTTACCAGGCGTAAACTTGGCGTTGACGTCTTCGAAAAGTTTTTTGGCACCAAAACGCAAGCTGACATTGGCTGTACTGATCATAAAAACCTCATAAAATTAGCGAGAAGAAACTCCACCAAGCATGGACATCAGGCCCCCATCACGCTCGGTGATCAGGTTAAAAACGACGCCAGAACGCCCGGCACGGGCGGTTCGCCCGACTCGGTGAAGATAATTTTGTATTTCTTTAGGGAGATGATAATTGATCACACGGCCCACGTGTTCGACGTCGAGACCACGTGAGGCGAGATCGGTGGAAATCAAAACATTCACCGAACCATCGCGAAAAGACTTTAAATTTTTGCGACGTTGAATGGGATCCATCTCTCCGCGGTAGATCACAACTTCCACACCACTTTTTTCTAAGAGGCTCGCCAGTTGATCACATTGGTCGCGGGTGTTGGTAAAAATCAAAGTTCCACCCTCTACAGGTTGCGCCAAAATTTTTTCGAGTAGCGGAAAACGTTTGCCGTTGACCACTTGCATATTTTTCGTTTGCAGAGAAGAAACTGTGCGATGGCTACCTTGAGTGCGGATCATCTCAGCACCGGCAAACAGAGATTCCACCAGTTGTTCTACTGACGTGGGAAGGGTGGCTGTGAATAAAGCCATTTGCGGCTGAGGCGCACAGGCTGCGGCAATTTTTTTCGCGTCGGTTAAAAATCCAGCATCCAACATCTGATCGGCTTCATCGAAAACCACGGTCTGAACTTGCGAAAGATCGATCAGTTTACGGTCTAATAACTGCACCAAACGCCCAGGGGTGGCGACGAGAATTTCAAAAGCGCCGCTGACATTTTTTCGAGCGATCTCAAAAGCCGCTCCACCAAGAACGGTGCGTACGCGCAAACGGGTGGTGTGCGTAAACGGCTTAAAAACTTTGGCCACTTGTTCGCCCAAATCACGAGTCGGGACAAGCACGAGCGCGCGTGGCTGGCTCTCTTTTTTAACGGGGTTGCCCTCGTTTTCCATCGTTTTTAAGGTCTGCAAAAGAGGTAAAACATAAGTGAGCGTTTTACCACTGCCTGTTTCAGCCACACCGACGACAGATTTTTTGGCAAACAGCAATGGTAAAGCTTTGCGTTGGATCTCTGTGGGGAAGGTCTTTTTTTGCTCGTCCAGGGTGTTCTGCAGAGTCTCTAACAGGTTCAGTTCCGTAAATGATTTCATGGTGGACTGGTTGTAAGGGACCGGTGCAAAATTGGCAAGAAATTCGCTGTAAGTTGTGATTGTTTCAAAAATCCGGGCTGACAGGTCTTTGGGGGAGGCCTATAGTGCTTTCTATGCAAACACTGAATTCGGATCAGCAAAGGGCTCTTGAGCTTTTACAGGGGCAGGAAAACATTTTTTTGACCGGTGCTGCTGGCAGCGGAAAGAGTTTTCTTCTCAAAGAGTATTTAAAAAACAAGGACATCCCCATCTTAGCAAGTACGGGGGCCGCCGCCATTTTGGTGGGCGGCAGAACCTTTCATAGTTTTTTTGGCTTGGGTATTATGGAGGGGGGAGTGGAAGCCACTGTCCAACGCGCCAGTAAAAACAAAAAGCTCATGAAACGAATCAAAAAATCGAAAGAGATCGTGATTGATGAAGTTTCTATGCTCTCCGGGCCGACATTGCGTGCGGCGGAGCTTATCGCCAAGCAGGCCTTTAACAAGACCGCCCCGTGGGGTGGCATGCGGGTGATTGTGGTAGGGGATTTTTCCCAACTCCCACCGGTGAACCCTTTTAGTCGCCAAAAGGAATGGGCCTTTCAAGATCCGGTGTGGGCGGAGAGTCAGTTTGTTCCTGTTGTTCTTAAAAAAATCATGCGTTCTTCAGATGCTGACTTTTTAGAAATTTTGCGACGGATCCGGCATGGGATCGTCGATGAAAGTGTCACTCAATTTTTAGATTCGCGGGTGCAAGTTCAACCTACTGGAGATTTCACTCGCTTGTTCCCTCATCGTAAAGATGTGGATAGCTACAACCTTCAACAGCTGCAAGAAATCGATCATGAGGTGCACACCTTTACCACGGTGTATTCGGGTAAAGAGGCCGATATTGAACGCTTTCGTAAACATTCACCCATTGCCGATGAGATTCACCTGAAAAAAGACGCTCTCGTGATGATTCGCCAGAATGACCCTGCCGGACGTTGGGTGAACGGCTCTTTGGGACGTATTCAAAAAATTTCCGAGGAAAGTCTTAAAATTAAATTAGATGGCGGACGCACCATTGAATTAGAAAAAGCCGACTTTACCTTGCTCGATGCCGATGGCAACCCCGCAGTGAGTGCTACGAACTTTCCCATCACTCTGGCGTGGGCTATGACTATTCACAAAGCGCAAGGGGCCACCTTGGATCAAATGCATGTCGACCTGCGAAAAATTTGGGAGCCCGGGCAAACTTATGTCGCATTGAGCCGAGTGAAAGGTCCACAAAGTTTGTTTATTGAGGGGTGGAGTAAAAATTCCATTTTTTGCGATCGCGACGTTTTTGCATTTCATAAATCTCTCACAAGCGCCACAGTTATTCCCGAGGAAGAAATCCCCATAACGGCACCTTGAAGTGATAATTACAGACTCTTTCTTCTTTACAGAGTCCTCTTTAAAAAATTCTTTGGCTCGACTAGGTTTCGAGCCAAAGAGTGCTCGGAGGGCGAATGGGGATTTGGTTACCTTTTATTTTAAGCCTGACCATGACTGTTTATGCTCAAAATGATCAAGGCAAAAAATTTAGAGTTGTAGATGGGGTTATCAGAACTCCCTGCGATTTTGAAAATTATAAAACAGGATTCCTCTATAACGACAATGATGTCAAAAGTGAAACGAACCATCAACGGGTGGCTCACTCTTTGCGCCATGATCGTATTCTGGTGGATGCTAATGGTAACAGGTTTGATGCAAGTTATGCCACGCGCACAAGTCCCTTAGGATTATGGATTCCAGCCCCCCATCTGCTAAGTTTTAAGAACGGCGCGTGGAAAAAGACTTCTTTACCAGATTGGGAAAGAATCAAAAAAATGATTGTCTCTAAGGCCACGGCAAGATCCAAAACGTCGATGGGCGTGGATGAGCGGACTCTGGATAATGCCAAAGCCTTTTTGACGGGTCGAGATTCAGCTTCCTATTCTATGAGTGGAAATGGTCGATTTGCATTTGTTAATTTACAATTCCGCTCCGTTTATTATTTGCCTTACACAGAGCATGCGGGATCACAGAGTCCGCGTTTGCAAAATTGGTTTGGACTTTGGGATTTAGAAAAAAATAAACTGATCAAAGAGTGGAATTCGACGGATTTAGATGGTGGCGGGCAACGAGAATTACAACCAGAAGATATCAGAGATGAAAGTTATGCCAGTCCGTTCGAACGTCAGCTTGCGGCAAGAATGCTGAGCGACGGAACAGTTATTGTAGTCCGTAATTTGGAGCATCATGTGTCACGGGAAGAAGCCTATGTGTCGACCCGTGTAATGGTTGTGAAAACGGATGGGCAGGTGGAGTTTCTCAATGATTTGACTCCCACCTATGTAAAAAAAGATCCGGGTTGGTCAGGGACCCGTAATTTAAGAATTCTTCGATCCCCAGAGAGCGGGGCGATTGAGATCATGAGCGATATTGCCGACCTAGGGGTTCGGATGTTCGAGGTCATATCGCTCGCAATACCTACGGCTTCGAAGCCCATGAATGATCGGCCGCATTTTCATCCTGGAACCACTTCGCCACTAATTGGTCTATAAAACCAAGACGGATCTGCTCCGCAATCAAGGCGGTCATGGTGGGGAGTCTCGGATCGTTCTTACGCATAGAAACTCCGTCGCCCAAACCAAAAACAAAACCCAAATTTGCATCAGTACCTAAATTTCCTGTGACGATTTCAGTTTCTTGGTCAAGTGTCCCATCCTGGATCATTGATAAAGAAGAACCTGTATCAACCATCACCAAGTCAAAACTTTGGCCATGAACAGCACCAGTCATTTTATTCGCGACATAGGCTTCGAGCACTTCGCCCGTAGTTTCCACCACAGTGAGTTTGTTTTTGGCGAAAGTTCCTTTCACCAAATCATTTTCCACAACTTTATAAACAACTAATTTGGGATTTTGCAAAGCGAGTTCTTTAAAGAAGTCAGCGCGAATGGTGCCGGCTTGGACTAGGATACTCAAACCTTTCAGAGTTGCGTAATCTCCCTGTGGCAGAAGTAATAACTCGCTTTTCAAAGACTGCACTTGCGCATTGTCTTTGCGGGCCATGAGTTTTTTGCCAGCCTTATAGATGGGGCCGATCATTTCCACCAATTTTTTTCTATCATCGGTGATCGACATTCCTGCCGAGACGGCATCACCCAAAGATTGATCGAGGTCTATGAGAAGAGAAACTTGATCGACTCCTTTGTAGGCAATTTTTGACCACGGGCGGAGGACAAACTCCACATATGTGTAGCCGGCTTTGGCGATAATTTTTGTCAGGTGCTCCACATCAAAACCTGTGAGATTTTTATCTTTGTCCCAACATTTATAGGAGGTGAACTGTACATCTTCGACAATTAAGTGGAACACGGTCGCAGGATCGACAACGCCTAAAGTATTATCGGCACGAATAATTTGATCCTCACTTTGAATTTGATAAAAACGCGCAGCACCTGCAGGTTCTTGGCCTCCTGTCCCGTGATTGTAGCAAGGCGCAAATGCGGCGAAGCTGGTGATTGGAAAAAGTAATAAAATGAATGATATTTTAAACATAAAATCCCCCTTGGTTGCTCACCATAAATAGGCGGGAAATGTGCGAATCGCAATTGAAGATATGGTTTGTGTTTGACTCTCTTGGCCAACTGATGATTCATTTGGCAAATAAACTGAGTAACGTATGAAAATCTTTTTCTGGTGCCTTTATATTCTTCCTAAGTGCGTACAAAATGCTTTTGCTTTGAGCATTGGTATTTTGTGGTTTGATATTCTACGTCTCCGTCGTCGTCTGGTGATTGAAAATATCAAAAGATGTTTTCCAGAGTGGTCTTGCAAGCAAGTAACAAAGGTGGCGCGCGCGAGCTTTATCAATCAAGGTCAACTGATAGTTGATTTTGCCAATATGATGTTTATGAAGCCTGTCGATATTCTCAAGAACTGTACTTTGGAAAATAAAGAAATTTTTGAGAAGGCTCTGGCTGAAAACAAGGGTGTCATGCTGTTGGCAAACCATCTGTCCAACGGGGATTATGGTATCGCAGCGCTTTCACAGTACGGTTACCCCATGTATTTGGTGGCCAAACATTTTTCCAATGCCACCTTAGATAAACTTCTTTATCAAACCCGCTATCGTTTTGGCACAAAGTCCATTGAACCACGTCGCTCCTCGTTTGATATTCTCAAGGCGCTCAAGGCCAATGGTGCGGTGATCTTTGTTCTCGATCAATTTATGGGGCCACCACTGGGTGTGGCGACCACGTTTTTTGGTCATCCAACGGGGACGGCTATGGGGTTAGCTCTTTTTGCAGAAAGAACCCATGCGCCGGTGCTACCCTGCTATGCGTACCGCAAACCGGATGGATCTTACTGTGTTCGATTTGAGAAGCCAGTATCATTGGTCGTCGGTGCTACTCACGAAGAGACTTTGCAGAAAACAACACAAGCGTACAACGATCAGTTGGAGCAAGTGGCTCGCCAGTACCCAGAACAATGGCTGTGGTTGCATCGTCGCTGGAAAATCTTCCGCTAGTTTCTTTTAAAAAAGCTGCTCTGACTTATGACAACAAGTTCCACCATCTGTTCAAAAATCAGAACATGACGAACGATCCATCTTAAGCCAGTCCTCCTCGTAGAGTGATAAAACACTTCGTCATAAAAATAAGTAACGAAAATTTTACAAATATTTCCTGTGTAACTTTTGACGGACGTTCCATAAAGAAGTTAGCTCAATCTCACAAACACGCTCATTTTTGAGCGCTATAGAGGGAGAATCAAATGAAAGTAGTAGTAGCATTATTTATGAGTCTAGTCGTAGCCAACGCTTTTGCCTTCGATTATCAGTCGGAAGCCGAAAAACAATTTGCTAAAATGACAGCGTCACAGGCTTGGAACTCGGGATTCAAAAAACAAATTATGAATGTACAAATTCCTGGTTCAAGCGCATGGTTGAATCCATCAGCCGACGTTTGTATTTCTGGCAATGAAATGCATTCTGTTAACAAGATCAGCACTTGTGTTGCTTGGTCTGGCAAAAATGGCAATGGCGATACTATCACAATTAGCCACCCAAACCCAGATGATAACTTTACTTGCTCTAAAACAACGAGCGCGTATGTTTCTTCGCCGCTTGTTTATCAAAAAACAGTATGTACTCTTTGGTCTGCTAACGATGATGGTGATATAAAGTATTTCAACACCAAGTCTAAAGCAGAAAAAGCTGGCAACAATGTAAAATGCGCTCGCGAAGAGTCAGTTGTAAGAACTCTTCCTACAACTTTCGCAGTGAAGTTTTATAGAGTTAACTTTGATAGCCAAAACTATTTAGGTACGCACTCTTACGCTGTTCCGACTTGCCACTAATCTGACAAGCGAATTCACCAAAGTTCTTAAAAGAGGTTACCGATAGGTAACCTCTTGTTTTTTTTGAGAAAGTTTAGGAAATATTTCAAAAAAACAAGACAACATCAGCGTTCTTCCTGCAAAAAATATAAATTGCTACTTTGTCTTGCGGAATAGCTGAATCGTAAATTGAGTCAGCCTATAAAGGGCTGTATCTTGGCTAGCGCATTGGGGCTTAAAGGAGTGGGGATGTCTTCATATCAATGGTTAATTCTTTTGAGCACATTTGCGTGTTTGAGTGTGCAAGCAGGCGGTGAAGGAAGTGGCGGTACCGTTTTTAAAAAACTAAATCCTCAAGATGCTTTCAAATCAAAGCTCTATGATAAAGTCATTGAAAGAAAAATTTTACCAGAATCTTCAACATTTTATAATCCGGCTTATGAATTGTGCCAAGAAAATAAAATGGTACGTACTTCGCAAGTCAAAGAAATGTGTACTTTTTGGAAGGTAACAATCCGCAATTCTTTTAATAAGATTGAGACTTTTGGCAGCCTATATGAAGCAAAACAATTTGCTGAGAGTGACGGTAAGGGATCTCCCTATTGCGATGTGGAGGATATTGTTCCCACTGTTTATGCGTCAGCGGCAGACAGAGTGAAGCTCAGCTTCCGTGTGGATTATTATCTTAAATCTAAAGAACAGGTAATAAGTAATTATGTCGGAAGCCACACTTATGTAATTGCCCCTTGTGATCATGAGCTTATAAATGTTTCAGGTATCGATTGGGTTATTTATGGCCAATAATTATAAACTGTTTTTCAGAGGTTACATCCATGTTATTTGAAGAAAAAAACAGGACAGTTGAAGAGGCTAGCGAAGGAACGTCTCTCTTTGAGCATTTGCAGGGATTGTTAACTGGCTATTTGCGTGAGCATGGTAATTTAAGTCTGAACGGTCTGAGTAAACGCTGCCGTGTGAGTGAACCGACTCTTCGCCGTATTCGCAACGGCCAAGTAAAAACTCTTCCTAATGTTTCCACCATATTTACTTTCCTCTCCTATATTTTAGATGAAGTGGAAGCTGAGAAAATTGTCAAAAAAGTGGGGGAGCCTCTCGGCTCATACCTGAAAGAACGCGCGCAAGTGATTGAGAGTTTCAAGAAAATTGAATTTTCAGAAGACTTATCTGAAGTCCTCAAAGACCCCGTGAAGTATGTGATCTACAAATTAGCTGCAGGTGGACATGGACTGACGCATGAAAAGGTTTTTGATCTTTTTGGCTCTTATGGAGAAAAGCAATTACAGTCTCTAGTGAACAGTGGCTGGATGTATCGCGAAAAAAATTTTTATTATGTGAAAACTCCGTACTTTGCTCTTTCCCATGAAGTTTTTGTCGAGCACTTTAAAACCATGGCTGACTTTATCAAACCAGAGAAACATGCCAACGCCACGGCGGAGTCAGCTCCCCTTTTTACTAATTATTCTGGATCCATCCATAAGGAAGCTTACAAAGAAATTCGCAAAATCTACAAAAAGGCCGCGCACCGCGCTGCTGAGATTTTAAACGATCCTCACAGCAAAGGAAATATTCCTACTTTTGTTTTGTCAGCCGTCGATACCATTGATGCTCAATGTGCTGATGAATTCGGCACGACATGACGTACTATTAGAAATAGTCTTTGTAACTAGGGCTAGCGCTTCCTGCTCCCTTTGCGATTTATCAAAAAAAACATTGTTTTAGCCGGTGACTATTTATGAGATGGGTTCTAATGTTCCTCTGTGGTGTCTTCTGATTATTGGCTGCAAAATCTAAATCCAGAACAAATTGAAGCTGTGCTCCATAATGAGGGGCCGTTATTAATCTTGGCCGGCGCTGGTTCAGGAAAAACCACAGTTCTCGTATCGCGAACCGGTCGGCTGATTGCCGAAAAGAGAGCTCGACCTGAGCGTATTTGTGTCCTTACTTTTACAAATAAGGCCGCCATCGAATTAAAACACCGTGTGACACGTAAGTTGGGTGAGGTGGCTAAAAAAGTTTGGGCGGGCACATTCCATGGTTTTGGTCTACAATTTCTCAAAGAGCATTGGAAAGAGGCAAAACTTCCGCAAAAATTTGGCGTGATCGATTCTGGCGATGCCGCCGCTATTCTCAAAGAATTGGCTCAGAATATTAAAGCGTATGAAAAAGCGCAACTCAACATGGAGCTCCTCGCGCAAAAAGTGGCGTGGATGCGACATCATGGAAAGCCTCCGGCTCTCGATGGCAGTCCCGAAGCGGCAGCCTGTGAGATCTTTGCGCCCAAATACGAAAAACGAATGCGTGAACTGGGTGTGGTGGATTTTGAAGAACTTCTGTTGCGTCCACTCAAGATGATGAAGAAGAGCCAAGAGTTGCGCGAGAAAATTCAAGATCGTTATGATTATATTATGGTCGATGAATTTCAAGACACCAACGCCATTCAAATGGAATTGGTGGATCTTTTGTCGCAAAAAAATAAAAATTTAGCGGTCGTGGGCGATGATGATCAGTCGATTTACGGTTGGCGAGGTGCGGAGATTCAAAACATTCTGCAGTTTCCTAATCGTTATGAAAACTGTCGTGTGGTGCGACTGGAAAGAAACTACCGTTCGACAGAAACCATTTTAAAAATGGCCAATGCGGTGATTGCCAACAATAAAACTCGTCATGGCAAAGTTTTAAAACCGGGTGGTGATAATCCCGGCCAGCTCCCAGAACTTTTTGTTTTTGAGAACGAAGATGTTGAAGTCGACGAAGTTTTGCGCGAGCTCCAGCACTTTTATAAACAAGGCTACAAATGGAAAGAGATGGCTCTTCTTTACCGTTCCAACTCCCAAGGCGGGTTGATGGAGGGTGGATTGCGAAGAGCGCAAATCCCATACAAACTCACGGGGGGAACAGCTCTTTTCGATCGCAAAGAAGCCAAGGACATTCTCGCTTTTTTACGCAGTTCTGTATACCCCTCCGAAGTGGCCTTTCGCCGCATTCTCAATTTACCGGCGCGAGGTGTGGGTGAAAAAACCTTGGAAGACATTGAAGAGACGGGTGATGCGTCTTTGGAGTTTTTTAAAAAAGCCAAACAATGGGCGCAACAGAATTTAGGCGAAAAAGGGGGGCAAGGAATCACTGAGCTGTTTGAATTTTTGGCGCAACTTAAAAAAACATTGGTGGAGTCTCCACTCTCGGCAGAAGAAATTTTAGATCAACAGTTTACAGCGCTCGGTTATCGGAATCATGTCAATAACTCCTATAAAAATATTCAAGCGGCCGATGGTCGCTGGTTGAGTGTGATTATCTTAGGACGAATCCTTGATGGGATGTTTAAGCGTCACGGGCGAACCATGAAGGTTTTTGAACTCTTCGTCGATAGCATGGAGCTGCGCGATCCTGGGGAGAGCGAAGAGGACGAGGTGGCCGACGAGGTGCAAATGATGACCTTGCATGCTTGCAAAGGGCTGGAGTTTCCGCTGGTCATGCTCTTGGGTGTGGAAGAAGAACTTTTGCCGCATGCGCGTTTGGGGCAAAATGTGGACGAAGAGCGCCGGCTTTTTTATGTGGGAGTGACCCGCGCGCAAAAACATTTGATCCTTTCTCGCGTCCAACAAAGAAAACGCTATGGGCGGTTGCAAACGGTGGCGCCGTCGCGCTTTTTAGTAGAGCTCGACAAAAGTCTTTATTCAGAAGTCCAAGGAGCTCGCCCGGTAGATGCTGAGCAAAAAAGCCAAATGTTGGCTGATCTCTACAAAAAACTCGACCAAAAACGACTCGAGAAAGAGATCACCTGACCGATAAGATAACATGTTTTTAAAAGACAAAGTTATCGAAGTCGAATATCAGCCTGGCGATTACATCATTCGAGAGGGCGCTTTTTGCGACTCACTCATCGTGGTCAAATCTGGTCAGATCGAAATTTTTCGCACAACAAACAATAACAACACGCATGTGCCACTTGGTATTGTGAAATCTGGCGAGTACTTGGGAGAAATGTCGTTGATCACAGATCGTCCGCACTACGCCAATGCCGTAGCGTTGACCAAAGTGGTTTGCATTAAAATTCCTAATTCGGTGATTGAAGAACAAATGCGCCAACTGCCATCGTGGCTTGTAGCTCTCACGCGCGGTCTTGTTTACAAGCTTGATAAAACCAACGATGTTTTGCGTCGTAATGGCATTGTCGATGAGTCTTTAAGTACAGCCGTCAAAGCGATTTCCGAGCGAGAAGTTACAAATAAAAAAGTTTCTTAATTCTTTTTTAGTTCTATTTTCTACGACATTCTCGATCTTCAAAAAAATCATCGGCACTGATGCAGTCCTCTTTGCAGTTCACTCCAAGAGTAAACCAGTTGAGGATTAGTTCGGCGTGAGCATTGTCCTCTTTGAGTGCTAAGCGCACCATCACAATTTGTTCATCAATGGTGTAGTCTTTGAGTTGCGGAAGTGAGGGTGTTTTGCACTGAGGATTGTTTTTAAGGCATTCCAGGTGTTTTTGCACGTTCACTGCGTCGGTCTGGATGCGCTTAAGAAAGCTCTTTAACTTTTGCTCTCGAAAGTCTTTACTGATGGGGATTTGGCTGGAGCAGCCCTTTTTCTTTTCACATTTCTCAATGAGCGGTTTCACGTCCTCTTTGCTGGTTTCGTCGGGTTTTTCCACACACTCGATGGTGGCCACTGATTGCAGTCCGGGCATTTTTTTGTGTGTGATCATTACTTCAATCTTTTTATCGGAAACAAAAGCTGCGCAATCCACTTCACGCACTTCATCGTTGGTACATATGGAGGACGCTTTGTTTTTAGAAACGAGAGCAAACTCTGACATCAGCGGAAGAACATTGCGACCGGCTTGCAAAGTTTTTTGTTTTTGCGCGTCTTTATCGGATTGGTCAGGTGAGACACAAAGGAGGAGCTTGTCTTTGTCGTTGAGCGGCCACACAGAGGCGACAGCATTATAATCTTCACCGCAGTGGGAGTGTCCGCGCGCGCTTGGCTATAGCCCTTCTTGATCAAAGTCTTAATGGCATCCGCCGAGGCGTTGATGTTCAAACCTAGAATGATAAAAATCACTGAAATTCTCATATTTTGAGTCTGCCGTGCTTTGGCTTTTTTGGCAAATGCCGATAGAGAGTCATGAGACTTATCACGCCTTTCTTTTTTGCTTTTTTTCTATGGGGAGCTTTAACAGTGTCGGCCGAGGCCAAAGACAAAATGCCTCGCTCAGACTGGTCCTATGTCGAGAAAAAACTCAAAGCCTCGGGATTCGACAAAAAATTTATCGCGGATCTTAAAAAGAGCTATGAACCAAAACACTTTGAAATGGTTGTTAAATTAAATGTTTTATTATTTCTTGTCACAGCCGATTACCACGGTGTGCAGGTCACTGAGGAGGGCGTGCAAAAGGTTCGTTCCTTTTTGGCGAAAAACGAAAAATTTTTCCTCCAAGCAGAAAAAGAATATGGTGTCTCACGCAATGTGATAGCGAGTCTTTTGTGGGTGGAAACGCGACATGGACAGAATCAAGGGGTCTTTCATGTAGCGAGTAGTTTTTTACATCTTCTTCAAGCGGAGAGAAAAGATGTGGAGGCATACTTGCAAAAGAAAGCTCCCGAGTATAATCAAAAATTAACAGCTCAGCAGAGAAAAGAGATCACCTTGCGCACCAAAAAGAAAGCCGATTGGGCACTGCAAGAGCTCAAGGCTATGGCAACACTGCACAAAAAAGATCGTAAGCTGGCAATGAATTTACGCGGCTCATTTTCAGGAGCCTTTGGAATGCCACAATTTTTGCCGAGCAGTTATCAGCATTGGGCACGAGCGAGTCAAAAGGGACGTGTCGCAGATCTTTATAAACCCTCTGATGCGATTTGCAGTGTCGGAAATTATCTCAAACAGCATGGCTGGCGTTGGAACAAGAGTCCTACGCATGTCAAATCGTTGATGAAGTACAATAACAGTCGCGATTACGCTGAGGCCATTTTGAAGCTGGCAGAAAAGTCCAAGATGCCGACGGCGAAGATTAAGAGAATCCCCGCCAGTAAAAATAAAAAACGGATCTTGCCAGTGGGCAAGAAAAAGCAGTAGATTTGCTTAATGTCCCTCTATTCATCAAAACCGATTGAAGTCAGTATTCCGGAAGGATGCCCATGGCATGAGGCACAGGTTTTTTACGGCACTCCGAACGTGGATTGGTGTGAACCAACGGTGTGCGGCTACATCAACGAGCCGGCGAATACCTGGAGCAATCTGCCGTTTTTAATTATTGGCCTGTTGTTATGGAAAAAAATGAAAACCCCCTTAGCCAAAAATTTTGGTTTGGTGGTTTTTGTGATGGGGACCTTATCGGGCATTTATCACGCCAGTAATAATTTAGTGACTCAGTATTTTGATTTTATTGGCATGGCTCTGATGACCAGCTATCTTTTGGCGTTTGCCCTAAGACGCACGGTCAAGCTCCAGGCAAAACCTTTTGAGAAAACGTTTTGGGTTCTCATGACGTTGAATATTACAGCACTCCTCTTTATTGGAGTTCTTAAGATGCCGTTGCAAATTTTTATGATGTTCAATGCGATAGGAATCCTGGCGGCGGAAACCTATTGCTTTTTTATCGCTAAAACTTCACGCAAAATTATTTATTTTTTAATAAGCTTTGCGGTTTTGATTTTTGCACAGTGGTGCGCGCAGATTGATCTCAAGCGGATCTGGTGTGAACCTAACAATACAGTACTTTATGGCCATGTCTTTTGGCATATTCTCTGTGCGGTGGCGATGTATTTTGCCGGTCTTTACATTCAAGAGAACTCTAAAACGGCTTAAGTATTGGTTTTGTTATCGACTTGTTTGATTGGCAGTGGATTTTTAAAATTAAATTCAATAAAGAAGTAACAAGTCAGTGCGCCCATTATGTGCCACAAAAAGTGTGATCCCATAGGCAAAAACTCCATCAGAGAACTTTTATCTAAAAACCGCAATGTGATGGCTGAAACCACGCAAAGGAACGCATAAATAAGTGGGCGGAGATGTCGTGTCGCCTGATGGCGAAGGGTTAAAACCAAGGGTAATAAGACGAGAAAAGCGAGGAGCGGGTACCCGAGCGATAAATAAATATTCTGGGGCATCATCACTTTGAGAACAAACACGATGAGAAAAATCGGAAAGAGAGTGATGGCAATGGCTTTAGGCCAACTGTCCATCAGGGTTCGCCAATAGAAGGCGGTGCACGCCAGAGCCGCGAGTGCGATGGGTCCCCAATCCATAATCAACCAGACTCGGCTATCGCGACAACTGTGATAGAGGAAGCCTCCGACAAAGCCGACAAAGATAATAGGTAAACAAACCGTGATGATAAAATGTTTTTGCCACTGATTGCGAATTTGGTAGGCCCAGTACAGAACAATAATTAAAAAAAGAAAAGTGGTTACCGTGTTCCACGGTTCCACAGGCCACCGCCCGTAAATTGTTTCTTTATAAATAGGTCCCCAATCGAGGGGAGAAATCGTTTCCACAGAAACCGAATAGGTGAGTTGGTGCTGAAGGTCAAGTTGACGTTTGTTTTTATTTGCATCAGTATCTTGTCAATGGCAATGACCCGAGATGGCATCTCATAAGGAGAAGGTATGAAGTTATTGATGATACTAGGAATAATGTGGACGGGTTTGCTCGTAACGGTGCACGCCGCAGACATCGAACAAAGTTTTACGACTGTGGACGGCAATAAAACCACCTTACAGTCCTATAAAGGAAAACCACTTTTGATTGTGAACATTGCAACAAAATGTGGCTTTACTCCGCAACTTTCGGGATTGGAAAAAGTTTATCAAAAATATAAAGACAAAGGGTTAGTTGTCTTAGGAATTCCGAGCAATGATTTTGGCGGACAAACTCCTGAGGTCGATAAAGATGTTCAAAAGTTTTGTCAATTGCGCTACGGAGTCACCTTCCCTCTCGCTGACAAAGTAAGTGTTTCAGGAGATAAAAAATCTCCCCTTATTCAGTGGCTTCTCAATGAATCTGCAAATAAAAAAGAAATCGCATGGAATTTTGAAAAATTTCTGGTGGGTAAGGATGGTAAAGTGATCACTCGTTTTTCTACAACGACATCACCAGAAGACAAAAAAATAACTAAAGAGATTGAGGCGGCACTCTAGTTCTACATTCTAGACTTTAGACAGAGCCAGGAATTCCCCCGCACGTTTTTTGTGTTAACCTAAATATCCACAAAAAAACTCGCGAGGGAATATGAAGAAAATAATCGTCTGTTTTTTAATCAGCTATTCCTCGTTGTCCTTTGCCCAATCGACGTGGAAATCCATCTCTTATGTTGTGCAAGAATCCTCTGTGGTTACTGTAAAACAAGAAATGTCGATAGCGGAGTCTATCGACATTCTCTTATCACGCGGAGATGTGCTTGTTTTTTTAGGTCAACAGGAAGATGAGCAAGGACAGCTGTGGTGGCACATTGGCAAAGAGCCATCTTCTTTTGTGGAAGACGAATCGAACATTTCAGATTTTTGGGTAAACGAAGAAAACTTGCGCACACTTTTTCTTTATGAAGAGATTTTGGGTCGAATGACGTATTGCTATCGCTACGTCAAAAAGTATTTGTTGAACAAAGGTTTTGTAAAAACGTATTTGCCAGGAACATCAGCTTACATGGCAGCGACGGTTCTTCCCAAGTATGGGTTTGTAAAGTCTGCGCGTCTACCCAGGCAGGCCATAACTTATGATGTGTGTGTCTATAAAGGTGGACCTTCGGGACACGGCCATATTGAAGTGCTCGATCCTCGCGGGTGGTATTACGGTTACGGGTATTTTAAAAAACCGATCAGTAACCGTACTTTTTTGGGCTGTTTTTACAAAGCCAAAAACATGTTTAAATAGCGAGTTTTTTACTTGCCTGTTTTTAGCATTTTTTCCACTTCGGAAATATGCAGTTCTTCTTCACTGATCATTTGTCGGCAGAATTCTTCCAGTCCAACTTTTTTTCCGGTGACCAGTTCAAGAAGTTGATAGTAAAGGGCGAGTTGACCCTTCTCATGATCCAAGCTTTCTTTGAGTATATCTTGAATGCTATGTTTTTCTGTTTCGAGAAGTTTGGCAATTTTTAAAGACGGGTGGCCATCGTGGGCGGTAATAAACTCGCCAATTTGTTGTGCATGCATAAGAGATTCCGAAGCCTGTTCTCGCAACCATTTCACAATAGGAATGCGGTTGGCTCCAAACACCATAAACGAATAATGGGTGTAGCGCACTACGCCTGAGAGTTCGTGCTCAAGGATGGCATTCATTGTATCGATGACTTTAGGTGAATTCATAGGAACCTCGTTGTTGTTTTCTATTATTGTTAAAGTCTCGCTCAGAGGGAAGTCTTTTTTCATTGGCCGTGAGCAACAAACACGCTAGAGTCTTTATCTATGTCATTGAGTGTGTTCGCCCTGGTGATAGCGGCTTCTTTTTTTCAATCCTGGTGGAATTTTCATCTTAAAAAAGTCACAGTGGATAAATCGGCTTTTCTTTTTGTAGGGTGGTTGGTTTTTGGATTGATCGCAGTGCCCATCAGTTTGTTTTTTATGGAAAAACCATTGTCACCAGATTGGTGGCATTTTGTGATCGCGACTGGCCTGATTCAGGGTTTGTATTTGGTGGTGTTGAGCACCGCATACACCTTGGCTGATGTTTCTCTTATTTTTCCTCTGGCGCGTGGATTTAGTATTGCTCTAACCACCATCACATTGGTTGTTTTTGCCGGTCAGCCTATTAATATTTGGGGAGGCGCTGGCATTTGTGTTGTTGTGTTGGGCGCTTTGGTTTTGTCCCTGCGCCATCTCACCTCGCAAAAAACTCGCATGGGTGTGTTGATGGCTTTGGTGATAGGTCTCCTTGTGGCATCGTATTCCGTGTTGGACAGTTTTGGTGCGCAGAAAATTCCCATTGTCTTTTATGTGGCGGTTATGAATATTTCAGCGCCGCTCTTTGCTTTGCCGTGGCTTTTTCAAAGTAAGAAAAAAGATTTTGTCATTGTTTTTAGGCAACATCTTCCATTGGCGTTGGCCGTCGCTTTTGCGGGCTCTGCCGCTTATCTCATTGTGGTGTGGGCTTACACAAAAGCACCTCCTCATTACGTATTAGCGTTGCGCGAGATTTCCATAGTGCTCACCACTGTTTTAGGAGTGGTTTATCTGAAGGAGCCTATGACGCGTTTAAAGACTCTAGGAATCACTTTAATTGTTCTTGGCATCCTCCTTATAAAACTGGCCTAAACACTCTGTAAAGAGCTCCGTGTCAGCCACATTTTTGTGCAGAAAATATTATAAAAAGTGAGTAAAATCAGTATGTTATGCCATGGTAAATCCTAACAATATCCTAACAAGTGTCCGTATTAAGAAGCGTGTATAAATGAAGTCATGCTACGTCTATTAACATCGATCTTAGGTCTACTTCTGAGTTTTCCAGCACACGCTCTGCTTATTAACGGAGCAGGCGCTTCTTTTCCTGCGCCAATTTATTCCAAGTGGTTTTTAGAATTTCAAAAGCAACAAGCCGATGTGCGGATTAATTATCAATCCATTGGCAGCGGCGCAGGTATTTCGCAAGTGATCAGTCAAACAGTGGACTTCGGTGCATCGGATGCTCCGATGAAAGATGAGGAGATGAAAAAATCTCACGTACCCATCCTGCACATCCCCACAGTTATGGGTGCAGTGACGATCAGCTACAATCTTCCCGAGTATCAAGGGGAATTAAAACTCACGCCAATATTGATTGCGCAAATTTTTATGGGAAAAATCAAAACGTGGGATGATCCTGAGCTTCTTAAACTCAATCCCAACTTATCAGCTGTGCAACAAAAACATATTCTTGTCGTACAGAGATCTGATGGCAGTGGAACGACTTCGATTTTCACCGAGTATCTCAGCAAAGTGAGTGAAAGTTGGAAAAACGAAATCGGTCAGGGAAAATCAGTGAGCTGGCCGACAGGTTTAGGTGCCAAAGGGAATGAAGGCGTAAGTGGTGTTATAAAGCAAAATCCTGGTGCTATCGGGTATGTAGAATTGACATTTGCATTGGCGAATCAGTTACGTACCAGCGCTGTGCAAAACGCAGCGGGTCAGTTTGTGAAAGCCGATTTGGCCACAGTCACAGCCGCCGCAAAAGATATTAAAATCAGTGAAGATCTACGCATGTCGATTACCAACTCCGAAGCTAAGCAGGCGTATCCAATCAGTTCCTTCACCTATCTCTTAGTTCCACAAACAATGCCTAAAGAAAAAGGTCAGAAGATTTTAGAGTTTTTAAATTGGGCTCTTTCTCAAGGGCAGGCCATGACAGGAGTGATGCACTACGCTCCGCTTCCAGACAAAGTCGTTGCCAAAGCCAAGCTAAACATTCAAAAAATACAACTTCAATAGGTAGTACGTTCCGAGATACTCCAGATGAGGTTGCGCCCGTGAGTTCTAAAGATCGCATTAAGAATAAACCGGACCTCGTTTTTTATTATTTCCATAAAACAATTGCATGGATGTTGGTGGCTTTGTTTGCAGCCATGCTGGTGGTTATTGGCAAAATGTCATGGCCTATCTTTCAACATCAAGGTTTGAGTTTTATCACCGGTACCGAATGGCTTCCGGCGCGAAAAATTTATGGAGCTTTGCCGTTTATTTACGGAACCGTGGTTACATCGTTTTTGGCCTTACTGATCGCAGTGCCGATGAGTATCAGCGTGGCATTATTTATTTCTGACATGGCACCTCCACGTCTCGGTCGTGTGGTTGGTTTTTTTGTCGAGATGCTCGCGGCGATTCCGAGCATTGTTTATGGAATGTGGGCATTGTTTGTTCTTGTGCCTTTTTTACGAAGTGTGGTGCAGCCATTTCTGAACACCTACGTTAAATGGTTACCGTTTCTCAACGGGCCGCCGTTTGGTTTGGGAATGATGACTGCCGCCATTGTTTTATCCATCATGATCATGCCGACGATTACTGCTATTTGTCGTGAGGTTTTTGCAGCGGTTCCCCAAGTGCAGAGAGATGCTGCGCGCGGCTTAGGTGCGGCCCGCTGGGAGGTTTTGCAATTGGCTGTGTTGCGTGCTTCTGTTCCAGGAATGATTGGCGCGGCCATTTTAGGTTTAGGACGCGCCTTGGGCGAAACCATGGCGGTGACCATGGTGATCGGGAATGTCCCTAAAATCAGCCTTTATCTTTTTGAACCAGCACAAACCATGGCCAGTTTGCTGGCCAACCAATATGCCGAAGCTGATGGAGAGATGCATATCGCCGCTTTAACAGGCGTAGGGCTTCTTCTGTTTCTCGTGGCTTTGGTGGTGAATATGTTTGCGCGTTTGATTGTGTGGCGTGTGCGGAGGCGACAATGAGTTGGCGTCTTTTTAAAAACACAGCCATGCTGTTCATCGTGCGGTTTTTCGCCATCATGGGAGCCTTGCCCTTTTTCTTGATTACATTTTATGTTTTTTATAAAGGTTTTGGCGCTTTGAACTGGGATTTTTTTACGCAAATCCCGAAACCACCCGGCGAAAACGGCGGTGGTATTGCCAATGCCCTCTGGGGAACATGCCAGATGGTCGGTGTGGCGATCATCGTTGCTGTGCCGTGGGGGCTCGTTGCGGGGCTTTATCTCAGTGAATTTGGTCGCGGCAAAACAGCTTTCTTTTTGCGCATGGCTGTGGATTTACTCACGAGTGTTCCCTCCATTGTGGTGGGGATTTTTATTTACAGTTTAATCGTAGTGAATGTGGGACATTTTTCCGGTTGGGCAGGGGCTTTGGCACTGGCAACGATCATGTTACCGTTTATCGCACGTTCTTCGGAAGAGATGTTTCGTCTCGTTCCGCAAACCGTGCGTGAAGCGGGACTGGCTTTGGGTTTACCTCGGTGGAAAGTGACCTACTTTATTATTTTCCCCACAGCCTTCAAGGGTGTGATGACGTCCATCATGTTGGCGGTAGCTCGTGTGACTGGTGAAACAGCGCCGCTGCTTTTTACAGCTTTGGGAAATCAATTTTATAATCATAGTTTAGCGGAGCCAACGGCCTCTCTCCCTGTGCAAGTTTATAATTTTGCTGCGAGTGGTTTTGAAGATCTTCAGAGACAAGCTTGGGCCGGAGCCTTGGTGTTGGTGCTTTTTGTGTTAACCGTAAATTTGGCGACGCGCCTGTTGTTGCGCCAAAAAATGTAAGTGAGAGGTTAAGAGTATGGCGATTCGTACAGAAAATTTAAACGCTTGGTTTGGCGACAATCAAGTGCTTAAAAATATTTCCCTCCGTGCCAATGACAAAGAAGTTTTAGCTTTGATTGGTCCTTCTGGTTGCGGTAAGTCGACTTTTTTACGCTGTCTCAATCGTCTGCATGAGGAGACACCCAAGGCGTATAGTAAAGGTGCTGTTTATCTGGGAGATGAAAATATCAATGATCCATCTGTAGACTCTGTCAAAGTACGGCGCAAAGTCGGGATGGTTTTTCAAAAACCGGTCCCTTTTCCTGGGCTGAGTATTTTTGAGAACGTGACTATAGGTTTAAAGTTGAGCGGCATTCACAACAAATCAGTTCTTAAAGAAGAAGCTCAAGAGGCTTTAGAAAAGGCGGCGTTGTGGGAAGAAGTAAAAAATAAATTAGATCAGCCAGGGACAAGTCTTTCGGGCGGTCAACAGCAACGCTTATGCATTGCGCGCGCGTTGGCCATGAAACCACCTATTTTACTATTAGATGAACCAACCAGTGCTCTCGATCCAATTTCGACGGCGGGCATTGAAGAGTTGATCGGCAAACTCAAAAAGAATGTGACTATATTAATTGTGACCCACAACATGCATCAAGCTCAACGAGTGGCAGATCGCACGGCGTTCTTTTACTTAGGCGATTTGATCGAAGTGGATACGACAGAGAAGATTTTTAAGTCTCCTCAGCGCACCGAAACTCAACGTTACATTTCTGGACGCTTCGGGTAGACCTTTTTTGATGCGGATTTGTGTCTTTTCTGCTAAATCGCCTTAAACAAGGACATTAACCTCATTCGAAAGGTCCCTCGTGATCGCAGAACTTTTGCGTCGTAAACCCATTGGTCAAGCCGTTAAAGATAGTGATTATGAAGAGGGTCATATTTCTGAGCATGGCCTTAAGAGATCGTTAACTGTATTAGATCTCACTTCGTTTGGTGTGGCTGCTGTTATTGGTGCCGGAATATTTTCAACCATCGGTTCGGCGGCTTACAACGGTGGGCCAGCGGTTTCTCTGCTTTTTGTTTTTACAGCCATTGCCTGCGGGTTTTCGGCCCTTTGTTATGCGCAGTTTGCTTCGACCATTCCGGCATCGGGGTCAGCGTACACGTATGCATACGCGAGCCTTGGCGAACTGATCGCGTGGGTGATTGGCTGGACGCTGATCATGGAATACGCCATTGGTAATATTGCTGTCGCTATTTCGTGGAGCGATTATTTTACCGCTTTGTTGTATCAGTACAATATTCCTTTTCCGGCTTATTTTTCGATGGATTTTATGACTGCCAAAAAAGGTTACGAATTGGTGCAGCCATTGTTGGCTTCGGGACTGTCTTTGGAAGATCTTGCCAGCCACGATGTTTCACAGAGTGCCGTACTCGCTTACGATGCGTATCGAACAGCACCACATATTTTGGGAGTTCCGCTGGTTGGCGATTTGCCCGCTGTGGGTATCAATATTTTTGCTACATGGATTGTCTACATTGGGATCAAAGAATCAAAACAAGTCGCCAATGCGATGGTTTTATTAAAAATTCTTGTCGTGTTTTTAGTGATTGGTGTGGGAGCTTTTTATATTGAACCCAAAAATTTAACTCCTTTTGCTCCCAATGGCTTGAGTGGTGTGCTCAAGGGCGTCTCCGGCGTGTTTTTTGCCTACATCGGGTTTGATGCGATATCGACGACGGCAGAAGAATGTAAAAATCCTCGACGTGATTTACCGCGCGCCATGTTTTACGCTCTCAGTATTTGTACTGTTCTGTATGTCTTGATTTCACTCGTGGTGACCGGGGTGGTTTCTTATAAACATTTAAATGTGGGCGACCCGCTGGCCTATGTTTTTGGTCCCGAAGGCGCCAATGTGCCGTGGGTGTCGGCGATTGTCAGTGGCAGTGCCGTGATTGCTTTGTTCAGTGTGCTTTTGGTTTTTCAACTGGGTCAACCGCGTATTTGGATGGTGATGGGGCGTGATGGTCTTTTGCCGAAAAAATTTGCCGAGCTTCATCCTAAATACAAAACGCCGTGGTTTTCCACCATTCTCACCGGTGTTTTGGTAGGGCTTCCGTGTTTATTTATGAACCTGACGGAGGTGACAGATCTCTCGAGTATTGGAACTCTGTTTGCTTTCTTCTTGGTGTCCATGGGTGTTTTGTTTATGGACCGCAAACAGGCCAAATTTAAAGTTCCATACCTCAATGGCCGCTGGTTTTTTCCGCCACTTTTTGTAGGGTTGTTTTATTATATTTTTTCATCGCGCCCTGAGCTCTTGGATTTTTCTGCTCCATTGGGTGAGCAGCTGATTTTTAGTATTTATTTTTTACTGATGTTGGCGCTGACGATTCTGACAGTGGTGAAACAGTGGTCACTCATTCCCATTTTAGGAGCGACGACTTGCAGTTATTTGATGGCCGAGCTTGGCGCTGTCAACTGGATACGTTTTGCTATGTGGTTGGTGCTGGGTATGGTGATCTATGTTTTCTACGGGTATCACCACAGCAAATTGCATAAAAAAAGGAGAGCTTAAGGCTCTCCTGAAGATACTGACTCTGTTTGAGTTGTGAATTATTGCGCAGTTTTAAGGCACACTTCGCAATGCATTAATTGCTTATCGAAAGCCGCAAAAACGACGAAAAATTGACATCATAGAGCGTGCTCGGTATCAAAAGAAGTTCGCATAGATTTTAAAAAGTAAAAAGGTGGTCCAGATGACAATCGAATCTCTTCTTCATACTCCTGCCATTGCGGGTGTTATTGGCCTCGTTGTGGCGATGGCTCTCTACATTCGCATGAAAGCACAACCCGCGGGCAACGAAACCATGAATCGTATTGCCGGTTATGTGCGCGAAGGCTCCATGGCTTTTTTGGTGCGCGAATACAAAGTTCTCGCTGTGTACTCAGTGGTGGTCAGTATCGTCTTGGGTGTTTGCATCGGTTGGGTTTCCTCTATGAGTTTTGTGCTGGGCGCTTTCTTGAGTTTACTCGCCGGCTTCTTTGGAATGAAAGCGGCAACCTACGCAAACGTGCGCACGACACAAGCTGCGGCTACTGGTTCAAAAGCCAAAGCATTGTTGGTGGCCCTCGATGGTGGCGCGGTGATGGGGTTCTCTGTCGCTGGTTTAGGTTTGATCGGCCTCGGTGTTCTTTACACAATTTACCAAGGGACTAACGATTTAGGAACTGTTCTTCATTCGTTTGCCGTGGGGGCCAGTTCCATCGCTCTCTTTGCGCGTATTGGTGGTGGAATTTACACGAAAGCTGCTGATGTAGGTGCTGATATTGCTGGTAAGGTGATTCAAGGTATTCCCGAAGATGATCCCCGTAATCCAGGTGTGATCGCCGATAACGTTGGCGACAACGTCGGTGATGTGGCGGGAATGGGCGCCGATATTTATGAGTCCATGGTGGCAGCCATTGTTTCAGCCATGGCCATTGCTTTAACAATTGCTCCTGAGAAATTATCTGCATTGATCACAACGTCAGCGGAAAGTTCACAATTGGTTGGCGCGATGCTGCCACTCGTTCTTTCAGCTGTGGGTTTAGCTATTTCTGTGGTGGTGATTTTTGCGGCTCGCATGTGCTCTTCGGCAAGCCCCGCAGTGGTTTTGCGCGCGAGCTTAATGGTGCCGCCGATTCTTCTCACCTTGGCCTGTGCAATTTTATTACCTGTCTTTGGAATTTCCCAAAACGTAACGGTGGCTCTAGCGGCCGGTGCTTTTGGTGGCGCGCTCATCGGTCTCATCACTGAGTACTACACAGCGGCTCGTCCTATTCGTTTAGTCGCTGAGGCGGCGATCACGGGCCCAGGCACAGCAGTGATTCGTGGTTTGGCTGTGGGTATGGAGTCGGTAGCGATTCCCACGCTGATTGTGGTTTTGGCGGCGTACATCGCAGATCAAGCCCTCGGTCTTTACGGTATCGCTCTCTCGGCAGTAGGTATGCTCGCCGGAACAGCCGTGGTTATGACGGTGGATGCTTATGGTCCGATCGCCGATAACGCTGGTGGGATTTCTGAAATGAGTGGTCTCGGTAAAAATGTTCGCGATATCACAGACGAACTCGATGCCGTCGGAAACACCACCGCGGCCATCGGTAAAGGCTTTGCGATTGGTTCTGCAATTTTAACAGTGCTTGCCCTTTTCTCTGCTTTCAATATGGAAGTGAATCACACACGCGCATTAAAAGGTATGGCAGCGATGTCATTAGAACTTACGTCATCGGGTGTGTTAATCGGTATTTTGATCGGTTCCATTCTTCCATTCCTTGTCGGAGCGACAACGATGACAGCGGTGGGTAAAGCGGCTGGAAAAATCGTCGAAGAAATTCGTCGCCAGTTTAAAGAAATCCCAGGGTTGATGGAAGGCAAAGCAGAACCAGAGCCTGCGAAGATCGTGGATATTGCCACACGTGCTGCTCTTTATGAAATGATTGTTCCTGGTCTCATAGCAGTCCTCGCGCCGGTGGCGATTGGTTGGATTCTTGGACCACAAGCTCTTGCGGGAATGTTGGCGGGAGCCTTGGCGGTAGGTGCATCCATGGCACTGTTTATGGCCAATGCCGGTGGTGCGTGGGATAATGCGAAAAAATTTATCGAGAAGGGTGGTCTTCCAGGACATCCTAAAGGATCGGATACGCATAAAGCGGCAGTTGTTGGTGACACTGTTGGTGATCCATTCAAAGATACATCGGGACCTGGCGTGGCTATTTTGATCAAGGTAATGTCGGTTGTCTCGTTGATGATTGCGCAATTAATTGCAACAATTGGTGGATAGGATGCAAGTGATGAGAACTGTGAAAAAGTACTTTACGATTTTAATGTGTTTTCTCGGTCTGGGCGCTGCAGGTTACGTGTTTGTTTCGTACTACAGTTTTATTTTTGCAAAACATGTCGAAGGGCAAGTTTATGAGATTACCCGAGTCAATCAACCCAACTTGGTTGTTGGTTCAGCGGCATCGGGAGTATTGAATCCTGATTTGATGCATTCGTACGCTGTCGCTATTCGTAATGTGACGGGTGAAATATTCACGGCAAGTGCCAATGACCGTCAGTGGGCGGTTGTGCAAAAAGGTATCTGCGTAAATGCGACTTTTTATCCCTATCCTCCATGGGATCTTAAAAAGAACGGAACATATTCTGGAGCGCGAATGAATCGTATGTTTGAATGCCCTCAAGAGTACAAAAGCTTAAGTCCTCTTCCGAGCGGACAGCCATCAGGAGCGCAAGAACAACAGACGTTAGAAGTTCCGGTAGGTGCAGAGGTGAACTCTCAGTCAAATCCTCCGCAGTAATTACATTTACGAACTGCGAGTTAGGGAATTGTGCTGGAAAGAGTAAAGGACATCACAATAAGGCCAAGGCCGTTGGCCGCTTGACCACAATGGCGCTCGTTGCGATCCCGCGCTTGCAATGTGAGTGGCGTGCCATCCGCCTTCGTTTCAAGAATAAAATGCTCAGTCGTATCATCTGAAAAGACGTTGTAAACGGCAATTGTACTATCCGCGATGGAATTGGCAATTCGTGCAGCTTTAAATGTCTCTATCGTTTTTTTAGACTCGGTCTCTTGCGTGGTTCTCGTTAACAAGGTGACATCGCCCGTTTTCATTATAGTAAAAGACTGCTTTTGAAGAGCCGTTGAAGCGTAAACCTGATCGGTATCCTGGAGAGTGTTTCCATTCGAGCATCTCACGGATTCGATCATGTAAACATCTTGAGCCCACGCTTGCGAAACTGTAAAAATCATCGACACAGCAAGTAGAAATTTCATCATTTGAGTAACCCCTTCGATTGCCTTCTCTTTAACGCTTCTGCCAATCATATGAGCAATCCAGGTGCCAAAAAACGTCGCTTAAAAAGGCAAAGTGACCATCTTCGTCTTTTGAGGATGCTTTTATTCGCTGAGAAGGCTTCAGGGAGGGTTCGGCGAAGGCACATGAACTGCAAATATCACCCATGGGAATAGACCGTATGTAGAAGGAGCGTTCATGAAGTTATTTATTCTATTCATAACATTCATTTTTTCTGCCCTTTCTGTACAGGCAGATCCGCCTGCGGCGAGAGCACAGGCTTATCGCATAGCTGCTGAAACTTGCCCTTTGAATATGGAATTAAACTCAGAAGAGAAGCTCGCGTTGCACCTCTTTACTAATCGACTTCAAGGAATGATTGCTCATTATGGTAAATCGAGCTTTCAGGCTGCCCTCAATGGGATTCTTGATAAACATTATCCTGATCAAAAAGTCATTGAAGTTTCCCCAGTGTTCTATGAGCGTATTCTTTATATCGTAGACCAGCAGCTCTTATGGAATGATATCGAATTGACCATCGGTAAAAATCATCCTCTTTGGTGGCGCGACTACAAACCGTATATGCAAACGGTGACACACTTTCACTACGGTCTTCGTGATTGGGAGCATGACAAACTGCAAGTGACTCTTGAGAAACTCACAGAATTGATCTCTGGGTTGACAATACAAACAATGAAGAAGAAGGGGCTCACGCAAGCCGAAGTGGATACCATTAAAAAACGTACACTCCTCGAGCTCGAAGACGTTCATATGTATATTGAACGATGGAATATTATCAATCACGAAATCGCCCAAGCACATATTAATGATAACCTTCGCACGGCAGGGCTAGTCGCTTTAGGATTTCTCCCTGGTGGCGTGATCGTGGCGACGACCATACGCTCAGGAGTGATCATTGGTGCGGCCACTCGTTTTGCGATGACGGTGGCTGGGGATGTGGCCAGTGCCTCTCGTTTACAAAAAACCAGTCAAATTTTAATGGGCGGAGTTTTTGGCGTTGCCGGTGGTGCGGCCATTCAAATGGATATAGATATTTATAATATCATCGCTGAAGCGTCTCGCAATAGTAAAAATAATCATTCTTTGTATGCCTGTGAAATCGATAAACAAATAAGAGCATGGAAATCACGTGGCGTGGCTCCTTATTTAAAAGCCGCCGCCCTCGGTGGATCTATCGGCGTGGGAGGTGGTATCCTTACAACGAATGCGGTGACGGCAGCAGCGTTAATGCATGTGACTCGTTGGGGAGTGAATGGAGCATTGCTATACAAAACTTATGAATTTGGTGAGCATACTTGGGCGAGTTACAGTAAGCTTGCAGAAGCCCAAGATGTGATGGCGAGAGGCGGAAATGCGGAGCAGGTGTTAAAAAATCGCGAGGAAGCAAAACAAATCCTTCGCGAAGCCCGCTTTGATCGTCAAAATGCCTATGAAGCCCTTCTTGAGACCTTATTCATAGGTCTTTTAGCTAAAGAAATTCATCACGAGTTTCCACATGCAATGAATGCGGGAGATGATGCCATTCGGATTCTTTTTGCCAGCTCAGCGGATACGATGGGTACGGCGTATCGTTCTGCTAGCGCCGCAGTTTGCGCCATCGCAGGGTCTGCTATTTGTGGACAAACTCAACTCATGAGTCATGCGTTACCCGCACACTAACATATTGAAGACAGAAGAATTTCTTCTGTCTTTGCGTTCTGTGGAGTCATCACTCCACCAAGCGGGTGGGTGATGGACGGACGAACCAATAATCTTTGCAGAACTGCTTCACACAAATCCTTTAATTCATTTTGCTGACTGGCTTCGGCCACTAAACACAGCGATAAAAGTCGTCCCATTTTTTCCAACAATTCCCGCGACGATCTTTGCAAATCATCTTTATCCATTTTGCTCGTGTTAGCGAGCCACTGCTGAAGCTCTTGCATTCTGGCGCGAAGGACGCTGAGTAAATTCTCATTTAATTTGGCTTGCACCAGAGCCTTTTCACAACGTTGAAAGAACGGTTCGGCGCCTTCCTTTTGCAAGGCACGTAGTAGATCCAAAGATTGAATGTTTGTCGTACCTTCCCAAATGGGCAGAACTTGAGCGTCGCGAAGCAGACGTGGAAGAATATGCTCCTCGATATAGGCATTGCCGCCAATCAACTCCATGGCTTCGCTGGCCGCAAACACCGAGAGTTTGCCAGACAGGGCTTTTGCAAGAGGAGTCATTAAGCGTGCTAAGCGGGCGCTGTTTTCATCTCCCATGTCGGCGAGATCCATTTGTTTGGTCGATTCAAAAACTAAAAACAAATTGGCGAGATGTTCAGCCGAGAGGTCGGCCATGCACGCTCGCCACAGAGGTAAATCGCGCAATTTTTTACCAAAGGCCTGGCGTTGTTGTGCAAAACTGTAAGCTTCCAAAATGGCCCGGCGAGCAATGGCACTGCTCGACACCGCATTGTAGATGCGCGACATGTTTACCATCTCAGTCATGATTTTAAAACCTTCACCCGCACCGCCAATTAAATAGCCTTCAGTTTTCTGAAAGGTTATTTCTCCCGAAGCCATGGTGCGTACCCCCAACTTGTCTTTGAGTCGGTGAGTGAGCCAGCTTTTGTGATTTTGCGCAGGATGATCGCGCAAAACTAAAAACAGCCCGAGGCCACGAGTGCCATTCGTGAGGGCTCCGTCATTTCCCGGCATTCGCGCGAGCACCAGGGAGGCGGGCGCATCGGCGTTGGAGCAAAACCATTTGTCGCCAGAGAGAAACCAACGTCCTTGCGACTCTTCCGTCTGAACCGTATTGGCTCCCACGTCCGAGCCTCCTTGTTTTTCGGAGAGGAACATGGCCGCACTCCAAAATGTGTGGATATCGGAGGAGGAAATATGTTCCAGCGCTTTTTTTGCCAAAGGATGAGCAGGATGTTTTTCCAACACACGTCCCATGGCATCGGTCATGCAAATAGGACAAAAGAGTCCCGTTTCTGTTTGAGCAAAATAGTAAGCGATGGAAAAACCAATGAGATGGCGATGTTTTTTGTGCGTCTTTAAAAAATCAGGATCGTACTTGAGGGAAACAATCTCCGCGCCGTAGGAGAGCTTTTGCAATTCGTAATAAGAGGCATGGTAATCAATTTGATCGATCCGTTCGCCGACGGAATTGAAAGTTTTCAAGGTGGGCGGGAATTTATCAGTGAGGGCGGAATGGGGAGTGGCCTCGGCGCCGTTTTTTCCCATTTTTTGATAGCGCGGAAAGAGAGATTGAAAGGCCGTGGCGCCGAGAAAGTACGACCACACTTTTTGCCCGGTGGGGTCTACATCAAAAAGATTTGCATGCTCAATGCGAGGCAGGTTATTCATAAGGAACCTCCACTTTTTTTGTTTTATACATAAGTATGCAGTGGATGTTCGTTCTTGAGAAGTGCTCACTGTGGAACTTTTCGCAGATAAAGCCGGTTTCAAAGTGGAACCGCGCAATGAGTCAGTCAAGAATTTACCTAATGACTCTCAGCAAAAAGTCCTTTTAATCATAGCAATAGCTCAGGCGATTCAATAAGATCTCGCTCTAGGGTAAAACAAACAACAAATAGATATCATAACGGAGGATATAATGACTAAAATTATTACAGCTACAATCGTTGCTCTTATGACAACTGTTGCTTTTGCCAATGAAACAGCAAAACCAGCGACGACAGCTCCTGCGGCTACAGCTGCAACAGCTACAACTACAACGACACCTGCAACTACAGCCACTGCTGACGCTGCTAAAAAAGCAAAAGCTGCTGCAACTGCAACTGCAACTGCTGACGCTGCTAAAGCAACTAGCAAAGCGGCTACAGAAACAGCTAAAGAAGCTAAGAAATAATTTAATTCAGAAACGATTACGGAGGACACATGAAAGCAATCATTATCGCATTATTCGCAACTACACTTATGACTGGATGCCTTTTTTCTAAAAAAGAAGAAGCTCCTGCTGAAGCACCTGCTGCTGTTGAAGCCGCTCCTGCTGATGCACCAGCCGGCGAAGCACCTGCTACTGAGCCAGCTCCTGCTGAGTAATAAGTAGAATTGACTTCTAAGAGAGCACTTGTAATTCAACTTCAAGTGCTCTTTTTTTTTGTGTACACTGGGTCCTATGCATTGGATCGACTGTCATATTCATCTTTCTTCTTTTCCTGAAAACTCTCGCACGCTTCTCTTTAAAAATTCACAGCAACTGAATCTTCGCACTTGGGTTATGGCTGGCTATGATAGTCAGGACTGGCAAAGGCAAATCCAGATTTCCACCAATTCGCAGATCTACCGTTCTTTTGGCTTGCACCCCTGGTGTGTTTTAGAAATGACCGAGGAACGTATCCGTGAAGAGATGAAGATCCTGCGCGAACTGTATCCGCAATGTCAGCTGATGGGCGAAACGGGGATCGACGGCTTTCGCAGCCAAGACAAGGCACAACTTCTCAAGCAAATTGCCGTTTTTGAAGAGCACTTAGATATGAATAAGGTAGCCAAAAAGCCGCTCGTGCTGCATATGGTCAAGTGTCACCAAGAGGCCTTAGGCCATTTAAAAAAACATTCCTATACAGGAATCGTTCATGGCTTTTCAGGTTCGTGGGAAGAGGCTAAAGCCTACATCGATTTGGGGTATAAAATTTCGGTGGGGAGAGGGGTCTTTCATCAAGGATATCGCAAATTAAAAGACGCTGTTCAAAGCCTACCTCTCGAAGCCCTTTTGCTGGAAAGTGATGCGTTTTACGGGCCTGAAGAGAGCGAAGCGCAGGCTGTGGACATCTATTTTCAAGTCGTCGAAGCTATTTGTAAAATTAAAAACATTTCCCAAGAAGAGCTGCAAGCGGCCGTTTTTCATAATATAAAGTCTTTGTTTAACTAAAGGTTTATTTTGAGGAGAGTGGCGTGTCGGATCTTTCTACGGGGCTTTCGACTTATCAGTGGCATCGCTTTGCAGGCGTTGCGAGACTTTATGGCGACGCAGGTTTGCAAAAACTGATGCGTTCGCATGTGGCGGTGATCGGTGTCGGCGGTGTGGGCTCGTGGATTGTCGAAGCGCTCGCGCGGAGTGGGGTGGGTGCCATCACCCTTATGGACTTTGATGACGTCTGCACAAGCAACTTTAATCGGCAGATTCTCGCCAATGACCAAACCGTGGGGCGTTTTAAAATTGATGTGATGGGGGAGCGTATTCACTCCATTCATAAAGAGTGCAAAGTGCAATTGCTGAACGAACGTTTTACCGAGGCCAATGCCGAAGTTCTTTTAGGGCAGTCGTTTGATTACATTATCGACGCGTTTGATAATGGGCCGGGGAAGGCTTTTTTGGCTGATCATTGCCGTCGTAATAAAAAGAAATTAATTGTTTTAGGATCGGTGGGTGGCAAAAAAGATCCCACACGTATTTGTGTGGATGATTTGAGTCGCAGCAAAGACGACCCACTGCTTGCTTTTGTGCGACGAAAATTGCGTACCGACTACGGATTTCCTCGAGAGAAAAATAAAAAGTTTTCCATCCCTTGCGTCTACTCCACAGAAAAATCCCTCTATCCAGAAGAGGCTGAGACTGAACAGTCAGCTTCTGAGCAGAAATTGGATTGTGGCGGTGGTATGGGGGCGATCACCCATCTTGCTGGGGCATTTGGATTTTTCGCAGTGGCGCAGGTGCTGAGTGATTTAACTAAGGGGAGCGCCAGTGATTCTTGACCAAAACCAAACAATCTCGCAAGTACAGATTGAGTTATATTTGCTCCAACAAGCGAGCTACGTGTGAAGTATTCATCGAGAACTCTGTATAATTGGGTGAGATCATTCGTTGGTTGGGCGCCTTTTCTGATCTTCTCGTTTGTGATTGTTTACTTGTTGGCGAACGATTTTAAAAATGATGTTGATGAGTACTTTGTGAGAATTATTCTAAAGTCGTGTTTTGTTCTTATAGCGGCATGTAGTTTGAGTCAGTTCTTTACATTTTTTATATTGAATGGCTGGAAGTGGACAGCATTGGCAAGGCCGTTATCACTTTTTAAAGAGTTATTTGATTTTGTATGTGCCTTCCCGGTTGTTGAAGTGGGAATTTTCTCCATCGGAATTTTCTTTTCATCCCCCGCTCTGATCGGGTGGATTTGGGTGATCGCGTTACTTATGACTTTGGATACTCTGCAATACTGGATGCGTTTTTCAGAAAGCCCGATCAGAAATCTCTATGCTTTTGCACGCTTTCATCAAATGGATTGGTTACGAACGCAGAAAGTTTTGGGACCTTATTTTGTATCGGCTTTTATCAATTATTTTTTTGTGACTCTCAAAAAGTTTTTGTTGCCGTTGGTTTTTATTCTTGTGGTGATGGATTTTCGTATTATTTTACCTCGTCTTGTGGAGGCGGGGCTAACCTATCAAGCTTTTGCTCTCTTAATGAGTTTGATGGTGAGTTTGCATCTGCTGAGTTACCGTGAGGACTTCTCATGAAGTCACCGTTTTTGGTTGTGAACGATTTGGCGTTGAACAGAGAAGGAAAAACCCTTCTTCAGGGCATCAGTTTTACCTTGCGATCCATGGAGGTGCTCTCGGTTGTTGGCGAAAGTGGTGCCGGCAAAGGTCTTTTCGTGAAAACTCTTTTGGGGATTCATAAGGGACAGCTCGGCGGGCAAATCCAAAAAGTAGGCAGCCAAAAAGTGGGCCTCGTTTCTAAAGCCTACCCATGCATTGATCATCTCTCCATATTTACTAATTTGTCACTGGTCAGCCGCCTGGCCGGTGTGCAAATGCAAGCGCACTTGGCCGAAGAGGTGGAAGATGTTTTAAAATCGGTGGGCTTGTGGGGAAGTCTAAAAGGGCAACTGCATGAGCCAGTTCTGCCGCTTTCGCATTTTGAAAAGAACTTGCTGAATTTAGCAAGAACTCTGCTGTTAAAACCAACCATTTTAATTTTAGATCAACCGACCAAAGATTTAGATCCTGTGCAAAAAGCTATATATGAGTCGGTGATTGAAAGTTTGAAGGGTCGTTGTAGCATTATTTGGGTGAATCACGATTTAGAGCAAGTGGCGCGTGTTTCCGACCAAGTACTTTTTCTTCAACACGGACAAATGATTGAATGTGCGAATTGCGAAGATTTTTTCAATCGTCCGCTTCATGCCGAGACGGAAAATTATATTTCGGGGAGGATTCATGCGTAAGAATCAACTTCCTCAGGAGGGATTGCTATGAATACAAAAAGTCGTGCTATAGCCCCTCGCATCGAGAGAGATATTCATGAGCTGCGTGCTTTGGTTTTGACTATGGCCGGGTACGTGGAAGAATCTGTGGATATATCTATGAAGGCTCTTGTTTTACGCGATTCCACCTTATTGGAACGAATTCATCAAATTGAAATTGAGGTCAATCGACTGCATAAAAAAATTGATGGTGTGTGCTTTCGCATTTTAGCTTGTCAGTCTCCGGTGGGATCTTACTTGCGGCTTATTTTTGCCATTGTCAAAATCAATGTGGATCTGGAGCGAATGGGAGATTTAGTGCGCAACAACTCTTTTGCTATCCAAGATTATTTGAATGCGTCTCCCAATCTTATTGTTCAACAGATTCGCGAAATGGCGACCACGGTGATGTTGATGTTGCGCGATGGGTTTGATGCGTTTATGGAAAGCGATATCGAAAGAGCAAAGCGTGTTCTTACGCTAGACGACAGCGTAGATCAATTTCGCAATCGCCTGCGCCGCGAGCTCAATGAAGATTTGCGCCAGCCGGTGAATGATTTTGAATCGACCATGTCGCTGTTGTCGGTGATTCGCAACATGGAGCGTTTGGCTGATCATTCCACAAATATTTGCGAAGAAGTTATTTTCTTTTTAACAGGTTCAGATGTCAGACATGATCGAAATTATCGAATCAAAACAGGAGGTGTTAGATGATACAAAATAAAGGACGAATTTTAATTATCGAAGATGAACAAGATATTCGCGACTTACTCAAATTCAATTTATCGGGTCGAGGCTATGATGTGGTTGCTTGTGGCAGTGGCGAAGAAGGCCTTTTGTCCATCAAAGACAATGTCTTTGATTTGCTTATTTTGGACTGGATGCTTCCCGGCGTGAGTGGCGTGCAGGTGGCTAAGGTGGCTCGTGGTATGGATAACGGCAAGCGTTTGGCTGTTTTGATGTTAACTGCTAAGTCAGAACCAGAAAATATCGTCGAAGGTTTAGATTCTGGTGCCGATGACTATATGATCAAACCTTTTGATATGGCGATTTTATGGGCGCGCGTGCAAGCACTGATGCGTCGGACACAGCGCCTTCATCAGGAGGAATCACAGAAAAAGTCCAGTTTTGACAGCGTTGAAATCTTAACCTTAGGTCCCATTGAATTGTCCTTAAAAACATATCAGGTACGCATTGCGGGTGAAGTTGTGGAGTTGACTCCTTCTGAGTTTAAATTACTCTCGACGATGCTGTCGCAAAAGGGCCGTGTGCTCACGCGCGAACGTTTGATCAGTGAAGTGCAAGGGGAAGGTGTGAGTGTGGTCGGCCGCACCGTCGATACGCATGTGTTTGGTTTACGCAAAAAACTAGGCGTTGCGGGAGATCTTATCGAAACCATTCGTGGTGTCGGCTATCGAGTCAAAGAAGAGGCGTAATCTGCAAACTTTAGAAATAACACCTTTTAAAGTCATACAACGTTTCTTGGTGGCGCAAGTCATTTCTGTGACGCTTATTGGTCTGATAGCTCTCACATTGCATCAGCTGAATTATATCACCAATCTGTGGAATCTGTTAACGATTGCAGTGGTTCTTCACTTTGTGCATACGATTGTGCTTTCGTATTTGTTCTTTTATCCGCTAGGTCGATTGTTGGCAAAAGCCAAAAATATTAAACGTGGCACTTATGAAAAAGAATGGGATCATGAATATGAGCCGATTCAGGATTTTGGTGAGTGGTACGAGCTCGATTTAACGCTCAATAAAATTCATCGTGAAATTAAAAAACATAAAGATGATAAATCGCGCCGTGAAATCGAAATCGAGACTCTCGCCGGAGCTGTATCGGATGGTGTGATCGCTATTGATGGGCTCAAGAGAGTTCAATACTTTAACGGTCAGATGGCGTTGGTGTTGGGGAAAGAGTTCGACCCGCTCTCGGCTCCTTCGTATCTGGATGAAGTCTTTCGAGCACCGAAGCTGACGTTGGCGGTGGATGAAGTCCTGAGCGAGAGAGTGTCGCGACGTATTCAAATCCAAATGCGCCCCCATCGCTCCATGGAAAATCATGTTTTTGATGTGACGGTGAATACTGTGGTGAATTCTAAAAAGAATAAGTTTTACGGTGTAATCGCCGTTTTCCATGACATCACAGAGGCTAAAAAGGTGGAAGAGCTGCGCATTGATTTTGTTGCCAATGCTTCGCATGAATTAAAGACGCCACTGACATCGATCAAAGGTTATGTGGATTCCCTCAAGTTTGATTTTGAAACCAAAAACTTCCAAACGGCTCAAGACAAGCTCACAGTCGTGGAGCGTAACGTGAACCGTCTCAATGATCTGGTGACAGATTTACTCACTCTATCGCGCCTGGATGCCAGTGCCGAGACAGCCAAAGAAGAATTATCCACCGAAGAAATTTCGCAGGATGTATTGCAAGCTTTAAACTTTTCTTGGAAAGAAAAAAAGCAAGAAATCACCAGCGAATACAAGGCGCCGATGGTGGTGGCCAATCGTCTATTAACTTTGCAGGTGTTATCGAACCTTGTTGAAAACGCGATTAAGTACAGCCCCGATAAGTCTAAGATTCGTATCCTTTGGGAAAAATCGGAGCCTTTTGTTGTTTTGCGAGTCATCGATAATGGTCCTGGTGTCAGTGAGGAGCATGCGCCTCGTTTGTTTGAGCGATTCTACCGTGTTCAGCAAGGGAAAGTGCGCAGTGGTGTGGCTGGTACTGGTTTGGGACTGTCGATTGCTAAAAACTCCATGTTGAAAATGGGCGGGCGGATTGAAGTGCAAAGTCTTCCTGGTCACGGCTCGGAATTTATCTGTTATTTTCCTGACGAATCTCTCACGAAAATTTAAATCGACAATAAATACGTTCTAAGACAGACTGTAGTAGTGAAAACAAGTGCATCCATGAACGAATTTCTGAAAGTGAGCGGAGAATGTGCTCGCGGGTATCTCTCGATGAATGGTCCCATCACTCGCCTCGAAGAGCGTTTGACTCAAGCGGGTGCTGTTCACGGTTTTGAGTGTGAAGTGTATGCGACACCCACCGCTGTTTTTGTTACCGCCAAAAAAGGTATGGAAGTGGTAACAACGCTAGAGCGCTCCACGGAAATTTCTTTAAATTTTACCGATATGCTTTTTTATGATTCGATTCTTGGGAAATTAAGCAACGGTGATATATCGTTGGCTCAAGCTCACGAAAAATTAAAATCATTCCGTCCAAGAAAATACCCGACGCAATGGGTGACGTTTTCGGCGTTTCTTATTGGGTTTTCTGCCAGCTATCCTCGCTATGGGACTCTTTTTGGTGCTTTGGTGAGCGGATTTTTGGCGGCCTTGATATATATATTGCAGCGCCCTTTGGGACGTAAACTCAAATTCAGTGGTGTCTTTACCGATTTCATCGGATGTTTGATGGCTTTTATATTTTCCGTCGTAGCTTCTTCGCTATCGGGGATTGGTATGGCGCCGTTTGTGATTGGTAGTTTAGTTTTGATTGTTCCCGGTCTGACATTGACCTCGGCAATCAGTGAACTCGCTGAGCACAATTTTGTTTCCGGCACAGTTAAGATGATGAAATCGATTTTGATCTTAGTGGCAATGGGTGTAGCTTTTCTTTTAGTAGAAAATGTCGTGATGGCTTTCGGTTTGGCTTCACAAAATCTCTCGAAGGTTATTCCACCAGCGGGTTTTACGCAATCCTCATGGTTTCAGTTGATTTGTCATCTGATCTTGATTGTCTCATTCTGTATCTTTTTTCATTTACCGCGCAAGGCGTTTATGGGGGCGGTGATTTCGGGAATCCTCAGTTTATTTGTGCTCGAACGTTTTGAAAATCCAGAGCTCTATGTATTGGCATCGTTCTCAGCATCGCTCACCGTAGGATTATTGAGTTTGTCATTGGCGCGTTTTTATTCGTGGCCGAGTCAGGTCTTTTCGACCATGGGTATTTTAACTCTGGTGCCGGGACTTTTAGCTTTGTCTTCGTTTTACAGTATGACGGGGAGTCCGAGTCAGGGTGTGATTGCGTATCGCGTGGCCCTTACAGCAGGAGCCATCACCTTTGGTCTTTTTACAGCGCGCATGCCGTTCCGGTTTTACAACTCACTTTATAATTTACCAGTTACGAAGTAACAAAAACTGGCAGCTGCGTAGTAGACTGAAATTCAACTTTCGTTATGACTATTTTTAAAAGGTGATTTTTAGGAACACGCTCGACGGACACGGAGCGTCTTCGGATCGCGTCATCTGCGATGCCGCAACCCGGATACGCACCGTTCGCACGCGAGTTCCTAAAAATCTCCTTTTAAAAATAGTCATAACGAAAGTTGAATTTCAGATAAGGCAAAAAAAAAGGGAGCCTTCAGGCTCCCTCAAGTAGGAAGGATTACCAAACGCGGATTCTGTCGCCAGCGTCGACAAACATTTTGTCGCCTTTTTTACAACTGAAAGCCTCATAGAAGCCGTCAATGTGGATGACTTGCTGATTGATGCGCTCTTTACCAAGAGAGTGCGGATCCGTTTTTAGCTGACGAGTGATGTACGACGGAGTCGCCACGTTACACCACATTCTGGCATAAGCGACAAAAAACTTCTGTTTGTCTTCCGTTGTGGCCTTAGCCGCATCTGGGAAGGCGGCGTTGTATGAGAACGTCAGTCCGACATGATCGCCGATGTTTTCACCCAAAGTTAGTTTTCCATCATGGCCAATTTTATCAAACTGCGCGACAAATTTAGCACCGCGCGCTTGGAACGTGGTGAGATCTTTATCAGTGAACCATTTTCTTACTTTACCTTGATAATCATACTGCGAACCTTGGTCATCTACACCGTGACCAAGTTCGTGGCCGACCACTGTACCGATGGCCGCAATGTTTTCGATGTCGGAAACACTGGGATCAAAGAATGGGAATTGGAGAATTCCTAAAGGCAATACGAACTTGTTATCCGGTGGATTGTAGTACGCATTCACAACCAGTGGAGACATGTACTCCCAGCGGCTTGGATTGCGATCTTCGGAAAGCTCTTTAATTTGTTTTTCGGTACGAGCTTTTTTGTAAAGAGAGGCGTTTTCGTAAGGACGATCCAGTGAGTATTTTTGAATCGTAATAAAATCCCAATCTTTATCTGTTTGCGGTTTTACGAGATAAAGTTTGGCTTTTTCGATTTTCTTAATCGCCTCTTTGCGTGTGGAGCTCTCAAGCCAAGTGTTCTTTTGTAAACCGGCAATGATCGACTTACGAACATTCTCACCCACTTGCACCATGCGCTCTTGCGGGAAGTTCGGGAAGAGGATGTTGATCAATTCATAATCCAGCTCCATACCGAATTCGTTCATGGCCAATTTTGTGCAACGCTCATCGCGTGGTGGACGTTTTGCAGGGCCACCTAAGTACTTGTGGCGGAATTGGAAGAACTTGTTAAAGAACTGAGGATATGCGTCGTCTAAATAACCTTCCATGCTATGGAACATGTAAACACTCTTCAGCTGCTCAATAGGAAGCGTGGCTAAAGCATTATTGATAAATTCATTCGACTCAGGAACAAGATCGATCAAGATGGTTTTGTTGGGCAGACGGGCCATAAAACGGTCCATCTTGAGGTTGGGATATTTTTTAAGAAATTCTTTTTTATCGATATCACGTTTTTGGGTAAAACGCTCACGCATATCTTTAGGGAGTGGGTATTTCATCGCTAAAGCGCTTTCGAAATCAATCACCCACTTGGCGCGTTGTTGAGGTTGATCCACTTTGATCGTTTTAAAAAAATCGACCAGGATTTTTTCAAAATCTTTCATCAGAGCTTTGTTCTCATAGTAACTGCGCTCAGGAAGTGTGCGCATGTCGGCAACGAGGAAGGCGTCGTTCTTGAGAGGATTTTCTTTGTTGGCCTCAGAGAAGAACTCAACAATGCTAGGCTTTCCTTGATCGATGCGTTCTTGCGATAGATTGGCGAGCTCTTCCCAAGTTTTTACTGCGCTTAGCTGTTTTTTCTCAGCTTCGATGCTGCTGATCTCTTCGGCCTTGGAGGCTTTGTCGTTCATACAAGCGAGGTACACATCTTTAAATTGTTGTCCGCGCTCGGACTGTGGTGTGTAGTTTTTGATATTGCTAAAAAATTGTTTTTTGCTGTGAAGGAGTTTTTCAGCTATGTCGGTAAAAGAAAAAGTCCAGCGTTCACGATCGGCAGGAAGTTTAAATTTACTCTCGACATCGGAGCACACATATTTATGAAAATCTTCGCACGGGGAGATTTTTTTGCTCAAGGTGAAGTCGCGCTTTTCTGGGATTTTGAGCCCTTTCATCAGTGTCTCGCGAGTGACTTCTTGCACATTCGCGAAGGCCACTTGAAAAGACAAAATGCTAAATAATAACGTCCATTTCATGGTCACTCCTTTGTCTAGCCAGAGGCGGATCGCCTTTGGCCGTTTAATTTCTAAGAGTGAAAGTAAACCATAAAATGGAGTCGCAAAATAGGGACGCCGTTCTAGAGTT
Source organism: Bdellovibrionales bacterium (assembly GCA_041736155.1). Taxonomy (GTDB): domain Bacteria; phylum Bdellovibrionota; class Bdellovibrionia; order Bdellovibrionales; family JAGQZY01; genus JANPLN01. Next base: position 47,468 of record JBGSUL010000109.1, read on the forward strand.
GTGCCTACATTACTTGCTTAAAAAATAGGCTTGATGAGTAAAGATTGAGGACGCCACCGGCGGCTGTTTCCGCTTGAAGAGAGGCGACAGGAGTCGTTGTGCGTAGCAAAGCCTCTTTAATCTCCAGTGCGCTTTGTCCTGGATCATCCAAAGTGCGTTGGAGGAAGGAGGGGCTAGCCAAGCTGTGTAAATACCCAACGGCACCGGCGACCTGGGGCGAGGAAAAGGAGGTTCCTGATTGTGCAGAATAGGGCGATGTGGAATTCCAACTCATACGCTGAGCTGTGGATAAAATATGCTCTCCGGGGGCGGCAAGATCGATGTGGGTTTTGCCGTACCCAGCGGAACTGCTTTTTTTGCCGCTCGGAGTGCTATTTGTCACGGAAATGAGATAGGGGCTGGTGCAACTGGTGGGGATATCGCCTTTGCTATCCACATCGAGATCTAAATTGGTTGTTGCAGCTACAGAGAGGATTCCCTTTTCGCCCAATTGATCGATCATTTCATTCCAAATTTGAAAATCGGGTTTTGCGCAAGATTCCGCATCGATGCCAAAACTGGAATTGATCGCGACCACATTGGCTCCTTGGCGCCCGCCGCTTTGTAACCAAAGAGTTTTCTGTTTAAGAATGTAATCGTAGGCGCGCATGGTGGCGATGGTGTCCGCCAAGTCGGCGCCGAGAGAAACGTACATGATTTTAATACGCCAATTGACACCGCTGACGCCACGGCCGTTATTGCCTCGGCCTCCGATCAAGCCCGCCACGTGGGTGCCATGGTCTTGAATCTCAATGTTGCCGTTCATGGCTTGGGCATTCCAACCATTGATATCGTCGACGAAACCATTATTGTCATCGTCGATTCCATTTCCAGCGATTTCGTTCCAGTTGCGCCAACGATTCCAATAGAGATCGGGGTGTTTGTAATCAAACCCTCCATCGACGATGGCAATCACAATGTCGTCTCCGGCAGAGGTTTTGCCACCTTGTCCAAATTGCAGCCAAGTATCGAGAGCGTTGATGCCGATGATTTGATCGTTCAAAAGCCAATTCCATTGTTGAGAGAGAAGTGGGTCATTGCTGACCAGAGAAGATTGCAAGCTACGCCACTGAACGGGGTGGTTCACGATGGTTTTAGATTGCGATGAAGAAAGAGCTGAGGCGCGGGCGACGCGCGAAAAACGCGAGCGGCTTTGTAAAATTTCATAAAGTCGCAGATTTTGCGACACTTCCTTAAGGCGAACGCCATGCTCCATCTCGTACAAATGAGGAATGACTCCCTCATCTAACTGAATCATCTCCGTGGCAGCGTAGGCCTGCGACGTGAGCTTCAAGATGGTGAGTGTTATTAAAAAAAGACGAATACTTTTCATTCTTACCCCCTCCGTGTTTCAGCTCTGGCGAGCTGTTGTGGCCTCATTGCAAGGCCGAATCAGCATTCTGTGCTAACTCTGGAAAACACCGTAGTGGTTCGCGTAACAATTCGCAAATATTTTTTTGGAGAAAAGCAAAAAAAGTGTTAATTGTTGTGCGAGTATAAAAGATTTTAATATGAATTATTATCAAGATTTATTAGCCCAAATTTCTCCTCAAGAGTCCGCTGTCGATTGCGGGCGTTGCTCTATGGAATGGAAGTGTTGCACGTATCGACCGTTCATCGCTAATTTTCTGGTGGGATCTTTTGCCGGTGGTCCCACATGGACAGAATCTCTTTTTGCAGATTGGGATTTTTTAATTGTCGGTTTTGCACCGAACATCAAATACCGTCGTCATTTTGCCAAAAAAGGAAAATGGGGATTTGGCACTGACTCCACATTGCTGTGTACGTTCTACGAGAAAAAAAGTGGCGGATGTCAAATTTGGTCTGCGCGCCCGGCCGTCTGTCGCACGTTTTTTTGCAAAAGCAGTTATAGCGAAGCGGGTACGTACTACTGGAAAAATGCTGAGGACTTTACTTGGCTTCTCGAGTGGGTACTGCTGGAAGATTTTCTTTATCACAAGGGTTGGACCTTGGAAGATGTGCAGTGGCTGAAGAAGTATCTGGATGATACGCAGGTGAATGCAGGATTGGTGCCGCCGCAGGATTTTGTATTTTCTGATTTATTAAAAGCCGAAACTTTTTACAAAGAGGCTCACCAGTACGTGCAAAACTTGTCTCGTGAGGCGGTTTTGGAACTTATGGGTAAGACCGGCAATCAACTTTATCAGGAACTGCTTGCTCAAAAACTGAATCTTCGTTAAACAAAATGCATGAGTGATGTCGCAAAACGCCAGACCGAAATGGTGCAAGAATTTCTACAGTTTTCCTCGTGGGAAGAACGCTACAAGCATGTGATTGATTTGGGCAAGACGTTGCCTGAGTTGCCCGAGGCCTATCGCGATGACAAGTTCTTGGTGAAAGGTTGCCAATCGCGGGTTTGGCTACATGCCCAGAAGGATGAGTCGGGTTGTATCCAGCTGTTTGCTGACAGCGACGCGATGATCGTCAAGGGACTGGTTGCGATTCTCCTCAAGGTGTATTCACCGGCTTTTGCCGATGATATTTTGCAGAATCCACCGCAGTTCTTATCAGACCTGGGATTTCAATCCCATCTCTCTCCCAGTCGCGCCAATGGCCTGATGTCGATGGTCAAACAGATCATGCTCTATGCGGCAGCTTTAAAAGCTTTGGGTCATTAACCCGGCCATAAGCGCACGACCATTGTCCAGTCGCCACAACTGGTCGTTTCCATCGGGGATTCCCTCATATATCTTGAAATAAACAAAAACAATTTAAGGGGATAAACATGAAATTATTCTACATTTTATTAGTCGTATTTGTCAGTGTACAAAGCCACGCGCGCGGAGGAATGAAGGGTGAGATGCGCAAGTGTCACCAAGAGGCAAAAGCGCTGTGCTCAGATAAAAATGGCCCAGACTTATTTAAATGCATGAAGGAAAACGTCTCTAAACTAAGTCCTGAATGCCAAGAGAAATTTGCCGAGAAAAAAGAACACATGCAAGAAATGCGTGAAGCCTGCAAAGCAGACAGAGAAAAATTCTGCAAAGACGTTCCCCATGGTGACGGTCAAATTATGGAGTGCATGAAGAAAAACTCAGCGCAACTCTCCGAAGACTGTAAGGCCCAGTTCAATAAAGCTCAAGGAGCTCCAGGAACCCCACCACAGTGAGCCACCTCTTAGAGAGCCTCGATCAATGGGCTCTTGGCGTTTTGATGGGAATTTGCACACTCTTTGGGGTGAAGGACCTGCCTCCCACCCCAAACCGTGTCCAATAAATCGGGGGTCACTCCACTGTGCATTGATTATTTAACCATTTTTTTAATTTAATTTAAGAAACATGCTTGAAAGTAACTTTCTAGACTAACGCCAAGTTAATATTATTGAGTCTTATAACGATAACCTAGACGAGGTGATTTATGGCGGCTAAGAAGCTCAGTGATTATTTTGGCATAAGTATACGTAATGAACGCTTTAAAATTGAAGACTTGAGGGGTGTGTCTTTTCGTGTCAATACCGTCTCTTGTGAGATTAAGGATATATCTGAAAGTGGAATGTCAATCCAGAGAAACGAGGCTTTGGATAACAAAAAAGAGTTCGACATTGATATAATTTTTCGTGAGAAGTGTCTATATCAGTTGAAGGCAGAGATTGTTAGGCACTTTGAATCTTCTGGTCAGCATAATTATGCATTTAAATTTACGGATGGCTTGTTGCCAGAAAATTTTCTTAATAATCTTAAATTATGCTCTGAAATATATGAAGAGATTTGTCTCAACGAAAAGCAACAAAAAATGCTCAGAGAGGATTTCATTCTTAGCTGTTCGCTTCTCAGGGATAGTCTTATTAAATTAAAAGAAAAGTGTATTGCTTACGAAAAAATAAATTATATTCAAAGTTTGGATACAAAAACAAATTCGATTGATGTGGCGATTAAAGTATTTGGTGAACATATGATGGGTGTAATAAAAAAATATGCTCATGAATTAGATCAATCTATTCAAAATATTAATAACAAAGAAATAAAAAAAGCTCACGCGGATTATTTTAAAACACATCTTGGAGAATACTTTATATCAGCAGCCTTCACGGGACGTGCTTTTCATAAGCCACGGGGTTATGCTGGCGATTACGAAATGATGAATCAGATATATAGAAATACAGCTGAGGGTGAGTCTCTTTTCGAAAAAATTATTCATTTATATGGAGTTAATGAATCCTCTAGTATTTCGGTCAGATTAAGAAAAGACTACTTAAAAAACAAAGTTAATTTATTGGGGAAAAGATTGTCTCATCAAGATGAGATAATCGTGGGGTCCCTAGCGTGTGGCCCGGCGAGGGAGGTAATTGAATATTTGAGTGAGGAAGATCCTGAAATTTTAAAAAAATTCAGATTTATATTAATGGATCAGGATCATCACGCCTTGCTGAATGCGAGGAGAAATATAATTGAGATTGTAAACAAGAGAAATCTAAAGTGCGAAGTAAATTTTTTACCCCTATCTGTGAAGCAAATTCTAGAAGGATCTGAAGAGGCGGAAGTTTTGAGCGTTCTCAAGTTTGATTTGCTTTATACTGCTGGACTTTATGACTACTTGCCGCAGCAGGTAGCTAAAAATCTGACTACTGTTATCTCGCGACGCATAAGTCCTGAAGGATGTTTAATTATTGGGAATTTCCACCCTAATAATCCTACAAAAACGATATCTGATTTAGTAGCTGACTGGAGACTCATCCACAGGGATGAAAATCAACTTTCCGACTTAGTTAAAGATTCAGATTTTAAAAGAACAGAATTTTATCTGGATGAAATAGGAATAGACTTATTTATTGAAGCTTATAAATGACAAAAGACGTGAATGTATCTGATAAGATAGATCTATTTAAATCTAGGTTTATTTTTTCTAGATACAGATTTCATTTGAGAAAATTGGTAGGTCCTTTTTTCTTTTCATTCGTGTTGCTAGATTATTGGTATATGCCAGAAAATGCTCTTCGGTGGGGAATTTATAGGGCCATATATTTAGTAATCATATTGGTTGGGTTCATTCCAATAGTTAAATATAGAAAAGTGCGCTTGCAATTGGAAAAAATATCGTGTCTTGTCACCGTCCTGGCTTGTAACGTTGTTAACTTAATGATTTATGAGAGCGGTGGCTATAGTTCAAAATATTTTATTGGTGTGATCTTGTGTGCAGTAGCGGGAACGCAGTTGTTTAAGCAGAACAGGTTTTATGGGTTTGTAACACAAGCTTTCTCATTCATCCCTCTTATTTTTATTACGTTATCATCAGTTGATGTGGGTGTTGATTTAAAGAATGCTATTATACAATCTTTATTTTTGATTGGAATGGCTGTGTTAACATATATTTTTGGTTCGTCTGAAGACAGTAATACTGCCGTTCTACTTAAAATAAAAGATAAGATGAGGCGCGAGCTTGAGAAGATGCAGAAAACAGAAAATTTAAAAAGATTTTTTCCAATTGTTATTCGCAATGAAATAGAAAATAATCCGTCTGTAATTGGTAAAAAGAAAAAAATGAAAAATATTATTATAGGCTTTGCGGATATAGTAAATTCGACACAGATTGCTAATAAAATTGATATAGAGCTTGATTGGGAATTAAAAGAGAATTTTTTAGAAGCAGCAACGGCATTGGCTCTAAAAAATGATCTAGTTGTTTTAACGCATTTGGGTGATGGTTTTTTATTTGTTGTTAATTATATGGAGAGCGAGTCATGGCAGGATAATCTTTTTTCTTTTTACAGTGGACTTACTAGAGAATACGAAAGAATTTATTCTAATATTGTCGGAATTTCTGGCAGCGTAAAGTCTGGCGTCAAGTTTGGTTTAGCTAGGGGAGACGTTATTATAGGTTTTTTAGGTAAAGATCAAGCGTACTTCACAGCTGTCGGCCCAACTGTCAACTTGGCATCTCGAGTTTGTTCAAAGGCAACTGGTGATGAATTAATTGTTACAGAAGATCTATGGGTTGACCTTGCAGCTTTCGCTGGGGGATTGACCAGCACTCGAATTGATAACAGTGAACTGAAAGGCTTTAGTTCAACTTGGACTCTTGTTCGTATATCTAAGTTAAAAAGTGGTGATGCAGCAGCGATTGCATCCCTTTGTGAGGATTGCGGTGCTGAGATGAAATTGGAAGAGGGGCGTGATGGGATATTGGATTATGTATGTTCCAAATGCTTCTCTAATGAAAAAGCCAGTTAGACTTTTCAAATAAACTATTTTTCCAAATCAAATCTTCCATGACATCCCATTAAAAATCTAGCATACTAAATTCATGACGAAACTCAGTATTAACGTAAACAAAGTGGCTACTCTCAGAAATGCGAGGGGGAAGAATCTTCCTGACGTGCTAAAGACATCCCTTAAGCTGATCGAATACGGAGCTCAGGGGATCACTGTGCATCCGCGCCCGGATGGTCGACATATTCGCTGGGATGACGTTATCCAGCTCAAGCAACACATCAATGTGGAGCTCAACATCGAAGGGTATCCCTCCAACGAATTTCTCCTTCACAGCACAGACATCCTTCCCGCACAATGCACTCTTGTTCCAGATCCCCCTCATGTGCTGACTTCTAATGCAGGTTGGCGCCTTCAAGGGAATGAGAAAACTCTACATACGGCAGTTCCTCTCCTTAAAGAAAAAAACATCCGCGTTTCTCTTTTTGTCGATCCTGATAATATCACTACCCAAGAGCTTCTCGAGTTTCGCGATATGGGTGTGGATCGCATCGAGATGTACACCGAATCCTATGCCGATCATTTCGGCACTCCTCAACAAAAAGAGACGACACTCAAATACCTTAAGTGTGCACAGCTTGCAGACTCCATGGGCCTTGAGATCAACGCCGGTCATGATTTAAATTTGCATAACCTCAAGCACCTCTTGCAAACCATTCCCATGATCAAAGAAGTCTCCATCGGCCACGCCCTTGTCTGCGACGCCCTTGAAATGGGCTGGCAACAAACCGTCCTTGAATACTTACGGTGCCTGCCTTTTTAGGTAAACAATTTATATTTATCTGAATTTAATAGAATAATCGCTCAAGGTTGTTTTCATAAAAATATCTAGTGTCTCAATTTGAGAATCCCTCAACTTTGGTCTAGCCCCATCCGATAAAGAATAAACCTAGATGGGGGACAATTGATTATAGAAGTCTTTTTTGTGTATCTTCTAGCCAATGCCCGTCCTCCAGAGGAGCCGCAGAGAACTCAAGAAGATGAACAAATTGATAATTTCTGTGCCCCTTATCTTAATCAAGGCGTTGATCATTATGCGAACTGTGTCGCAGAGCGAGGACGAATTGCGGAACAAGAGCGACAACGGCAAGAAAATTCAAGGAGAATGATCGAGTTGAATGGTGGTGTGGCATCAAGACCGTCACCCAGCAATTGTAACTCGCAAGCAGCTCTCAATGCCTGTCAAAAAGAGAGCGTCGAAACAATAAACACCTTAAAAAACCCATACACCCCAGATGGAGAAGTTAAGCGATTGTTACAGTCTTGCCGAGCGGCCTGCAATCCTGACTCAGCTCAAGTTTTGAGGCATTTCTTAGGTGGATGTACGAATGATATTTCGTCAGTCAAACACACGATGCTCAATACCATGAATAGTTGTGGGACCAGTACCGCCGCCACCAATGTAGTGAGCGCCGCTGTTCCTCAGGATGTTAGGAATTTGATGTCCTCCGATATGAGTATCAGCGACAAACTCAATGCCGGTGCGCAGAGACTCTTAGGGTACTCCTGGAATCCCGCCGCAGGAACCTCGACAAATGCAATAATAAGTACAGAGGGCACTCAGCTCAGTGGGGGTGTTCGCTACATGCAAATCACTGTTGGCGGTGTGCAGACGTTTGGATATTGCTCTGTGGATAACAGTTGCCATCAAACTTACGAAGAAGCTGCACAAGCCAGCGCGCCACTGTTAGTTAGAAATGGGGTGTATGGAAAAAATGTAAATCCTACGATCACCGCTGCGGTCGCTAATCCATTTGCGGGCCCAACAGATACTTATAAAGAAGCGTTTCATACTGAAAATCCGCTAGATAATGCGGATTCCATAATATCTGAGGAGACGCCAACAAACCTTTCATTTGGGGACATTCAAGATACTAATCCCATAGACAGCGAGTATAGCCTTGGAACAGGTGCTGAACCTCCCGCTGTGGCAAAGGAAATTGTGGCTCTTACAGATTCACCACATGCCAAAACGAACGATGGCTCACCGCCAACCGTTACGCCATCGCGCAATGATTTTCCAGGACTTTACAAAGGTGGGAACTATCCCAATCTTCATAATGGGATAAATTCAAATCCTGAGATTTCTGCAAGTTCTGTTTCAATTGGAAATGGAGAAGTTGTTTCTGGCGGATATGGAGCTCAGGGTAATGATGTTAGAAACCTGTCAGGAGAAATTAAACCCATTGGTTTTACAGGATCAGGACAAGTTACACCCACTCAATTTCAAGCAGCTAACGGGCCCAATGGGAGCCCCCAAGCGCCATCTCAGAGAGGAAGCGCTATTAGTTTTGGGGCAGGAGTACCACAAACAAGCGGTGCACTTCCGGCAGGAGGAGGAATTAGCGGGACCCCAAGAGTCGCCTCGTTGAGGCCAGGAAATCAACAAATTGGCGCGCCCGCAATACAAATGCGCTCAGACGTTTTCTATAATACGGGGACACGGGGTTTTGCACAGGGTCCTCAAGGAAGAAATTTAAACAAATGCCAGGGGCCAAACTGTCGTCGCGTCTTGAGAGGAAAAAAGGCAGCCACGCTCAATTGTGATGGCAATCCTCAATGTATCTTGGCGCTCACTGGCAAGCTGAGGGGCTCGGGCCAACAGCGCATGAGGGGAGAATGGCATTCAAATTTCTCGCACCATGCGTTTGCTAATAGTGGGCGCAGCGTTGCTAGTGTTCGAAGTAGAACAGTGCCCGGCGGTATTGTACGAGGCAAAAATATAGATATTTTAAATATGATGATTCAGTCGGATGTATTTAAGCTTGATCATGAGGGATTACTGCAATTAGATCCGTAACTATATTAATTCGCAACGGTGGTACCCTGTGTATGATCCACACTAGGTAATTCTTGATCGCTTGGGTACGTAATGTAATTCCAGTATTGGGTCATGAGATTGCGATCGATTGGATATGCACTGGTGGATGTATTCCCAGGATTAGTTGAATCAGGGCGGCCTGAACAGTGCAGCCCCACAAGTTCTCCGGAAGCTGTAATTAGAGCACCACCGCTAATGCCAGGATTAGAATAATTGGTGGTTCGCAAATTTGCATTAGGTCTTACTGGTGCAAGTGCGTGTCCGTTAGAAATCATTAAAGTATTTCCTGGGGAATCTCCCTCGCCTCCGGGGAAAACATTTGTTTGCCCAGGGTAACCCACGAGGTAAGTCTCTTCGTTGAGTTGTAAATTATCTAATCCAGATGTTCGTGTAGATAAAGCAGAGTCTCGCACAATGCGCTCATTGAGCGTCATTTCTACATAATCAGATTTACCCACAGGTTCCGCAACCGCAGGAGAAGGGTGATTCCTTTGAAAAGTTTGATAATTCAATCGTGGATTGTCATTAATTGCACTAAATTCCATCATAGGTTTTCCAACAGTCGCAGAATTATAAACATCAGTCATTTGACCATTTCGTGATGCACGCAAAATCATAGGAGGTGAAATGTCCTTCACTGAGATATTGCCATTGAGTTGAGAAGCTAAACTGATCCAATTGTGAAAGCCATGCCGACAGGTGTGGAAGTTGCCACGGTTAAAAAACGCAGTGCCGTTACTTGTGTAGCCAAGCACAGGACAATAACGAAGTCCTTGTTTTCGACAGGTTTCAATTTGCAGGGGACGAGGGTTCTTTGTATCCGAAAGTATTGCGGGATCTGTCTCTTTTGGTATTAAGGTGCCTGGGCCGTTCATATCTTCGCCTAAATCTACAACATCAAAATGTTCGCCCGCGGTGCGCGTGCCACCCACAGTGATCATTTGAAAAACGGCATTTTCTGCAAACTGTTGAAAGGGAAGATTTAAGGCTTTGACCTCGGAACTGTCGACCCGTCGATAGCCTTCCCATCGCTCTGTGGTAGCCGGGGAGTCAGCCAAGGAACTTGTCGTTATGAAAAAAGTGACAACCGTCGCCACTGTTTGCACCCAAAATGGACTCATTTTATATCCCTTGTTTGTTATAATCCTCTACAAGTCTGCTCACACAGGTAAGTGCAATTTCAACACCATAAAAAGAAAAAATACGGTGAAAATAGGTAGAGTTGGAAGTCGTGAGAAATTGTTAAAATCTTAGTTGATTGCAAAGTTTTTTGACAAAGAAAAATCGAAGTCTGCTTGAGTTCTATCCAAGCATCTACCGTCCGAATCCCAGACAAATCATCATATGCGGCCAGCTATTGAGTAGGGGACGACGTATTGTTAGTGCAGTTATTTCTTCTCAATAAAAATTCTTGATTTTATGTACAAAATTTTGTACAAACGAGGAGGCTGATTGAGAGATCTAAAGCCTGTTGTATGGTTAGGTGATAGTAAAGAAGTGCTGGAACGATTTCCGCGCTTAATAAAAGCTGAGATAGGTTTTCAATTATACCTTTTGCAAAAAGGTGAGGAACCTCCGCGGAGTCGCCCCATGAAGAGTATTGGCATTGGAGTCTACGAGCTCAAGGATCAAGATCCAGCAGGATGGTATCGCACTATTTATGTCCTGCATGTATTTAAAAAACAAAGTGCGAAAACTTCAAAAAATGATTTGGAGATCGCGAAAATGAGACTCAAAAAATTGGGAGCAAGAAAATGAACAAAAAAACGGAAGTCGTTTTTGGAAGCTTAGGATTTAGTAAAAGTGAGAGCCTAGCCATGTGTCTCAAGGTGGATATTTATCTCAATGTTATGAAAATTATAAAAAGCCGAAAGTTAAAACCCAAAGATCTACAGAAAATCTTTGATGTGCCGCACACGCGAGTTAGTGAGCTCATGAATGCGCGACTGACCACAATGAGTATGGAAAAACTTATTAATTATCTTGAACAACTAGGGTGCACAGCAAGTTTTACGATTAAAAACTCAAAAGCGAGTTAGTAATGGACTTGGCGGAGAAGCTAAGACTCGAGTTTGAAGTCGACGTGGCCTAAATCATTTCTAATGCATTTTTAGCGACAATCTTGCGTCCTTATAAACATTATAAAGTGACAAAAATGCGCTCCACATTCAAAAGACATAAATAATATCTAGTAAAATCATATACTTATAAAAGTTCATTTTTGGGATGAGTTTTGCAATTGTTTCTTCCGAGAAACTTTTATTCCGGGCTATGACCGGGGAGGATTTTATGTTGTTCAAACAATCTCAGCGCACCTTGCGACAAGGCTTAGTCCTCTCGCTAATCGCCCCCGCGTTGTTTGCGTGCTCAAAATCCAAGTTCAGCACTGTGCAATCAGCGCCGGTTGAGCCCGTTCAACAAACTTACAGCCCACGCCCAGATCCTAATTATAGACCTCCCACTTATACACCGCCACCTCCGCCGCCCACCTATCAACCACCACCACAGCAACAAAGCGATTGCAATGACTATACATATCCTGCTCCTGCCTATGAAGGCCCTAAGGCTGTTCATGTTTTGGTAGCTTTAGATGGTTCTAAATCCAATGTCGAAGAAAGATATCGTCAACTCAGTGGCTTGGTAAAAGCTTACTCTTCCGTCGTCGCTCGTAATATTCCCATCAAAGTCGCTTTGATTACCGGTCACTCTCCCGAGAGCACAGACTCCGCTCTTTTTGGAAATCTCTTTTACGAAAACCAAGTAGGCCGCGGCGGGGAACCTGATGTCATCGTCTTTAATGCGGGTCCGACAGATAACGACACAGCCTATCGCTGGTTGTACGACAAAATCATGAAAATGCGCACAGACAACTCCCATAGCCCAACAGGGATTTCTGGCGGCGGTGAACTACTACTTGTAAACACACTCGCAGTTCTCAACGATCAACGTCTCCAGCAACTGATGGGAATGAGTCGTGGCGACATTCTCAATATCCATTTCCTGGCTGACGAAAACGATGCTTGTACTATTGGAACCGTGGAGAGTGATGTACCAAACGCGAGTACAATTCTTCCCAGCGAGCGTGGGATGCAACGTGAAATCATTGCACGCAACCGCCATTGTATCAGCGATAAATATGCCAATCAGCTCGACGCTTCAAATCCAAGTCATGATCTTGTCAATGTGTTAGGTCAGTCACTCACTTACAGTTATGATATGCAAGTGAACAACGATGGCCATGGTTACAGCGAACGTCTCTATAGTCGCATCGAACAACTTTCTAGCTTCTTTAAAATTCACATGTCAGCCTTTGTTTACACAACACAACCTCCGCGCGTGAACGAAAACGAAATCGGTCATGGTTACATCGATCTGATCCAAGCTTTGGATCAAGGTGGAGTCAAGGGCAGCGTTTTTGATCTCAATGCTTTAACGAATGATCAAAGTGTTTATTTAGCAGGTTCTAGCGTTGTGAATGCGATGAACGAAAACATGTACTCGCGTGTTCAGTTAACCGATGCGAATGGCCAACCCCTCGATACCAGTTCCATGGATTATCAACGTTCACAGGTTTTTGTCGTCAATGCCGCTGGGCAAAGCACAGGACAGCCCATTGAATATCGTCGTTCCAATACCAATGGATACATCGATGTCCGTCGCGGTTGTCCAATTCAACAAAACTACAACTTACGCGTTCGTTACTGCCGTCAAAGAACAACTGGATACTAAAATAAACTCCTCATACGCTGAGGAGTTCTTCCATTTTTAATTTTTATTTGGCTTAGGATAAACCGGGACCTGTTGAGGTGCCGGTTTTTTTATTTGTGGCGCAGTCGGCGCCGCGGGAGCGGGAGGCGTCGCAGGTGATGCGTTCGGCGCAGGCGGCGCTCCCGCAGGTGCGTTCTGCATTGCCGGCGCAGGTGGTGGAGCAACTGGCGCCGCCATCTTCGGTGCGCTAGGAGCTGGAGGCGCAGCTGGAGCCGTCACTGCGGCCGCTTTTCCTGGTGGCACCATGACTCCCGCAGAGTTCAAAGTTCCCGCCGGAATTAACTGCGTACTGCCTTGGCGTTTTACAAAAAATTCCACACGTCGGTTTAAGGCACGGCCTTGATAATTACGATTGGTCGCCATCGGACTGCGTTCGCCTTCGCCTAAAGCGCGCAGTTTCATTCTTTGATCTTCAGGCAAATACGTTTTAATCACTTCGCTGACAGACTGAGCGCGACGTTGACTGAGATCAAGATTGTAAGCATCGGCGCCGACAGAATCCGTATGACCAATAATAATCAATTCTTTAAATCCACTGCCTTTAAGTACGTAGTCCGCTAGATTTTTCAGATAAGGATGGAAATCTCCGCGAACGCCGGTGCCGTTAAATTCAAACAAAATATTTTTAGCCATAAACTTTTCGTCATTCACCGGAGCAGGAGCACTAAACGCTTCGGGCTCATCGATGTAAGTAAAATCGGGTTCGGCGACCAAGGCCACTTCGGGTGTTTCTTCAGGAACTTCATCAAGAATATAATCTGAGGGAGGCGCCGCTTCTCCCGAGGAGAAGATCGGTCCAAACGACCAATTGAGGCCGGCGTAAACGCGCCAATCGGGTGAAGCTGTTCCGTGGAAAATTTCTGTTCCAAAACCAGCGTGAGCGGCGATGTCGTAAATGAGATCAAACTTCCCACCAATTAAAAGTTCTCCCACCGATTGATCGCGATCGGAGGTGAAGGCCACTTCTTTTGCAGGGAGAGCGCCATAAATTTCGGCGATCACTTTAAAATCGTAATCTGGGAAATAATAACTTCCCGCAATCGAAGCAATGTATTGATCATCAAAAGGTTGTACCGGGACACCTGCGACCGGAGCGCCAGGGTTGCGTAAGCGGTACCCTAAGTTAAGCCCCCAAGTGAAAAGCTGGATGGTGTTGTTATAGGCTACTTGCAAATTGTAAGTGGGGCCGGGGCTTGTTCCAGTAAATGGGAAATTCTCAATCATATAGAGATTCATGGCCGCCGAGACAGCGATCCCTTGCGAGAGCCCATCCCAAACTCGATATTTAGTATTGAGGCGCACTTCTGTGAGTCCGGTTTGCTCAAACTGTCCCTGAAAGCCTGTCGAAGCGGCGTCTACTGTTTGGTTGATAATTTGCGGGATACTGATCCCCATGTCCCAATTGTTCATAATTCCAAAACCCAAGTTAAAATCCATAGAGACTAAAGAATCTTGCGGTTGTTCAAAGCGGCCAGGAGTGCCGATGTCTTCGTAGTGAGGTAAAGTGTTCACCGCATAGTTAAAAAAGAGGCCCAGATTAAAAACTCCCGGCGACAGAGTTTTCGAAGACTCAACGGTCACAAAATCTAGACCGCTCGTTGTGGGGTTAAAATTTTGGCTATCCACACCTACGACGTTGGCCTGTGCCACAGAACCTAAAAACACAAAACAAATAAGCAGGAAAGTTTTCATTTAAGCCACCTTTATTAGCATGTTAGCCACGGTAAACCACGAATAGAGCTACACCTTCATTCTAGAGAGAAAACCGGGTTTTCCAACGTCTCTCACAAGGCACCTGGACTAAAGGCTTAAAATATCAGTGGATTTTCAATTGATAATGTTGTTTGAAAATAAGGTCCTAATGCTGAGTGATAAACTTTGCGATCTCTGAGGCCCGTGGCATACTGATTTTGCCATTGATGATGTTCTCCTTAAAATTAAAGTTCGTTGCTTAAAAGGGAGCCTAAAAAGCTCCCTTTTTTTATGCAAAATCCTCATCTCCTCTATAGAAGCCCATTTCCGCCTGAATAAAGTGCTGTTTCATTGCGTTAAGCGGTGAGAATGGGTATATATTCACACCTCGACATAATTCTCTAAGGACGCATATTTAGAACGAGAGGTGGACTATGTTGATGAAAAAAGTAGATAAGGGCGAAATGATTGATATCGCATCTCATTCCAGTTCGGTCATCAGTAGCAAAATTGACTGGGTCGGCATGGACGAAATCACTTTGCCTATCGGATTTCTCGGCGAGTCCGTACTCACAAAAGCTGATGTGCAAGTGAATGTGTTGGATCCTAGTGCTAAGGGCATTCACATGTCGCGTCTGTATTTAACTCTCGAACAAAAACTTTTAAAAAAAGATCTCAGCTCTTCGCTTGTGCAAAAAACCATGCGCTCTTTGGTGGAATCACAAAAAGGCTTGAGCGATCGCGCGCGCTTGTTTCTTCGTTGGGAACAGCCCATTCGTCGCAAAGCTTTGATCAGCGATAATTGGGGCTGGAAAACCTATCCCATGTCTTTGCGTGTAGTACAGACTCCGCAAGGTTCAAAATGGCTCTTGTCTTTTAGTTTATATTACTCGAGCACGTGTCCTTGTTCTGCCGCTTTGGCGCGTCAGTTGGTGCAAGAAGAATTTGTAAAACAATTTCGTTCTGAAAATCTCAACTACGAACAGGTGTCTCATTGGTTAGCGCAGAATCAAGTGGCTTCCGCGCACAGTCAACGCAGCCGCGCCGACGTGCAACTTTTATTTGCGCCTGGCAAAGAAGCTCTCGATGTTCTTAAGTACATTGACGCTCTTGAAAACGCTTTAAAAACCCCAGTGCAAACTGCGGTCAAGCGTGAGGACGAGCAAGAGTTTGCGCGTCTTAATGGAGAAAATTTGATGTTTGTCGAAGACGCTCTCCGTCGCATGAAGGAGGCTCTCCTGCCGTTCTCAGAGCTTGCGAACTTTAAAATCAAAGCCTCGCATTTTGAGAGTCTCCATCAGCACAATGCCGTTGGAACAATCACGTCGAAATAATGAACAAGTCGCATAGAATAAATAAATATTTTCCTTCGTCATGAGTTCGTCATTTCGTCTTTTTCTTCACAGAAATTATTACTCTGAGAGTGAAAAATCACATAAAAAACACTGTAAAAAAGCTATGGGATATCAAATTGGGTATTACCCTGTAGATTTTTCTTATCTTTGTGTATAGATTGCTGGAAATTAAATAGCGCAACGCTATTACAAAAGGGGAGAATTATGAAAGCAGCAATTTTTACTTTGGTTATGACAGCAACGGCTATGGCCAACGCCATGCAATTCAGCGTTCCATCAAGCTCAGACTTTCCCAGTGAGCAAGGTTGGGCCAAAGCGATGATCTCTATGGCTTGCGGTGTGAGCACAGCTTCTTTGAAAGATGCAGATGTTGTTATTACGCAGAACTCTGCGCAACAACCCGTTTACACAGCCACTATGAATGGCGTGGTGGTTGCAAAAGCTGTGGCCTCGAGCGGCAATATTTGGGCTAACAAAGTTTGTTTGTCTAAATAAATTTCGTCATCCATTTTTTTTGTCCGATGCCTGTCCTGGGCATCGGATTTTGTAGGGGAATCAATCGATGAAATTTTTGGGGTGTATTCTTCTATTTTTTTGTATGGTGGGGAGTGAGGCTTACGCTTTTCATCCACTGAGCTGCCAGGCACTCTTTGTTGGCGTCCAATTAGACGATCAATTAGACGGTCAATTAACTGACGAGCAAACTCTTCTAGAAATAATAAAAATCCAAAAAACCGATCGTACGCTGCTTTTTGGTGAACGACCCCAAATGAGCGTGGCGACATTTATTGATGAAATCATCAGAAAAAAAC
The DNA here is from genome assembly GCA_041736155.1 of Bdellovibrionales bacterium. Classification (GTDB taxonomy): domain Bacteria; phylum Bdellovibrionota; class Bdellovibrionia; order Bdellovibrionales; family JAGQZY01; genus JANPLN01. The sequence continues at coordinate 64,182 of JBGSUL010000109.1, forward strand.
AAGAACAACTCGCACTCTTCCGTCTTCATGATTGGTCTAGCGTGCCAGTGATGGTTCGCGAGCACTACGCGGCACTTTTTGAAGCTTCGGTGAACGGAACATCTCGCGGAGTTCTCCGTTTGCATGAGTTCCCAAATTTTTCAAAATTAACCCTTGAGCAACTGATCTATCCCGAGCCAAACTTAGAGCCTGTCAGCAGTGCCGTGGTGAGTTTTATGGTACAGTCGAACACAGTTCTCGCTGAGTTTTTGGCCGCTTTGCATTTTCCGCAAGTGAGACAAACAGAAACATCTATTAGCAACTTGATCAACGCCTATGATAAATATATTTATGCGCCCCTTCGTTATGAGTTAGGGGAAGATCTCTGGGCGAATTTTTTAAATCGCAAAATGGATCTTATCAGTGAGGATGCAGAAACCTATTACTGGGTGGAAGTAAAATATCTGGGGCGGCATAAACGTTATACCTCTGTCAGTGGTGCCGATGTTTATGCAAAGTTAAAAAACACAAAAGCTTTGGCTCAATTATTACCTGTTCCCATTCGTGTGATTTTGGCGGTGGCCGGCCCAGGGTGGCTCTCCGCCGATGCAATTAAAGATTACGAAGACTTAGGTGTCGAAGTTGTTTCCCTAACGCCCAACTGGCAGCCTTAAGCAATGTAAATAGGTACGCCGATACTTTTTGCGACCGTATGGGTCGCAAAAAGTATCGGCGTACCTATTTACATTGCTGTGCTGAGCAGTCTCTGTAGGAGGCTGCTCTCTGAGTAGTTAGAAGGTTTCGTCGAAGCTGACGTTGCCGCTGACGCCTGTTTGGTAAGCTGCCACTTTTCTTTCGAAGAAGTTGGTGAGCTCTTGCACATCTTGTAGTTCCATAAACGAAAATGGATTTTTCGATCCAAACTTTGCGGGAATATGCAAAGCCTCAAGTCTCTGATCGGCAATGTATTGGAGATACTCACGCATGTCTTTTTTGGACATACCAGCAATACCCAAATCCAAAACGTCATCGGCAAAAGCCATTTCGCAGTCCACAGCTTCGGAGATCATTTGGGTGACCATGTCGTTCATTTGCGGAGTGAAAATCTCAGGATCTTCACGGCGTGCGATTTCGATCACTTCAAAGGCAAAATTCATATGTGCACTTTCATCGCGGAACACCCAGTTTGTTCCCGAGGCTAAACCATCGAGCAAACCTTTGGAACGCAAGAAATACACATAGGCAAAAGCGCCAAAAAAGAACAACCCTTCAATGCACGTAGCAAAGCAGGTGAGATTTAAAATGAACTTGCGACGATCTTCCACAGTTTCGATACGATCCATTTGGTAAACCGAGTCCATCCATTTAAAGCAAAACTGCGCCTTACGTTGGATCGAAGGAATGGTGTCGATGGCCGAAAAGGCGCGCGCACGTTCATTTACATCCGGTATATAAGAGTCCAACAGTGTGAGATAAAACTGCACATGCAAAGCCTCTTCGTAAAGCTGGCGCGAAAGATACAAACGAGCCTCAGGCGAATTGATGTGTTTGTACAAATTCAACACCAAGTTATTGCCGACAATGGAATCTCCCGTCGCAAAAAATGCGACGAGGCGATTGATCAAATGTCGTTCAGCGGGACTCATCTTAGAGCGCAGATCATTAATGTCGCGCGAGAAATCAATCTCTTCCACAGTCCACGTGTTCTTGATCCCATTTTTATACATTTCGTAAAAAATGGGATACTTCATTGGGCGCAGAGTAAGATTAAAGCCGGGATCTAGAATCATAGTTGTTTACCTTTTTCTCGTTGTACGTTTACTGACAGGCTTCGCAAGCTTCTGGGTTATCAATAGAGCAGGCGATGATCTCATCGGTGCTATATTCTTTTTTCGGCTTAGTTTCTTTAATCGTCGTTTTATTAATACGTGTCGCCGGACGTGAGCGAAGATAATACGTTGTCTTCACACCTTTTTTCCAAGCGTACATGTACATAGACGAGAGTTTACCGATCGTTGCGCTTTCTAAGAACAGATTCAAAGATTGGCTTTGATCAATGTAAGCTCCACGATCTGCCGCCATATCGATCAGGCTCTTCATCGGAAGTTCCCAGACCGTGCGGTAGATCAACTTGAGATTTTCAGGAATTTCTTCGATATCCTGAATGGAACCTTCGGCCGATTTAATTTTATTGCGCACTTCTTCGGTCCACAGACCTACTTTTTTCAAGTCGCGCACAAGATATTTGTTAATTTGTAAAAACTCACCAGAGAGAGTTTCGCGTTTAAACAAGTTAGAAACCTGTGGCTCAATGGCTTCACAGCAGCCAGCGATACTGGCAATCGTTGCGGTGGGTGCAATGGCGATGACTAACGAGTTACGCAAACCAAACTTTTTAATGCGTTCTTTGAGTTGAGTCCAACGCTCTGGGTTTGACGGTTCCACTTTCCACAGATCAAACTGCAACTGACCTTGAGCAGCGCGTGTGTCAGCAAAGTTGGCGTGAGGGCCATACTTTTCTGCTAGCTCACACGACATATCGATGGCCGCGTAATAGATTTCTTCCTGAATACGACGAGAAATCTCACGAGCCTCTTCACTGTCCATGGGCAGACCTAATTTAAAGAACACGTCTTGCAATCCCATAGCGCCCATGCCAATCGGACGCCATTTATTATTGGAGTCAGAGGCTTGGTTGATCGGATAAAAATTAATGTCGATCACGCGATCTAAAAACTTCACAGCTGTTTTTACCGTGCGACGGATTTTATGATAATCCACACCATCTTCGGTCACATGATGACCAAGGTTGATGGAGCCGAGGTTACAAACAGCGGTTTCGGAATTGTTAGTCACCTCGAGAATCTCTGTGCAGAGATTGGAGAGATGGATCACATTCTCTTTTTTAGCAGTCTGATTGCTCTTCATGTTCGATGCGTCTTTAAAGGTCATCCAACCATTGCCGGTTTCGGCTAATGTTTTCATCATACGGCTGTAAAGATCGCGGGCTTTCACTTGGCGTACAAACAGGCCTTCGCTCTCAGCTTTCAAGTAAGCGGCTTCAAACTCAGGGCCGTAAAGATCAACAAAGTGCGGAGTGGTCTTAGGATCAAAGAGGGACCATGTGTCGTCGGCTTCTACACGCTTCATAAAAATATCTGGAACCCAATTGGCCAAGTTCAGATTGTGGGTGCGTTTGCTTTCGTCACCGGTGTTGTCGCGCAGTTCGAGGAAATCTTCCATGTCTGCATGCCATGTTTCGAGATATACGCAGCACGCGCCTTTGCGTTTGCCACCTTGGTTCACAGCAGAAACAGAAGAATCCAAAGTTTTAAGCCAAGGAACGACGCCGTTGGAGTGGCCATTGGTGCCTTTGATAAGGGAACCACGCGCTCGCACGCGACTGAACGCCACGCCGATACCGCCGGCAAATTTAGAGAGCAACGCGATGTCTTTGTATTTTTCATAAATCGCCGAAAGATCATCAACGGGTGAATCCAAAAGATAACATGACGACATTTGTGGATGGAGAGTGCCCGAGTTGAAGAGGGTCGGTGTGCTTGGTAAGTAATCCAAAGTGCAGATCAACTTATAAAGCTCAACGGCTTCTTCAGCATTATGCGAGAGGCCACACGCCACACGCATAAAAAAGTATTGTGGTGTTTCGAGAACATCACGCTTTTGTGGATCTTTTAAGAGGTAACGATCATAAACTGTGCGCAGACCAAAATATTCAAAGGCTGTGGTTTTATGTGGTTGAATGGCGGCTTCTAAAAGCGCGCGGTTTTCTTCCACAAAAGCTTTGGTTTTTTCGGCGATAAGACCATTTTTAAAACCATGGCAAATACTCTCATAAAAAGAATGGATGCCGAGGTTGCGAACTTCTTCGTCGACGTAAAGGCTGAGGAGACGAGCGGCTAAGCGCGAGTACTGCGGCTCTTCGCCGATCAGCATGGCTGCTGTTTGTATGGAAAGATTATCCAGCTCTTTGGTGGAGGCGCCATCATAGAGACCGCTAATAGATTTAATGGCGACGCGATAAGGATCTACAAAACGCAAATCTTCTGCGTTCTGTGTAACACGACGAACGATCTTGGTAACGTCGACGGGCTCAAGGCGTCCATCACGTTTCTTGACTCTCATTGGAACAGGTTCTTGTGTCTCGTTGGGCAAATTTTCTATGTTGTTTTCCGTTGTCGTATTCATTTGTAACTCTATGTTCTCCATAATGTCTTGCCCTCCTGTTGGCCTGTTATTAATGACACTTTTGTGTGTCGTTTGGGTAAAAATTTCTATTCTTCAGAGCGCAGAAGGCCTTACAAAGAGTGTCTTCTTTGTTTTTTGCCAGCCGGTTTCATCGGATTTTATTTTGAGCTACCCCCGAAGAGCGAAATCCTTTTCAGAAAGTGCCCCTCATAGGAAAACGGTAGAGCTGCCACCTCGGAGAGTCAAATCTGAATTCTTGTGCTTAATTGTTTTTTTTTGAACCAGGGCACCAAATTACTGTCGGTGAGCGTTAGTTGCCCGAAATTTCTCATGAATAGCGATCTGATTACAACTGAAGCACGTCAAATTTTTTTGCTTCACGTTGATGGTTTACAAAATAATTTTGCTTTTTAAATATGCACCAGGACTTAGGTCGTGCTTAAAAACACTACACACATAGGTCAAGATTTTCAGGACGCCCATATGTAGTGTCTGTCAGGATCTGTCATGACCCTCGAGATTTTTCGAAAAAACACCGATATTCCACTATGAGATTTCTCGAAGCCATCAATCGAATGTTAGTGGGAATGTTATTATGCCTCGTCCTTTTACAAGCGGGGCTCGTATTTTTTATGAAAAATATGGAAGACCAAGCGCAATTTCGTCTCGTGCAAAACACATCAACTGTAGAGAGTGAGTGCGGAAAAAATATTTTTTCAGAAGAAGTTTACTGGGATCTTCTCGCACAAAACAATTTGTCATCGTCGACTTGCGCGACCAGTGACTGTGAATTTTCCCACCTGTTGTGGCAGCGAGCCGAGCAGTCGTCCGATTTGCAGTTGATTGCTGTGCAATCGGCACCACCGTTTCGGTGGGGCGATATGGAACAGGGAGGATCAATTCGCGTGCACGTGAAAGCGTCTCCTAAACCACAAATTTTAGCCCTCGTCAGTCGCAATCGTTTAGAGTGGAACTTTCAAGTGGATGAAGGCGCCGTGATTGAAAAAGTCATTGTCGCCACTCCGCAAATTGTCTGGCTGCAAGGATTACCGCCCAAGACCGCCATTGAATATTTACCCAAAGAAAAAATGTGCAGTTACCCTTACGCTTGGGAAGAAGTTTTTAATCCCGACAATGAACTGCGTACAGTGATGAATGTGCTCAAAAAAATCACCGGCCTGCAAGTGACTTCGTTTCAAGGCGCTTTGGTTGGTAAAGAATTTCGCATTCCGCTTTTTGATATGGAACACGGTGTGGTGACGCGCTCTTTGGCGAGCACAGACGAAAAACCCCTTCCTGAAAAATCAGCAACACAGTCCATGTTGGTATGGAAGCGGGAAGAACAAAGAATTTTGCCAGAAAAATTAAAATTACCGACGGGGGAAATTCTGTTCCCAGAAAAAACCCAAGCTGTGACTCAACTTCTAGGCGAAACATTTATTTTGCGTGATCACCAACTGTGGACTTGGAATACAACGACAAAAACGTTTGAAAAAGTTCAAACTCCTAAGATCTTGCCACCGCTTCAGTATGTTACCGCGGTGGCGCCCCACGAGAGTGCCAAGGCCTTGTATTTGTACAATGACGAGCGCGGGGGTGAGATGTTTCGCTACGATCTGGAAAAAAAGGAGTGGCGTCTTCTCTCTTCGGGTTACAATTTTTATATCGAAGCTCTTTATTTTGACGAAACAGCAGGGAAACTTCATGCGGTGGCCTCGCAGGGGGCTTACTTAACTCAGCTACTCACGTTAGATCCTCTTTCGGCCAAGATTTCGCAAAAAGTGCCGCTTAAAAACAAAGTGGCCTTCGACCGTCGCCATTGGAAGTGGCAATTGCGCAAAGACAAAGAACATTTTTGGATGCGTTTTTTTCAACCTGTGGCCGTTCAAGGCGCAGATGTTCTTTTAGAAATTTAAAGCACTCGAATTTTTGGGAATCACATACGTGGTTTTGCAGTACTTATAGCAGCCTTTTTGGCTGGTGAGATTAGTGCTGGCCAGAGCCCCATCGGTGGTGGCTTGCATATCCAGCGGTTCAAAAAAAGTGTTTTTATCACAGTCTTGCAGATCCTCTAGCTCTTTCATCCAGCCCACATAGGTCGCGACTTCTAAGGATGTATCTTGGGCGATACGGCATCCGATATAACAGTGTTTGCGTTTATCATTTCCCAATTTTTGCGCTGTGCTCAGCTCGTTTTTGTAGGTTTTATGGGCTTTAAAAAGATCGGTGATCAGAGGTGCGCTGGGCTTTTGGGTTTGCCACTGAGTGATGGCGTTCTCCCATTCGGCCTGGGTGTAGGGCGTGACGTTGATGGGATGAATCTCGTTCTGCCAACAGCTGTCTTGGGCGAAGGATAAGTGGGAGATGCACAAGGAAATGAGACAAAGTAGGGTTTTCATGGCGCCTCCGATTCTTAAATCGTAGGTGAAAGAAGAGGGCTTGTAAAGAGCCCTCTCCATCAGTTCTTACTGAAGAGCTTCTTTCAGGTTGTTTAACTCACCGAAAAGAATCATGCGACGACGGCTGTACTCATTTTCACGAGCTGGAAGTATCTGTGTGTTGTAAGCTTCAAAAGCGACAGTGTATTGCAATTGTTTTAAGTAATTGCTCGCTGCGGTTTTTTGATCGCCAGAGAGTACATTGATGATGGCTTGCACATCGCCTTGCTGTCTAAAAGTATTGTCGATTTGGCGTTTGTTGCGGCCATTTAAAGAGTTTGCCGACTGTTGTTCTGCGGCTGTCAAAGCCACAGGTGCAGCAATGGGTGCAAAGTCAGACAAAGTGAGATTCGCAAAGTTGGATTCCGAAGTGCGGATGTTTTTTAAATTCACAGGAAGTTTAATTTCCACTTCGCCGCGGTTTTGTAAGTCTATCGATTGCAATTCAGCGCCTTCGACAGTTCCCGAACCAAAGAAGAATTTGTTCATATCCAAGCTATCACGCGATCCATCGATCACGTCAACCATGGAGATTTCGTAAGAGATCGAAATTTTTTCAAGAATGCGCTGACTTGCGAGATTTTCAAGAGTGTCTTGTTGTTTGAGGAAATCGTCAATCGAAGAATCATCCATATCTTCAATCACTTCGAAATCTGTATAAGTACCAGACCACAGACTCCAGCGCTCAACCGGGCGAACGCGACGAGTGATAGTGATTTCAAGACCGTCTGTCATCATTTGTTTTACGCGATCTTCAAGATGCAATTTTGTCATCGATACATCGACGAGCTTGCTGAGATACTCGGCATAGGATCCCGTGAAAGCTTCGGCGCTGCCATTTTCATTCGTCAGAACAAAGCGGGATTGTTGATCTAAAAGACCTAATGATTTTAGAGTTTTTATGCAATCCGCAGTCACACGATCACAAGCGGCTGAGTTGCCAGAACGGAAAATATATTGACCAGGGTTCGTAATATCGATGTTTTGAAAACCTTGAATCGCGGTGCTGAGAGGGCGTACTTTGTTGAATTCCATAATCAGTGTTTGCTCGCGGTCAAAGCCGATATCGCTCGATCCGTACATTGAAAGCTTTAAGTTCACACGAACTTGTTTAATGGGGCGAGCGATAAGCCACATGTTGGCGCTCATAACATTGGGACGAGACACTTGGGCGAGACTGGCATTCACGGCATCACGCAAGCTCTTCATTTGAGTCGCCGATGTGGTCACGATGAATGAGTCATCCACGTTCATAATGCGATTTTTGTTTGCATTGCTGAGCGGTAAAGTGAGTGCAGGGGAAAGTTCGCGATGGACGTTGTCTCCGCGCACTCCGGTGCTTTGATTAAAATTGATAAGACGTTGACGGATTTCATTGATTTTTTCAGCACTCCCCATGCCCCAGAGGGAAACACGGAAAGCAAAAGTTTGATCGTTTTGGATGGTGTCGAAAACATCACCTTGTCCTGCGCGAGTGAAAAATTCTCTTGCAGCGGCAACGCTGTCTGCGAAAGCGCGCTCACGCGTCGCTAAATCCGCTTGATTTTGCGCTAATTGATCTTGAGAGGCTTTAAGATTGTCTTGGGCAGTGTGGAGAGAAGCAAGAGCGATTTGTAAAGCTTGTTCGCTGGCTTGATGTTCAGCAATGTCACGCGCCAGTGTTTCTTGGCGAGCTTTCAACTCCGCTTCTGCTGCAGCGATTTCTTCACGCGATTTTTGCTCGTCATTGGCTAAGTTTTGACGAAGCTTTCTTATCGCCTCTTCCGTATCAGCGCGCATTTGCGCCATACGATCTCTTTGTTCTATCAAAACGGCTTCTTGTGCGGCGATTTGTGATTGTATGTTCGTAAGGTTGGTTTGCAATTGATGGAGGCGAGCGGCAGCATCGCGGATTTCTAATAAAATCCCTTCCAACTGGCGTTCTCTTTCGGATCTCTGATTCGAGAAGGTTCTTTTGTCTTCTTTTAATTGGGTGCGGATCGTTTCGGCTTCGGCATTTAAAGCCTCGAGCTGACGATTGAGCTCTTGCGTTTTCAATGCCTCATCTTTGGCTTTCGCCGTTTGCGAAGCATACTGACTTTGTTGTGCTTCCAAATCTTTTTTGCGACTGCTATCACAGCCAGCAACCAAAGCGACACACACCAGTGCATTGGTAAGCGTTTTTAAAAATAAAGAACCGCGAAACATAGAACCTCCAAAAAACTTTTAAAATTTAAACTGACAACTTCCGTATTGCAGATGGGATGCCAATTATTTGAATTTAAAAAAGGGCTCAAAGTAAGCTATTGAAGTTTTAAATAGAATCACCTGTTGAGAGGGTTTCGGGGTGTCAAAAATTTAGACATTGGGAAGAGTCGCAATGTGTGCATTTTTTAGCGTGAATACTTTTTAAAGTAACAAAAAGGAGCCTAAAGGAACTGCCTTGCAGCCCTTCATAACACTCTGCGCGGGCAATTTGGGGTAGGTACCTTTTTGCTCGACGGCAAAAATAAGGTGGTTTAGACCATATATATTATAGATGGAGGTTTTATGCGTTTAATGTTGTCTTTACTTACCGTACTCTCTTTAACAGCTTGTGGAATCCAATCCATTCCCAAGGCCAAAAACCGCTCCGAAGAAACTTTTGCCGAAATCACCAATCAATACAAGCGTCGCGCCGACCTGATTCCCAATTTGGTACAAACTGTGAAGGGTTATGCTGGCCACGAACAGGAAACTTTGGAGGGTGTCGTCAATGCACGCGCCAAGGCGACAAGTATTACTATCGATCCTAGCAAGGCCACCCCCGAGCAATTGCAAAAATATCAAGAGTCACAAGGGCAACTTTCGCAAGCTTTGGGTCGCCTCATGGTCGTTTCGGAAAACTATCCCCAATTGAAGGCGGATCAAAATTTTCGCGATCTTCAGGCGCAGCTTGAGGGCACGGAAAACCGCATTACCAATGCACGCCGCGAGCATATCGAAGCGATTCGCCAGTTTAACGATTTGATCACTGTTTTTCCGACCAGCTTGACGAACTCGCTCTTTTTCCACAATGAGAAAATGGCGCAATGGTCAGTTTCTGACGAAGAAAAGGGAGTTATCGAAAAAGCGCCACAAGTACAGTTCTAGTCGTCAATTCTAGATATTAAGGAGCGTTTTTTTGAAGAGAATTCTTTCCGGCATTTTTTGTTGTTTATTCATCAGTCTGCCGGCCGCAGCCTTTGAGGTCCCACCGCTCACCGACAGTGTTGTCGATGAGGCTGGTTTTATCGATGGCAATTTAAGCTCGAAGCTCGCCAACGCCCTGAAAGTGATTCATCAAAAGGGCGGACCGCAGCTCGCTGTTTTAACCGTCAACTCCATCGACAATCTCACGATTGAAGAGGCCGCGATGAAGGTGGCCAAAGCTTGGAAGTTGGGAACCGAGCAAAAAGACAACGGCATCCTGTTAATGGTCGCTCGCAAAGAGAGAAAAATCCGCATCGAAGTCGGGCAGGGCGTTGAAGGTGACCTCACCGATGCCTACAGCCGGCGCATTATTGACGATGTCATGGTGCCGCTTTTCCGCGAAGGCCATCAGAGCGATGGAATTCTTTTAGGTGTCAGTGGGATTCTCAAACGCATGGATCCGCCCTACCATCTCGAAGATTATTTAGAGCTGAGATATGTGGCACCTCCAGGCAAGATGAATTGGGGACGATTGCTCTTACTTCTCGCAGTCTTTATCTTTATTCTATTTGTTAACAGTGGTGGTGGATCGGGTTTTTATGGTGGCGGTTACGGCGGTCGACGCTACGGCGGCTTTCCTACCAATTTTGGTGGTGGTGGTGGCGGCAGTAGTGGTTGGGGTGGCGGTGGCGGCGGCTTTAGCGGTGGAGGGTCCTCAGGGTCATGGTAATTCCCCATTGGTTAAGTTCCTATTTAAAAGAATCCGATTTGCAAAGTCTTGAGCGCGACATTGCCCAGATAGAATTGGGCACGGAGGCCGAGATTGTGCCCGTTGTGGTGAGATCCTCGTCGCAGTATGCTCAGTCGCAGGTGACGGGAGCTTTGCTCGCAACTCTGGTGTTTGTCGTTCTGGGAGAATGTTTAATTCCTTACTTCTATTGGGACTACCTCACTCTGGCGGTGGCTTTTGTTGTCGGCGCCCTGTCGTTTATTTTGTGGGGAGTGCCTCGTCTCACCAGGATTTTTTGGATTCGCCGTCTTTTAACTCTGCGCCAAGAAGAGTTGGAACAATGTTGGAAACGGGCGCGCTTGGAATTTTACGAGAATCGGCTCCAGCAGACCCAAGATAAAGTGGGCGTTCTTATTTTTGTTTCTCTGTTGGAACATGTCGTGATTGTTTTGGCCGACCAAAAAATTTCCGAAAAACTTCCACAGGAGACCTGGCAAAACGTGGTTGAGAAAATTGTTGCCGGTCTTAAAAAGAAAGAAATGGCCGAAGGGCTGCGCCACGGGTTGCGCGAATGTTCACACTTGCTGATTCAAAACTTTCCGGTAAAATCAGACGATAAGAATGAACTTCCGAATACATTAGTCATTAAAGAGTAAGAGATGGCCATTATGAAAAAAGTTTTATTAAGCGGCAGCACGACAACAGGCTCCCTCACTTTAGGAAATTACATTGGCGCTGTTTCCAATTGGGCACGCATGCAAGATGAGTATGAGTGTTACTATATGGTGGCCGACCTCCATGCGCTGACCGTAAAACAAGAGCCTGCTGAGTTTCGTGAACGCTGTTTGAGTTTTTTAGCACAATATTTAGCTTGTGGTTTAGATCCGGTAAAAAACGTGATTTTTATGCAATCACAAGTGAGTGAGCATGCGGAACTCACGTGGATTTTGAGTTGCCATACGCCCATGGGTGCGCTCAATCGCATGACGCAGTTTAAAGATAAGTCGCAACAAACGCGCGAAATCAATGCGGGTCTCTATACGTATCCGGTTTTGATGGCGGCGGATATTCTTTTGTATCAGACGGATTTGGTTCCGGTGGGTGAAGATCAAAAGCAGCATTTGGAACTCACTCGCGATTTGGCTGAGAGTTTTAATAAAAAATTTGGAGCTACATTTAAAGTGCCAGATCCGCATATCCCGAAGGTGGGGGCGCGGATTATGAGCTTGCAAGATCCCACAAAAAAAATGTCTAAGTCGGATGAAGATCCCAATAATTATGTGTCACTGTTAGATGCTCCTAAAAAAATCGAAAAGAAAATAAAATCAGCGATGACAGATTCCGATCCCCAGGCGCGTGTGCTTTATGATTTGGAAAACAAGGCGGGGATTTCAAACCTGATGACGATTTATTCAGTTCTCACTGGCAAAACTTTTGCTGAAATTGAAAAAGAGTACGAAGGAAAAATGTACGGGCATTTTAAAACCGATCTTGCGCAAATAGTGGTGCAGACGTTGGCACCCGTACAAGAGCGCTATCAAAAACTCATGGCAGATCCATCTTACTTGCTCGAGGTTCTTAAAAAGAATCAAGCTCGCGCTCAGGCCAAAGCGCAAGTGACTTTGGCGAAAGTGTATGAGCGTATCGGTTTAGTCCCGCGTTAGGAAACAGGGGTCGATTCCATGAGTGGACCGACCACCTGCCGTCGATGTTGAAAAATTTGTTCCACGTCTTTATCAACCCAGGCTTGAGCGACAAGTCGTCCAAGCTGACCGAGGGGAAGCTTGTAGCGAACCACATCAGTCATCAAAGTGCCAGAACCTAAATCTTCAAATCGATGTGTATGATGCCAGAGAGAGTAGGGGCCTTTCACCTGAGTGTCTGTAAACTCACGAGAGGTTTCCCAGGTTTCAATTCGCGTTTGCCAATGGACAGGAATTTGGTGAATCTTCAATTTGTAATCCAACAAGGTTCCCTGTTGGATCTGAGGTGTAGACATTTTGAGAATATGAAAATTTAAACTATTGGGAGTGATTTTTTCCAAGTTATCGGCGGCAGAAAAAAAGCGAAACACGCGTTCGCGCCCCATAGGGAAAAATTGTTGAAAATGCTGAACGGCCACTCCGTCCTTCCAATCTTTAAGAAGTTCGCCGATGGCTTCGTGAATGTTCTTGTAGGCAAACTGAAATCCAGCATCTACTAATTTTTGTGAGCTCACACGGAGAGAATTTAAAGCTAAACCAGCTTGTTGGCCTAAAAGAAGACGGAGAAAAAGGCTTGGGATGGGAGGGCCGTAAAAACTGTTTAGTTGCAGAGCAATTTGTTTAGCCAACTGGTGCTGTCGACACGCTTCAGGAGCGACAAGGTTATAAACTCCCGAGAGTTTTGGATTTTCCACGGCAAACAAGAAAGCTCTTATAACATCTTTCAAATGAACCCAGCTTAGCCACTGTTGGCCACTCCCTAATGCGCTGGAGGAAAAAATCTGCGCTGGAAAAAGCATTTTAGGCAAGGCCCCACCTTCGGTAGACAGCACGACACCTATACGAAAGAGCACTTTGCGAACATCCCGCGGCAAACCTTGTGATTCTTTTTCCCAAGCTTGAGTCACTTCCGACAAAAAAGTTTGCGCGGGAGCACTTGTTTCCGTCATCGCGGCATCGCCGATCGATTCTGGATAAATGCCGATCGCGGACGCGCCAATAAAAAAATAATCTTTTTGGTGTTTAAGTGCTTTGAGTAAATTTTGTGTGCCACGAGTGCGAGATTCTAAAATTTTTTGTTTTTGCTCTGGAGACCAATTTTTTTCGCCCACATTTTCGCCAGCCAGGTGGATCACGCCATCAAAGTGGTGCATGCTGAGATTGGGGCTCTCTGTCGAAATATCACATTCGATCCATTGCGCTGGATAGGGAGCTTGCAAAAGTGCTTGTTTTTGATTGCGAGAGAGACCAACAAGAGTGTGACCGGCGCGTGTCAGTTCTATTCCCAATTGTTTTCCAATAAGTCCAGTGCCGCCAGTAATAAGTATGTTCATAACAGTCCTTTGAAGAGAGCATATTTAGTTTACACGATCCAAGTGATTGGGACGAGGTTTAATTTGAAGATATTCAGAGATTGAAAAATTCTTGTGTTAACTTTGCGCTCGCACCCAACTTGTTTTGAAATTGAGCTAAGAACTGCTGACGTTTTTCTGCAGTCCACAATGGCACTTGATCGGTGATTTGTGCGATGAGATCGTCTGTGGAAGAGACCACTCTGACGGCGCGCAGGGGGCTTTGTGAAAACTCTACGGCTTCGCGATTGTTGTCATAAAACGGTCCAACAAAAGTGAGGCAGCCGCAAGCGAGGGATTCCATGACAGAGTGAACTTGTTTGCGAAAGGAACCTCCGATAAAGCTCGCAGTGGCCAAAGGGTAAAGTTCGGCGAGAAAACCCACTTTATCAAAAATCAATACAGCTCCTCCAGACCATTCCAGTGTTTGCGAAGCGAGAACAAACGGAATATTGAGGGAGGCCAATTGTTGGGTCAGTGCATGGATGTGGGCGGTGTGGTTTTCGTGAGGAACCAGAATCCAATCGTAAGAAACACGGGTTTTTTGCAGGACTGGGAGGAGAATGGTTTCATCTTCCTTCCATGTGGAACCCGCAAGTAACAGAGGTTTGGTGGAGGGCCGGATCGTTAAAGGTAGCTGTTTTTTTTCTTGCAGTCGATGAAGGCATTGATCGTAGCGACTGTCGCCGAGCGTTTTAATTTTTGCTGTAGGAACAATGGCTTCCAATGTTTTTTTATCACTTTCGCTGACCACAAAAAATTGATCTACAAACTGCCAACGCCAGCGATAAAATATTTTTTTAAAAAAACTCAGTGGTCTTACGGTCATTGAGAAAATAAGTACTGGAATGTGATGCCTATGGCATTGGCGGGTCATCTCAAACCATACGTCAGTGCGCGAAAAGAGAAGGGCTCGCGGTTGGTGGTAAGCAATAAAATCTTTCAGTATGTGAGGTTTGTCCCACGGCGAGGGGAACACCATGTCGACGAGTGGGCAGTCTTTGATTTTTTGCACGTAGGTGGGAGTAAAATAAGTCACCAGGATTTTGACACTGGGGTCTTGCTTTTTCATTTCGCGAATGACAGGCAGGGCGTATTCAAATTCGCCCGAGGCACAGTGAATCCAATACGGTCGCGATTGTTGAGGTCCTTGTAGCCAGGGCCAGCGGCCGTTTTGCGGTTGTCGCAACTGATAACCTTGAGAGACTTTTTGATTGATGGCATGGAGCCAAGGAAGAAGGCCGTCGACAACCAGGGTGTAAATCAGTCGATAGAGTAAGGTCATAGTCGCGCCTCGAAAGTTCGCACGTTTTGCGCGACCAGCGCCGGGGTGATTTCTTTCATGCATTTTTGAAAAATGGGATTGATGCAACGGTCGCGGCCATCTTTACTGCACGGCTTACAATAAAGTTCGGTTTCGAGAATGGATGATGTGTTTTGGCTGGTGTACCCAAAGGCAGTGGGGCCGATGAGTCCAATGTTGGGTCGGCGCAACTGATCAGCCGCATGTAGTAACCCCGTGTCTCCCGAAATGGTGAGATTGGCGTTGGCCACCACCGCGCAACTTTCTAAGAGAGAAAGTTTACCGGCCAAATTCATGACTCGCGAAGGTGCGATCGTCGCGATGTCGGCGCAAAAGACGTCTTCGGGTCCGCCTAGAATCACAAAATGCCAAGAAGGTAAAAGTTGAATCAACTCTTTCCAAGAATCCACCGGCCAACGTTTGGTGGGCCAGGCCGCGGAGGGTGCGATGGCGATATATTTTTCAGGCAAAGGGATCGTCAGTGTGGTGTTTATTTTCCAATGAGGTTGTTGGAGAAACGCCGTATTCACTCCCCATTTTTTTAAAGGCTCAAGAAAAGAATGACTTCCGCGATAGGGCAGAGTGAAGACTGGGCGACGCAATTTAAAAAACAAAAATCGCTTCCAACGTTTTTTACTGCGAACTAAAACGCGCGGCCAGGTGCCGTGGCGAAAAAAAGTGAGGAGCGGCAAAAGCCAACGAATAAAAAAAGAGCGCACGTTGTTATGAGCATCGTAAATGTGACTGTAGTTTTCGCGCGAAAGATCATTGATCAAGGAAAGTAAACCGAAAAACCCGCGCTTGCGCTCCAAGGAAAAAACCCGGCGAAGTGGTTGTTTTTGCAGGAGGCTTGCCATATCGGAACGAACCAGCCAATCAATGGATGGGACTGTAGACAGTTGCGAAGAGGGCGCAAGTAAGGCTGTGAGGCACGGCTGCGCTTGTAGAATATCTCCAAAACTGGAAAGACGAATGATCAAGATTTTCACGTGGTTATAATAACAGAAAGGATCCTAAAATCCATAACGAGGACATAAAAATACCTGCGGCGAGAGTCTCCGTCGAAACGATGAAAACGAGCGCAAATACGGCCGATAAAATAAGCATAAAGCTCCTTGAGTCCTTTGATCTTATGAAATAGCAAAACAAGTGCCAACAAAAAAACGCAGGTCCTTCGCTCCGCTCAGGATGATGAGTGCGGCGCCGCTCAGGTGCGAAAAGGTGCGGCTCTGGTCGGGTGCGACGCTCAACTCCTGTCATCCTGAGTGAAGCGAAGGATCGCGTATTTCAAATTCTTACAGAAACTGTCTTTTTTGCTAAAGGCGTCACCATCGCTTAAATTGCGTGCGATTTCCTCCTTTTTAAAGGCAAAAACTGTTCGCGTCCTAACAGAACCTTGACTCCGCGTTAAAGAAACAGTTTAACTTCCTCCGGGGAATAGTGCCCTCGGGCACAAAGACATATTGGGGGGAATTCAATGAAGAATCTATTTTTCTTAGGTATCGGATCTGTTCTTATCATGTTGGGAGCGGGTTGTTCCAAGTCACCGGAATCATACAATCGGCCAGCGCAACCAGCACCACCTGTGCCATTTGATTCAGGCAAAGCTGTACCTACCGACAAAGACTTACAAAAAGCTGAATTTGTGGAAGTGGGCGGCGTTACGAAAACAGCGCTGGAAGTGATCACTGAGCCCATCTCTGACGAAGCCACCGAAGGCAGTTTTGCTTTTGATGCCAAAGTGCAAGTCGGAGCTCGACGTCCCATTATCTATAAACAAGGAGCGGGTGGTATCACCTTCGATACAACTCTGACAGAATCCGAAGAGATTCTTGTAAAACCAGAGTACGGTCCGACGGCGACGGGAGATTCTGTTTACCGTGAAGGATTGCGCATCTTTTGGCGCAACGAAGAGCCGCGCACACCATCGTTGATTGTGATTTGGCCAACATACCTGGGCGAATTGACATTGCCAGCTCCACATTCAGCTCTCAAAATGAGCGCGGAATTAGGTCCTAAGGGCGCTGAGTTTGGTCATGGTGGATATGAAATCAACACCAAAAAAGGGGCTGAGCAATTATCCATTGATTATTACAATCTGTTCGAAGGCAAAGACAGCTCTTACAACTGTATTGCAGAGCAAACATGTAATGTGAACTGGGGCGATCTCTCGCAAAAATATTTCCTTTTTGAAATCCCTGGAAAAATGATCTGGAACGTGAGTAAAGATCGTTTTGTTTTGTTTATTATGCTTCTAATTGACCCCAAGCCGACCATCGCACTCCCTTTAGATTTAGCCACGGGTTCTTTTGTTGTTTCAGAAACAGAACAGCTGAGCTTGGGGCAAGATTTCCAAACTGTCGAAGAACAATTGAAAAATATTTTGGATATCGATGGCTCGGATATCAATACATCGGTTTTTGCTGATACTTTTGCTCGTCAATATGACGGTACACAATTGAGTTTTCTCAAAACGACTTTTGATCGTAAGTCGTTGCAGCCACTTCCTACGGATACCTTAATTTCTTCAGTCGTGTGGGATGGTTATCCTGAAGTTCTTGTTTTAGGCAAACAAGGAATCATGGTTTCGGAAACACCGAACGACGTGGATTTGCGTTTAGTGCCTATGGCTGATTTGGCCAATGCACAGAACACGGAGAGTCTGCGCGAAGTTCCGTTGAACATTCGTTTGGGTTTACAAAAAATAAACGTGAAATCATTTGTTGAAAAAATGCGTGTGTTTTTAGAGAAAGAACTCAAAACCATGAATCCATCAGCGACGGTGGCTTCGCGTTTTGTCGGCGCTTTTGACGACAAAAAAGTGAATCAGTACACGGGGCAAATCGTTGTTTATAATTCTGCGCTAGATCTGGGTTATTTTATTCAGTTCGGTGCCGAAGAAGAAAATGGCAACATGACATCGGCTGCCGTCTTAGGCCTGGGGAAATCTCTCAGTTCTGCCGATTCTCTCATCTGGAAGAATTTTAACTCACCAATCGAAAAAGCCGTTGGCCCTATGCCGCTCCTTTCTTTAGTAGATGGCAAAGAGCTCACAGACGCGCAAGGAGTTCTGTTAACGAAAGAAGACAAACTCCCGCATTTCACGCAACTTTCGGGATTTGCCATTGGCGACCAAGTGGAAGTTCGTGATTGGGATCTGGGTCGCTCTGAAGGGACCATTCGCGTGACATCTGCCACATCTGGCCAGCTCGGGGATATGCGCGCAAGTTATGTCGATAGAGGCACGATCATGGCGGCTTATGATGTCGAGAAGGCAATGCCGCAAAGTGCAGCGCTCGTCAATGTCGGAACATTGGGTGTGACTTTAGGTTTAAATTTTATTTCCGAGACAGAAGATGTGCGCACATACAAAGTGATGAGCGTGACGTCCTCACTCAATATGTCTTCCATCAAAGACCTTTGTGGACAGAGTCAGTGGGCGCCGGCATTTGGTATGAGCAGCCGTCAATTTTTGCAAGAAGTCGCTCTTCTGCAAAATTGTGGTTATCTCCCAAGCACAGATGCGGGAGACACAGGACGCCTCGTGGAAGTTTATTTTCCGCAAGACCGAATTCGTTTAAATTTTGACCAGCAAGAGCTTGTTTCTGTAACGATCTACGCTCCTAACAGTGAGGTGAAGTAATGAGAGCTTTATATCTTTTAGTCATCGCTAGTGTTGCCCTGATCTCCTGCGCGAAAGATCGCGGAGTCGACCCACTTCGTTATCAGACCACCGAAATGTGGCAGCCCAAAAGTCAGTACTATGGAGATCGTTCAGATATGCGAACTCCCTTTTACGCCAAAGTCACTGTGGTGAAGAACACCAATGATGGTGGTTTTGCAGCTGTGGGTTATCAAACAGATATGCGCGTCGGTTACTTTAACTTCACTCGCGACAGTCTCCAGTTTATCAGCACACAGGGAGCCTATCGTGGGAGAGTCGGAGCTACGATGAACGAGGCTCCGATTATTTATTCATGGCCAGTAACCCATCATCAAGCACAACTGCAAGAGAACGATGGCAAGACGACGAATAAAGAAATCGATGATGACAAATTGTCATGGGATAAAAAGAACTTTTTTAAACCCGATTTTGCTAAGCCGGATGTGACTGAAGACAACACCTTTCTGCGTGGAGAGAGCGAATGTTGGCCGGTGAAATCTCGCCGCCTTGTGGATAATAGCATCCAGCTTGAAAAAGGTTATGTGAGCTTTGTGATCGAAGTTCTTTATGATCGCAATTGTTATGGTTCAGATAGCGCTTATATGAATGGCCACACAACGTATGCTGTTCAGTACCGTTATTCTTTCCGTGAAGTGGTTGAGTCCGATTACAAACCTTTGATGTATGCGGGAGAGCAAGATCCACGCATGCGCAAGTTCGGTTATTTTCAATCCACCAAGGAAGAATTGGTGAAAGGCGAGAAAAAGAATCTTTTCTTTGTCAACCGTTGGAATCCGAACAAAAGCCATCACTTTTATTTTACCAAGGTGTTTCCGGCAAAATACAAATCGATCTATTATGATATTTTTGAAAAAACGAACAAAGTGTTCTCTGATAAGGGTTTGAAAGTTCGCTTTTACTTACACGAAAACGATTACGATCCTGAAACAGGAAAGCAAACGGGTAAACCTAAAGAGTTTGGCGATCTTCGTTATTCCTTTATCAACTTGATTGAAGAATATGATCCGGCAGCTCCACTGGGCTACGGACCTTCCGATGCGGATCCTTATACCGGTGAAATCGTTGCTGCTAACCTCAACGTATGGTCGGCGATGTTGGAAATGTACTTGCGTCGTATCGAAGTGAGTTATTTCAGAAACGGCACGGAGCCGGAGCTTGCGCAAAAAAGCAAATGGGATAACTCCACATTGTATTCTGAGATGAAGAATCTCTTGGAAGAAGAAGATCCTACAAAATGGGTTCCAGGCTGGTCATCTCCTGGCATGGAAAGCATGTTTAATAAAATGGCGAACTACACTGTGTACACGTATCCAGGTTGGAATGCGTTTACAGGAATGGGCACAAAAGTTCCAGTGACGCCTTTTTATGACAAAGCCACGCCGCAAGGATTTCAGGAAAAAGAGTTCACTCTTTCAGCGAAAGAAATGGTTGATCTTAACGTAGGTCAAACCATCGTGGATTATATTCTCAATACACAGTTCCCACAAACCGAAACGGTGACGTTGGATATGCGTTTGATCAATTATCGTCCTTTGGAAAACTCTGCCATGCTCAAGGCGATGCCTCAGGCTATGCAAAAAATTAATCTCGACAGTCTCAAAGAATTGACTTCGGGAATGGAGCAGTACGAGAAGCAAGAAATGAAGTACGTTCACGACAACGTGAGCGGCCATTGTCGCATGTCCATGGAAAGTTCTTTGGTCGGTGTTGAGCGCTACATGTTGTTTGGTTTTACCACGGATGAAATCGCGGAAGCGATCATCTACAATACATCTATCCATGAATTGGGGCACAACCTCAATTTACGCCATAACTTTTATGGATCTGTGGATAAGGCCAACTTTTCCCCAGCCTCTGTTCCTAAATACTGGACGGAGTTTGTTAAGGATGCCGACGGCAATATTAAGTTGGATGAAAGCAATCGTCCCATGGTGACTGGTAATAAAATCCCTGTGATAGGTGCGGATGGCAATCAAGAGCTGTGGCCATCGACTTCATCGTCGGTGATGGATTACATGCGTCTGCAAGATGAATTCTTCTCGCAACGCGATTGGGAGCCCTACGATAAAGCGGCACTTCTCTATGCGTACAGCGATGGTAAAATGGATGATGGTAAACTCTACTTGTATTGCTCGGACGAGCACACTTTGGCGAGCGCTATCTGTAATCGTTTTGATCGTGGAACGACGCCTTCGGAAATTGCTATGTCGTTTATCGATACTTACGAAGAAGGTTATTTTATCCGTAACTATCGTTTTGAGAGACAGTACTGGAATACATCCGGTTACATGAGCGGTATCATT
Source organism: Bdellovibrionales bacterium (assembly GCA_041736155.1). Classification (GTDB taxonomy): domain Bacteria; phylum Bdellovibrionota; class Bdellovibrionia; order Bdellovibrionales; family JAGQZY01; genus JANPLN01. The sequence goes on from JBGSUL010000109.1 coordinate 85,031, forward strand.
AGCCTGATGCGCGAGATTAAAGAGTTCTTGCCAATGTGGCGTGCGGCTTTTTACGAGACAAATATTCGTGAACTTCTCAAAAAAGAAAAAATCACTGACAAAATCGCTGGTGATGAAATTATTGAGAACATGGACCGTGAGATGAAACAAGCGGTGAAGTTGAGTATGGCTTTTTACCAAGCGGTTCTTGCACAAAAAAATACGGACAAGCCGTATCGCAGTGTTTATGAGCTGGGCACCGGCGCTTTACAACGCATGGGTATCGGTAGCGATAAAATGGTCGCTATGTACTTCTTGGCAGGCGACGATGAGCTGTTCTACAACCCGAACCGTGTACTGCTGTACTCGTCATATCTTACATATATGAATGAGCCTGAGTTTGCTCCCATGATGTATAAGCTGATGGAGAACGTGGTCACTCAGCGTGTTGACATGGAGCCATGGTTTATCTCCTTTGGACGTCAGCTTTACGCTCAGTCGGCGATGAACTACTCCAATCGTGATAACGTCGATTTTATCAAAAAGATTAAAATCAAAAAATTCACCATCGAAGAGCTCGGTGAGTACTTCAATTACCAGATTGATTCGAGCAGTGGCAAAATTTCAAACCTTGTGACGCTTACTCAGTCTAAGGATTTGGATTTTGATATTGGTGAGGAAGTGGCTGTGGTTCGCGTGAATACCAGCTACTATATGTTCTCGAAGCAAGACAGTGAGTACGCATTTGATATTTACAAAGGTATTAAAAGTGCCGAAGAAAATGATAGCTCCACCGTGGAAGGACAACAGGACTTGTTAGAACTCTATTACATTTATAGTTTATCAACAGGAACTGGGGGGATCATTTGAGATATCTGAGTCTTCTTTTGGCCATGTTAGTTGCATCGTCTGCTTACGCCGCCAATATGGCGACGAGCGATGTGACTAACCAGGCGCAAGTTAAAAAATGGCATATGCTGTTTGACGTAAATCATCAGCCAACGGCGCGAGATGATCAATTCTCATCGACAGATGTCACTCTGTTTTTTGACTACGCCTTAAACCCAAAAAACTCCCTGCGGATTATGCAAGCGCCCACCAAGACCTATGATCTTGGTGGAACTCGCGGAGAAAACGAGTGGATTCCGTCTGATACTATTTTATCGCATTTTTGGAATATGCCTGGGCAAATCGAGTCTACGGGCACACGCTTTCGTTTAGTGTCGGTGGTCAATTTGCCCACGTCCATAGAGTCGCAAGACAACGATAAGATTCTGACCTTTGGGAATACGCTCCAGATAAATACGATGGTGGGCGGCGTGTTTTTAGCCAGTCTGCGCCCTTTTTATCGTTACAATTGGAACAAGTACAAAACGTCAGGTTTTGGCGAGACGGGTGGGCGCCCACTGCCGGTTCTCACGTATGGAATCACCATGGTGAATTCCTATAGTATTAATGACAAGATTTCTTTGAATGGTTCGTTCTCGTGGGCGGTGATTCAAGAGTCGCCAAGTCAGTACGATACGAGCACAAACATGAATGGTATGTTTGGTGAAAATCCCAATGGGACCTACAGTATCAGTTTGTCGGCGAACTATTCGTGGACAGATAAAGTGGCCACTTATGTGGGGTATTTTCAAGGGACGAACTATTTGCAAGATGGACGCTTTGAAGTCTATGCCTATGATCCGCGAGCTTCACGCTACTCAGCTGGCTTAACGCTCTATTGGTAGAATTATTTTTTTTGAATAGGGATCAACTCCCTATTCCTTCCTATTTTCAAATATTTTCGGAGAAAATTCATTCTCCGAAAATTTCTTAACCGTGATTTTATTCACATCTAATTGCGTGCTGCGGTTCTTCTTTACATTTTTCATTACCACATTTTGAGCACGCCATTGATTGTCGATATTTTTGTGATTATTAAAAGTGATGGTTTTTATAAGAGTGTTGTCCGCATCGTAGTACTCGGCTTTTTGCAAATACTTATGAGTTGCATCCACCCAGGTTTTTATATGGGAGTAGGAGGAGTCTTTAATGTTGAGCGGGATGCTGTCAAAAACCAAAATGGTTTTGGTGCCCTCGTTGAGAGTTTCTAAAAGTCTATGAGAACAGTTTCGGTAAAAAGCCAAGCTTAAATCTTCGAGATTAAATTCTGAATCGAGAAAACGTGTTTTACGTAAAATCCCCTTAACCTCGCGTGCGTGTTTTTCTGCGGGGACGTAGTGCCATTGAGTGACCAATGTGTCGTTGGTGACGGTGGTCAGCAAACTTGTGCTCATCAGGTCAGCAGGGGCTAGGGTCTTGATAAGACTTTGCTGATCTTTTTCATTTTTTTTCATGATTAAAATTTGTCGCTCGCGCACAGTGCCGTCAGGTTCCAAAATGGTCATCTTGACTTCGATTTCTTCCGAGTTCTTGTAAAGATCGCGTTCGATGGATTTGAGTAGGTCGCCGTTATTGTCTTCGGCATAAACAAATAAACCCCAAAAAATAGAGATGGATAACACTAAAAATGAAAGTAAATTTTGGCGATTCAACATGGTCTAAAATAGTATCGATCTTATCTTAAAAACGGGAAAGAGCCGAGTCTGAGAACTAGACCTTGTCCGTCGTCCTACGACAGAGCATTAGTTGACTCTCTGCTCAGGGACTCCTATCCTAGCGAAGTGAAAGTCCAGCTGACGACTCAGGAAAAATTCCTTCTCTTCGTTCTCGCCGCCATTCAGTTCAATCATATTGTGGACTTTATGATTTTGATGCCATTAGGGCCGCAGCTGATGCGTATTTTCTCGATAAGCACCAATGAGTTTAGTTTTTTAGTTTCGAGTTATACGTTTTGTGCCGCGATCAGTGGTTTTTTGGTTTCCTTTATCATGGATAAATTTGATCGCAAAAAATTACTGATCTTCTTTTTTTGCGGTTTCTGTTTGGGAACATTAGCGTGCGGAATTGCGCCCACTTACAAACTTTTATTAATCTCGCGAGCCATCACTGGGGCTTTTGGTGGCGTTTTAAATTCCGTGGTCCTCTCCATTGTCAGTGACTCCATTCCCTACGAAAAACGAGGCGCCGCCATGGGAATCGTATCCACCGCCTTCTCTTTGGCCTCGGTGGCGGGGGTTCCGTTTGCATTACTTATTGCCAACTCGTGGGGTTGGCATGTGAGTTTTTTAAGCTTAGCGGCTTTATCTGTCGTGATTTTAACTTTGGCCATTATTAAAATTCCCGAACAAAGTCAGCATCTCACTGCGCGCGCTACAAGTTCGGTCTTAGAGCCACTCCATCATGTTTTTCAAACGCCTACGGAAATTTGGGCTTTGGTATTTGGTGGCTGTTTGGTGTTGGGGCAGTTTATGGTGATTCCGTTTTTGAGTCAGTCGTTGGTGGCCAATGCGGGCATGACCGAGAAGCAACTTCCGCTCGTTTATTTAGTCGGGGGGGCGTTAACGTTTGTTACTGGGCCTCTCGTAGGAAAATGGGCCGATATCTACGGTAAACATGTAGTGTTTCGTTATGGCTTGTTGTTCTCGTTTTTTGCGACCTTGATTATCACCCATTTAGCCAAAACCCCTTTGCCCATTATACTGACCATTGTGGGTGTCTTTTTTATTAGCGTGAATGCGCGTTGGGTTCCGGCTCTCGCTTTGATTTCGGGTGTGGCTACGCCTCAATACCGTGGCTCCTTTATGAGTTTTGTTGGTTGCATACAGCAATTGATGGCCGCGTGTGGTGCCATGCTCGCGGGGATGATTGTGGTGCAAGATCCAGCGGGTGGGTTGCATAATTACGGTTGGGTCGGCGTGATTTCTGTGTGTGTCTCACTCTGCGCTTTGGCACTTTCTTACAAAGTCAGTCGCGTCCCCGGCGGCTAATATTCGTTTCCAGACCCAAAATGCCGCACCATCCCCCGAAAAGGTACGCCGTACCTTTTCGTGCTGCACCGTGACCCGAAAAGGTACGGCGTACCTTTTAGTCCTCTTGCCATTTGCTTTGGCGGCCTTTTTTGATGTCTGATTTGTGGCGTTTGCTTTCTACGCGTTTTTTTTGTGAGCTGTAGGTGGGTTTGGTGGCTCGGCGTGCTTTGGGTTTATGGAACGCTTTTGCCAATCGTTCTTGTAAGCGGTTTAAAACTTCTTTGCGATTTTGGTCTAAATCGCGAAAAACATCACTGCGAATAAATACAATACCGTCCGTATTGATGATGGCTGACATTTTTTTTTGAATGATATCCTTCTGCTCTTCAGAAAGAATCTGCGAGCTGCGAAAGTCCCAACGAAGTTGCACGGAAGAATTGGTTTTGTTGACGTTCTGCCCGCCGGGTCCACGGCTTCGTTGACTGACAAAGTCGAATTCATGAAAGTGATTTTTGACAAAGGGGACCGCTATTGAACTCATGACTAAACTCCTGCCGCTGGTGCTGGTTTTTCACAGCGATTGGTGGAAAACGTGTGCGGACGGTAGTTGCTATCGATGCGCGTTTTCCATCCCCCATTGAGCCACAGATACTTTTGTTTTTGTATTTCCGAATTGAGAGGTCCTGCTTCAAAAGCCAATCGCTGTAAGGAGCAGAGTGCCGCCTCGGCAAATCTTTGCAAAGCACAATCGTTAGCGTCTTTTTCTGAGCAGCCAGTGGAGAGAGGGCCTGGAGAGGTGGCATGGGAAGTTGGCGAAGGAGGCGTCGACAAAAAGTAAGGCTGGTTGGCGAGATCGAGAACCGTGAGCAGTCCCCAGTAAAAGCCCGATATTTCCGTTTTTTCACTCGGTTTTAAACCATCACCTTTAAAATTAAGATAATCAATAAGTGCAAGAACTCCTTCTTGAGATGAGAGGAGACTTTGCATAAGGATATAAAACCGTTGCGTGTCCTGCGGCGATGATTTTTCTACAGCGGCAAGAATTCTGTGCAAAGTCAGAAAAGTTTTATCCATCACATAGCGCGCCTGTAGTTTAAGGACAATTGGGTTGGCTAGAAAGTGGCGAAGAGTAAATAGTTCGTAGGCCCGTGGGTAAAGAGAGGGATTTTTATCTTTCAGTTGAATCAGCTCATAGGCATTTTGGGTGTCGGCAATTTTCAAAGAGAGAGCTTGCAGTTGGGCAAACTCCTTTTGATCGGCCCAAGGAGCGGTCCCCAGTGGTTCTTTGAGTAGTATGGAGGGCCAAGTGATTTTGACGGTCTCGTGTTTTTTGAGATTTTTGTGAATAAAACGAATGAGCTCGGGAAATTGCTCTTGGTATTTTTTGTCCGTGAGTAGCTGTGGATACCAAATGGCGTGGGGCAAACCAAGAGAGGGGAATGGCTCTTTGCTATTCCAGTGAGTTAAATTTTGCAGCTCGCAATTGGCTTCGTTTTTATAAAGCGCCTGGCCGAGTTTTTCTAAAAAAGCATCCTGCTGAATCCACGGAGAGGATAATGGGTAGCGATGCCTAAGGTCTGAGTCTTTTTGCTGAATCAGCTCCTGGAGTTGGGTGGTGGGGCGCGGAATGAGTTTAATAAATGGACAATGGCGTGTTTGCTCTTGATAGAGAGCGGGAGAGTAAGTGGCAACTGGCGAGGAAGGAGCAGCAGGGGCCTGAGCGAAAGAGGTCGCGGAAAAAAAGATCGATAAAATAAAGTGTATCATAATATTTCTAAAAAAACGTGAGCGAGGTTTTTCATAGCAAGCTCGAGATTTTTGCGAAAGTCAGTTTCGAGATCTGTAGAGCTGTCATCACTGATCGCACGCACTTCACAAAATGGAATTTGATGAAGTGCACAAGCACGCGCGGCACCAGCGCCTTCCCAAGCTACGGCGAAAGCTCCAGTGTCTTTCTGTAATTCCTGTCGTCGTTCCGCAGAGAGAATGTCTTCATCGCCACTGGCGATAGGTCCCCAATGAATCTGCGAATTTTTCGCAAATTGTTTTTTCCATGTTTCATGAATGGGAAAGCGCGGTGGCGGTTTTTTAAAAAAGACAGTTTTAAAGTCGTGCTCGATGGTTTCGGTGGCGACCACTACGCTCCCCACTGGGAGGGGCGTTAAACTGCCAGCGCAACCGACACAGGCCACGGCATCAATCGTTTTATTGGCCAATAGCCAGCTTTGCGTATGTAGAGCCATGTCCACTTTGCCAAAACCACCTGGAGCCACAATCATTTTTTGGTCGGCGAAGGTGAGTCCTTCGCTCAAAGGACCAGCAGTCACATTGGCTTTCCAATTCTTTTGTAAGTGCTGGGAGAAGAGCTTGTACTCTCCTCTCAGCGGCAGCAAGAGGAGCTTCATTCCTGAACGATCTTAGCGCTCATCTGAAGAAGAACTTGGCTTATCGGTGATGGTGGATAGTTCATGGTGATGCAATGAATACCTCCCTGACCTTGTGTTGCCAATTCATCAGTACGAATTGTCACAACTTTAAGCCCAAACTTTTTGTAGGCGTCTGCAACGGCAGTGTCATTGCTCTCGCCAAACGATGGAACAAAAATCGTATCGTTGACTTGAAGAGAATTAATATAAGTTTCGTAGTCCTGTTGACCTTCAGGAAGAAGGACCACAGTAAAACCTGCTTTTTCTAAAAGAGCTTTATATTCTGGGGTGTCAGTCACGATCACGGAATCAGACATGAATTTTACAACCTCGTCGGCGTGACCAATGCCTTTGAGATGTTTCAGGCGAGTGAGGGTTTTGCAGCCATAAAGGTTTCTAAAAACTTCGTCAGGAATGGCTGCCGTGTCCGACGTGCCGCCGGGATACTGTCTCTTGCGGTTGACGACGATGCAATCGCCTTTGGCGTTGCCCATAAAGTTTCCGCCTTCGTAAAAATAATTATGAGCGGTCATGTTGACGCCAAAAAGATTTTGAAAAAATACATCAGGCTCAAAGTTATAATAGTAACGAGCATTGACTAAAGAAAATTGCGAATTGTTCCATACAGCCAATGGTAGGTTGTCGCGCGACCAAAAGTCGTTAGAACCTGAGGATGGAATTTGCAGAACCTTCATTTGTCCAGGCTGCATAAGGGGAGCGTACTTATTAAAAAGTTGTTTTTGATACTGCGCATTTGATGATGTTGTATAGACAAGGAGTGTGGTGTTGGCAGGTAAGTTCTTGGCAATGGCGAGTTTCATGTCGGCAGCAATACCATAATAATCATCGTCACTAAAAACGACGTAACCAGTGGTTTGATACTCAGCAAATGGCAAAACATTTGTCGTGTTTCGGGCTGACAAATTTCCCAGTGCACGCTCTTGCTCCGCTAAGCGAAGGTTGTGCTCGGACATCTCATTGAGTTGTGCATCACTAAAGCCTTGAGCGCGTGGCCCACTTTCACTCCAGCTCGTTTGTGCAAAAATTAAAATAAATAGTGGTAAAAAAAGTTTCATAGATTCCCCCTCCATAGTTATGGACTTTAAGAGCATATGCCTGAAGAAGTGGGGCCGCAAGAGGGTTAACGCAACGAATACTGATAGCCGATGGACCATTGGGTCGCATCCCAAATAAATTGGTGAGTGAGGCTAGCTACGAGTGAAGAGCGTGTATTGAAACGTTGGATATACTGAAATCCAAGGCCGACAGAAAATGACATTTCTTTTTCGAGTTCAATGGTGGCATTATCGGCCAGCGCCCAATTGATGGCTCGAAGAGAGACGGGCAGAGAGAGGCCCAATTCTGAGGCGGCCGAGGTGCGATAGATCAAAGTGGCGGCAAGTGTGCCAGCCATCCAGGATTGGTTTTTAAACTCATCGGCAAAACTACCACTTTCGCCATTGCCTTTGACTGTGCCAAAAACATAATGGGCCGAGTATTGGCGAACCCAGCGTATATTTGTAAAAGGCTGGTTAAGATTTGCGCCAAGCTGATAGCCGCTAAATTGAAATCGACCGGTGCCTGAAATTCCTGTTCCCGAAGCATCGATTTTTTCCTGCCACATAATATATTGTGCAGTTATATCGTAATACTTCTTTTTGAGAAGACTGCGTGTGGCCATTTTACGTGCTGATTTTTTGCTCACTTTGGTTTTGACTTCCGGTTCCGCAGAGGCAGAAGGATTCAAAATCATGAGAGAGAAAAAAAGTAAAATCCATTTCATGCAAACCTCTATAGCGAAAGATGGGCTTGTAATAACAAGGCCCAACTGTCATTGGGGACTTCTGATCCCGCTTCAATGGTGCGAGTGTTTTCCAAATTGAATCGAAGCTCTGTGCGTGCCATGGGAAACAGCAGCATTCCCGTACCCAGCTTAATTTGATCTCCGGCCGAAGCTACCATGTCGCGTTTGTAAGCTTGGCCGGTCATAAAAATATGGTAGCCACGTTTTATTTTCTGGATAGCTTCGGAATAAACATAGTAACCGTTGAGTGTGGGACGATTCTCTATGGTGTTTTTAATGTTACCGATCTCTAAAAGGAGAGCAGAGCCGTAACCAAATCCATAACGGGAGTGAATCGCAAAACGCTGATTGCCGATGTAGTCATTGCTGGAATGGATGGCTGAGAATCCCAAGCGCCATGCGGGTTTGACTTCGTATTCAAACAATGTTGCTCCACCCATTTGGCGAAGATCCGAATGCTGATAAAGGTTTCCAGCAAAAGCGTTGACACTCCATTCCCAGTTTTCAGAAATGTAATGTGCGAGTATTCCATGGGCTTGGTCATTCTGTGCTACACCCACCATGGAGCGACTGTAAGCGGTGTGATCGGCGATGCGAATGCCGTAAGGTTTATCCATCATTCCAAAATACAACCAGAGGTTTTCGGATTTTTGCCAGCGGAAATAGTGCTCGCGGGAAATAATAGTTTCAATGGATCCCGAGGAATTGCGCTGAGAATAAGGCTCGGGGATGTAGCCAATGGAGCCAACAAAGGTATACTTTTGATCGCGATCCAAAAACACCGCCGCATTAACTTCCGCTTGCATAAGAATGCCGCGCGATTCGCTATCGGTCCCTCCAGGATTTGTCATATATTGGAGATAGCGAGACTTCACTCCAGGACGAAACCACCAAGGAAGTGGTTTGCTGCCCAAAAATCCGGCAGACTCACCTAATTGTTCATCGGTTTTTTTTCCAGCAAAGAGACGACCTGCAATTTCTGCAGACCACAAGGCTCTTCCGTAATCGTTGAGGGGCCCGTTGCCATTGGCATTATAGTGACAGGTTAAGCAGGAGCTATATTTATAACCAATAAATTCTGGATAGGCCCACGTCGTCTCCGTGAGAGAAAAAATCAAGGTGAAAAGTCCAAAGATGAGACAAAAACGTGTCATTTCAAAATATTGTAGCTATGATCGTAGTATGAAGCAAGCGATTGCTGTAAGGAGAGATATGAAAACATTGATCAGTTTATTTATCATTCTATTTTCTACTTTTACATATGCACAAAGCATAGATGTTTTAGTTAAACTATCCCCAGCGGGAAGTTTTCACGCCATCACGAAAAGTGTGAAGGGCGAAGCCTCAGTCCAAGGCGGTAAAGTGTCTGCAAATAATGTGCAGGTGGATCTACGTACACTTTCTACTGGTGTGGATCTGCGAGATAAACATTTAAAAGACCGATTGCAGGTAGATAAATTTCCCATTGCCAAACTTGTGACGGCTGAGGGGCAAAGCGGTAAAGGTACTGCAACGTTGGAAATAAAGGGCAGCAAACAAAATGTCAGCGGTACCTATGCCGTCGAAGGTAAAACTCTTCGCGCTGAATTTAAAATGAAAATGACAGATTTAGGCATCAACGATGCACGCTACATGGGTGTCGGAGCCAAAGACGAAGTGACCGTGACCATAGAATTGCCGGTGAGGAATTAAGCATGCGGTATTTTCTTCTGGCAGCTTTATTAAGTGTGACAGGTTGTTTGTTGCAGACAGAAAACTCCAACTCGGGTGATGCGGCATTAGCCAATGCGTCTCTCGAGTTTGCGGTTGTGCAGGAAATCTTTCTGAGTAAGTGCACCAGTTGCCATCGACATGATTTCCACACTATGTCAGAAGCCGAATTGGTAGCCACAGGACAAGTGGTGGCGGGAGATATAGATAATTCAAAAATCTATTATCGTTGTATTGGGAGCTCAAGCCCTCTCGGCCCCAAAAACATGCCCACCGTCGGCGCGCCTTTGACTTCGACCGAACTCGAAGCCATGGAAGACTGGATCAATTCGCTCACCCCTTAGGGGTTACCAAGTACAAGAGTTATTATCAAACATTTGGCGCCAGGTGCCTAATCCATCGCAGTAGCAAATTTTACGACTGTTGCTTCCATATGCAATGGATCCTTCTGTATTGGTATCGCAGGTAGCAGGTTGGCCTCCTAGTGGCTGAAGCTTCATGAAACCATTCACGTGTAGTGTGGCTTGAGGCGCATTGGTACTAATTCCCACATTACCATTAGCTTGAGCTATGTGTAAACGAGACGTGCCGACAGCGCTTATATCCAAAAGGGGAACTGATGTGGTGGTAGATTGAATACTTACAACGGGTAGAGATCCGGATCCACTGCTACGTACAGAAAGAATACTTTGTGAAGAGCTGGCTCCTGCGACATCAAGCCATGCTACTGGAGAAGCTGTCCCGATACCCACTTTACCTGTATCAGAGATACGCATGCGTTCTGAGGGATTTGTTAGGCCTGTAGGTGTTGTCATAAAGCGAAGATCTCCTGGGCTACTCGCTCCAGTAGTGTTAGCCGTAGCAGTAGAAATAATTTTAGCTGCAGGGTAGTAGCTTGTTCCATCATATGCAAAAAAGTCTAAGGCACCCAGAGACGTGCTGCCGGTTGTTGCTGCGCTATTTAAATTACGTTTGAAATTGATGCGAGCAGGATAAGAGGCAATCGTATCAGTTTGTTCAATATCAATAGCAGCATTGTTTTGCGGTCCACGAAAGATGGCGGCTGGTGTAGTATTGTCGGATGTTTCTATATGAAGGCGCGCATTCGGCGAGGACATTCCTATTCCTAAATTTCCTGCAGGTGTGATGACTGTATTATTGGTACATTGCCAACCAGTGACTATAGTCCAACGGAGAAGCTCACCATCTGCGCAATTGACTCCGCCTGGAGCATAAGAAAAGTATCCAGAAGTACTGACTAACTGGCTCACTTCCAGGCTGGCAATTTGGGCAGCTGGAATAGTCGGGATGACGGAGAGAGGCAAAGTGCCCGCCGTAATTTTACTAGCGTCTATTCCTGTATCAAGTTTAACATTTGTGATTGCTCCGGCTGCAATGTCTGCTGTCGCTATTGTGTTGTCCACAATTTTTGCGGAAGTGATAGTACTTCCAGCGATTGTCACCGCTCCCGAATTAGATAAAAGTGCGTCACCACTGAGAGTGACGGGAGCAGCTAAGTTACTGCCATTCCCAACCCAAAGATATCCTGAGTTTAAACTGCTACCTGCGATAGTACTTATTTTTGCATTAAACGTGTCGTAATCAGTTTTGGAAATCAAGCCAGCTGTTACAGATGCGGTTGAGGCCATAGGAATATTTAAGGTCTGTGTGCCGGAGAATTACTCCAACCAAGAGTGGTGCCAGAAGCGACAGCAGCAAAACTTTGTGAGCTGGTGTTGTCTCCATTAATACTTGTGATACCACCGCCACCACCAGGTGGGATCCATGACAATACGCCGTTGCCGTCGGTCGTAAGTATTTGGCCACTAATTCCATCGTCCATGGGCAGTGTTAAAGTATAAGAACCTGTTAATCCACCCGGAGCTTTTAGCCCGACGAATTGTGAAGAGGGCGATGCGGCATTTCCCAACATCAATTTTTTATTGTTGTCGATTTGAAGATCCGCTTTGAGAGTTGAAATGAAGGATGTGGGGCTGGCTTCTAAAAAATCACTGGGTACTTTGCCTTGCAGAGTTTGTGCAACCGACGCCATAGGAGCAGGTGCTAAAACAAAATCGGGAGACAAGGCTGTGCCATTCACAATCACATGTAAAACACGCGCATCGCCAGCAGCGGGAATGTAGCTCGTGGAACAAAAAGTTCCGCTCGAACGAACCTGTCCGCTGTTTTGAAAAAGGGAGTACCAAGAAATATCTCCATCATCCGGAGAAGCTGTTCCTCCCGCATTGGGACCAATTTTTGTGGAAAACTCACCCAAGTCCGCGGCCACTAAAGTAATAGTCTGTGTTTCTTTGTAGAGAAGACAATCTTTGGCGGGATTGTAAATCTCAAACACCACGCTTGTGGCACCCACGATCGGATTGCCACTGCTGTCGAGCAGCTGTCCATCAAAGTTGAGGTATTGCGGAAGATCGGTGGCAGAGCTCATAGGTGTTAAGGCCATTAGAAAAAGACCAGCTAAAGTAGCTCTGGCAATTGTTGAGGTGGCTTTCATAATTATTCTCCCTTTTAACAACTAAAATATTTTAACGTACATTTCCATAAAGTTTATAGCCCGTACCAGTCGCTAAGGTGCCGGTTTGTGGCCGACCAATGCGTGCGCGTAGTTGTACAGTGCCATTCGACGATTTTCCGCTGGCAGAAGAAACATAAAATCCTGTGGACGAAGGAGCGAGTCCCGGCGTACACGTGGCGGGAACATTTAATTGACTGGCCACGTGATTACTAAGACCTGGAAAGTTGAGAAGAATTTCGATAGTCTCGTTGTCGTTCACCAGTGAAACACCTGTTTTGGATCCCACTAAATAAGTGGAACGCAAGTTTTCACCTTTCATGTTCTGTGAAAACGCCGGACAGGCAGCCGTGCTTCCTGCAGGAAGTAAGTAGGCATAGAGTTCAATAGTGCGGCCTTCACCTTTGGCGACAAAAACTTCCAAAGCGCTACCTTCTTCCACAAAGCCGGCGACAGTTCCGGTAGCCGGCGCGCAAGTGGATCCGGAAAAACCTTCGATGCCTACGCCTTTAATACTTACGCCGTAACAAATGCGGCGATCGGTGGGGAGTGCAGCAAAGGCTTGTAAACCCGATTTGGAGAGTTGTTGGCGAGTGGGAGTTTGGATGACTAGAGAAGATGAACTGCCGTCGATGCCCGCACGTGAACAAGCGAACAATGATGCGCAACAAATTAAAAGACTCAATCGTTGAATCACTCATCCTCCATGGACATATTATATAAGGCAGAAAAGCGCAGCTGGACCTTTGACTTATCGGTGTCTTTACCAAGAAATAAAGCACTAACTTAAGATCCAAGATAAACTTTTTTGCCGTCTACATATCGGACAGTTCGTGTTTCAAATTAAGATTATTTAACGTTTTAAAATGGAAGACGAGACTTGTCATAGGGTTAAGCGAGAAAAATAGGACAAAAGGTGAGGCTAGAGAATGTGAGACCAGACGTGTGCGACTAGTTGGAGTCTTAGTGATGATCCATGTGAACGATACGCAGAACGTCTTCTCCGGTTTGCTGATCGAGCGTCGCAAACTTCTCTGCATACTTTGGATAAGTCTGCGAAATTTTTCGTGCATGGCGATAACACGCTGTTTGGATGGCGAGGACGGAATCCTTCGCGGTCGTGCATTGGGAAAAAAACTCAAGCGCGGCTTCCGCATCTTGTTCGTTCTGTACAGACTGAGCAATGGCATAAAGTTGAGCGGCCGCTTTGATCGCAGCCGCCGGTGTGCGATGGGCTTCTTGCTTGATCTCTTCACGATAACTAGCGGCGAGATTTTTTGGAAACTCACTAATCTGCCTTTGCACAACGGTCTGTTCAGCTATTGGAGTCTCTTGTGCTTCAGAAGGTGCTGCCACAGGATCGGCTGCTTCTTCTGTAAGCGTGATCGTTTCTGCGACAGGTGCAAGTCTGTCAACGCTGACAGACTCTTCCTGTTGTGAAGCTTTCCAAAAGTAGAAAGCCGCACCGACAAAAATAATAACAAGAAAACTCAAACGCTGTTTTTGCGTCATTACATGGATCCTAAGAGAGGCTCAGTGGTTGAGAGCGCATCAAATTGCTGTTTGGATAAGCGCGAGAAAGAATCATCGGCCATAAATTGCACGATATGAAACTCCAGGCTGCTTTGTGGATAATTTGTCAGAGTCGATGTTAAGTAGACTCCACCCAAAGCATAAGGTCCCCAAATGCTATTGTCACAAGCGGGCTCGCCAGCGGCAGGGCCCGACGGACAAATACGATGGCCAAAAGCACAATCGTCAGATTGAATTCCTTGTGGACAGTCGGAGTGACGACCTTCGTGGACCAGAACACTGACGCGTCCTTCTGGTGGAATGGGAATCAGATTCCCTTTATCATCTGGAAGAAAAGCGTAGTACTTGGTGAGACTCACGAGACCTACACGGAAGGAGTTTACCTTGAGAGGACCTGTAGGCAATGCGACGAGCACGTCGTAGTTGGTTTGTTTTTGAAAATAAGCTAAAGCCGCACCGACATTGGCACCGGCCTGAAAGATTTCGCCGTTAGAAATATCTTCTTCGCCCATCAGATCTTTAATCAATGCCGATTCACTCTGACCATTGAAGCTGACAGTGATGCGGAAGTTGTTTACCTCGTCGTGCGAGTAAACATGCTTCACGCGAGCGCTTACAAATTTATAAACATCTAGCGGCTGGTCACCACCAAAAGCTTTAGTGACAGCGCCATTGAATTGGTTGTTTGTAGCTTTTGCCGAAGTTTGTGTGCTGGACTTTAACCAGTTAAGGTCATCTTGAAAAAGTTTGGCCGTGTTGGAGTTATTTCCGTTAGCAGCACCGCCGCCTCCGCCACCACCACCACCGCAGCCTGTGAGCGCTGTTCCAACTACTAATAATGTTAATGTTATAAAAAGACGATTCATTCCCCACCCCCCGATGTGAAGGCCGGAATATGCGAGCTTATGGAAAATGAGTCAAGTAATTTTTACACGTCATCACCACAGATTACGGTGATGACGTGTGAACAGATGAATTTAATTACCAGTCTGCACTAAATTTGAACATCTGGAGTTTTTTCTGGCGGATAATCAAAACGCTGCAAAAGTTTATTTTGCGTGCTGAAGATTTCAGACGGTAAACGATCTTCCAGTTTTTTAAAAAACGGTGTGTGCGAAAGTATTTCTTCTTGCCATTGTTCACGCTGAAGACTCATGGCCTCGGTGAATTTATATCCGTCCATGGCAGGCAATCCTTCCATGGGAAGATCCTGATACGCGGGCACCCAACCGATCGGTGTCTCTACGGCATGTGCCGTGTTTTCTGCGCGCCCAATGATCCACGCCAGAACACGCAAGTTTTCGCCATAACCTGGCCACATAAATTTGCCGTTGGCATTTTTGCGGAACCAATTCACGCTGTAAATTTTTGGGGGATTTTTAAGTTTTTTCCCCATGTCGATCCAATGTTGAAAGTAGTTCCCCATGTGGTAACCACAAAATGGCAACATCGCAAAAGGATCGCGGCGCACTTGGCCCACATTGCCCACAGCAGCGGCTGTGGTTTCAGAGCCGAGTGTGGCAGCTACATAAACACCATGATCCCAGTCGAGAGATTCATAAACGAGAGGAATGGTCGTCGGTCGGCGACCGCCGAAGATAAAGGCCGAAATCGGAACACCTTCGGGATTTTCCCAATGTGGTTCGAGACAAGGAACTTGTTGTGCAGGAGCGGTGAAGCGCGCGTTGGGATGAGCTGCGGGTTTTCCGGACTCGGGCGTCCAGTCTTGTCCGCGCCAGTCCATCAATTTTTCCGGAGGGACTTCGCTCATTCCTTCCCACCACACATCGCCCTCAGGTGTGAGAGCCACATTCGTGAAGATCGTATTTTTTTCCACCGCTTTCATGGCGTTGGGATTGGTGAGGGGAGATGTGCCCGGCGCCACGCCAAAGAGACCCGCTTCTGGATTGATCGCGTAAAGACGGCCATCGCTCGCCAGTTTTAACCAAGCAATGTCATCGCCGATGGTGGTGATTTTCCAACCGTCCATAGCCGCGGGTGGTTTCATCATCGCAAAATTTGTTTTTCCACAAGCACTGGGGAAAGCGGCGCAGACGTAATGTTTTTTACCATTGGGCTGTTCCACGCCGACGATCAGCATGTGCTCGGCCAACCAACCTTCTTTTTTCCCCATAGAGGAAGCCAGGCGTAGAGCAAAACATTTTTTGCCAAGAAGGGCGTTTCCGCCGTAGCCGCTGCCAAACGACCACACGGTATTTTCCTCGGGAAAATGCGAAATAAATTTCTCAGGATTGCACGGCCACGCCACATCTTTTTGGCCAGGCTCCAGCGGACGACCGACGCTGTGTAAACAGCGAACAAAGTCCTTTTCGCCAAGGATTTCCCAAACTTTGTTTCCCATGCGAGTCATGATTTTCATGTTGGCGACAACGTAAGGGGAATCTGAAATTTCGACACCAATCTGTGCGATGGGCGAACCAAGAGGTCCCATGGAAAAAGGGATGACATACATCGTGCGTCCGCGCATGCAGCCTTTAAAAAGTTTTTTTAACGTCGTTTTCATTTCTTCAGGAGCCACCCAATTATTATTGGGGCCGGCATCGTCTTTGATAGTGGTACACACAAAAGTGCGTTCTTCGACACGAGCTACATCGTTGGGATCGGAAAGAGCGAGATAACTGTTGGGACGCAATTGCTCATTGAGCTTACGAAGAGTGCCAGATTCACACATTTGTTGGCAGAGGCGATTGTATTCTTCTTCACTGCCATCGCACCAAGAGACGGATTGTGGCTCGCACATATCAACCATGTCTTGAACCCATTTTTTGACGTGCGTGCTACGTACAATGGCTGGAACTTGGATTTGCATCCTTCCTCCTTAAGCTTGATTTTGAAAACATGGTTTTAACGCATAGTTGTGGAATTGGCTAACGGATTTGTTGCAAGATTTGCTCTTTTTTAAGGACAAAAAAAGTGCTTTGGAAAAAAGTGTTTTGTTCAATATTTTTGCATCCTTAGGGGCTAAATGTCAGAAAGTATTTCGATCGTCCTCTATCGGTTCTTCGCTGGGCCGTGTGGAAGTGCGTTCAGCGAACTAGGCGACTTTTGTTTGTGGGTGTTTACCAAGAATCAGTCTGAGCAGGGGTCCGGTCATAAACGTGGTGGCCAGAGCAACGATGACTAACATCGTAAAGAGTCGCGGTGAGAGCACGCCTATATCCAAGCCGACGTTCAGCACAATCAGTTCCACTAAGCCGCGCGTATTCATCAGCACGCCCAGTGCGGCGGAGTTGCGCCAGTTCATACCAGCAAATAGGGAGGCAATAAAAGTTCCGCCAAATTTTCCTGCGACGGCGATAAAGAGAAGTGTTCCGCACAGGAGCCAATCTTCCGCAGAGTCCACAAGACCAATCTCGGTGCGCATTCCAGTAAAAGCAAAAAACGCCGGGAGAAAAAGCACCTGTACAAGATCTTGCAGTCGATTGTTGAGATCACGCGCGACACGGCTCTGGTGTGGAGTGATGGCACCGAGGAGAAAGGCACCAAAGATGGCGTGGATGCCGATGTATTCAGTGGCCAGTGCTGAGAGTAAAAGTCCAAAACAAATGACGGCAAGTTTGCCTTCGCCCACGCGCTCAAATCGTTCAACACGTAAAATCAAACGACGAATGATGGGCTTTGCCACAAAAAACATTAAACAAATATAAAGCAAGGTCATTCCCAGGGTCACTATAGCGCTGGACATGGTGGCTTGCGCGACACTGACCACAAAAGCCAGGAGACACCAAGCGGTGACATCATCCACCGCGGCACAGGTGAGTGCGATGGCGCCGAGGGATGTTTTCTGCAAGCCATTGTCTTTGAGAATGCGCGCGAGAACGGGGAACGCGGTGATGGACATGGAAACACCCAAAAAAAGCGAGAACGATGTAAAATCCACGTGCGGAGGAGCGAGGTCTTTGTAAATCACCAGGGCGTAGGCAGAACCTAAAAGAAAAGGCACGATAATGCTCGCGTGCGAGATCGCGAGCGTGGTGTGGCCGCTTTTTTTAATCACTTTAAGATCGAGCTCAAGTCCTACAAGAAACATGTAAAGAATCACGCCCAATTGTGCGATAACGCCCAAGAAGGGAACCACGTTGGCGGGGATAAGATACTTTGCAAGCTCAGGTGCGTACAGACCCAAAAGCGAAGGTCCGAGCAAAATACCACCGATCACTTCGCCAATCACCGCCGGTTGGTGGATAACAGAGAGGATCATTCCGCAAATACGGGCAACGGCCATCACTACAGAGAGGGCCAGGAGAACGTGCAGAATCAGATTAAATGGATGGGCGGAGCTTTCAAAGGTGTTTTCGAGAGAGGTTTGTGGAAAAAGACGCTTTCCGTTCTCCATAATGATCCAGTACGCGCCCACACCAAAAGCGAGAAGGCCTGCGTAAAAAAGCATCATGGCTGAAAATGATTTCTCTTTGGTTCCCATGAGAGTTCCTGGCCTTTGCGTGGTTAGTCTTCTTCAAGTATTTCTGCAGAAAGTGGTTTTCTGTTTTGCTGTGTTTCGTTGAGTGCTTCAGTTTGGCTGCCGTGCTTGGCTAAGTAATCGATAAATGAATGGTAATCTTTATTGAGTTTGTAGTATCGGAGATCATGAATGGAGAGGGGCGGGTGATTTTTGAGGTGGATCGTAAAATTGGACACGATTCCACCACTCGTAAACTGACTGCTGTCAATTTCGGAGCGCTTTTTCCTCACTCGTTCAAAAACTTTTTCTTCTTTTTTTATATGAGCCTGGATCAATTGATCAAAGGAGATATCAAAAACTTGGGCTTTGGACAAAAATGCAGCAAATTGCTCTTTATGGGTAGCATTGTTGGAGAGGGTGATGGTGCGAATTGCTTCGCGTGAGCCTAAGGAAGAATTTATGTGCTCAATGGATATGCTCTCAATGAGATCAGATGAAAGCAGGGGAGTCTTTGTTTTTGCGTGGCTTGCATTGATAGAGCTCAAGAACATTATGAATGTGAAAATCATGAATGTCTGCATACGCTTATGAATGTGCTTTAATTTTTTAGTGGTGTCATTTATTTTTGTATGAAGAAAAATCTCAGAGCAAGCTAAAGCGCAGAGAATAAGTTCATGAATCAGCATGTCATAAAAGGATTAATAATTGAGCCTGTGAAAAAAATTGAGCTGGCTGTTACGCTCGTCAATGACCTAGTTCCTCAAAGCCTATTCCAAACGTAAACAAGGTTTTCTTGGCCAAGAGGGATTTCTACAAACAGCTGCTTTTTCTCGACCCAAAATGGTGAGATGTTAATTTTTCCAACTTGCATATCTGGGTCGCCACCACAATCCATGTCGTTTTTGGGATTCGTCCAAGTCACTTCATCTCTCAGTTTTCCATCAACAACAGTCCAGCGGCCCCGACGTTCACAAAATGTCTTTTCTTTTTTATATTGCCAAAAGAGAACATTGGAGCCGTCTGCAAAAAACTCAAAGGTGAGTAGCAATCGCGGATCTTTGGGCTGAACAAAACTACCTTGGTAGATATAACCAATCGCTTGCCATTTTCCGAGCAAGTCCTGGCTTGTGCTGCTTTTCGCAAAAACAGGAAGAGAGAAGGTGAATAGAACCCAAACAAAAAGAGACTTCATCAACACTTAACTCCTCCTACGGACTACTGAACAAGAATTGATTTCTCATATCCTGTGCCATCGCTAGCAAGAAACATCACCAGATGTCGTCCTGGTTGCAGCGTCCCCAGAGAGCCTTCCTCAGTAAAAGGTCTTAAGTACGACTGACAGACCGCATGTTTTACGTTGGCGTAAACAAAAACCTCATGTCGGTAAGTCTCTGGGTGTTTAACTTCAATACTATGAAAGCTATAACAACTGTTGGGTAGCATTCCATTCACCACAAAACCAATATTTTCCGAAGCCAGGAGTGGCTCCTTAAAATACACATCATTGATATTCAGAGCAATTTGCTTTTGATCAGGTGCTGGAATATTTCCTGCATTTGCTTGTGTGAAAACAAAAATAAATAGAAGAACAAAAAATCCACGCATATTTACCTCCGTTTAAGGAATCTCAATTTTTTCTTCTACGGCTGTTCCATCGTCAGCGACAAAACGCAAAGTATGCACGCCTGTCGATAACTTACCGATGCTGATTTCTTCTTTAAAAGGCACCAGGACGCGCAGGCAAATACCTTGGCGAACGCTCGCCATTGTCATGATTTCATGATTAAAAGTCGAAATATGTTTTACCTTTGGATCGATCAATGTGTAACAACTGTTGGGGAAAAGACCATTGACGACCACATAGGCTTCCGCTTTATTCGTAAATCCGGAAGGAATATACACCCCGTTCACGCCCACCGACAGTTCCTTTATCGGGTCTGGTGTTGTTGGGTTTGCTAGAGCTGCACTCAACAAAATAAACGTTGTGGAAACAAAAATAAAAATACTTCTCATAATCTCCCCCTTGCCCACATAGAACATGTGGTTTATCAAAACTTCATTGTCCTGATAATCTTTTTATAGTCCTCACTGAACTCTTCGAATATAAGTTCTTTTAATTCCAGGATTCAAAACAGCCTATTTTAAAATCTAAGACTCGCTGAAGTGCCCAAATATTGGGCGACAACAAAGCAGTGCTCGAAGAGAGGGGCTGGATCTATGGTACTCTGCCTTAATAGGGAAGACGGAGCGAACAACAAAGAGAACGTAAAAATTTGGGTCGCATTTTTTGAGGATATGGCAAGATCAATAGATGCTCGCTTTATTTGTCTCGATTTGATATTCATTTTATTTTAACCCAATTAAAACACCCGTCACAGTCGATTATACTTACTTTGAGAATTCCTTTATGCCACCCATAGGATTCATGATAATCTGAACTTGTAATGGGGGTGTTATGTCGCGGAAAAATAACAAAACGATGCTATTACTTTTATTTGCACCCTTGGCATTTCTCTACATGAATTGTGGGTCAACTTCGCAGAGCGGGAATTTTTCCGAAGAGCTTCCCGGCGAAGACATATCTAATACACCCGAAAACCCGATAGATCTCACATTTTGTCGAGATCAGATGAGTACATCTTTTGGCGACTATTGTGCTGTACAGCCAAGCACTCTAGACTCCTTGACGAAAGATGTTGCGGGCCCTACAGGACAAAATCTAATTCTCGGATTTGGTTACCATATCGCGGCAGTTACAAGAATTACAAAAAGTCGAAAGGCCTGTGGATTCATTTTTCGGGAAGTTATGGTCGGCCCTATGACCCACAAGACCAATCTTTTGTATCTGCAACATGGATCAATGAGATTCTTGAACAAGGGTATTTAGTTCTATCCATTGCCTACGACAATCGCGAGAGCGTCAGTAAGACATGCAATACGACGACGGTCTATCCAAATACAACCCTTGTTCCTAAAAACACCAACAATTGTGCGGGCGATGCAAATGAAGAAGTGTTAACAGGTATTGATAAATCGCCCTTTCGACAAACAGACTTGGCAAATAGCATCGACCATCGACTGAAATTATTGTTGATTCACCTCAAAGAAAATGGTTTCCCCTTGGGTGACATTGATCCAAACAATGTAAATTGGGCAGATATAAGGGTGAGTGGACACTCTCAGGGAGGAAACAAAACGTATTATATCGCCAAGTTCCGCGGGGTTAAATTTGCCTGTATGCTCGGTGCGCCCTTCGACGTAAACGATACTGTAAGTCCGGGTGCTCCCAACATCGCAGATTGGTTCAAAGTGGACATAGACAAAACTCCCGTCTCGCAGATGGGTGAGTTTGTAACCACGGAGGATGATAATTATGGATCATTTCACGGAGGGACTGAATACATCGGACTGAGATATGGATTTGAAGCTGCCGAAACGACGCAAGCACCGTATTTCAACGCTGCGGGTGAATCTATTGATGGACATGCCGCCTCTGTAGCGGATCCCAAGCTAAAAAGCTTGCGCGCCAAAGTGTGTTTCCGATGAATACTCAAATGGCGTAACATTTGGTGCCCGAAGGGAGGAGCTTGATCTATTTGTTTGTGAGCTTCGCTCACTGGTTCAAGTCCTCTTTCGGACCCCAAAGGAGCGGAGCGACCAAAAAACAGAACGTAAAAACTTGGGGAGTGTAAACGACCATACCATGGTGTTTTACAGTGGTGCCCGCCATCCGAGGATAGGAGAACCATTAGTTTGGGTTGAAACATACCCAATCCAATGGCGGGAGCCAAGGGTTGATCTTGCGGAGCTGGCAAAACTACGTTGGATTGAGGGGCTTTCCAGTAAAGAAATTGCCGAAAGGTACGGAAAGACCCATTGCGCTATACAGAACTACGTTCAGGATATAAGGCGCTTAGGGTTTAGGATCCCTGGCCTATCAGGGGCTGAAAGGAAGAGGATCAAATTGGCATGTAGAAAGAAGATCTTTACAAGCTAACAAACGGAGGCACTTATTCGCACTAAGTTTTGGGCGGCGGAGGAAGGCAAAACCCCTGTGACGGAATGGATAGTGCTGCATTAAACTTACTGGAAAGATTTTGATATCCAATAAGTGCCGTAAGCTCGACTATCTCGTCGTCACTATACTGCTTAGACAGTCGCTGAAAAAGGAGATCGTCGACGCCTTTCTCAGAGCGAGTCATCGCTTCCGCATAAGTCAGGGCAGTCCGTTCTCTCTCCGTAAAGATCGATGACTTTTCATAGTCCGGGAGGGCCATGATCTTCTCCATGGAAACTCCACGCTTTTGCAGAAGAGCACTTCCGATATCCACACAAAAGGTACAATGATTGATCTGGGATACCTTCACATTGATTAGCGCCCTTAATGCAGGCTCCAGGGGAGAGTCCTTACGATCAATCGTACGATAAAAAGCCTGAAGCCCATATAGAAGCTTCGGCGACCGCCCCCAAAGCATTGCGGGTAACAGGGTCTCCCCATACTTTTTCTTTTGTGCCCACATAATTAGGCGCGCAAATAATGGATATTCAGAACGTGGCTTCTCATTAATTCGCATGCTCACTCCGCTTGGTCAGTATTGGTCAATGAACGAAAAATGATTTTATCACTTCCATCACGATGACTTTCAATTTGTCATCAGCTCTAAATTCGAGATTAAGACCTCAAATTCCGATTTTGTATCGTCGCCATCTATGCTGATCCAAATAGCCACGGCCTCAATAGGTGCTTTGAACGTGTATGAGTAAGAAAATGGTCCCGGCTTCTCTACCAAACCAATAAATTCCTCTTGCACGAGATCTGAAGCCGGATGGGTTCTCGCCTTCCCAAGTTGCGAAGGGTTTTGGGTTATATCAAAGAAATGAACGTGATCTATTCCAGAACCAGGAGGAGCCTGGTTATAGAGGTGTTTGACCCATTGAGAAGCGAACATTTTTTTAATTCCACTTAACCGCTTTTCTCCAGGGACAACAAATCCCAGCCTTAAAGCATAATCATCCAATCCTTTTTCTCCTTGCAGAGAAATATCAGAAAACTTTGGTAATCCACGAAATTCTCCGCTCACCTTAAAACCGGATACCTTCTGCGCCGATTTAAGAGGATAGATTAAAGGGCTCGCGGATTGTCGTACATGAACAAGAACCCCCTTAGAGGTAGCGGACACTTCATTGCCTTCGATGCGTGAGAAATTTTCTGTTCTCCATCCATCCATCCCTTGAGTTGGAATAACGAGAGCAACGTACAATAGGGCTTTAGGTAATCGAATGCGGCTCATTAGAATGACCTCCGCCACGCATGATATTTAGACAAGATTTCAAGGGCCTTTTTTGGTGCATTTGCTTTTTTCCAAACTCCGGCTGCATATTTGTTGGCTTCGGCAAGAGTCGGATAGATGTGAATCGTTCCCAAAATTTTATTTAAACCAATTCCATGCTTCATGGCAGCTACATATTCGGAAATGATATCTCCGGCGTGATCGCCAACGATGGTCACGCCAAGGATTTTGTCACTCCCGGGAGGCGTCAGCACTTTTACAAACCCATAGGCTTCGCCCTCAGCAATGGCGCGGTCCAAGTCTTCAATTCCATAGTGGGTGACTTGGTATGGGATACCTTTTTCTTTTGCCTCTAACTCATTAAGTCCAACGCGAGCTACTTCTGGATCAGTAAATGTGCACCAAGGAATCACACGATAATCAACTTTGTACTTTTTAAATGGACTAAAAAGCGCATTCACTGCGACATACCA
>JBGSUL010000062.1:0-38554 GCA_041736155.1 Bdellovibrionales bacterium
AGATCTGGATAAAACATTACAACGAAGAGCGTCCACACAGTTCACTTGATTACTTAACACCAAAAGAATTTGCACATCAGGAAAAGGCTGTGTTACAGAAGAAAAATAATTTACTGGCACTAAAAACGGGGTAAAGGTCACTTTTACTGCCGTAGCGGTAGTAGGATCGCGTCAACCCCAGCAAGTTATAATCAGTGATTTCAATGCATTTTTCAGTTAACCCATAGAGATCTTGAATTGGGGAATTAAATGCGTTTTAATTTTTTTACAGTTTTAGTTTGTATAGGTCTGATTTTAGCGTGTTCAACTCGTCAAGTTGTCCATCCTGAGCCAATGCTCGTTACCTTTCATACAAATGATTTAAAAAACTTTTGGCTGGCATTCGATCAAACAGCGGGTTTGAGTGTGAATGAATGTGCGAAGGTTTATGACAAGATTTATTTGAAAAATGGTTCGCAAGGCCTTCGTGATTTTTACAAGATTAGACTAGAAAACAGTACGAAAATATGCTCAGCAATTATTTCACGCCGTGCCTATTACGAAAAAACACGGGAACTATTGCCTTCGCTGAATAAATATAACGAAGCGATTCTCGAAAGCTTCAATAAGTTTAAAAAAATGTATACGGGCGTATCGCCAGTTGAAGTTTACTATCTTATAGGCTGGACTGGTACCGCAGGTACTGTTGAAGGTAACAAGCTTTTGATTGGTTTGGAGACGTTTACTTCTGGTGAAAAAACGATCGACAAAAAAATCGTTCCAAAGCATCTATTGGCTTACGGCCTTCATTTCGACATGATTCCTGCAGTCGCTGTCCATGAACTTATACATACACAGCAAACCTATCCAGAAATGGAAACACTTCTTGAAAACTCGGTGATGGAGGGGGTTGCGGATTTTCTCACAAAAAAAATCCATGGTTCAACAATGAATGATCATCTGTTTGAGTATGGTCGAAAAAATGAGGAGTCGTTGAAAAAGCTGTTTGCAAAAAAAATGAATGGTAAAGATCTGAGCGATTTTTTGTACAATTCCACCTCAAATAAACATCCAGATATGGGATACTATTTAGGTTACCGAATTGCAGAGTCGTACTTTCAAAAGTATAACGGCGAGCCAGAGGCAATCGAAAAAATGCTGCACATAAGCGATTTTAATCTTTTCTTGAATGAAAGTGGCTACTTGCAGTGATCATAATTTGAGCATCGAAGAGGGATTAAATCATAAATAGCAACCAGATAAGTCCTAAACTCGTCCCACCTGCTCCATCAATTAAATACCCTGGTCGATTACGCGTCCTAAATAAAATCAAACATTCAGCTTATTAAATTCGTGCTAGGTTCTTTGAAAATCGAACATGGAGTTGCAATGAATTCGCATGCTATGAGAAAACTTGCGGGGGAGTTCTTAGGGACTCTGTATTTACTCGCAATCATCGTTGGCTCAGGGATCATGGGCGATAGACTCTCTGCCGGCAATAGCGCCATTGCTTTGTTAGCCAACTCCATTGCCACTGGTTGCGGGCTCATTGTTCTCATTTGGATATTTGCTCCCATCTCTGGAGCCCACTTTAACCCTGTCGTAACAATGATCAGTTTTCTTCAAGGACATCATACAAAAAAAGAAAGTGTTCTCTACATTTTAATGCAAGTTATTGGTGCTATGGCCGGAGTTGTCGTTGCGCACATCATGTTTGGTGAGCCGTTGATTCTGCTGTCCTCAAAAGATCGCAGCGGGTTTAGTCAAATATTCAGTGAGTTTATTGCAACCTTTGGACTTATCATGGTGATTCGCGGACTTTCGACTAAACATAACGAGAAAATTCCCTTTGCTGTCGGAGCTTATATTACTTCAGCCTATTGGTTTACCTCTTCAACATCATTTGCAAATCCTGCTGTGACAATTGCACGCGCCCTCACATCAACTTTTGCAGGTATCTCTCCAGGCAATGTTCTGGGTTTTGTTTGTGCTCAAATTATTGGGGGATTCCTGGCAGAGTTTGTTTTCCGTTGGTTTTTAAGGAGTGAAAAATGACAAAGATCATCTTTGCTTGCGTTCACAGCGCAGGACGATCGCAAATGGCCGCGGCTTTTTTTAACAAATTTGCAGACCCCATGAAGGCTCAAGCCATTTCCGCTGGAACTGAGCCCGCCTCAAAAGTTCATCCAGAAGTTTTGACCGTTATGCACGAGTTGGACATTGATCTCTCTCAGGCGAAACCTACATTGTTAACAGCTGAGCTTACGCAGAGCGCACATTTACTAGTGACCATGGGTTGTGGCGAGCAGTGTCCATATGTTCCTGGGTTGAAAATCAAAGAATGGAATCTTGAGGATCCAAAGGGTCAGGGAAATGAGAAGGTCAGATTAATAAGGGATCAAATTCGTCAGTTGTCATTGGACCTTATTAAGGAAAATGGCTGGGGCTAGATGGCTCGCGACTCTCTGTAAATAAGTTCTCGCCCCATTTGGCCCATCAATTCTTAAAAGTTATTCATCCTCGCAGGTGACCTGTTTTTTTGGATTTTTTTTATTATATTCTTTGATGAGATCATCAAGCTCACCTTCTGTCGCACAAATCTGAGCTCCCTCTGCCGCATCCCCATCGCTCATATCTAAACAATCCGAAATATTTTTTTCGTTAACTTCAAGTTCTTGATCTTCTAAATACTGTTCACACATGTATCTATGGCAATTAGAAATCGCTTCGTCGTATAATTCTTCGCAAACTGTTGCCTCATCTAAAGCGTTAACTGTTAAAGAAAAAATAAACACCAATAAAGCAGTAATTAGTTTCATGCGATCCCCTTTGTTATTGTTTGCAGCTTTAACAAAAGAATTAAACTTAGAGAAAAGAAAAGTCTTTAGACCTCGATTTTTAACAAATTGTGTAAACATTCCAACTTTTTTAACCCGCTGTACATTCATAAAAACGAAGACCTACTGATCTTCTATCTTTGACGCTTCTGCTTACTGCCCTACGGCAGCAAATATTCCAGGGCACCTGTATATGAGATTTGAGCCGCAGGGCCTGCCATTTCTTAAAATTTCTTATCCAAAATACTGTTAGCAGTATTCCGCATGCTGTACGGATTCAGAATCAGCATGCGCCCTCCCTTGTCGTTTACACTCCCCCGTTCCTTTGCTATATTCTCAAACTATGAAAATAGTCATTACTGGTGCATCACGTGGAATTGGTTTGGAGTTAACTCGGCAGGCGTTGCAACGCGGTGATTCGGTTTTCGCTGTGGCACGAAAGCCCGAAAATTCAAAGGGCTTAACAGATCTCAAAAGTCTATTTCCCGAAACATTGCAATTGTTAGCTGTCGACATGAAAGCTGATGATTCTTCTCAAAAAATTGCTGAGACCGTTGGTAAAAATCTCGATGTACTTATCAACAACGCTGGTATTTTGTTAGAGGGCGAGAGCGCGAATGATTTTATGGAAAGCTTTCGAGTCAACTCAGTCGCACCATTTCTACTCACCAAAGCACTTTTGCCTGCGCTGAAAAATTCCACCCACCCCAAGGTGATTCAAATAACCAGCAAAATGGGATCCATCGACGACAATAAGTCTGGTGGTCACTGTGCGTATCGTGCCAGCAAAACCGCACTCAATATGATCAATAAATGTATCACTCTCGATAATCCATGGTTAACAACTATGGTAGTTCATCCCGGATGGGTCAAAACAGATATGGGCGGTGCCTCGGCCCCCACTCTTCCT
This sequence comes from Bdellovibrionales bacterium, assembly GCA_041736155.1. Taxonomy (GTDB): domain Bacteria; phylum Bdellovibrionota; class Bdellovibrionia; order Bdellovibrionales; family JAGQZY01; genus JANPLN01. The sequence continues at coordinate 3,727 of JBGSUL010000062.1, forward strand.
GAGGATTCCGCGCAAGGAATTTGGGAAGTGGCCTTGAGTTTAAAACCCGCTCAATCGGGAAAGTTTTTTGAATTCACCGGCAGAGAAATCGCCTGGTAAACAAAGGAGATGCATCATGAACGAATTAATTAACTGCATTTGGTTTGACCATGGTGAGGCGTCTAAAGCTGCAAAGTTTTATGCAGCCACATTTCCCAATAGCAGCGTTGGCAAAGTGAATAAAGCTCCAGGAGACTTTCCTAACGGCAAAGAAGGCATGGATCTCACTGTGGAGTTTACTGTGCTCGGCCGTAAATTTATTGGCCTAAATGGTGGCCCCATTTTCAAAGCCAACGAGGCTGTGAGTTTTATGGTCATTACAGAAAATCAGGAAGAAACCGATCGTTACTGGAATGCCATTATCGAGAACGGTGGACAGGCCAGCGAATGCGGTTGGTGCAAAGATCGCTGGGGATTTTCTTGGCAGATCACTCCCCGAATTCTCATGGAACTGACTACGAGTACCGACCCTGCACAGGCAAAACGGGCCTTTGATGTGATGATGACTATGTCAAAGATCGATATCGCGGCACTGGAGGCGATTCGGTAGAGCTCCCATCTTCATTTGCAATAAATAGACATTTGTATCGGAAAGAAAAACCAAGATCTCCACTCAACCCTAGTCCCATTCTTAAGAAACCTAGGACTAAAAAATTTTCCCTTTATGACAAAGATCAGTTACCGACATGAAAGGTAAACAACCTCACGCTGAGTTTCGATATTTTTAATTCGAAGCTCTCTGCCATTGTTTCTCAGTTCGAAATCACTTTCGCCACGAGAGAGGTAATTACCTTGACCAGGAGTTTGCTCAATCCAAATTTGGATGGTTCTGGCAAAATCCACCATCCCACCATGCACCAAGCGTTCATTGTTCCCAGAACCTTCATAAATTTTTACACCATTATTTTCATCAATGACCAATTTTTCAGATCTTCCTTCATAAACCCCACACCAGATTCCCGAGTAAGGCGCCCGGTTATGGCCAAAAGAGTTTAAACTGACAAATAAAGTCACTACTGTGAACAAGAGACGACTCATATTTTCTCCCTTTGCGGTTAAATTCAATCCGACGGATTAAAAACCTACAAATTGCAGATAATATGCCAAGAGGTATCGGTTTAAAGATGAACAATCACGGAGCCCATGTTTTTCTGCCCGTTAGGCATTTCCTCATACGACCAGGGGTAACCACCCAATTTTAGGTAGCGCAATAACTCTGCCCGCACGATTCCCTCACCCTTTCCGGGCATGATTTTGACTCTATCGCGGCCATTGTTCTTCATAATAAAGCGGTCAACGGCATCGAAGACCTCGTCTTTTTTAAACCCATGCAGATCTAGTGTCGGAAGTTTTTGTGCCACAGCACCTCCTTTGCTTATGCTAAAGGATTTCCGTGACAGCCTTCAATAGAAAACTGTATGAAGAAAGTATGAAAAAACTATTTTGGCTCGATATGGAAATGACGGGACTTGATCCCGAAATTGAACGCGTGATTGAAGTCGCTGTGATCGTCACTGACCTCAACTTTAAAGTCCTCGACACTTACCACACCGTGATTCAACAGCCCGAGGCGTTTTTGGAAAACATGGACGAGTGGAATCGCAAACACCACAAAGCCAGTGGTTTGATCGCCAAAGTCCCCACCGGCAAAGATCCCGATGTGGTGGAACAAGAGCTTTTGGATTTGATCAAAAAGCACTACGCCGATGACGAACGCCCCGTCCTTTGTGGGAACTCCATTTTTCAAGATCGTAAGTTCATCGATCTTTATTTTACAAAACTCGCCAAGCGACTGCACTACCGCATGATGGATGTCACCGCCTGGAAAATCATTATGAACGCTTGTTATCACGTGGAATATCAAAAACGCGACAGTCATCGCGCCCTCGACGACATTATGGAAAGCATCGAGGAGCTCAAAGCATTTTTAAAACACGTGCACAAAGAGCCCGTTAAACACGACGAGCCCTAGTAGGACTCTAGAACCACAGTATTAATATCTGCCTTTGACGGATCTTTTTCGTACATATTGGATTCATAGGCAGTAAATGTAAAATGTGTCGGTTCTGCGCTGTAGGAAAAATTCATCGCCACATTAAAAAAGTAGTCAGAGCTTGTCCCACCGGGATGTGGCTTAGGTGGGACGTACCCGACTAAACTAAAAACATCAAAATTCTTGCTCGAATAGTCAGCAGGAAGCAAATCTCCACGACAATCTTTTGTCGCTGAAAAATAGACGGCTTCCATATTGGCAACCGGCTCGCCCATCATTTTATAATGCACAGGCGATCCCCAGCCCCCTAGGGAGTTTTTACGATACACATCAAATTGGCATTCTTTTGAATTCTGCTGAGCTGAACAAAAGACACTTTGCCAGAGCCCTGGCACTCCTACTTGCTTAAAACATCTGAGATTCTCAGGTTTAATATCCGGCAACACCACTCGGTATTCATGCACTTGTTTTTGTCCCGCATGCGACTCGGCCTCGTAGGTGGATTCAAGGACCTTGGGTTGCCCCGGAAACGCCATCGCGATATCGATTAAAATCATACTGAGTTTAATAAAAGAAAACATATTCCCACCCCCCCTAAGACGCCAGTCATCGCTATCTTTTCACTTGATGTCAAGATCCCCTGTTTTGGTACTGAAGTTGCTAAATAGAGCGTCATGCTATCCATTCTCGCAAAAGCTGTTCGCGGCCTTTTAACTTTTGTCATTTTTTTAGGGTTGTCGTTTTTTTATTCAGCTCACGCGCAAACCATTGCGCGCTCAAAAGTTCCCTATTGCTTCATGATTATGGGTGATACGACTGTGCGAACCCGAGATGGACACAGTTTTACTTTTGAAAAAATCCTCAGTACATCTGGACAATCTACCATCGTTCAACTCAACCCCACACAAATTCTTCGGCAATTCAACACTCCCAACCCTGCTCTTTCCGCCAAAAATTTTATTGATGGCTATCATTCCATGAAGAGCCTTGGAATCACCTCCCTGGCAAATATTATTAGCTCGGGGACTGATTGGATTATTCAGGATTATGTTCATGTGCAAATGGATCTACGATATTTTTTAGCCAATGCCGACGCCATAAAAGTACAATCCCCGGTTCTGTTTGATAGCCTCCTCCTCGAGCTAACCCGATTTGCGATGCAAACAATCCATTTTGAAAGATTGGGTGATTTTCACTCCGAACAACTTGTTTGGAATGGCAAAACCTGGCTCTTAATCGACTGGGACCAAGACTGTCCTTTGGCCTCCAGAATAAGCCAAGATACTTTTCTCAATGGCACAGAATACCCCACACCATTTGTAAAAGAACTTCTCGATAATTTACGCGAACAAATCATCTTACGACGACGTCGCCAATTGTAACGATCCACAAACATAGATCTATAAATAAAAAGAGGATCGCAAGGACCCTCTCTTCAACAATTTAAGCTCATCTACTAAGCGAGTGCCTCAATTAGTAACGATAATGCTCCGGCTTAAATGGACCTTTGTTGTCCATGCCCAAGTACTTGGATTGTTTGTCGGAAAGTTTTGTTAACTTGACGCCGATTTTATCAAGATGAAGCGCGGCCACTTTTTCGTCGAGCTCTTTTGGTAATCGGTAAACACCCACTTCTTGATACTTTTCAGTTTCAGTAAACAGATCAATCTGCGCCAAAACTTGGTTGGTGAACGAGTTACTCATCACGAACGATGGGTGACCCGTACCGCAACCCAAGTTCACCAAACGGCCCTTGGCAAGAACGATGATCTCACGACCGTCTTTCATGGTGTGAATGTCCACCTGTGGTTTGATTTCGCGCATTTTAGAATTCGCATTGAGCCACGCCATATCAATTTCGATATCAAAGTGACCGATGTTACATACGATGGCTCCGCTCTTCATAGCAGAAAAGTGCTTAGGGGTGATGATATCGCAGCAGCCAGTGGCTGTGACAAAGATATCACCTTTCGAAGCCGCTTCGTCCATGGTTGTGACTTCGTAACCTTCCATTGCTGCTTGTAAAGCACAAATCGGATCGATTTCAGTCACAAGCACACGCGCGCCGTACGATTTCATAGAGTTGGCAGAACCTTTACCTACATCGCCGTAACCAGCAACCACGACCACTTTACCAGCGAGCATCACATCTGTGGCACGCTTAATACCATCCGCTAAAGATTCGCGGCAGCCGTAAAGATTGTCGAATTTTGATTTTGTTACCGAGTCATTCACGTTGATGGCCGGAATTTTTAATTTTCCATCTTTCAACATTTTTTCCAAGTTATGAACACCTGTGGTTGTTTCTTCCGAAACACCAATCACGCCCTTCATGATTTTTGCGTATTCAGGTTTGTGCATAATGATTGTTAAATCGCCACCGTCATCGAGGATTAGATTAAAACCATCTTTCCAACCTGTGATCGTTTGCTCAATACACCATTCGTACTCTTCCTCTGTTTCGCCTTTCCAAGCGAAAACCGGAATGCCTGCCGCCGCAATGGCCACCGCTGCGTGATCTTGAGTAGAGAAGATGTTGCACGAAGACCAACGGACTTCCGCGCCCAAATGAGTGAGTGTTTCGATAAGAACCGCTGTTTGAATCGTCATATGAAGACAACCGGTGATTTTTGCGCCCTTAAGAGGTTGTGATTTGCCGTACTCTTTGCGAAGAGCCATCAGGCCTGGCATTTCTTGCTCAGCGATTTTGATTTCTTCACGCCCCCAACGAGCGAGATCAGCAAAGACTTTTGGGTTTTCCATAGCTTCTTTGCAGACGCGATAATCTACGGCCGCTGTTTTAGTGGTTTTTACCGATTTGGTTGTGTCAGCTTTGCTCGCAGTTTTGGCAACAGTTTTTGCTACTGTTTTTCCAGTGCTTTTACTGTTATTTTTGGGTGCATTTTTGAGGGCTTTGGCTGCATTCTTAGCTGCACCCTTTGCTACGTTCTTCGCAGTATTTTTCGACGTATTCTTCATTGTGGCTCCTGTTAAACTCATGGGGACTCCTTCTCATTCCATTGGGAAAATAAGATTAAATTGTAGACCCAAGTTCTATCATGTTGCCCTCAAAAGGCAACTAGTGTCCGCAAGGCGACGGTTAAGGTAAAGTTAGGATTTGATAGCCCGAATCCGTGATAAGGACGGTGTGCTCAAACTGCGCAGAAAGGGTTTTATCGGCAGTTTCGTAATACTTGATGGTTGAGTTAGGGATGGAGACTTCTTTGATTGGCGCGGCTGTCTCGTTGATCATAGGCTCGACAGTGATCGTTCCCCACGGCATGAGCTTATCCCCCCGACCTTTTTTGCCAAAGGATGGCACAAACGGCTCTTCGTGGAAGCCGCGACCGATCCCGTGGCCGCCGATTTCTTTGACCGTATGGTAGCCCTTGCGAGTCACATATTTATTCACTTCGTAACCAATATCACCGGTAGTCCCAAATGGTGTAATCGCTTCGATGCCTTTTTGCCGTGCTTCTTCGGCGACCTGTACGATTTCTCGCGCTTTTTCGCTCACGGCGCCAACAAAATAGGTGGCCGAGGTGTCGCCATGAAAACCAAACTTAAAAGAGGTCACATCGATATTGATAATATCACCCTCTTTAAGAACGGTATCGTCAGGCAGACCATGACAAATACAGTGATTGATCGAAGTACAGATAGACTTGGGATAACCATGATAATTGAGAGGAGCTGGACGAGCATCGTGAGAAAGTGTGTAATCGTAAACAATTTGATCGATTTCGTTGGTGGTGATTCCCGGGCGAACAAATTTAGATGCATAGACGAGTGTTTGCGCAGCTAACTGGCAGACTTGTTCCATGTGGCGAATGTCATTGGCGGTCTTGATCGTCATAGATGTTTAATTATACGGATTCTGGTCGCTGTGCAACAAAGATTCCTGAGCGAAGCGATGGATCTTAGCAAAAAAAAGGGAAGTCTTGCGACTTCCCTCTTTCATTACAAAATTGTCGGCTACAACTTATTTAAGGTGTTTGCTAACGTATTTTGTCATTTCGAACATAGAAACAGTGGCTTTGCCGCTGAATACTTTTTTGAGGTTCGCATCAGCATTGATGTTTCTGCGATTTTTCTTGTCTTGAAGATTGTTCTTCTTAATGTAAGCCCAAATTTTCTTAACAACTTCTGTTCTTGGGATAGCTTTTGCACCAACAACAACTGCTAGGTCAGCACTTGGTGTAAGGGGCTTCATGAAAGCGGCATTAGGCTTTCTTTTTGTTTTTGTCTTAGTTGTAGCTTTTTTTGTAGTTTTAGCTTTCTTAGCTACTTTCTTCTTCTTTGCCATCGTTCCTCCTTAGGCGAACTTTCGCATCCACTGTGGTTGCGATTCGTTAATTAACTTAGAGATTTCCCTCTAGAGATTACGTTGTTCTAGATGACATACTTGAGTCAACAAAAAAAATACGTTTTTTTCAGAGGGGAAATGCTTTTTTTAGCAAAAACCCCCTCGAGAAGGGGCGTTTTTGCCTCGAGAAACTGCCTATTTTTGGAACTTGCGGTACTTCAAACGCTTCGGAGTGAGCGTATCGATGCCCATTCTTTGCTTGTAATCCGCTTCCCATTCCGAGTAATTCCCGGTGAAGAAGTTGATTTTACTGTCGCCTTCGAAGGCCATGATGTGAGTACAAATGCGGTCTAAGAACCAGCGATCATGGGAGATTGTTATAACACTGCCACCAAAATCGAGAAGAGCTTCCTCGAGGGCGCGCATCGTATTCACGTCCAAATCGTTGGTCGGTTCATCGAGCAAAAGCACATTGTGCCCCTCTAAAAGGAGCTTGGCCATGTTCACACGGTTGCGCTCCCCACCCGAGAGAACGCCCACTTTTTTCTGCTGATCTGTGCCAGAAAAGTTAAAACGTGAGACGTAAGCGCGGGAATTCATCTCGCGATTGCCCACTTTCAGCACATCAAGTCCACCCGATAGCTCTTCCCAAATGGTCTTATTGGGATTCAATGTCTGACGTTCCTGATCCACATAACCCAATTTTACAGTCGAGCCGATTATAATTTCCCCACTGTCTGGCTTTTCCTGACCCGTCATCATTTTAAAAAGTGTCGACTTCCCGGCACCATTCGGTCCAATGATACCGACGATTCCCCCACGCGGAATGGAGAATGAAAAGTCGTCCACCAAGAGTTTGTCACCAAACGCTTTAGTGACATTCTTACCCTCGATAACCAAATCACCGAGGCGAGGTCCCGGCGGAATATAAATCTGCATCTCCTGAACCTTCTCAGGACTCGGCTCTTTCACCAAGTTTTCATACGCTGAAATTCTGGCTTTGGACTTCGCTTGTCGCGCCTTGGGCGACATACGAATCCACTCCAACTCGCGCTCGAGGGTCTTGGTCTTTTTGTTCTCTTCGCGCTGTTCTTGAGCCGTGCGTTTGTCTTTTTGATCTAACCACGAGGAGTAGTTCCCCTTCCACGGAATCCCTTCTCCGCGATCCAGCTCGAGAATCCAGCCAGCAACGTTATCTAAAAAATAGCGATCATGGGTTACAGCGATGACTGTGCCTGGAAACTGATGCAAGAAGTGCTCAAGCCACGCCACCGTCTCGGCATCCATATGGTTGGTCGGCTCGTCGAGTAGTAAAATGTCGGGATTGGACAGGAGAAGACGGCACATGGCCACTCGGCGCTTTTCCCCACCCGAGAGATTTTTAATCAGAGCATCTTCGGGAGGACAGCGGAGCGCTTCCATCGCTTGGTCCAATTTAGCATCGAGATTCCAACCATCCAGCGCCTCAATTTTCTCTTGCAGCACGCCCTGTTTCTCAATGAGTTTTTCCATTTTGTCGGGATCGAGGTTTTCATCGGTAAACTGCTCGCTGATGGCATTGTACTCTTTTAAGCACTTGCCCACATCGCCCACACCTTCCATCACAATGTCTTTCACCGTTTTTTCGGGATCGAGCTGTGGCTCCTGCTCGAGAAATCCCAGGCGGAAATTTTTTGCAGGGAAGGCTTCGCCTAAAAACTCTTCATCTTGTCCTGCCATAATTTTTAGCAAGCTCGACTTACCACTGCCATTGAGACCTAACACGCCTATTTTGGCACCATAAAAATACGAGAGATAAATGTCCTTCAAAACATATTTGTTTGGTGGGTACACTTTACCCACGCCCTTCATGGTGTATATGATTTCATCTGCCATAGAACCTCCCAAAAATATTTGATTGCCATCACTGTCAAGTATCCGTTAATTTTAACTTAATGGATGAATCTAACCTTCATGATACTTTGAAGAATATCAACGATGCCCTCGATCAGTGGGACAAAATTACCAATAAGCCCCTCGACGAGCAAGTGGATTCCCGCGAAGCCGGGATGGCGACTGTAAAAAGCCACAATCAAGAGCTCTTTCTCAAGCTAAAAAATCAATTGGATGACCTCTCCGAGGAGGTTGAAGAAGAAACTCCCTACGAGTCTGTGAATGAACCGGCAAAAGACTCTAATGAAAAACCGACCGAAGAGACCATCACAGAAAATCACGATCATCTTTAAAACTGAGAGCCCGTCCTTCGTCGTCGCGCCTCGATCAAAACATTCCTGATCATTTTTAATGACACAATACTTCTTGGACAGGCTCTTACTTTTTCGACTGGCAGGACGGAGAAACAAAGCCCTCCGCTTGTCCCGCGTCCCATTCTTGGGGCGACAACAACCGTAAAGACAATGCATGAACACCGTTTTTGAGCTCTTCAGCGAGCAATTGATAGACTTTTTGTTGGCGTTGCACACGACTCAGACCGACGAAGGACTCAGAAACTAACAAAAGGCGAAAATGGGATTCTTCACGACCTGCCGAATGCAAATGGCTTTCGTTGACCAATTCCCAATGGGTCGGTCGCAGTGTTTCTTGGATTTTACTCTCGATAGACTCACGCAGCTTCATGACAAAAGTTTTAACATGTTTTTTTAAATTTTGTAACGCCTTAAAAAGGCGACCCGCTTAAGTCGCAGTTTTAAAAGTGCAACCGATAAAGTGTCAGACTCTGTTTGATGATGATAAAAAAGAGAATCCCACACAGCACCATCACCTTGGTCGTCTGTGCGAGCCGTGCTTGGTAAGGGCGAATCCAGAAGGAGGTCACTGTGGCCACGACAAAAAGACTGATGGCCATGGGAAAATGAATCAACGAAGTCCCCTCGCGAAAATCAATAATGGCATAACTCAATGTTCCCGAAAAAGTCGTCAGCATCGTGCTCAGATTCGTGGTCGGCACTAACTCCCGCGCGCGCACCATGCGCAAGTTGAACATGATGGGCGATAAAATCACTCCAGCACCAATCCCCGTAAAGGCGGAGATAAATCCGGCGATCAATGCAAAAAAACCAGCAAACGCTTTTTTACTTAAGGAGATGATAAAGTCATTTTCCACCGGCAAGTGCGAATTTCTGCGCAGCCAGGTCACAATCAACAAAACACACATGACAATAAGAAAGACGACACGCAACACAAACGCATCCGCCTGCGCCATCCACGGCCCCGAAACAAATGCCATAATCCCCGAAGGTACACCCAACGTGAGTCCCACACGCCATTGCACTAAATGCTCACGAGCAAAACCCACAGTGTTCACCAATGTCACCAAGAACACACTCGCTAAACTCGTCGCAATGGCTTGATGGGCGGAAAATCCCATAAGATCGGGAAGAAGAGGGACGATGAATACACCGCCGCCAATACCAAACAACGAAGAGACGATTCCCACCACAACGCCTAAAACAAGGCTGATGAGGATAAAACTCATTTTTTAGCGTGCAGAAGCTCTTTCACGCCTTCGGCAAAGAGAACCTCAATTTTATAAGGAAGTGCTTTGGTGACAAAGCCGACGCCAAATGTGGGATGAACCAATGATTGGAGATTTTGAAATTGAGTTGCCGTGGTGTAAGGTATCGCCTCTGGCCCACGGTATTTTTCGTTCAAAGTGTTCCACTGAGACGCAATGGCACTTTTCGATTTAGAAGGAGCTTTCTTAGCTCCTGTCTTACGAACCTTGGCGGTGGTCGGTTTATTTTCTTCGATGGAATAATTACGTGAACAACCACAAACCTCACATTTCAACTTGGCCGTGGTTTCACTGGTGTGAGTGACCACTTTGAAATAGCGATCGGTATCGCATTTTTTACAAAAAACATTAATATTGCGGGCAACGGGAGGGAGTGTTTGTGTCATGCAGGCATCATACAGTCCTCGCCTTAGCGAGGTCTATAAATTTTTAGTGGCTCGTCCAAGTTTTTTGCTCTCACCTCTTGAGCATCTAGATAAAAAGGACCTTCATCGCGTTCTAAACGACTCTGGATCTCACGAAGACTGGAATCCTCTTTGGGGTGCACCAAAAGCCCTGTATCTTCAAATCGTTGAGAAAACTGAGCCATTTGCGCCTTACTAAAAAAGTTTTCCCATTCTTGAGACTCTATCTTCACTCGATAGGTCAAAGTGCGTGAGTAGGAATGGATGGGCGTATAGGCTGTCAAAATTTCAAAAGGTCCATAATAGGAATGCAAACGAATGGCTGGGTTTCCCCACTGGGTAAAGCCACAACAAATATTCACGTTGGCGTACCAGAGTCCAAAGGCCTTCGATAAGAAGCCTAGACCATAAAAGTTAAGCTCTGGAGGCAAAAGAGAGTTCACCGTGCACAAATTGTGCGCCACCCACTCGCCATCTTTGGCCATAGTGGGGATGATAATAAAGAGACTCAGAGGCACCCACTCATGCTTGCCAATATAGGGAAGGTGCTTTTTGAGATCTTCAGGCACATGCTCGGCTTTGATAGCAAAACCGGCCACAAACCCAGGTGTGATGGCACAGTCGTAAAAAACCCAACGAGGCATGGCCATATTTGAGGGGCCAAAGGCGCGCGATTCCAATTCGAGGATTTGATTGCCAAATTCCACTTCGGTCATACGTAAAGGATTGATATACTGGGGGTGGTTATCTTTAAACCAATCTAAAGAAAAATGCTCTCCCGGCTTATCAATTTTGTTATCGGTGCGCACATACACATAGGGACGAATGTGCTCGTTGGCCAACCATGATAAACGCGGATAGGTTTTATCGATCACAAAGACCTTTCAATCTCTTGGAGACTTTGACAGGTTTTAAAACATCCCAAGAGATTTCCCGCTAAAACTTTTTTCTTTTCGAGGTCTTGCATCATTTGCAAAAGAGAATCCCAAAAACCTTCCACATTGTAGACAACAATCGGCTTATCAAAACAATCCAACGACTTCCAAGTTAAGACTTCAAAAAATTCATCCAGTGTACCCACACCGCCGGGAAGAATAATAAAAGCGTCGGAATTTTCCATCATCAATCTTTTGCGCTCAAAAAGGTCATCCACTTCGACCAATTCAGTGAGTCCACGATGCGGAACCTCTAAGGGAAATAAATCGCGCGGAAGATAGCCCACAACCTTGGCGTCTCGCGCCAGCATCTCATCAGCCATCAAACCCATCATTCCGGCGCGCGCGCCACCATAGACAAGCACATGATTATTTTGTGCCATCCATTCAGCTAAAGAACGACAGGCTTGCAACGTTTGCTCGGTAAAATCTAATTTAGAACTACAAAAGACACAAATTCTCATATTTTGAGAGGTCCGATCATATCCTCTGGTCGCACTAAACGATCAAAATCTTCGCCACTCATGAAGCCCAACACGATGGCCGATTCTTTGAGAGTGATATTTTTCTCATAAGCGTTTTTAGCAATCTTGGCCGCTTTGTCATAACCCAAATGGGGATTGAGGGCTGTCACCAACATCAACGAGTTATTTAAGTGATTCGTGATTTGTTGTTGATTTGCTTCAATACCATCCACACACTTATCAGCAAAACTTTGACAAGCATCACCTAAAAGACGAATGGAATTGAGCACGTTAAAAATAATCACCGGTTTAAAAACATTCAATTCAAAATGTCCATTCATACCGCCAACCGCCACGGCCATATCGTTGCCGATCACTTGCGCGCACACCATGGTCATGGCTTCGCTTTGAGTGGGATTCACTTTTCCAGGCATGATTGAGCTACCGGGCTCGTTGGCCGGAAGAATCAACTCCGCAATTCCACTGCGCGGGCCGCTACCCAAGAGGCGAATGTCGTTGGCAATTTTCATAAGACTGCAAGCAATGGTTTTCAAAGTCCCGCTGGCTTCGACAAGAGCATCGTGAGCCGCGAGAGCTTCAAACTTATTGACCGCACTGATAAAAGGCAGCGCTGTTTCTTTAGCGATGGACTCTGCCGCTTTTTGCGCGAACTCAGGATGTGTATTTAAACCTGTTCCCACCGCCGTACCACCGAGTGCTAACTCGTAAACGCCCTTGAGGGATTTTTCCACACGCTCAATGCTTTTATCCAATTGTGTGACATAACCGGAAAACTCTTGTCCAAGTGTGAGCGGTGTCGCATCCATCAAGTGAGTGCGACCAATTTTGACGATTTTGCTAAATGCATTTTGTTTTTTCTTAAGTGAATCGCGCAGCTTTTTAAGCGAAGGAATCAGATGGTTATTAAGACGTTCACCGGCAGCGATGTGCATCGCCGTGGGGAACGTGTCGTTGGAGGATTGCCCTTTGTTGACATCGTCATTGGGATGAATACTGTGTTCCTTCACCGAACCTGTGAGCAACTCACTGGCGCGATTGGCGATGACTTCATTGGCATTCATATTGGTTTGTGTGCCACTGCCCGTCTGCCAAACAACGAGAGGAAAATGGTCATCCAGCTTTCCTTCCATGACTTCGTTGGCGGCCGCGATAATAAACTTGGCTTTGTTTTCGGGAAGCAATCCCAATTTCCAATTGGTGAAGGCCGCTGATTTTTTTAAAATTCCCAGAGCACGAATCATCTCGCGCGGAAAACGATCGCCACCAATTTTAAAATTTTCCAGTGAACGTTGTGTCTGTGCTCCCCAGTATTTATCTGCGGGTACTTTCACTTCTCCCAAAGAATCTTTTTCTATGCGAAAAGACATAGGCCTCCCTTTTTCATGAACCGATGCCTTTGTTATAGAGCGAACGCTCGACGTGGACAATAAAAAAGCGCCTCGTCAGCGCCTTTCCGTCTTCACTATAAAATCAAAATCTGCTTAGAAAATAACCCACAGATTGAGAGCCGGAAGAATGTGCTTGATCGTGTGCTCGTTATCTATCGCTGCACCACCACTATCGATTTTATCAAAAGTCACAGAGCGGTAAGTAATTTGTGGGCCAATGTGAAACGACGCTGTGATGGGGAATGACCAACCGATATCGACTTGTGGTCCCATACCATCTGTATAGGTTTGTGCCGAATTACTCAGGTTTTTTTGCTCAGCCATAATGTAGTAAGTGAAAAGGGCGTAGAAGCCATTGTAATGACTAAAACCGAGAGTCGGACCAACAGAAAAACCGTTCGCCGAAGTGGTCGCATCCGAATACTTGGACATGGAATACATTCCTCCCAAATACAACCCTGACGGATGTAAGTAGCCTAAACGAAAATCAGCAAACATCATATTCTCCGCACTCTTGCCCCCACCATTGTCCTCCTCTTCATGAGTAATATAAGAAATACTAGGTGCAAAAACAATTTGGGCTGACGCTATGGAAGTGGCGAATACAAACAAAAAACCTATTAAAATACGCATAATGTCTCCTTGAGAAACTTAATTTCCCCTATCTTACGGTGCCGCAAGAAACTGTCAACCGTCGCCCTCAGAACTTTGCACAAAGTGGTGGATACTGTCGGCAAAAAATGCTAATAAAATGAGCTCCTAGGGAGTGTCTATGCAGTACTGGCTGATGAAATCGGAACCTGACGTGTTTTCCATCGATGACTTACAAAAAAAGAAGGTCAGCCTCTGGGACGGTGTGCGTAATTACCAAGCTCGCAATTTTATGATGAACGATATGAAAATTGGCGACGTGGTCCTCTTTTACCACTCCAGCACTGAAGTCCCTGGCATTGTCGGCTTGGCCAAGGTGGCTGCGGCAGCCGTCCCCGACCCTTCACAGTTTGATAAAAAAAGTGAGTACTACGACGACAAAGCCACTGAGGAAAAACCTCGTTGGTTTTGTGTCAAAGTGGAATTCGCCAAGAAATTTAAAAATGTGCTTTCGCTCGAAGACATTCGCAATACACCCTCTTTAAAAACCATGCTGGTTATTCGCAAAGGCCAACGCCTCTCTATTCAACCTGTGACCCCCGCGGAGTACAATGCCCTCAGCAAACTGGTCCATTGATTTTTCTCGCCCGCGATTAATCCTCGCCCCGATGGAGGGTGTGGTCGATGCGGTCAATCGCGAGCTGATCAGCTCGCTCGGAGCCACCGACCTGTGTGTGACAGAGTTCGTGCGTGTGGTGAACATGCTTCTTCCAGAACATATTTTCCACCAATACTGTCCCGAGCTGGCTACAAATTCTCGAACAAAAAGTGGAACGCCGGTGCATATTCAACTTTTAGGCAGCCACCCCACAGCCATGGCTGAAAACGCGGCTCGCGCCATCGAGCTTGGCACTTTGGGAATCGATTTAAATTTTGGTTGTCCTGCCAAAACCGTCAATCGCAATGATGGCGGCGCCGCTCTTCTCAAAACACCCGAACGCATTTTTAAAATCATCGAAACAGTTCGTCGAGCTGTGCCACCGGAATTTCCGGTGTCGGCAAAAATGCGCTTGGGCTTTGATGACAAATCGCAAGTGCTCGAGCTCGCCCAAGCCGCGGAAGCCGGGGGCGCCGCTTGGCTTGCTGTTCATGCGCGCACCAAAACGGATGGTTATCGTCCTCCCGCCTATTGGGAATACATCGCTCCCCTTGTTCAGGAACTGAAAATTCCGGTAATCGCCAACGGCGAAGTGTGGACGGTGGCGGATTACCATCGATGCCGCGAAGTTTCGGGCAGCGCCCATGTGATGATCGGTCGCGGCTGGGTGGCTAATCCCGATTTAGGTTTGGAAATTCGCGAAAGCGCACCTCGCCGTGCGTGGGAATCTTGGCAAAATTATTTTCTTAAATTTATTGAGCTCTCGACGCAACAGCACCACTCAGGGTTTGCTGTACGTAGAACTAAACAGCTCGCCAAAATCATGAGTCAATCCTACGGCGAAGCACAGATTCTCTTTGATAAAATTAAACGCTGCGAAGACTTGGCACCTGTTGTTGAAATTGTGCGCTTTCAATTTTCAGACACAACTCTTCCTGCGCCCGAGGTGCAGCGAATTGTCATGTCGTCTCAAACCGCGCAGATTCCGACGGCGAATGCCTAAATTTCTCTTCGCAATTTTTTTGAATCACTATACGCATTAACATGAGTGGACTAGACAGTGCCTGCAAAAAACGTTTAAATCTTTTGGAGGTGTTATGGCTAAAGTTCAAATTTACAGTAAATCGTACTGCCCCTTCTGTGATCGCGCGAAAGCCCTTTTTAAACAAAAAGGTGTTTCGTACGAAGAGATCTCCGTCGAAGAAGATCCAAATTTATATACCACTCTCAAACAGCGCACAGGATTGATGACTGTACCACAAATTTTTATCAATGATGAACTCATCGGCGGCTACACCGATTTAGCATCACTTGATCAAAAGGGATTGCTCGATGCGAAACTTAAGTAGTCTTGTTTTTTGTTTATTAGCTCTAGGGAGTTTATCGGCTTGCTCGTCTACACCACAGCCTCTCCCCCCGCGCGTGAACATGGTCACCATAGCCGTTCGCGATCTCTTAGTTATGGCCAATTTTTTTGACAGCTTAGGATGGCCCCGTTCCGAGCGCAGCAATCCCCATCATATTTCTTTTAAAACCGGCGGCGCCATTCTGTCTTTATGGCAAAAAGAAAATTTTGATAAACTTGGACTTAAAAAAGATTTTCAAAATTTCAGCGGCGTGCTTCTGAGTATTTATGTGGAATCCCCAGATCTCGTCGATCAATCTTTGCAACGTGCAAAAAAAGCCGGAGCTGTTATTGTTTCACCCGCCAAAACCACATCCTACTCAGGACGCTCAGGCAGTTTTAAAGACCCCGAAGGCAACATCTGGGAAGTCACCTGGAGCGAAGGCGTTAGTTTTGATTCAAATGGCGCATTGATTTATTAACAGGTCTGTGAAGAGAAGGATCTCAGTTCATTAAGCTAAAACCAAGTTCGAGTGCACTTAACTTTGCCGACGATCTCTACATCAAGGAAAATGGTATTTTCATGGAACGTCTTTAAAAAAGCTCCGGTAATTCGTAAATAATAGCTCTCCCCATAAACTTGTTCTGAATGCATAGCATAGAGCCCCTCTTCGTAGCCTTCTATGCTTATTTCCCCAGCAAAAACCCCTTCGACAAAAGTAATAGGGATTTCAGGTTTAGCCAATACGACACAGGACACTCGGCGCAGATTTATACTCGTCCACGTTTTGAGAGCAATTTTTGAAACAATATTGTAGCTTTCAAAAAAATCGATTTCTTGCTGCCAGCGACTCGCTAATGGTTGCGCTGCTTGAGAATTTAAGGATGTTATTGTTAAAAGTATGAAGATTAACTTTTTCATAAGAACTCCTCTACAGCCCCATCAACTCTTTAGCACAAACCCTAAGTACCACCGCTCGTTAAAAACAGCACTGTAAAAGATCTAAAGCCATTAAACTTATTTACACAGTAAAGAATCGCCCACACTCTACGCAGTGAAAACTTCTCTCTCAAGGCGCCGTGAAGGGCCGCCCACTCAAAGCGTTTTGAAAGGATTTTCGATAAAATTTGAATCTCCCATTTCAGACCTCACGCGCCCATGGACCCGCAGAGAGGACCTTCGGTCCTCGTTTACGAGCGAAGCTCGTCCCGGCGGGGGATGGGCCGTCCTGCGTGTGAGTCCAGGAGGGACGTGTCTGAAATGGGAGATTCAAATTTTATCGAAAATCCTACCAAATCGCGAACTCAAATCCGCCATTCCGTACGCGAAATCATGCGCTGTTCACTAGCAAAAAACTCATCCAGCACAGCATCCATCTCACCGAGCGTTTGGCATTTGGTGGTTTTCGCATAAAGAAAATGCCCATACTCCAGCCACACAGTGCTGGTTTTAATATAAAACTGAAATTTTTTAAGCCCCACCACAGGACGAAATTTTTCTTTCATACCTTGTAATATTTTACGTGCACAAAAATAATATTCCCGTGCCTCTTCCTCGGGAGTGCAAGGCGCACGGCCACTTTTACCAGCGGGGGCTGTGAAACCCATTCGCTCCCCCACTTGCCACAACATCCATGGACGCGCCGTCAACGCACGCCCAACCATCACCAAGTCACAACCTGTTTCTTCTTGCATGCGAAACACATCATCCACCACTTGCACGTCGCCATTACCGATGATGGGTATGTTTAAGGCTTTTTTTAATAATTGAATTTGCGACCAGTCCGCATTGCCTCGACGTTTTTGTTCTGCTGTGCGCGGATGCAGAGTCAACCACTGTGCTCCGGCGGATTCTAGACGTTTCATAAATGGTATCATCTGATCCGTTTGACTTTCAAAACCGGCGCGTAACTTCACTGACACCGGCACGGTGGAATGGCGAACCGTCATTTCCACCACACGTGCGGCGTAATCCACATCCCCCATTAAGGCCACACCGTAATTGTGGCGTAAGGCTTTTTGCACCGGACACCCCATGTTGATGTCGATTCCCTGGGCACCATAATCCACCAATTTTTTGACCGAGAGTTCTATGTACTTTTCTTCATTGCCTAAAATTTGTGGTACCCAAAATTTTTCATCGTTGCCACGCATGGATTCAGGTACTTCGGCTAAATTTTCCGAGGGCAAGCGTCGACTGCTTAACATTTCACTCGGCCATATCGTTTCTGACCCCTGTGGAAGGTACTCACGAATCACATCACGCAACACCACGTGGCTTAACCCCACCATGGGGGCCAAACAAACAGGAAGTGTGGCAGGGAGCGGAAACGTTGTGTTTTGCATGACTTTGGGTCTATACTACCTGGCGTGTCGAAACAAAGGATATTTGAATTGGGGCCTGGTACTCGGGTGGGAATTTTAGGCGGGGGACAACTCGCGCGCATGCTCGCGCTGGCCGCGCACAATCTCGGCCTTGAGCCTCACGTCCTTTCTGAAAACAAAGACGACCCCGCCCAACACGTCACATCTTTCCAGCACCTTGGTTCCCTCAAAAGCATCATCGATGTAGAGCGCTTTTTAAAATCTGTGGATGTAGCCACTTTTGAAAGTGAATTTCTCGACGGCGCTCTCCTGCAACAAGCGCAGCAAACCACCGGAGTGGTGATTCTTCCTTCTGTGTCGACAATGGAACTACTGCAGGACCGTCTCACACAAAAACAACAGCTCGATATTTTTAAAATCCCCACAGCTCCTTGGCAAATCGTCAGCACCGCCGAAGACGCTTATCTGGCTGTGGAGAAACTTTCTTATCCCCTCGTTTTTAAAAAACGTCGTTTTGGCTACGACGGTTACGGGACTTTTATCGTTAAAAAAGAAGCCGATTTAAAAAAACTTATCGAAGATCCCTCTCTCTCCACTGTCGGTTTTATCGCTGAAAAATGGATCCCCTTCCGTCGCGAATTGGCGTGCGTATTTGCCCGCAATGCCTCGGGCGAAGTTTCGCATTACCCTCTGGTCGAAAGTTTGCAAAAAGAATCGCGCTGCTTTTGGGTCAAGGGACCTGTGCAACACAAACACTTTGCAGCGTTTGCTAAAAAATTCTCGTTGTTCCTTAAAAAAATGAATTACGTTGGCGTGATCGGCGTGGAGTTTTTTGAAACGCCACAAGGACTATTAGTCAATGAACTCGCTCCACGCGTGCACAACTCCGCTCATTACACTATGACTGCCTATTCGGTCAGTCAGTTTGAACTCCACTGGCGTGCACTGCTCAATCAAGATGTGGAACTTCCCTCAGCCAATGCCAAAGGGTTTGCCATGGTCAATCTCCTCGGTGGTAATAAATCATCGAAATGGCGTTTAGATCCGCAGGTTCAACTTCATTGGTATGGCAAAAAAGAATCACGCCCTGGACGAAAAATGGGACACATCAACACCCTCGCTGCAACACCCGCCAAAGCCCTCAGCCTCGCTCTTAAAAATTTAAAAAGGATTTCTTTATGAAAAAAATAAAAATCGCCATTGTTATGGGAAGCGATTCCGATTTTCGTATCATGAAAGACGCAGTGGATACCTTAAAAACTTTCCAAGTAAAATGCGACGTGAATGTGATCTCGGCTCACAGAACTCCAGAAAAAATGCTGAGCTTCGCTCAAGAAGCGGCATCCTTGGGCTACAAAGTGATTATTGCGGGCGCCGGTGGAGCTGCGCACCTGCCAGGGATGATTGCATCGGCCACAACGTTGCCCGTGATCGGTGTCCCCGTGCAGTTGCGCCATCTCGAAGGTTTGGATTCTTTATTGTCCATTGCCCAGATGCCCAAAGGGGTCCCTGTAGCAACCATGGCCATCGACAATGCCACCAATGCCGCACTTTTAGCTTTGCGCATTCTTTCTCTAGAAGATGAGAAGCTTACCAAAAAATTGCAAACCTATCAGAAGAAAATGAAGGCGAAAGTCAAAGCCGCCAACTCTAATTTAAGTAAAACACTGCGACGAAAAAAATAGACAAAAAATTAAAAGCTACGATGTCACAGGTGGCGCTTCAGGTTCTGGTGGGGCACCATCATCGTGCTGTGGTGTTGCGGGAGGCCCTTGTCGCATACGTTGACAGAATGGTGCGGGACTTGGCGAATCCACAATCAGTTGATCTACAGTCGTACTGCGTTTTGCAGTAAAATAAGCAGGTCCCTCCAAGGGTACACTGCGGATGGCCATTTGCTGAGCTCTGACGTTGCGATCGGCAGTTGGCGGAATGGCCGCACCTCCACGATCCCCAGGATACAGTGCCGCATCCAATTGACCAAATATAAACGACTGCTTACCTGCTTCAGAAAAAGTGACGGCACGAGTAAATAAACTGAGAGCTCCCGCATCCACTTGCGCGTTGTAATATTTTAACATCATATCGCGTGAACCTTGCCCCGAAGCAAACGCCTTCATGTAACTCAATCCCATGCAGTGAGGATTCATGCCGAGATCCATAGCCACACCCAAGGCTCTTTGCGCACCACCGATCAATGAGAGGCCCCCTGTAGTAGCGATGCCGACACCTGTATCTACAAGATCACCTAAAACACGAGAAATTTTTGAATAATTAACTTCTCTTTTGCACAGAGCCTCTTCGCTACCCTCTTGATAAATATGACACCCCAAATCTTGGGTTTGTTCTGTCGGCCTCGCATTGTCTTTTGCACCACAGCGCAAGAAGACAAAGTATTTACGAACGGGGTCGTAATTCACAACAATTCCACGACTGTTTTTAGGGTCGGAGATATAAACAGATTTAACACCCGAGCAAAGGTTGTAGTTGCGCATTTCTGCTTGGGCTTTAAACGATGAAAAAACAAAAATGAGACTCAATAAGAAGTGTGTGTGTTTCATGTTTTCTTATCGGCTAAAAATGAGAAAAGTTGAGTACCGACCACCACTCACTCGCGCCCAGTCAACCTTGTGGAGGTCGTCGTCCTGAGTGTTAGCGAAGGATCTCGACTTAAGTCCTTCGCGCGCTCAGGACGACGAAGTTTTGCTCTCACGAAGACTTAGTCTCTGAATCAGAATGATGAGTGCTTTTTACGATTAGACGAAATATTTCTAGCGTTTGCAGCGAATGATGACGGTATAATCGGTTTGCGTCCCCACGCGCACGCCACGCACGCGATTCACCACAATGTAACCCTTAGGGCACAACTCTTGGCAACGTTGAAAGCAGTCCTGCATTTCGTTACGACAGACGACGGTGTACTGATTACCTTGGCCATTTTTTTCGGGAGATGATGAATCGGGAGTTGTGGACGACGACGAGCAACCTACGAAAACTAAGCCAACAAAAAAGATGGTCAGTCTGTTAAGGTTTTTCATCTTATTCCGTGAGTTTAAACGAGATCGACTGCACACGCTTCAGAGGCTTTTGCGGAAAGCCTTCTGGATAAGGCTTAAAAGGACTCGACGCTTGGACCAATTCCACTGCCGCTTGATTGAGAATCTCAAATTCACACTTTTCTTTGAGCATGATATCCGTCAAACGCCCATCGGGATTGATATTAAACTCTAAAGTGATGCTTTCACATTCTTGTCCCAAACGACGCGCCATTTTTGGATACTTCTTGTTGGCCTGCAGCCACAACATTAATTCCGTATCGTAAGGAAGTGCTTTTTTGCCACCTTGGCCAAATGTTCCTTCTGATTCGTCTTCAGGATTGGGAGCATTCTTATCAAACGTTTTTACAGCATTGGGATCATTCTCCACAACTTGCTGGGTCTTCTCTTTGTTTTCTGATTTTTTAGGTGGATTGATTTTGGTGCCGGTGTTCTCACCCATCAACAGGACATCGCTGTCCATATAGACTTCTTTTTCCTTAAAGTTCCAGTCCATCATCATCGAACCGAAGAGCAAACCGTGAACCACCAAACTGCCGAGAATGTACTTTAACTCTTTCATCGAAAACATTAGATCACCGTCTTTTTGAAAAAGCAAAATTTCCTTTGTTATTTTTACAAAAAAAAATGACCGGGAATCCGGCCACCCTAGCGGCGGCCAGATTTAATCTTTTTTTGTAGCTTAGAAATAAGATGGACAGCCATCTTTTCGTGCACTTTGCACATTTTGAGCTCATCTTTACGATACGAACGCTGGCTGGGAGTAAGTGTTCCTGTTTCCAGCTCCATTTCGTAATCCATTTTACTAGAGCGGATGCCCTCAAGCTCTTTTGTTTGCTGCTTAAAGGTTTTGCCCACCTGACTTAAAGGGGCCACTTCAATCCAATCTTCCTTTTGGCGATACCAGCTCACCATTCTTAAAAAACGCGCTTTGTTTTTAGCGAGAGTAAACTTAGGGTATTGTTCTTCCGTCAGCTCAAGAATGTTATCGTACTGATCAATCTCATCAACTTCATCAAGATGCTGGAAAACCACATCTTTTTCAACTTCCTGCTTTTCAAGCATTTCCAAAACAACCTCCTCGACGCTGTGAATTCAATCTAAATAACACATGTTAACAAATTTTGCACTCGGTCCTAGAATATTTTCATTACGGATTGTAAATAATGATGAAAATTTAAGCGACGCTATCGTCGTCAACAAGAGCCGCAATCACTAAATCACCGCTCACATTGATGGTGGTTCGGCACATATCTAAGAAACGATCCACTCCCAAAATCAGACCGAGTCCCTCTACGGGCACACCGACTTGCTGCATAACGATCATAATCAACGGTAGCGACCCGCCAGGAACACCGGCTGTACCCACCCCAGCGATGATCGACATAAGGACGACCTTCATTTGACTGGCAAATCCCAGTTCCACACCGTACACCTGTGCCAAAAAGAGCACGGTAATTCCTTCGAACAAAGCGGTGCCATTTTGATTGGCCGTGGAACCCACAGTTAATACAAAGCGCGAAATCGCCGGGCGAATTCCCAATTCGGTTTCCGCCAATTCCAAGGATTTTGGCAAAGTGGCGTTGGAAGAGGATGTGGCAAAGGCATATATATAGACTTCGCGACAGGCTCTAAAAAATTCCCAAGGCGAGCGTTTCGTAAATGCTTTAAGTAAAAGAGCGTAGACAACAAATTGTTGAATACACAAAGCCAACACCACCACTCCCACGTAATAAAGAAGTGAGATCAATAATTCATAACCGAATTTAAATGTACTAGTGAAGACCAGAGCAAAAACGGCGTACGGCGCATAGGCCATCACATAATCCACGATCAACAAACTGGCAGCATAGAGCTCTTCCAACAGTGAAATAAAAGTGCTTTTCTCTTTACCTTCTTGAATTTTAGGTAAACGACTCAAAGCCACACCCAACACCAAGGCAAAAAACATCAGCGCCAACATTTCTCCATCGAGAGCGTACACGGCTGCATGCAGCGGATTTTTGGGAACAATCTCTACCAGAGCTTGAATCCCCGATTTGGCTTGGCTGACATTGTTTTGCAATTCGGCAATGGAACTGTTCACTTCTTGCGGAATGTGCACCGTTTTTCCCGGCTGCATAATGTTCATCAATGAGACACCGATGATCACCGATGCACTGCTCGCTAAAACCGTATAGAGAAGAGTTTTTGAAATCACTCGACCCAAACCAGAGTGCTGGCCTAATTCGTAGACACCTAAAACAAGACCGGCAAAAACCATAGGCACAACGATCATAAAAATGGAGCGAAGGAAAACTTGCCCAATGGTCGCTAATACATTTTCAGAAATCCAACGAATCCACTCTGTATCGGCAAACGGGTGTAACCCGACGCCCAGAGCAGCTCCAACAACCAGAGCTAACAAGAGTTTGTAATGTGCTTTCATCAAAAAACCTATACTGCAAACCTGCACTTTCGTCAGCAAATAGTTCACCCCCACCAACGTCCTGAAAAAAAGTTACACAGTTTGGGAATTTAAAGATGAATTCTAGGGTGTTAGCCTGACACCATTTTTTATAGTTTTGTGCAAAGTTTCGACAAGTCCATGGTCGCAGTCCTGTTCCTTGCTCCTTTTTATATTTCTTTGGTCCAGGAGCGGAAAAAATTCAGGACTTTGTACTTATGGCCGAAAGGTTTATTGGCAACTCGAACGTAACTCCCGCCGTAACAGATGATGATATTAAAACTAAAGGAGTCTTTATGTTTCGTTCTCTTAAATATATAGTGTGTGCCTTATCGATCGCCGGCCTCATGGGCTGCTCGGCGCAATCGATGGAATCTGCAGCTTCTGATCAGCAAAAATCTCTGGCTGAAAATATGAGTGATACACCCGTGATCTCTGTGGAAGATACACCGATCGACGCCAACACGCCTGTAGTCTCCACTTCGAACAATCTTCCCGTCGAAGCTGCTGACGTACCAAATCTACTTTTAAATTTAATGAATCCCGCTCAACAACAATCTGGAGGCTTCCTCGGTGGACTTTTAGGTGGCAACGGCTGTGGAATTCTTAACACACTTCTTTCCGTAGGCGCCTCTTATTTAACTGGTGGAAATCCTTTTGTTGGCAATCTCGTTTCGGGCTTAGCCTCTTCACTGTTTAAGTGCGGCGCAAGCTCTCCCCTCGCAGGTCTTGTTCCTGGCGGCGCGAGTTCTAAGGATCATCTCTTCCAACTTCTTTCGCAAGTAATGAACGTGACAACACAGGGACAAGATCCTACAGCTTTGTTAAATGCTCTCAAAAATCCTCAAGATTTAT
Source organism: Bdellovibrionales bacterium (assembly GCA_041736155.1). GTDB lineage: Bacteria > Bdellovibrionota > Bdellovibrionia > Bdellovibrionales > JAGQZY01 > JANPLN01. Next base: position 28,067 of record JBGSUL010000062.1, read on the forward strand.
CGGGTTTGTTAAGCATCGTAACTTCACTGACCAATCAATCACAAAGCCCAGAGTTAATAAAAATATTATCTGTTGTACAAAACTTTCAAACTCAATTCCAAGGCAGCATCGGTGCCTGCGGATCCATGAATGCGAAAGCTTGCCAAATGTTCCAGATCCTAAATCTAGTGAGACAGCAGAATGGATTAGCGTCTTTAATTCCGAACAGCAATTGCACAGCCGCTGCTCAAGCTCACTCCAAAGATATGCTCTCGAACAACTTGCTCTCGCATCTCAGCTCTGACGGCACGACGGCCAAAGAACGTCTGGCAAAGTTTGGAGTGAATGGCGCTTGGGCAGAGAACATCATTCGCGGCAATTCGCTCTCTTCTCAACAAGCATTAGAAATGTTGTTGGGTTCTGCTGGCCACAAGAAAAATATCCTCAACCCGCTTTTCACATCCGGTGGAATCGGTTTTATCAACGGATATTTTACTCAATGTTTTACTAAATAATGAATAGATAAAGAACGAGTCATCATCTTCTTTATTTCTAGGGCTGGTTTAATGACCAGCCTCTTTTTTTTGCTCATTTTTTTTTTGGTTATTAAAAAGCAGATAGCGCGCCGTTTGCCAGTAACCTTCGCCAATGGTTTTCATACGCTCAAATTCTTTTTTGTATTGCTCCTGCACATTCTCCGCTGGATCGCCGTCTTTTAAGAGAAAGAGCTGCGGTCCTCGTTTATCATCATAGTGATAGTAAAAACGATCGTTGATTAAACCATATTCATTGAGTTCCGAATAATAATTATAAACAAACGAATACCGTTCCGAATCGTAGGCCGTGTTAAAAAGATTGCGTCCCAGAGTGGTATTCTCGTGAGAGACTCCTGCCAACGCGGCCACCGATGTCATGACATCAGGATGTCCCGCAGGGCGAGCATCCACGACGGCTGGTAACAGTGCAGGAGCATGGATAATCAAAGGCACATGATACTTTTCTAATTCCCACAAATGCATCGCCGGGGCCACATTCACTCCGCCGTCATCCGGTAACCCGTGATCTCCGGTGATGACAAAAATCGTATTTTTGTAATACGGACTCTTTTTCGCCAACTCAAAAAACACACCTAAACTATGATCGGCAAACCGCAAAGAATTAAATTGTTCCAGTGAGTAAAAACCACCTTCTTTTAATTTTTCCATGGGCACATCCAATGACTTAAAGTCTTTCACCCCATCTGGAATCGTATACGGACGATGAAAACTGGCCGATTGAATTACCGCAAAGAACGGCTGTGTGCTCGGCACTTGTTTAAAGCGCTCGTTGGCCTCGATAAAAAGATCAAGATCCGAAACCCCCCACACATCAGCCCGTCGACTTTGCTGGAAAGAGTCTTCCTCGTACATTTCGATTCCCTGAATATTGTGCGAAAAGATCCCGCGAATATTCGCCCAGCTGGCGCTGCCGCCCACTAGGTACATCTTGCGGTAGCCCTCATAACTGTTGGCGATCAAACGCTGATCTACTACGAGCGGATTGCGCGTGGACGTTTGCACTTTGGTGACATCAGGAATCGCCGTCATGATCGAAAACATATTGCGAGCCGTGCCTTCTGTGGCACTAAAGTAATTGGAAAACCAATGGCTCTCCTTGGCAATTTTTTCGACCGACGGTGTCGGATGCAACAGATTTCCACTCAAATTGGTTTTGCTAAAAGCCAACGACTCCATCACAATCACCACCACATTGGGATGAGAAGCCTGGGGTTGTGCCATCACCGGACGTTCAAAAGTCAGATTTTGCGAATTTTTTTCTTCCACACCCAAGTACTCAGCAAACGGTTCGTAGAGAGCTTTAACGCGTTCGAGATCATAATCTTTTTTACTTGAGAACTCATAACTTTCGAAAAAATAGAGCACAGGATTCAGCGCTAAATGTGAAGTAAAATGGTGGGGGCTGAAAAAAGCTTCACTCCAGCGCAAAGGATATTGAGAAAGCTGACCGTAAAGTCCTACGAGAAAAATAAACAGAAAAAGAAAGGGGCGAACAAACATCGGAATACGAAAGAAGTTCTTGAGCGAGGCGCGAAAAACAAAACGCTGCAAGAGATGCATATAAAAAAGAAGAAAGGCGCAAAATCCTACAAAAATCCACACCACGGGGTAGGACTGCCACAACATACCAAAAGAAATATCGGGATTATCAAGAAATTGCAGAACCGAAGAGTTCATACGACTGTTGAGGTACCCGTAGAAGCCGAAATCAAAAACAAATACGGCCATCCACAACAGGGCGATTACGCCATAAAACCAAGTCCATCTTCGATAGTGCAAAAGTTTTCCGTCATCGCTCCAAGTTCGCCACGCAAGCAATACCAATGGGATGACGAGGATGCAGACAAAACGCAGATCAAAGCGGCTCCCTAAAAGAAAGGACTTCTGCACAATGACCGAAGGCAGTGCCTCTACTGGTTTAAAAAACCAAAAAAAGAGCCCTCGAAAAATGGCCAATAGAATTAAATGAAGGACGATAAAACGTAAATACAGGGTGCTTTTCAAAAGAAGCTCCTCAAGAAGTTTTGAATCTTTTATACAAAGGCTTTCAGAATAGCAATATTCTGTGGCTTAGATAAGAAAGATTTGTTAAAAGCACCGCCTTATGAGTCATACTAGCGAACTACAAGCTTCAGACATTCTCGTTAAAAAATTTGGTGGCACCTCCGTCGGCTCACTAGAGCGCATCGAGATGGTGGCCGAGCGTTTGGTTCGCGATTTTAAGGCCGGCCAGCGGTTTGTCGTCGTGGCCTCGGCTATGGCCGGAGAAACCAATCGTTTGGTTCGTATGGCCAATGATATCTACCAAGATTCGAAAAGCGCGGCCTACGACATGCTTTTGGCCTCAGGCGAACAAGTTTCCATTGCGCTTTTGGCCATGGCTTTACAAAAGCGCGGCCTCAAAGCTCAACCTTATCTTGCCTTTCAGTTGGGCATCCAAACAGATTCGATTTATTCAAAGGCGCGCATTACCCACATCGACACACAAAAAATGCTGACCTGTTTACGCAACGATGAGATCCCGGTTATCGCAGGATTTCAAGGCATTGACCCCCATGATCAAATCACGACGCTCGGTCGTGGCGGTTCGGACACCACCGGAGTTGCCCTCGCCGCTGCCTTGGGAAGTCGTGTTTGCGAAATTTTTACGGACGTCGATGGCGTTTACACTGCGGATCCGCGTGTTGTGCCCAGCGCACGAAAAATTTTATCACTTAATTATGAAGAAATGATGGAGATGGCAGCGCTTGGTTCGAAGGTGCTGCATTTCCGCTGCGTAGAAATCGCGGCTAAATACAATGTTCAAATTCATGTGCGCTCGACTTTTTCCGAAATGGAAGGCACATGGATCCAAAGCGAGGTTACGTCCATGGAAGCTCCTGTTGTTTCGGCGATCACTCACGACGCCAAAATTGTTGTTCTCGGCGCAGAGCCTGCTCCTAACGGAGTGGATTTTCTGACCAAACTTTTTAAACAACTTTCTGATAAAGAAGTGGTGGTGGATATTATCGCCCAAGCCCAAGGGGCTCGCGGCCAGCGCATTGCTTTTTCCATTTCTGATGAAGACACCTCTGAAGGACAAAATATTCTCAAACAAATCGTGCCACCCACTTGCGAAATCTCCGTGCTCAAAGATGTGGCCAAAGTCTCCATCGTCGGCGTAGGCATGCGCTCCCACCCTGGAGTCGCGGCGCGCTTTTTTGATGTGCTATCGAAAAACAACATCGAGCTTCATATGGTAACGACGTCGGATATTAAAATGAGTGGTGTGATTCCGCGCTCACGCTTAGAAGAAGCTGTGCGTGAACTCCACACTGAGTTTAAACTCGACGATACTACATCATCCCAAAAAACATAAACATGCATGCCTCTTATCGTTACCATCATGGGATCTTGGGAGCATCAGTGGGACCCGATTGGGTCTCTGTGGAGACTCACCTCCAGCCCGGGAAACCTGTTTACATCTACAATTCTGCTTCGATCTGCGAACGCATTAATTTGATGAAAAAAGCATTTGCTCAACTGCAACCGCAAATTCATTTTGCGATGAAGTGCAATGCCCATCGCGAGGTCTTGCAGATTATGAAGTCGGAAGGATTGGGAATCGATGTGGTTTCCGGTGGTGAGGCCCGCGCGGCGCTTGCTGCAGGTTTTGCGCCTGAAAAAATTATTTTTTCTGGCGTTGCCAAATCCAAAGATGAACTCACGATGGCTGTGCAAAAAGGACTTTTTCAAATCAACGTGGAAAGTCTCGAAGAACTGGAACGTTTAGGGCAAATTGCAAGAACTCAGCAAAAAACCATTGCTGTGGGAATGCGCATGAACCCCAACATTCGTGTCGACACCCATCCCTACATTACGACGGGCTTTCGCGAAAATAAATTTGGCATTTCTGAATATCAACTCGCTGAGGCACTGCAAAAAATAAAAAGCTATAGTCCTTGGCTACGTTTGCAAGGATTGAGCTCTCATATCGGTTCGCAAATCCGCGATATATCTCCACTGGTGGAGTCGTTGGAAGTTCTGCTCACCCTATCGCGACAGTTATTGGCACAAGGCTACGATCTGAAAACCATAGATATGGGCGGCGGATTGGGTATCGATTATTATTCTGATGACGAAAGCAAAGAATTACAACTTTTGGAAACCCTCGGTCAAAAAGTAAATTCTATTTTGGGCGATACTCCGCTCAAACTTTTGATGGAGCCTGGGCGTTGGCTGGTGGCACGCTCAGGAACTCTGTGGGCACAAGTGGAGTATGTGAAATTTAATGGCTACAAAAATTTTATCATTCTCAATACAGGCATGCATCACTTGCTCCGACCGGCTCTTTACAAAGCTCATCATCGCATCCTTCCGATGAGTCTTTCTGCTCCAGGAACGCAGAAAGTTTACGATGTGGTCGGTCCGATCTGTGAATCTTCCGATGTCATTGGCCAAGACCGCTGGTTTGCCGAACCGCAAGAGGGCGACTGGATGGCCATCATGGATGCAGGTGCATACGGGATGACCATGTGCAGCGACTACAATATGCATGCACGGCCACAAGAAGTTTTAATCTAAAAAGAACGTGCGCTCTTCAGGTGTCGGCAAACGACAGACATCGCTCTTTCCAAACCAGCGATAGCGCGACTTTGCGACAATATCATAAAAAAAATCTAACAACGGATGCGGCAAAAAACGAAAGACGGATAGCAGCTGCCAGCCTCCGCCAAGCTCACGAAATACTTCAAGGACCGCTTGCGATTTTTTAAATTTTTTCTGCTGGATAAACACCACAACCGAGTCAAGATGGACTGTCTCCTCAGGCGTAAGAAGTTGTTGTGCGGTTTTTCCCTGTAAGGTGGCATAACGAAATTTCTTTTGCTGATCGCGTGCGATCACAAAATCGACAAAACCATTACACAATCCACAATAACCATCAAAAAAAACAATTGGATGTTTCGACATGCTTTTATTTTATGTTATGATCTCGTCTTATGGCTATTGATTTTCGCGACCAAATTGTGATCCATACCGATGGCGCCTGCTCGGGAAATCCTGGACCCGGCGGATGGGGCACAATTGTCGCCACTCCCGAAGGCCAAGTCCGCGAATTGGGAGCCGCCGTTCCTTCGACGACCAACAACCAAATGGAATTGGAAGCTGTGATCTCGGGTTTACACTTTGTACGCGCACGCCCTGAACATGTCCTGGTGTTTACAGATTCGACCTATGTGATCCGCGGAATTACTCAATGGATTTGGGGATGGATGCGGCGTGGGTGGCGCAATTCCCAAGATGAACCCGTGGCCAATGTGGAACAGTGGAAAGCCCTTTTGCAAATTGTCGAAGCGCGCGGGCGGCAAAATATTTCTTGGCATTATGTACGCGGGCATCAAGGCACACCCGGCAACGAACGTTGCGATCAAATGGCTGTGGCCTTTTCGAAAAACCGCTGGGTGGATCTTTATAAGGGGGATCTTCTTCAGTATGAATGGAACCCACATGATGTGCCCGAAGATACAAGCCTTCCCGAAATGAAAAAAACCACCGCCAAAGCCGCGGCCTACTCCTATTTAAGTGTGGTCCATGGACAAGCCCAACGTCACAGTAATTGGACCGATTGCGAAAGACGCGTCAAAGGTGTGTCAGGTGCCAAGTTTAAAAAGACCACCTCAGCAGAAAATGAAGCCGAAATTCTCGCTTCTTGGGGTGTTGAGCTTAAGTCTTAAGCAAATTCACAAAAATTCTTACTTTTTTTTCTGCGCATTGCAAAACCGCGTGTTTCCAAATCTCTCCACACGACGAACTCAAAGGGCAAAAAAAGTTCCTTTCTTTCCGTCGCGACCTCAAAACAAAAAAATCACGACTCCTTATTTTTGTAAAAAAGAAAGATCGTTTTGACGTTTTTACACAAAAAAACTTAAAAGAATCTCACGACAAAACAACAAAAACTCTTAAGGAGGGTTCAATGAAATTAGCTATCGTTCTTGCATCTGCACTATTCGCACTCACAGCTGTAGCTGGTGAGTACAGCAAACCAACTTCAGTTTATTTCCAATCTGCAGCGACTTGGGTTCCAGCAACTAAAGTATGCCGCGATGGAAACTACTTGAAGCACAAAACACAAGCTACAATCGATATCGAAATTTGTGGCGAAAGTGATTCTGGTTCTAATTACAATTGCAAAACAGTTTCTAAAGAACTTTTGCAACCTGTAGTTAGCACTGCTTATCGTTGTGGCGCTTACAGCGGTTCAGACGACAAAACTTGCACAGAGTGGGTTCCTTACACTTTGAACCAAGCTTCTGTTAAAGTTTTGACTTACTCTAGCAAAAAGAATGCTAACGACGGAAAAGGCGGAACTGTAACTGGTTCTTACACTATCCCTGGTTGCCCAGTTGATCGTGGTGCTGCTGAGTAATTAGTCCGATTGTATCGAATCGAACACGCCATCTTAAGATGGCGTGTTTTCTTTTTTGGGGGTCTTTCATGTGGCATCTTCTTTGTTTAACAACTTGGTTTTTTTGTTTCTCTGCACAAGCCTCACTTTCTGGCCTCGCTGGTCACTACAAAAAATCTCTCGTCTTTGCCCAAGTCAACGGTGTAAACCAATATCCTCACGCCTCAACACCTGCAGAAAAATGTGACTCTTCTTTTGTGCGTTTTACCCAAGACAATGAACTTACAATTTTAATCGCTCTTGGCTATATAGATTTTTCTGGCGGCCAAGATTTTACAAGCTCCAACAGTTCCCTCTATCACTATGGTGATGTATTAGATCCCGATGCAAAAACAGCCTTTGAATCCGCCCTTACACGCGGCTGCACGACTGCAGGAAAAAGCAAAAATACACAAACTTTTGCCTGCGGATTTTCAAAATCAGGCAATACGTTTAGCAAAAAAATCAAGAATCGCTTCACTGGCAAAAGTATGAAAGTTCGCATTAAGTTGGTTTCTTCCGCTGTGTCTTCAAATGATCAAAGTAACAAAACAACCCACGCCTCCGAACAGCAAAGGCAATCTCAACAAGCCCACAATCTTTTTCTATCTGGTCTGCAAACGAATGATGTTGTTCTCTACCTCGGGCACGCCCGTAGCGGTGGCGGCCCCGATTTTTATCCACCACAACTTTTAAAAAATGGCCATGTGAACTACGGCTACTACAGAAGCACCCAACCAGGACTGAAAAGTATGCTGGGCGCACTCAACGGCGCCGCCGGAGCCGATGTGATTGGTATTTTTGCGTGCAAAAGCACAGGATTGTTTGCCTCCTCGGTGAGCAAATACTCACCCTCTTCCGCTTTAATTACAGCCAATCAACTTTTTGATTTTAAAGATCTTTTTCCAACAGGATTTTTAGCCGTAGAGGCCCTGGTTGGACAACGTTGTAATGAAAATTTTACTTATCTTACAGAAAGCCAATCACAAGGTGACTTACTGAGTTTCTTTTTCTAATACAAGTTAACCAAGATTAGTTCGGGGGGACGAGGTTTGGGCTTAAGTGGATTCCATCTAGAAAATGAAAAAGCAGGCAATACCTTGCTCTGTGCGTTACAACACGCACTACAGTCATATCTCGATGAAAAACCCACACGTAGTCTCAATGGACTCAGCAAAAAATGTACGGTCAGTGAACCCACACTTCGTCGCATCCTGCGCGGACATATTAAAACTCTTCCTACAGCCACTACCATTTTAGATATTTTGACCACACTCACCGGTGAGAAAAACACATCACATCTTGCACAGCGATTTCCAGGTCCTATTGCCGATTATCTCAATTCGATTCTTCCACAAACTCAAGATGTGGCCACGGAGTACAGCTCTGACCTTAACAATGAACTTAAAGATCCGGTCAAATATATTATTTATAAAATTTCTTCAAATTCGAGTGGTGCTCATAAACAAAAAATTCTTGAGCTTTTCGGACGCCATGGTTTGCAAGTGGCCGAGGCCCTTATTCTTAAAAATTATTTAACTTTGGAAAACGAAATCTACTTTTCTAAAGTTAAAAACTTTACTATCAATCAAGAAAACTTCATCGCCAATTTTAAACTGGTCGCTGACTTTATTAAAACGCAAAATCCTTTGGCAAAAACAAGTTTGCAATCACTCCTTGCCAACTACTCGGAGTCTATTTCTATTGAGGCCTACAAGGAAATAATTCAGGTGCAAAGAAAAGCGCTGCAAAAAATACGTACGATCATGTCGGATGACAATTCCAAGGGGCCCATTCCCTTGTTTCTACTCTTAGCCATAGACACTCTCGATCCCCAATCGGCTCACGAGTTACAGCCCTCCAAGGCCTCGACAAACAGCCCTCTTAACAACTAAAGAGTCCTCTACGATAGTACTAACCGTCTCGACGACAGACGTGTTCGCGGCTGTCTGGACTTGGTGTTCCTCTCGCCGAGGAACAGACTATACCTATGCGTATACTTCTTTGTTTCTTCATCAGCTTTTTTTCTTTTGGATCATTTTCTTCGGTTGTAAGAAACTATGGCCGCGTCGAAAATGGAACACCGATTTCTGCACAAAGTAACATCAATCGAAGCATTGCCTATATGTACTCGAGTACGGGGCTTTGCACTGCGACTTTTTTAACAACGCGCTTTCTGCTAACCGCAGCTCATTGCACTTATAAAAATTCGGCTGCCGCCGTAGAAATTCGTGTGCGTGATGAAAAGGGCACTTGGTACGCCGCCAATGTGGCTCGCTTGATCACTCACCCAGAGTTTCGTATGGAAAAAACTTCTATTGGAACAAAGGTCTTTAAAGATGTGGCTTTGATCGAATTAGCTGAAGTTTTTCCATTCAAAATTTATCCCATGCGTATTGGCAACGTGAGTGAATTTACTAATGCCAAGCAAGTTAGCATTTGGGGCTATGGCAAAAGCGCGGAATGGAATAATGCAGGAACTTTGCGCCGAGGAACCATGATGGCAAAAGTCGAAGCTCAAGAGCTTTTTTATGGTCGCACCGGCTTATCTATGGTCATGGACAAGAACAATGCTCTGTGTGGTGGTGATTCCGGCGGACCGGTTTTGAATGCTGTGGATGGTTTTTATTATCTTGTGGGTGTGAATAGCCTCTCTAACGGCTGCACCAACACCAACTCTGCGGATGTGACATCCAAAGCCGAAATTGCGATCAATCATCGGCCGTGGATCCGCTCTTATGTCACTGGTATTTGACCAACTGTAATGCGCACATTGCACTTTTTGTAAGTCTGATGTGATCCGTTTGTAAACTCTAAACGAAGATATTTAATCCCAAGAAACGAGAATACTTTAATCTCGTTCACACCGATATTTTGCCCATCTAGATACACCTGGTGCTGATTGGCCCCAAAGGATATATACCCTTTTTCATCTTGGGCGACTTCATTAGCCTCATTGCCAATCGTCATCATGCGTGCCGAATCATCGGCCTTAATGATGAAATACGTCGTAAAATCATCAAACTTTTGGCACCAAGTGCCGACTCGTGAAGGTTGTCCTGCCCATGAGGAAAGCGCCGAACACATAACGACTAAAACCAGAATGAATTGTTTCATAAATTCTCCTTTAAAGGATTAAGAGCAAAGGCTGGGCCAGACAGACATACATAAACGATTTCCCTCAAAAGGGGAAAGACAAAAGTGGCCTGACAGTTGAAAAAAAAATAGACAAGATCCTTCGGGCTTCGCCCTCAGGAAGGTTTGACTTACCCCTCAACCTTTCTCATATGGACGCCACCCCGGTCAAGTGTAAAAGTGGCCTCGGGTCGGAGTGTCTGTTTGATGAGCATTCTTGAACATCATCCTCATATTCGCGTGCTGGTTAACGCATTAAGTGTTGTCCGAACTTGGCCTATCCACCATCTGAGCTCAGCTACTTAAAGCTAGGGAAGCTTCGTGGGCTACCAAATTTTCAACTAAATCAAACAGACTTTCTCGACTTCCGTCTTTTCCTCTTAACCCCTTCTC
>JBGSUL010000099.1:0-8639 GCA_041736155.1 Bdellovibrionales bacterium
TTTATCATCGACATCTAAACCAATAAATACTACGTTCCTCATGGATTTCCCCCTTTTGTTTACAGTTTTACTGTATTGAGGTAACCAGCCCTCGTTGGCAAGAGGGGGCGTCCATTATTTCTGAGCAAAGCGAAGGATCTCGTTACAAACAATTTACCAGCATGTCATACACCGAATGTCCCATCTCCGACATTCCATGAGTTGTTTCGACGACTTCATATTTACCATGACATTGGCGATTGGCCTTCGTGTAACAAACTGTGATGTCATAACAAGAAACCACATAATTCGAATACCCATTGGGCCCAGGAACCCTCTCCCCACGCGATTTCCACAACCGCAACTCCTGAGGAGAACACGCACTACTCGTTAAAAAGAGAAAACTAAAAACGATACTTTTCTTATTCATAGAGTCCTCGCTTCTTTTTAACAGATAGATCACTTCCTCCCACACCGCTCAAGACTTAAGCGCCAGATCGTTATCTAGAACTACTGGAGGGCAAGGTGCACTTCGGTAAAGTCGTGCTTTGGCTTCGCAAACGTGAAGGATATCAACACACTGCTGAAATAGTTGGGGGTAAATTATTGATTAGAAACGCATAGGAAAGAGTCTCGGTACTTGCTTCAAATAGTGCTCGTACTCCTTACCAAATTGGGCAAGCAAAGCAGACTCTTCCATTTTTATTTTAATAAGAAGTGTGATGGTTAACAAAATGGAAGCCGTCAGTCCCAAGAGAGACGAAAATGATACGCTCCATCCAAAACTCATCATCAATCCACCCAGATAGGTAGGATTTCTCACAAAAGCAAATGGACCATTCATAACCAGATTCGATGACGACCTCTGCTGGACACGAATTTCGAAATTTTTTCGCATCGTTCTTACCGCAGAAATTACCAATGCAAAGCCGAACACGTTTAACAAAAATCCCAAACTTTTTGCAAAACTCAGAGGCCACAAAGAAAAGTCTAAAGACTCCTTTTCAAGGAAAGGTGCCATCGTAACAAAAAGCATCAAGACACCTTGAGTAATCAAGACAAGCATCTGTGACTTTGTTTTCAGAGACGTTTTATTCATCATGAAGCCCGATCTGTTCCTACCGAGACGCACCACTGGTCCCGCTACGGTAGTCACTTTTGACCTTTATCACGTATTTAGCACCAGTCCATTTTTTTCTGTGCATTTTATTATACGTCGTCCGCAGGTCGTGGGGAATTTTGGACCTAAGGTTTTTTCCAAAGTGAATCTTGATCTTGCCGACGAATACAAACACCATCTTCTAAAGGAACTTGATCAATTTCGGGGAAAGCTAATGTGATTTTAGGATTCCCGTCAGGTACACCGAGTCCCATCGTTTGGAAGCTTATAATTGTCGAGTTTGCAATGTGGATGTCCGCCGCTTTGACATCAAACCAAGTCTTATCCCCAAGTTGTACCAGCTTTGTTAATTCCAGTGTCACCACTTCAGTTAATCCCCCCTCTGGGATTAAGGAGTTAGTATTAGTCTCAAGGTACACATCCAAGAGTTTTTGAGAATGTTCCTCACGGACACTTCCTAAATCAAGAACTAGAAAAAATTCCGTTCTGTATTTATTGGAATGAACAAGGTGGGAGGCTCCACACAAAAATGCGAAACGATCTTGTGCAAAACTTGCCGATGAAAAAGCCAATATGCAAAGAGCCAAATAAAATGATTTCATTGATCCCCCTGTTGATCTAAAAATCTACCGCTATTATTCCAACTTGTAAACTATGCTGGAATTCACTGGTTTTTTATCTTACTGATTTTAACGCTGAGCGCGTACCGTAGCGGCAGTGAACCAGAAAGCCTATACTAAATATAACAAGGCCATGAATATTTTCGACTTAATCCTGATGATACTCTTCGTTCGCATAAAAAATTGCCAACGGTGTGACTTCACTTTCGATCGGGTACGAGAAGACGTCTTTTTGTGCGAGTTCGGCAATCACCTTCCGCTAACACTTGAAAAGCCCTGACGTTTTGTCTAGTATACTTTCATGCAAAATATGGATGTGTTTTTTATCACTTATGACGAGCCCCAAAAGGATCTTTTTTGGGAAGCCCTCAAGGCCCAAATTCCCTTTGCCCAGCGGGTGGATGGGGTGAAGGGTTTTAACCGCGCTCATCGTGAATGCGCCGAGCGCGCCAGAACTTTGCGTTTTTTCACTATCGACGGCGACAATATTCTCCATAGCAATTTCTCAACGCTGAAAATTCCCATGAAGCTGATTATCACTACGAATGTCTTGTCGTGGTCCGCGCGCAATTCCATCAACGGTTTAGCTTATGGCAACGGCGGCGTAAAAAGTTGGCCTCGAGAAATCGCCATTCATCTTAAGTCACATGAAGACAGCGATACCACCACGGGTGCCGTGGATTTCTGTTTTGATCTCAATTATTATCAAATGCCCGAAACCCTTTCCACTTCCCATATTCACACGACACCTTATCAAGCTTTTCGCGCTGGATTTCGCGAAGGTGTCAAAATGTCTCTGGATCGTGGCTTCAAAACATCTTTTGATCCCAACAATCCCGCCTCTTTCACGCAGACCGTCCATGCTTCTAATCTTGAGCGTCTGAAAATTTGGTGTTCGGTGGGTGCCGACGTCACCAACGGTCTGTGGTCCATCTTTGGCGCTCGTTTGGGTCTTTACGAATTTTATTTTAATAATTTCTCTCTGGAAAATATTCGCGACTACGACTGGTTCGACCAATACTGGCAAGACACCTTTGCTAAAAAAGAAAATCTCCCGCAAGAGAGTTTTCTTATCCCCGAGATCGAAAAACTCGGGACAGCTCTCAATCAAAAACTCAATCTCGGTCTTCAATTGCTCAACCCAGACAATTCACAGTTTTTTAAATCCGTTTATTTTAATCGCCCTCGTCAAGGGCCCATGTTTGGTGATGTCGTTGCTGACGCATGATATTTTTTTTCTTTCCTATCGCGAATCCAATGCGGAAGAAAATTGGCAGCGCCTCATACAGCGTTTTCCTCGCGCTAAGCGTCTGCACGGTGTACGCGGCGTACTTCGCGCCCACCAAATGTTAGCGACGCTTGCCGAGAGTGAATTTTTCTTTATTGTCGATGGCGACAATCAAATTCACGATGATTTCTCTTTTCAAACTCCGTTTGAGCTTTATACAGATTCGCTTTATGTGTGGCGCGCACAAAATCCTGTGAACGATTTGGTTTACGGTTTTGGTGGAATTAAACTTTATAATAAAGCTCTTCTCGCGCAACCGACAAAGGTGGGTACCGATGTGGCCACCACCATTGCTCCCAAATATCTCCCCGTGCCCATCATCGCATCCACCACAGCCTTTCATGTCAGTCCGCAAGAAAGCTGGCGCGGCGCTTTTCGCGAATGTGCCAAACTCACTATGCAACTTTTTAAAAAACCTGGCGACATCGACACACGCGAACGTCTTGCCGTTTGGTTAACAAAAGGCCAAGACCGTCTCCATGGTTCATGGTGTCTGCTTGGTGCCAAACAGGGTCATGAGTTTGCAAAAAAATCCATTAGCGAAGTAAAAACCATTGATGAGATCAATGACTTTTATTGGTTAGAAACAGAGTTTGTAAAAAATAACCAAATGCTGTCCGAAATAAGTACTGACTCTTCTCTTTTGAGCGGGCTATAATTCTCCCTTATGAAATTACAAGATCTGCTTAAACAACGCATTGTTTACCTAGATGGTGCCATGGGCACTATGATTCAACGCCACCCTCTCAGCGAAAAAGATTTTCGTGGCACCGTGCTCGCCAATCACAGCAAAGATCTTAAGGGCAACAACGATCTTCTTTCTATCACCCAGCCAAAAATCATTCGCGACATTCATATTCAGTATCTACAAGCGGGCGTGGACATTCTTTGCACCAATACCTTTAACGCCACCAAGTACGGCCAAATTGAATACGGCACCGAGCACCTTGTTCGCGATCTCAATCTTTCTTCGTTGCAAGTGGCGCAAGAAGCACGCGCCATTTACCAAAAAGACAATGCGCGTCCCATATGGATCGCTGGATCTATTGGCCCCACCAATCGCACCGCCTCATTGTCTCCCGATGTGAATAATCCTGGCTACCGTGCCACTCACTTTGATGACCTCGTGGAAATTTACCGTGAGCAAGTCATTGCTCTCATCGACGGTGGCGCCGATCTTCTTTTGCCGGAAACCACATTTGATACTCTCAATTTAAAAGCGGCACTCTATGCCATTGATCTCGTTTTCCGCGATAAAAAAGTTCTGTTGCCCGTCATCGCGTCGCTCACCATCACCGATAAATCCGGTCGCACACTCTCAGGACAAACTATCGAAGCGGCGTGGAGTTCTATTCAACACGCCAAACCGCTCGCTGTAGGCATCAACTGCGCGCTCGGTGCCCGCGATTTGAAACCTTACATTCAAGAACTTTCCAAAGTAGCAACCTGTTACGTCTCCTGTTACCCCAACGCGGGTCTACCCAATCCCTTGGCGCCCACGGGCTATGATGAAACTCCTGCGATCACCGCACAAGCCGTTCACGATATGTCCGGTGAAGGTTTATTAAATATTATTGGGGGCTGCTGCGGTACCACGCCCGAGCATCTTAAAAAAATCATCGAAGAAACAAAAAACGATCCTGTCCGCAAAATTCCCTCCCCTGCTCCGGTCATGCGCCTCAGCGGCCTGGAATCTTTAAACCTCTTACCCATTGAACAAAGCAAAACGTTTATTATGGTGGGTGAACGCACCAACGTGACAGGCTCTCCCAAATTCTACAAACTGGTGAAAGAGCAAAATTACGAAGAAGCTCTAAAGATTGCACGCCAGCAAGTGGAAAACGGCGCCAACATCATCGACATCAATTTTGATGAAGGCTTGCTCGACAGCGCTGGCCTGATGCGCGAATTTTTAAATCTCATTGGTTCCGATCCGGATATCTCACGCGTACCTATTATGGTGGATAGCTCCAAGTGGAGTGTTCTGCAGGCAGGCCTTAAGTGTTTGCAAGGCAAAGGCATCGTCAACTCCATCAGTCTTAAAGAAGGTGAAGAGGCTTTTATAGCTCAAGCCAAAGAAATATTACGTTACGGAGCCGCCGCTGTAGTTATGGCTTTTGACGAAAACGGCCAAGCCGCAAGCACCTCCGAAAAAATCAGAATCTGCCAACGCGCATATAAAATTCTCACCGAGCGTGTAGGGTTTCCTCCACAAGACATTATTTTTGATTGCAACGTACTCACTGTCGCCACGGGCATCGAAGAACACGACAACTACGCCGTGAACTTTATCGACGCCGTTCGCGAAATCAAGCGAACTTGCCCTCACGCACTCACTAGCGGCGGGATCAGCAACGTGTCCTTCTCCTTTCGCGGCAACAACGTGGTTCGCGAAGCCATGCACAGCGTATTTCTCTTTCACGCCATCAAAGCGGGCCTCGACATGGGAATTGTCAATGCGGGCATGCTTGCGGTTTACGAAAACATCGATCCCGAACTCCTCGTCCACATCGAAGATGTGATTCTCAATCGCCGCAAAGACGCCACCGAACGGCTTCTTAAATTGGCCGATCGCTACAAAGGTCAAAAGGGTGCTTCTGACAAAGAAGACCTCGGTTGGCGCGAAACCTCTCTCGAAGATCGCCTCGCCCACTCTCTGGTTTTTGGCATCGTGGATTTTATCGAACAAGATACTTTGGAAGCCTTAAAAAAATACGACATCCCTCTCAAGGTGATCGAAGGCCCGCTCATGAACGGGATGAAAAAGGTCGGCGAACTTTTTGGCTCGGGACAAATGTTTTTGCCTCAAGTTGTAAAAAGCGCGCGTGTGATGAAAAAGGCCGTCGCTGTGCTCGAACCTTATTTGCTCGCGAGCAAAGCTCAAGCCGAACGTAAGCAAGATGTGTTTGTTATTGCTACTGTCAAAGGGGACGTGCACGACATCGGCAAAAACATTGTCTCTGTGGTTCTGGCTTGCAACGGCTACAAAGTGATCGATCTCGGCGTGATGGTGTCTTTTCAAAAAATATACGAATCGGCTATGGAAAACCAGGCCTCCTTTATTGGTTTGAGTGGACTGATTACACCTTCCCTCGACGAAATGATCTTTAATGCTCTCGAACTAGAAAAGAAGAAATGCAAAATTCCGCTTCTCATCGGCGGCGCTACAACCAGTAAAATTCACACCGCCGTTAAAATCGCTCAGCATTATTCTGGCCCCACCGTTCATATCAGCGATGCCTCCTTGGTGGTCGATGCCTGCCGCCAACTGGGTGGTGACGATGCTCACGCTTACAAAGAGAAAGTCCGTGCGCAATACGATAAACTTCGCGAAAAATTCAACGCCAAAGACGAAAGTTTAATTCCCTTTGCCGAAGCACAAAAAAACTCTTTTAAAAATCTCGATGTGACAAAGACTTATCAGCCCGCACTTTTTGCGAAACGCATTCTCACGATCAAAGCCAGTGAAGTTGTTCATCTCATCGACTGGTCGCCGTTCTTTTGGGCGTGGCAGATGAAGGGCACTTTTCCAGATATTCTCAGACATGAAAAGTACGGCGTGGAATCTAAAAAACTTTTCGATGATGCGCAAAAAATTCTGCGCGATATGGTGAACGATCCACGTGTGAATTTACGCGGAACATTTGGTCTCTGGCCTGCACAAAGCACCGGCGATGATGTGATTGTCTACAATCCCTTCCAACGCCAAGAAGAGCTCACTCGGTTTTGTTTTTTGCGCCAGCAACAAGATAAAAAAGAATCCGGCACCTTCCACCGCAGCTTAGCCGATTACGTAGCCCCACAGTCGAGTGGAGTGATGGACACGATGGGCGCCTTTGTTGTAACAGCAGGAAGCGAAATCGAACAAATTGCCCAAGATTATATTGCGCAAAACGACGATTACTCGGCCATTATCGTTAAGGCCTTAGGAGATCGTCTCGCTGAAGCCTTTGCCGAATACATGCACAAACAAGTGCGCGGCGAATGGGGCTATCATCTGCGCGAGTATTTTAGTTTTAACGAAATTCTCCAAGAAAAATATCAAGGGATTCGACCCGCACCGGGATACCCCGCCTGCCCGGATCATACTGAAAAAGCCAAAATCTGGAACCTACTCAACACCAGTGAAACGATTGGCGTCGAACTCACCGAAAACTTTGCCATGAATCCCCCAAGTTCGGTCTGCGGTTTTTATTTCATCCGCCCCGAAGCCACCTACTTTCATGTGGGAAAAATCAACCGCGACCAAGTGGAAGACTACGCCCGCCGCAAAAACATGACGGTGGACGAAGCCGAACGCTGGCTCCGCCCGGTATTGGGTTATTAAAAATTAAAAGCAAGCTTGCGCTCTCAAGGAGGCTAAACTCGGATCATGGACAGCCGCTGCGTGGCCATCGACAACCTTCCCGTCAGCGTCGTGGTACTCAGTGAGGCCTTCCGTTGCCAGATCGGTCGAAAATGATTCTTGGCCTTCTTTCATTCCCAAAACGATATGAGCCGTATTGTTAAATGTGCTGTATTGGTCATCTTCTTTGGTCGCAAACTGCCCCATACGGCTCACAGGAGTTGCCGATCCTCCTGTCGTAAACCAATCGGCAATCGGTATCGCCCCGGCGGTCAAATCGAACTTATCGAACGTGTCATAGGGCGAAGCCAACATGCAGGCAAATCTGACACCACGATTTTTTGCGATATAATAAGCATGATTGCCACCTTGTGAGTGCCCACTCACGGTGACCTGTGACCAATCCATCGCCGTAGGTAAAATCGTTGATGGCAACTTGACTGACGCTTGCAATTTTAAATACGTCAAAAGGACTTGCAGCCGATAATCAACGCTATTATAGGCGTCGGTGTCTACGTAGAGAGATTGGGGGACTCCCGTCAAAATCTCTTCGCGCACTTCGCCGGCACAGTTATCATGATCCAGTCCTTCATGCTGACAGATATCATTCACGCTTTTTGCATTGTCATAAGCGAGCTGGATGACAGTGTAGCCTTGTGACATAATCTCATCGAGCCAATTGTAATTATCAAAACTGGATTTTCTTATCTTCTGGTTATATGGACGTCCTGCGGTTCCGGTAAAATGAATCCATAGTCCTTTATTTGGGTCATAGTGAGTAGGGATGGCAATCGCGTGGTATCCAAATCCGTAATCAGGATTTGTTGGCAATGTATTGACGTCTTTTGTTCTCGAATCTAAACCGCTGGGTTTAACAGCA
Organism: Bdellovibrionales bacterium; assembly: GCA_041736155.1. GTDB lineage: Bacteria > Bdellovibrionota > Bdellovibrionia > Bdellovibrionales > JAGQZY01 > JANPLN01. The sequence continues at coordinate 8,233 of JBGSUL010000099.1, forward strand.
CAAAGAGTACCATTACTCACTGTTTTTGTGGCCGCACAGAAGCTCGTGTCAATCGGAGTATCGTCAGGAGTAGTGTCAGTGGGGTCATCTCCCGGCGGAGTGCCTTGCGAGTTGTTGTCTGTACTGTTAGTCGAAGACGACATCGGAGCACAGTTCTGGTACCCGACAAAGATAAAACAAAAACATACGGTTGTGATAAGGATTTTTTTCATCTTCATAGCCCCCAAAAACTTTTAAGTACCCTAATTGTAGCACGTCGATTCACGCATTTTCCACTCTTTGAAATAAAGCTATCACCCACACGCTCTCATTTTGATGCAATTTTTTTGCTGGAATTTTTCACATGTCTTTTTTAGGACGCGTCCCATCCATGGGACTCAAGCGCTTTCTCTTCCTGAACGCGAGGT
>JBGSUL010000084.1:0-3912 GCA_041736155.1 Bdellovibrionales bacterium
CAAGAAGCGGCTACACTCGGCCATTGGCTACTTGCCACCAGAGGAATTTGAAAATAAGATAGCAACAGAATTAAACGTCAGTCGGCCATCGTTCCAACTCTAAGCCGGTTCGACTCCCACTAAACGCCCGCAGTCCAGTTCTGTACAAAAATCGTCAACGAGTTCCTTGCAGCCTATCTCACCACTTGTTACTTTATAAATATGAATAGCATTCACTGTGTCGTCATTTTTGGGCTGGTTTGTATTTTGAGTTTTTTGATAGAAAAAAAATATCGAAATAACTAATGGAATTACCAAATAAATGAGTTTTTTGATTAAGTTAGATTTTATCATATGTTTGTGAATCTTGTTTCGTTTCGGTAGAGAGTGGTATTTTAAAACATGTCCGCAATACCATTAGTCCAATTATTAGCAGTACAAATAGAGTCATTATTGATATAATTTTATTTTTTTCTTCTTCCATATCACATTTCAAGTTTGTTAAGTCCAAAGTGGTGTGTCTAATTCATTTTCTTTTATGAGGTGGTTTATCAAGTATTCAAATCCACTTTTTTGGGCTTTTCGTTGCCTTAAGTAGCTTGGTCCCTTTTTAATTATCTGATCAATAAAATTAAAGTAATGTTGATAATGATTCTTGTGAGAAATAATCGCGAGATCTTTTTTTAAGGATTCCCAGACTCTTTCAAAGGACAAAGTTGAACCTTGATTATCAAGAATGAGTAGACTGTCGGTGCCGTGTCGAGATGTTCGCCACTTGTTTTCGCGTAAAATCCACTCTGGAGGGGGGCTAAATTTTCTGCCTGCTGTTAATTCATCGTCGATAAATAGGGCTAACGAGTGAACCAAGGCGACAATGGCTTCTGCTTCTTTAATTGTTGCTGGACAGTCTGCAATTCTTACTTCGATTGTTCCAAACTCAATATTTGGTCTAATATCCCACCATAAGTCTTTTATGGATGTAATAGACTTTGATAAAATTAATTTTTGGATCAGAGATTCAAAATCAGTCCAATTGTTTATCAAATACGGGTGTCCTCCAGTGGGAATAGCTTCAAAAAAAGTAATTCTGCTAGAAGCTAATCCTGTATCCTCTCTCTTCCAAAAAGGTGAACTGGCGGAAATTGCTAATATAAGGGGTAAGTAATGACAGAGGGCATTGTTTATGGCGATGGCATGATCACCATTTCTCATTCCAAGGTGAATATGTAGGCCAAATATTTGTAATCTTCGAGTGATCCACTGATTTCTATCGACAAGATCATAATATCTACTAGAGGGTGTTAGTAGTCTTTCGGAGTAATGTGCAAATGGATGGGTGCCAGCCATAATAATTTTTGCATCGCTTTCAGCAGCTATGCTTCTTGCAATATCAAAAGATGTTCTTAGTGAAGCTCCCGCTTCATGTGCGTTCGTACAAATAGGGGTATCAATTTCTAACATGCTTTGAAAAATCTCAGATTTGATATGAGGATATTTTAAATCATTGTTTATTTTGTGGAGAATTGTAGGGGCTACAGGCTTAAGGTCTCCTGTTGCAGGGTCTATAAGTTGTATTTCGAGCTCTACGCCAATAGTAATGGTCTTATTTTCGCAAAAATATAATTTTTGCATGTAGCAGTCCCTTTAGAAAGCGACCCTACTCTCCGAAAACTCCTAGTATTAGGACCCAAAGAATTAAAATATAGTATTTATGTAAGCAAAGTTAATACTCTTTGTCAGCTTATTTCTAAAGAGGAGAGATCTGGTGATTCTCAAGTGCTACTTATTAGTTATGGGTTTATCTTGGGTCGGGAAATGGGTTAAAAACTTTTCTTTTACATGTTCGTAAAAAGACTTCGGATCAATCATGGAAGCGGCCCATTGAGCAGAGAGTGCAACCAGCATCATTGGAAAGACCGACGAATGACGGTCTGTCATTTCTAAAACAAGAATAAAGGATGTAAATGGCGTTCTCGTCACCCCGGTGAGAAATCCTATCATGCCAAGAAGAACCATTAAATTAGAGTTTGTGCTATTTATAAGCACAGAAAGATATGAACCTATTGTTGCGCCAATTGTAAGTGAGGGTGAAAAAATGCCGCCTGCAGCTCCAGAAATATAGGAAATAATTGTTCCAAAAAATCGGATAAATATGATTTCAAGATCAGCATGGTTTTTGTTAAACAAAAATTGTGCGGTTAGATTTATTCCCGTGCCGCTAGAATTTTTGTTGTAATAAGCAAGACTGGCCATGGAAATTCCGCATAAAATTGTCAGTATTGCTAATTTCCAATTACTTTTTATGGCGAGTCGAACGTTGAGAAGTTTTAACAATACGAAGCCGAAAATAGCACCTAAATACCCACAAAATAGTCCGGTGAAAATCACTACTGGAAAAAATGAGTAATTTATTTCCTTAATGTCGGGGAAACCAAGATATAGGTAGCTCCCGAGCAACCATTGAGCCATTAGTCCGGAAACGATGACACCGCTGATGAGAGCAGTTCTAATTTTGGAAAAATGGACTAGCCCCAGTTCCTCAATGGCGTAAACGATGCCGCCAAGAGGCGTGTTAAATGCTGATGCGAGGCCAGATGCAGCACCGGCAACCACCCAAGTATGTTCATCTACATCAGGTAAAAATCGTTTGGTTTTGGTTCCGAAGAAATGAAATATACTTGCGCTAATTTGAAGCGTTGGGCCTTCCCTTCCAATGGCTCCACCTCCAATCACACAAAGGAGTGAGCTTATTATTTTAATAAAAGAGGTTTTAAGGCCTAAAAGTTTATCTAAATAACCTAAATTTTTATTTGAATACTCAGTTTCATTTGCTGCCATTATTTGTGGAATGCCACTTCCTGCGGCTTCTGGGGCGAATCTTTTAACGACAAACCAGGATAGCAAAAAGAGGATGGGTGAAATCAAGAATGCGGCATATTCGCTGGAATTTAGAATCTTCAAAAAAAGATGTTCGGAGGCATTAAATAATTTTGCATAAATTACCGAGCACAAGCCTACAGAAATAGCTGCCACCCACAGAGAAATTGATTGCAGGTGCGCAGGATTATTGAGAGTAGATTGTACTTTCTGATAAAAAAAATCATACCAGTGGATTATGAACAATCTTATTTTAATAAATTTCTTATTTTGATAAGGCACATTAAATTCTTATAGGACTGATGGTAATAGGTCAAAGAAGAGAGCTATTTTTCATGTTTTCTTTGCCATAGCTTCTCATTAAACTTCTCAAGCGACGAAAACCCCTTCTGCGCACGTTTAAAGAGCAACTGACGACTCACTTCATGTGCTTGCAGTAAACGATTGAAGGCAAAAAGTAACAGAAAAATGGTTAAAATAGCTTTCGTGACAGAATTCATATTTGGCTCCTTTTTAAAAGATCAAAAGTGCCTGAAATCCTCTCCAGTATTACTTTCTAGCGTGTCACGGTCGCTGTTACCTTCGTGTCACCTCACTATGAAATTGGGGTACATTTCCGGTCATTTCGACAGACTCTGTGCTTTGTTAGAGTTGGTTTAATAAGATCTGAGAATTTTTAGCTTATTTGGAAGGCGCTTTTGATTAAGGGTTCTTCCCTATTGAAGGTGGGAGACGGAGCGTTAAATAGCAAGTGAGCACAGGCCTAAGACTCAGTTAAAGTGTTGTTACGACACAAACATTTTAACAGGAGATCTAAGACCTATGCTCGACGTCAAGTTAACACAATTTGCCGCTCTTCCTGAACTCATTGTTCACAAAGTCACACATAAAAATGGATACCTCACCTTAGAATGCACCAAGAAAAGACCCCCGTTTGAAATCTGCCCTAAATGCGGCGGGGCCTCCCGTAGCTTTTACGACAAACGCTCCGTGCAAATCAAAGATGAGCCCCTTCGAAAACTCAATGTTCGGCTTTTAATCACTAAACACCGCTAC